>NZ_JBNNWD010000004.1:0-551883 GCF_050280885.1 Pseudomonas sp. NPDC086566
GTGCTGCTGGTGACCCACCGGGCCTCGCTGCTGACCCTGGTCGACCGGCTGATCGTCATCGACCGCGGCCAGGTGGTTGCCGATGGCCCTAAAGCTTCCGTCATGGATGCACTGAAGAAGGGGCAGATCAGTGTTGCATAAGCTCGATATCGGACAGTTCAAGGACAACCTGCGCCGCTATTTCAAGGGCTCCGACTCGCTGCACGGGCAGCCGCTGCCCGAGGTCAACAAAGCGCTCATCGAAGACGCCCCGCGCGTCGTGCGTCTGACCATCTGGGGCGTAATCGCGTTCTTCCTGTTCCTGATCGTCTGGGCCAGCTTCGCGCCCATCGACGAAGTCACCCGTGGCGAGGGCAAGGCCATTCCCTCGTCCAAGGTGCAGAAGGTGCAGAACCTCGAAGGCGGCATCGTCGCCGAGATCTTCGCCAAGGAAGGGCAGGTGGTCGAGATTGGCCAACCGCTGCTGCGCCTGGACGAGACCCGTTTTGCCTCCAATGTCGGTGAAACCGAAGCCGACCGCCTGGCCATGGCCCTGCGTGTCGAGCGTCTGAGTGCCGAGGTTGAGGACCGCCCGCTGAAAATCGACGAAGAACTGCGCAAGGCCGCGCCCAGCCAGGCGGCGAACGAACAGTCGCTGTACCAGAGCCGCCGCCAGCAGTTGCAGGACGAACTGGCTGGCCTGCAACAGCAGTTGGTGCAGAAGCAACAGGAGCTGCGGGAGTTCACCTCCAAGCGCGCCCAGTACGCCAACAGTTTGCAGTTGCTGCGCCAGGAGATCGGCATGTCCGAGCCGCTGGTGGCCCAGGGCGCGGTCTCCCAGGTAGAGGTGCTGCGCCTGCGTCGCTCCGAGGTGGAAACCCGTGGCCAGATGGAGTCCACGGCGCTGGCCATCCCGCGTGCGGAAGCGGCCATCAAGGAAGTCGAGAGCAAGATCGAAGAGACCCGCGGCAAGTTCCGCAGCGAGGCCCTGACCAAGCTTAACGAAGCCCGCACCGAGCTGAACAAGGCCACCGCTACCAGCAAGGCGCTGGACGACCGCGTCAACCGTACCCTGGTCACTTCGCCGGTGCGCGGCATCGTCAAGCAGCTGTTGGTCAACACAATTGGTGGTGTAATCCAGCCGGGCAGCGACATCATCGAGATCGTGCCGCTGGACGATACGCTGGTGATCGAGGCGAAGATCCTGCCCAAGGACATCGCCTTCCTTCACCCGGGGCAGGAAGCGACCATCAAGTTCAGCGCCTATGACTACACCATCTACGGTGGGCTGAAGGCCAAGCTTGAACAGATCGGCGCCGACACCATCACCGACGAAGACAAGAAGACCACTTACTACCTGATCAAGCTGCGCACCGACAAGAGCCACCTGGGCACCGACCAGAAGCCGCTGCTGATCATCCCCGGGATGGTCGCCACGGTAGACATCATGACCGGCAAGAAAACCATCATGAGCTACCTGCTCAAGCCGATCATGAAGGCCCGTGACGAGGCCTTGCGCGAGCGATAGCCCGACGCAGGCGCGCGCCCCTGTAGGAGCGGCCTTGTGTCGCGCCTACAAGGGCAGTGCATGGTTCGAGCACCAAAATCAGGCACAACAACCCTTCATATCTTTATTCATTAAAGATATTTAAATTATTCTTCTTATGCATTTATAGTCGCTCCCACTGCGTACCCGTCGACCAATCGATGCGCCGCACGACTTGAACCCACACGGGTAATCCCCGTGCGTTTCTGATCGTTGCGCGCCATTGAAGTCGCGCACTGCGTGGGAGTGACACATGCCAGCCGCCTCGAACGCCTTGTCGTCCATCGACAGCGCCCAGTCGCAAACCTTCGAAATCCGCCCGTTCTCTGGTGCCGTCGGCGCCGAGATCATTGGCCTGGACCTGGCCAAGCCGGTTACCGCCGAGGATTTCACCCGAATTCATCGCGCCCACCTCGACCACCATGTGCTGGTGTTCCGTGACCAGCGCATCAGCCCGGAACAACAGATTGCCTTCAGCCGCCGCTTTGGCGAGTTGCAGATCCATGTGCTCAAGCAGTTTCTGCTCGCCGGCCACCCGGAAATCCTGATCGTCTCCAACATCATCGAGAACGGTCAGAATATCGGCCTCGGCGATGCCGGCAAGTTCTGGCACTCGGACCTGTCGTACAAGGAGCTGCCGAGCCTCGGCTCCATGCTGCATGCCCAGGAGCTTCCCAGCGAAGGCGGCGACACCCTGTTCGCTGACATGCACAAAGCCTGGGATGCGGTACCCGAAGCTCTGCGCAAAGTGGTCGAGGGCCGCAGTGCCGCTCACTCCTACACCGCCCGTTACGCCGAAACCAAATTCGAAGGCAACTGGCGCCCGACCTTGACCGCCGAGCAGCTCGCGCAGGTGAAGGAAGTCATCCACCCGGTGGTGCGTACCCACCCGGAAAACGGCCGCAAGGCACTGTTCGTCAGCGAAGGCTTCACTACCCGCATCGTCGGCCTGCCGGAGGATGAAAGCCGCGACGTGCTGCAACAGCTGTACGCGCTGAGCGTGCTCGAACAGAACATCTACCGCCACCAGTGGCAGCCCCATGACCTGGTGTTCTGGGATAACCGTTCACTGATCCACCTGGCCACCGGTTGCCCCGCGCACCTGCGCCGCAAACTGTTCCGCACCACCATCCAGGGCGATGCCCCGTTCTGACGACTGAGGAATTCATCATGCGCAAATCCATCAGCCGCCTGGCGGCAAGCATCGGCCTGGGCGCCAGCCTGGTCGTCGGCAGCCTGGCGGCCCCCGCCGTGGCACAAGCCGAAGGCAAGATCCGCATCGCCGAGCAGTTCGGCATCGTCTACCTGCTGCTCAACGTGGTGCGTGACCAGCACCTGATCGAGAAGCACGGCAAGCAGCAGGGCATCGACATCGAGGTCGACTGGGCCCAGCTGTCCGGCGGCTCGGCGATCAACGACGCGCTGCTGTCCGGTTCGGTGGACATCGCCGGTGCCGGGGTCGGCCCGCTGCTGACCGTGTGGGACCGTACCAAGGACCGGCAGAACGTCAAGGCCGTGGCCTCATTGGGCAACTTCCCGTACTACCTGGTCAGTAGCAACCCGAACGTGAAGACCATTGCCGACATTTCCGACAAGGACCGGATTGCGGTACCTGCTGTAGGTGTTTCGGTGCAGTCCCGCTTCCTGCAATACGCCGCCGCCCAGCAGTGGGGCGACAAGGAATACAACCGCCTCGACAAGTACACCCTGGCCGTGCCGCACCCGGATGCCACCGCCGCGCTGCTGGCCGGCGGTACCGAACTGAACGGGCACTTCTCCAACCCGCCGTTCCAGGACCAGGCGCTGGCCAACAAGAACGTGCATGTGGTGCTCAACAGCTATGACCTGCTCGGCCCCAACTCGCCGACCCTGCTGTTCGCCACCGAGAAATTCCGCAACGACAACCCCAAGACCTACAAGGCCTTCGTCGACGCACTGGCCGAGGCGGCGGACTTCGCCCAGAACGACAAGGCCGCTGCAGCGGATACCTACATCCGCGTGACCAAGGCCAAGATCGACCGCGACGCGCTGATCAAGCTGATCGACAACCCGCAGTACGAGTTCACCGTCACGCCGAAGAACACCTACAAGCTGGCCGAGTTCCTGTATCGGGTTGGCGCCATCAAGCACAAGCCGGCATCGTGGAAGGACTACTTCTTCCAGGATGAACGCCCGCTGCAAGGGAGCTGACCGACCATGACCGCCCCATTGCCAGGCCACACGGCCAGCAACCTGAGCCGTGTCGCTACACCCCCGTTGCTCAAGGTGGACAACCTGAGCCTCGAATACCGCACCGCGCAGCGCGTGGTGCGGGCCACCCACCAGGTCAGCTTCGAAGTCGACCGCGCTGACCGCTTTGTCCTGCTGGGCCCGTCAGGCTGCGGCAAGTCCACCTTGCTCAAGGCCGTGGCCGGTTTCATCGCTCCCCAGGAAGGGCAGATCCTGCTGCAGGGCCAACCGGTCAACGGCCCCGGCCCTGACCGCATCGTGGTGTTCCAGGAGTTCGACCAGCTGCCGCCATGGAAGACGGTGAAAGAGAACATCATGTTCCCGCTGCTGGTGTCCGGCCAGCTCAAGCGCGCCGAGGCCGAGGAGCGGGCCTTGCATTACCTGGACAAGGTCGGCTTGGCCGCCTTTGCCGATGTCTACCCGCACATGCTGTCGGGCGGGATGAAGGCACGCGTGGCGATCGCCCGGGCGCTGGCGACCCAGCCGAAGATCCTGCTGATGGACGAGCCGTTCGCCGCGCTGGATGCGCTGACCCGTCGCAAGATGCAGGAAGAGTTGCTGCTGCTGTGGGAGGAAGTGCGTTTCACCTTGCTGTTCGTCACCCATTCCATCGAGGAGGCGCTGGTGGTCGGCAACCGCATCCTGCTGCTGTCGCCCCACCCGGGCCGGGTGCGAGCGGAGGTGCACAGCCACCAGTACGACCTTGGCAGCCTCGGCGCTGCAGACTTCCAGGCCAGTGCGCGGCGCATCCATCGCTTGCTGTTCGACGAGGCCGAAGCCCCTGAGCCGGCCGATGACCTGGGCTTCAACGACATCCGCATCGCCTACTGAGGAGCTTCAGCCATGACCCCTACACCTGTACGCCAGGAATACGAGGTGCAGCTGGAGCCTTTGCTCAGTGTGCCTGTGGAACGCAATCTACCCTTGGCCCAACGCCTGTGGCAGCACGGCTGGCTGCGCAAGGCGGTGATCCTGGTGGTGATCGCCGCCTTGTGGGAAGCGATCGCCCGCTACCAGGGCAACGACCTGCTGCTGCCGACCTTCCTGCAGACGGCTGCGGCACTGTGGGACGGCCTGCTCAGTGGCGAACTGCCGGCCAAGGTCGGCGTGTCGCTGGTGATCCTGCTCAAGGGTTACCTGCTGGGCATCGTGCTGGCCTTCGGCCTCACCAGCCTGGCAGTGTCGACCCAGCTTGGTCGCGATCTGCTCGGTACCCTGACCTCGATGTTCAACCCGTTGCCGGCGATAGCCCTGCTGCCGTTGGCGTTGCTGTGGTTCGGGCTGGGTGACAACAGCCTGATCTTCGTGCTGGTGCATTCGGTGCTGTGGGCGCTGGCACTGAACACCTATGCGGGTTTTCTCGGGGTGTCGGAAACCTTGCGCATGGCGGGGCGCAATTACGGCCTGAAAGGGCTGCGCCTGGTCCTGCACATCCTGGTACCTGCCGCGTTGCCGTCGATCCTCTCGGGGCTGAAGATCGGCTGGGCGTTCGCCTGGCGCACCCTGATTGCCGCCGAACTGGTGTTCGGCGCCAGCAGCGGCAAGGGCGGGCTGGGTTGGTACATCTTCCAGAACCGCAACGAGCTGTATACCGACAAAGTGTTTGCCGGGTTGGCGGTGGTGATCCTGATTGGTCTGCTGGTCGAGGGGTTGGTGTTCAATACCCTGGAGCGGTTGACCGTTCGGCGGTGGGGGATGCAGCGTTAGTTTTCCTGTGCCGGCCTCTTAGCGCAGGCTTGAATGCTGCGCCGTACCTGTAGGAGCGGGTTTACCCGCGAAGAGGCCGGCACAAGCGACTAATTGTACTGTGCCGCCGCATTGCTCAAGGTCCTGGCGATCTCTTCGCGCAGTGCCGGCGGTTCTTCGATCACCACGGCGTCGCCCTGGCTCAGCACCCACCAGCGCAATGGCCCGCCGTCTTCCACCGTGGCACGCAGCCGATGCCCCTGGTCCAGTGCCGTCAATTGCATGTCCACGCTCAACGGCGCTTCACGCAACTGCTTGGCCAATGGATCGCTGACCCAGGCTTGCATCTCGATTCCTGCACCTTGCCCAGGCTGAAGCGAATCACCACGCAAAAATCCCTGCAAATCGAAATTGCCCCGCAACTCGCCAGCAACGTTCGCCGACCAGTGCCAGCCAAACGGAATGCTTTTGTCATTGCGGTCCAGCGGAAAGATCAGCGACAGTTCGTTGAGGTCCCGTTCCACCGTGCGTTTGCTGACGTTGAAGCCGACATCGCGCAGGCGCCACACCAGTTCGGCACTGGTGATACCTGGAGAACGGCTGGGTAACTGGCGCAGCAGCGCCCATTGACGGCTGAGGGTGGCGCGGGTTGTGGCGAACGGCAAAAGGTAACGTCCTTGTCTAGGCTTGCCGCAACAGGATGGCGGCTCGAACGGGTCATGGCAATTAGCCATAACTCGTTCAGATCAAGGAATGCGCAATTGGTTGCCTTGCCTCGAATCGTTCGCGACAGGTTTTGACGTGACATCGCGCAGAATCACGCCTCATCACAGCCGCGGTCGGGCCTGTGGGTCGTTCAATGAGGATGAACATGTCTGCTGTCAGCAATATCCATTCGCTGCTCGCCCGTCTTCTGCCTGAGCAGGTCATTTGCCCACCGACACCCGCCGGCAGGCGACAGCGGCTGTTCGCCGGGGTAGGGCAGCCCAGCCAGCGTGCGTTGCTGGTCAACCGCCTGGACGAAGCGCACGACCTGCAGGCGGTATACCTCGACCTGCGCCAGCAGGCATTGGCCGGCAATGTGGCTGCGCTCAATGACCTCGGCTGGATCTGGCTCAATGGCAAGTACTGGCGCGCCGACACCGCGCTGGCCGGGCACCTGCTGCGCATGGCAGCGCTGCAGGGCAGTGCGGCGGCGTGGTTCAACCTCGGGCAGCAGCATTACTTCGGCAAGGGGGTCGCAACTTCCTATGTCCAGGCCGAGGAATGTTACCGCCAAGCGTTCGAACGCGGCATGCTGCATGCCGCTGCCGCGCTGGGTGATCTGTACGAAGAAGAGGTCTGCGATGCCGCGCTGGATTGGCAGGTGAACCTGGTCCAGGCCTATCAATGGTTTCTGCGCGGCGCCGAACGGGGTGAGGCGCGCTGCCGGTTCGAGGTGGGCTACCGGTTGCTGCATGGTCTGCATGTGGACGCTGACATCAAGGCCGGGTTGTATTGGCTGGAACTGGCGGCTGCCGCCGGGGTCATGCAGGCGGCCGAAGAGTTGGCGGTGCATTTCAGCAGCCGCGATGAAGCGCGCTATCTGGATTGGCGTGACCGGGCTGTGCAGATGGGTAGCACGTTGGCCCTGACCATGAAGCTGGAAGACCAGGTTCAGCCCTGAATGAACATGAATTCATGAGGCCCTCCGTCGTGCACGGTTGACGACAGGGGGCGGCACAGGCGTATATTGATAGTTAGCAAACTATGAATATCCTTGGTTTCCCACATGTCCATTGACTCCCTGCGTCTGCAAGTCAGCAGCGGCATGGTAGTTGCCGCTCGCCACTGGCGGCGCATCTGCCACAACGCGCTGATCGGCTACGGTATCTCCGAGGCCTGCGCCGCACCGTTGCTGATGATCGTGCGCTTGGGCGATGGCGTGCATCAGGTCGCCGTGGCCCAGGCTGCCGGCCTGGAAAGCCCGTCGCTGGTGCGCCTGCTCGATCAACTGTGCAAGGCTGGCCTGGTCTGCCGCAGCGAGGACCCGCTGGACCGCCGCGCCAAGGGCCTGAGCCTGACTGCCGAAGGCCGTCGCCTGGCCGAAGCGATCGAAGCCGAACTGGTGCGCGTGCGCCATGACGTGCTGCAGGGCATCGACGAGGCGGACCTGCTGGCCGCGTTGCGCGTGCTGCGTGCTTTCGAGGCCGCTGGCCTGGGTATTGCGGGCGGGGTGGCATGAACGGTTTCTTCAGCTCGGTGCCACCTGCCCGCGACTGGTTCTACGGCGTGCGCACCTTCGCCGCGTCGATGATTGCCTTGTACATCGCCCTGTTGCTGCAGTTGCCGCGTCCGTACTGGGCGATGGCCACCGTCTACATTGTCTCCAGCCCGTTCGTCGGCCCAACCAGCTCCAAGGCGCTGTATCGAGCCGTGGGCACGCTGCTCGGTGCTGCCGGGGCGATTTTCTTCGTGCCGCCGCTGGTGCAGTCACCGCTGTTGCTGAGCATCGCCATCGCCCTGTGGACCGGCACCCTGCTGTTCCTCTCGCTGAACGTGCGCACGGCCAACAACTACGTGCTGATGCTGGCCGGCTACACCTTGCCGATGATTGCCCTGGCGGTGGTCGACAACCCGCTGGCAGTGTTCGACGTGGCGTCCTCCCGGGCCCAGGAGATCTGCCTGGGAATCGTCTGCGCGGCGGTGGTCGGTGCGATTTTCTGGCCGCGCCGGCTGGCCCCTGTGGTGGTAGGTGCCACCGGCAACTGGTTCACCGAAGCGATCCGCTACAGCGACATTTACCTCGCCCGTGAAGCCAGCGCCGAGAAGGTCGGAGGCATGCGTGCGGCGATGGTCACCACGTTCAACTCGCTGGAGCTGATGATCGGCCAGCTCGGCCACGAAGGTGCCGGCCCACATACGCTGAAGAACGCCCGCGAGTTGCGCGGGCGAATGATCCACCTGTTGCCGGTGATTGACGCCCTCGACGACGCCTTGATCGCCCTCGAAGGCCGCGCCCCGCTCCAATACGCGCAGCTCCAGCCAGTGCTGGATGCCGCCCGCGAATGGCTCAAGGGCACCGCCGACAGCGCGTCTGTCATCCGCTGGACGGCTCTGCACGAGCAGATCGACCGCCTGCAGCCCGGCGCCGCCGCTCTCGATCAACGTGCCGAGCTGCTGCTGTCCAACGCTCTTTACCGCCTGACGGAATGGGCCGACCTGTGGCAGGACTGTTGCACCCTGCAGCATGCCCTGCGCAGCGACGACCCCAAACCCTGGCGCGCGGTGTACCGCCACTGGCGGCTGGGCCGGCTGACCGCGTTCTTCGACCGCGGCTTGATGCTCTACTCGGTGGTCTCCACGGTGCTGGCGATCGTCGTCGCCTGCGGGCTGTGGATCGGCCTGGGCTGGAACGATGGCGCCAGTGCGGTGATCCTCGCCGCGGTGTCGTGCAGCTTCTTTGCCGCCATGGACGACCCGGCACCGCAGATCTACCGGTTCTTCTTCTGGACCTTGATGTCGGTGATCTTCTCCAGCCTGTACCTGTTCCTGGTGCTGCCCAACCTGCACGACTTCCCGATGCTGGTGCTGGCCTTCGCGATCCCGTTCATCTGTGTCGGCACCCTGACCGTGCAGCCGCGCTTCTACCTCGGCACCTTGCTGACCATCGTCAACACCTCGACCTTCATCAGCATCCAGGGTGCCTATGACGCCGACTTCCTGACCTTCCTCAACTCCAACCTGGCGGGCCCGGCGGGCCTGCTGTTCGCTTTCATCTGGACCCTGGTCATGCGCCCGTTCGGCGTGGAGCTGGCGGCCAAGCGCATGACTCGCTTTGCCTGGCGTGACATCGTCGAAATGACCGAACCGGCGACTCTGGCCGAGCACCGCCAGCTCGGTGTGCAGATGCTCGACCGCTTGATGCAGCACCTGCCCCGCCTGTCGCAGACCGGCCAGGACAGCGGAGTGGCATTGCGCGACCTGCGCGTCGGCCTGAACCTGCTCGACCTGCTGGCCTACCTGCCGCGGGCCGGTCAGCAGGCCCGCGAACGCCTGGGTACGGTGATCGAGGAGGTCGGCGCGCACTACGCCGCCTGCCTGCGTGCAGGTGAGCGCCTGCATGCGCCAGCCGCATTGCTGCGCAACATGGAACGGGCGCGCCTGTCGCTGAACCTGGATGAACTGTACGAACGCGGCGATGCCCGCACCCACTTGCTGCATGCCCTGGCAGGCCTGCGCCTGGCGCTGCTGCCGGGTGTCGAGGTGATGCTCGAGCCTGCCGAACAACCGCAACTGCCCCCCGGCCTGGACGGAGCGCCCCTGTGATCGGTGAACTGGATATCAGCGGGGTATTCCTGCCCACGCTGCTGGTGATGATGTTTGGCACCTACCTGCTGTTCCTGGGGGTGCACGCGGTGCTGGTGCGCCTGCATTTCTACCGCCTGGTCTGGCACCGGGCGCTGTTCAACGTTGCCCTGTACGCCGTGCTGCTGGGCGCGGTCGACCACTTTTGCCGAAGCCTGATGCTGCCATGAAAAAACCTTTGCTGACCCTGGGCCGTGTGGTCCTGACCTTGCTGGTAGTGACCTTCGCCGCCGTGCTCGTGTGGCAGATGGTGGTGTACTACATGTTCGCCCCCTGGACCCGCGACGGGCACATCCGCGCCGATGTGATCCAGATCGCCCCGGACGTGTCCGGCCTGATCCAGAAAGTCGAGGTGCGCGACAACCAGACCGTCAAACGCGGCGACGTGCTGTTCACCATCGACCAGGACCGCTTCACCCTGGCGTTGCGCCAGGCCAAGGCGACCCTCGGCGAGCGCCAGGAAACCCTGGCTCAGGCGTCCCGCGAAGCGCAGCGTAACCGCAAGCTCGGCAACCTGGTGGCGGCCGAGCAGCTGGAAGAGAGCCAGTCCCGCGAGGCCCGCGCCCGCTCGGCGGTCAGCGAGGCCCAGGTGGCGGTCGACACTGCCCAGCTCAATCTGGATCGCTCGGTGGTGCGCAGCCCGGTGGATGGGTATCTCAACGACCGCGCACCGCGCGACCACGAATTCGTCAGCGCGGGGCGGCCTGTGCTGTCGGTGGTCGACAGCGCCTCGTACCACGTCGATGGCTACTTCGAGGAAACCAAGCTGGGTGGCATTCACATCGGCGACGCCGTGGACATCCGCGTAATGGGCGACAACACGCGACTGCGCGGCCATGTGCAGAGCTTCGCTGCCGGCATCGAAGACCGTGACCGCAGCAGCGGTGCCAACCTGCTGCCCAACGTCAACCCGGCGTTCAGCTGGGTGCGCCTGGCCCAGCGTATTCCCGTGCGCATCGCCTTCGACGAAGTGCCGGAAGACTTCCGCATGATCGCCGGGCGCACGGCCACCGTGTCGATCCTCGAGGGCCAGCGCCCATGAAGCAGCTGATCCTGGCGGGGTTCTGCCTGTCCCTGGGGGCCTGCATGATGGTCGGCCCCGACTACGAAGTGCCGAAGGACGCGGCGGTGCAACGCAGCGACCTCAACGGCCCGCTGCGCCAGGATGCCGACAGCGTGGTGTCGGCTCCGGTGCCCGAGGACTGGTGGCAGCTGTATCAGGATCAACGCCTCAACGAACTGGTGCACCAGGCGCTGAGCGCCAACACAGAGCTGCGCGTCGCTGCAGCCAACATCGCCAAGGCCCGTGCACAGGTCGAAGTGGCAGAATCCCAGGGCGGCTTCAACGGCGGCATCAAGGCCGGCGCCCAGCGCCTGCAGGAGTCCGGCCAAGCCTTCCTGCTGCCGGAGAAGGTGCCGGTGGCCAACATCGGCGAGGCGATCATCAGTGCCTCGTACCAGTTCGACCTGTGGGGCACCTTCAAGCGCGGCACCGAGGCCGCCAAGGCCAACGCTGACGCGGTGCAGGCCGCGGCCGACACCGCGCGCATCACCCTGGTGGCCGACGTGGTCAAGGCCTACACCCAGGTGTGCTCGGCCAACGAAGAATATCACATCGCCCGTGAGTCGCTCGACCTGCAGGAGCAGAGCGTGAAGCTCAACCAGCGCCTGCGTGACGCCGGCCGCGGCGACGAAACCCAAGTCACCCGCTCGCAGACCCAGTTCAAGTCGTTGCGTGCCGAACTGCCGCGCTTCAAAGCCGAGCGCGAGACCGGCCTGTACACCCTGGCAGCGCTGCTGGCCAAGCCTGTGGATAAGTTACCTGCCGGCACCGCTGACTGCGCCGAGCTGCCACAGCTGAACCAGCTGGTGCCGGTTGGCGACGGTGCGGCGCTGCTCAAGCGCCGCCCCGACGTGCGCCAGGCCGAACGCCAGCTGGCGGCGGCCACCGCCGAGATCGGTGTGGCGACCGGTGCGCTGTATCCGGATATCAGCATCGGGGCTCAGGTCGGCACCATCGGTATCCTCGAGGACCTCGGTGATCCGTCGACAAACCGCTGGGGCTTTGGCCCGCAGATCAGCTGGAGCATCCCGACCAACGGCACCCGCGCCCGCATTCGCATGGCCGAAGCCTCGACCCAGGCGGCGCTGGCGCATTTTGATGGGGTGGTGTTGAACGCCATTCGCGAAACCCAGACCCGTTTGGCGCAGTACAGCGCCTTGCTTGACCGGCGTGATGCGCTGGCCGAGGCGGAGAAGTCGGCGAAGGAAGCGGCGGACCAGACGCACCGGTATTACCAGGCAGGGCGTGAGTCGTTCCTGGCGGATTTGCAGGCGACGCGGACTTACACCGACATGCGCTCGCAGCTGGCGGCGGCTAACAGCCAGGTGGCGTTGGGGCAGATTGGCGTGTTCCTGGCGTTGGGTGGGGGGTGGAAGGAGGCTGGGACGCGGTGAGGGTGCAAGGGATTTGGGGGAGGCTGACAGGTGCTTGCCTTGGCATTTGCAGCGCCTGTGAGATCGAGCGCCGCCCGCGCGGCGCATCGCGGATAAATCCGCTCCTACAGTTTGTTTCGGGCCAGTCCATTCTGTGAGATCACCGCTGTCCGCCTTGGGTGTCCCATTCGCAATTTAAGGTATCGCTGGTGCCGCTCCACCTATCTCCTGCCATACGCCAAGGGCGCGCGCGCCAATGGTGCAGGAGTGACTGGCCCGAAACAGATGTAGGAGCGGATTTATCCGCGATGCGCCGCGCGGGCGGCGCTCGATCTCACAGGCGCTGCAAATCTGTCGGCAATCACCTGTCAGCCCCCACCCAATCTCCGCCAGGAACCTCAAGAATCCACTGCACTCCCCAGCCGACATCCCTTTCCCCACTTCATCTGATTAGTCTCAAGATATTTCATGAAATCCACCCCCAGCCCTTGAGTGAAGCAAAGTGGAAGTGAACAATGTTCTCTTTCGCATTCCCTCCGAGACTGGCCATGAAAACCCGTTCCCGTCTGCTCGCCTGGTTGCCAGCTGTACTGCTCGGCCCGGTGCTGGCGCTGTGCAGCACCCTGGCGCAGGCCGAAGCACCCGCTGAGGCCGCCAAAGCCCTGCATTTACTGGACTACATTGGTGCCGACTATCCGCCAACCGTGGAAAACGGCAAGGTCATCGACGACGGCGAATACCGCGAGCAGCAGGAATTCAGCACGGTCCTGGCCGACCTGGTCAAAGGCCTGCCGGCCAACGCCGAACAAGCCGGGCTTCAGCAGGGCGTGCAAGCGCTGCGCCAGGCCATCGACCAGCGCCAGGACGGCGCTGCGGTAGCCAAGCAGGCCCGCCAGTTGGGTGCGCGCCTGGCGGTGGCCTACGAGGTCAGCCAGGCCCCGGTAATCACTCCGGACCCCGCCCGAGGTGCGTCGCTGTATGCACAGAACTGCTCGATCTGCCACGGTGATACCGGCGCCGGTGATGGCCCGGCAGGTGTGGGCCTGGAACCCGCACCGGCCAACCTGCGGGACACCGCACGCCTCGACCAGTTGAGCCTGTTCGACCTTTACAACACCCTGGCGCTGGGGATCGACGGCACAGAAATGCCGTCCTTCGCCGATCAGCTGGATGAGCGCCAGCGCTGGGACGTGGCCGCCTACGTCGCCAGTTTTACGGCCAAGCCGGAAGCCGCCAAGGGCGACAAGACCTGGAACATCGCTGATCTGGCCCGCCAGACCCCGGCCGAAGTCGCCGCCAACGAAGGCGCTGCGTCGGTCGAGGCGTTCCGCGCTCAGCGTGCCCAGCCGCCGCAGGTCAAGCGCGGCCCGTCGCAGTTGCTCGCTTACACTGCCAGCACGCTGGACAAGAGCTTGGCGGCTTACCGTGCAGGCGATCGTGATCAGGCCTACGACCTGTCGGTAGCGGCTTATCTGGAAGGCTTCGAACTGGTTGAAAGCTCGCTGGACAACATCGATACCGTAGCGCGCAAGAGCACCGAAAAGGCCCTGATGGCCTACCGCCAGTCACTGCAGGACGGCCTCCCGGTGGCCCAGGCCGAGCAACGTCTGAGCGAAGCGAAAACCAAGCTCGACCAGGCTGCCAGGCTGCTGGGCAGTGATGGCTTGAGCTGGTCGCTGAGCTTCATTTCCGGCCTGCTGATCTTGCTGCGTGAGGGCCTGGAAGCCATCCTGGTACTGGCCGCTGTGCTGGCCTTCTTGCGCAACACGGGCCAGCAGTCGGCCATACGCAGCGTCAACATCGGCTGGGGCCTGGCGCTGGTTGCGGGTTTTGCCACCTGGGCCGTGGCGGCCTATGTGATCGACGTCGGCGGTGCCCAGCGTGAGCTGCTGGAAGGCAGTACGGCCTTGTTTGCCAGCGTGATGGTGCTGTGGTTGGGCGTGTGGATGCACGACCGACGTCATGCGGCTGCCTGGCAGGACTACATCAAGAGCAGCCTGGTCAGTGGCGGCGGGCGCTTCGGCTTTGCCGTGCTGGCGTTCTTCTCGGTGTACCGTGAGCTGTTCGAAGTGATCCTGTTCTACGAAACCCTGTGGCTGCAGGCTGGCCCGGCGGGTCACCAGGCGGTGCTCGCCGGAGGGGCCACTGCGCTGGTGCTGCTGGTGGGCCTGGCGTGGGTGATCCTGCGCGGGTCGGCCAAGCTGCCACTGTCGCTGTTCTTCAGCATCAACGCCGGGCTGCTGTGTGCCCTGTCGGTCGTGTTCGCCGGGCATGGCGTGAAGGCGCTGCAGGAGGCGGGCGTGCTGGGCACGCGGCCGATGGCGTTCTTCGAGTTCGACTGGCTGGGGATTCACCCCGATGTTTACTCGCTGAGTGCGCAGGCGGTGGCGTTGCTGGCGATTCTGGTGTTGTATGGGCGTAGTCGCCTGAGCGAGAAGCGTCGGGCAACAGCTAACTGATTGGGGGCCGCTGCGCGGCCCATCGCGACGCAAGGCCGCTCCTACAGACGATCGCGTTCCCTGTAGGAGCGGCCGTGTCGCGAAAGGAGGGCAAAGCCCTCCCAGCTTTCTCGAGGAAAAATGCAATGCGCATCTGGATCGACGCCGATGCCTGCCCCAAGGCAGCCAAGGACCTGATCGTCAAATTCGCCCTCAAGCGCCAGCTCGAGGTCATCATGGTTGCCGGCCAGGCCGTTGCCAAGCCGGCCTTCTCGATCGTCCGCCTGATCGTGGTGCCCAGCGGCATGGACGCGGCCGACGATTACCTGGTCGAGCACGCTGTGCCTGGCGAGCTGGTGATCTGCAGCGACGTACCGCTGGCGGACCGCCTGATCAAGAAGGGCGTGGCCGCGCTGGATCCGCGTGGCCGCGAGTTCGACGAACGCAACATGGGCGAGCGCCTGGCGGTGCGCAACCTGTTCACCGAGCTGCGTGAACAGGGCCAGGTCGGGGGAGGGCAGGCGCCCTATGGCGACCGCGAGAAGCAGGCGTTCGCCAACGCTCTGGACCGTATCCTCACCCGCCTGAGCAAAGGCTGATCACTCCCCTTCGTGGGTCAGCTCCAGCACCCGATCCACCAGTTTGTAGATGCCACTGGCGGCTTCACTGATCGACTTGGCCACCATGTAGGCCGGGGTGGTCACCAGCTTGCGCTGGGGGTCTTCGACGATGTCATGCACATCACAGACTTCGTGCTTGCCGCCCATCTTTTCCACCGCCGCCGCGGTACCCGCGTCATTGCCGATGGTGCAGACCACGCCCGGGCCATAGATTTTCGCCGCCAGCGCCGGCGAGATGCAGATCAGACCGATCGGCTTGCAGGCTTCGGCAAAAGCTTCGGCCAGGCTCAGCACGTCCGGGTTCACCGTGCATTCGGTGCCTTCCACGGCAAAGTTGGACAGGTTCTTCGCCGCGCCGAAGCCGCCGGGCACGATCAGCGCATCGAAATCCTCGGCCCTGGCTTCACGGATGTCCTTTACTTCGCCACGGGCGATTCGCGCCGACTCGGTCAGCACATTGCGCGACTCGGGCATTTCCCGGCCGGTCAGGTGGTCGATCACGTGCATCTGCGCAATGTTCGGCGCAAAGCACTGCACTTGTGCGCCGCGCTGGTCCAGGCGCAGCAGGGTGATCACGCTTTCGTGGATTTCCGCGCCGTCGTACACGCCACAGCCGGAAAGAATCACCGCTACTTTCTTGGTCATGCTCATTACTCCATTTTCGAGGCGCTAAATGTCGTCTAGTTTGGCAGATGTGGCCATAGGGATTACGCCGGGCGCATCCTAATCTCTGTGGATAACCCTATCGAGCGTTGCCCATGGACCTGATTCTGCTGGCCGTGCCGTTCTTCTTCGTGCTGATCGCTGTAGAGCTGATGGCCGACCGCGTGCGTGGCCAACGCAACTTCACCCTCGCCGATTCGATCAACAGCCTCAGCACCGGCGCGCTGTCCACCAGCACCGGCCTGTTGACCAAAGGCGTCGGGCTGCTGACCTATGCGCTGGCCTGGGAGCACCTGGCGCTGTTGCGTCTGCCGTCGAACGCCCTGTGGGTCTGGTTGCTGGCCTTCGTGCTGTATGACCTGTGCTACTACTGGCTGCACCGCCTGGGCCATGAGCGCAACATCCTGTGGGCGGCGCACTCGGTGCATCACCAGAGCGAGGAGTACAACCTCACCACCGCCCTGCGCCAGACCAGCAGTGGCTTCATCTTCTCGTGGCTCTTCTACGTGCCGCTGGCGCTGATTGGCGTGCCGCCCGTGGTGTTCATCACCGTGGCGTCGCTGAACCTGCTGTATCAGTTCTGGGTACATACCCGGCACATCCCCAAGCTTGGCTGGCTCGAGTGGGTGTTGATCACGCCCTCCAACCATCGCGTCCACCATGCGCAGAATCCTGTTTACTTGGATCGCAACTACGGCGGCGTGTTCATTATCTGGGACCGTCTGTTCGGCACGTTCAAGGAGGAAGACCCGGCCGAGCCGGTCGTGTTCGGTGTGACCACGCCCTTGGCCAGCTGGAATCCGCTGTGGGCCAACCTGCAGTTCTACGCCCAGCTGTACAGCGATGCCCGCCGCACGCGCAGCTGGAAGGACAAGCTGCGCATCTGGTTCATGCCCACTGGCTGGCGCCCGGCAGATGTCGCGGCAGCTTATCCACAGGCGAAGCAGAACCTGGCGTTGTTCCGCAAGTTCGAGATTGCCCTGGGCCGGGCGTGGCAGGTGTACGTGGCGGCGCAGTTCGCGGTCTACATCGCGTTGGGCAGCTACCTGATGGACGTGGCCGAGCGTGTGCCAAGCGCCGCGCTGGTGCTGGGTTGGTCGCTGATGGCGTTTGGCTTGTTCGTGCTGGGCGCGGCCCTGGAAAATCGGCCGTGGGCGGTGCGCCTGGAGCTGGCGCGCCTGCTGACGCTGGTGCCGGCGCTGTACCTGGCCGGCACGCTGGGCTTAGCGGTGGTCGTGCCCGTGTTCTGGCTGCTTCTCGGTTGTTACCTGCTGTTCAGCGCTGGTGGGCTGCTCTTCTGCCGCCGCGCGGCGTTCGGCGCGCAGGGTGCGAAAGCGCCGGCGCAGCCAGAGCAGGCCACCGAGCAGCAACAGGCCGCCGAGCACCCATAGCTCGTACTTTTTGATGCTGCCCAGCATGCCTTCGAGGATGGCGCCGAAGTGATAGGCCGCCAAGCCTAATACAAGGGCCCAGACGGCGGCGCCGATGCCGTTGAGCAGCAGGTAGCGACGCGGCGGGTAGCCAGACAGGCCGATGGCGATCGGCATCACCGTGCGCAAGCCGTAGACGAAGCGGAAGCTCAGCACCCAGATGTCCGGGTGGCGGCGGATGTGCTCCAGCGCGCGGTCACCCATTGCCTGCCAGCGCGGCTTGCGCGCAAGGATCTTGCGCCCGTGGCGTCGGCCCATGAAGTACCACAGCTGGTCGCCAGCGTAGCTGCCACAGAAGGCCACCAGCACCACCAGCTTGATGTCCATGTACTCACGGAACGCAAGGAATCCCGCAAGTACCAGAATGGTCTCGCCTTCGAAGAAGGTGCCTAGAAAAAGGGCAAAGTAGCCGAAATCCTGCAGGAATTGTTGGAGCATTTTCTGAGGTGCTGGCGAAATGAACGCGCAGCCTACCCCTTCGCGCGCATTCGTGAAAGTGTCCAAATGTGTCTCGACGTGAACAATTCCTACACGGACAATACCGGCAGCCTTAAGTCGCGGCTTGCGCGAGGCGGTAACACAGCCGTCATAATGGGCGCTTATCTTGCCGCTCAATTGATCATAGGGCGTTAACGTCCTCAGGAACGTCAGATGAATAATGAAGTGCTAACCCCTGTCGCGATCAAGGATGCCCAGGCAGTCCCCGAACAGATGGTACAGACCCCGCCAGACCTGCCCGAGGTCGTCGAGCCGGTGGTCGAAGTCGCCGCTCCGGCCCCGGCGCCGACGCCGGCCATCGCCGTCCCGAGCCTGGACGACAGCAGCCTGTACATTCATCGCGAACTTTCCCAGCTGCAATTCAACATCCGTGTGCTGGAACAGGCGCTGGACGAATCGTACCCGCTGCTCGAGCGCCTCAAATTCCTGCTGATCTTCTCCAGCAACCTCGACGAGTTCTTCGAGATTCGCGTCGCCGGCCTGAAGAAGCAGATCAACTTCGCCCGCGAACTGGCCGGTGCCGATGGTTTGCAGCCGCATCAGGCACTGGCACGTATCAGTGAGCTGGTGCACATCGAGGTCGAGCGCCAGTACGCGATCCTCAACGATGTGCTGCTGCCGGAACTGGAAAAGCACGCCATCCGCTTCATTCGGCGCCGCTACTGGACGCCCAAGCTCAAGGCCTGGGTGCGCCGTTACTTCCGCGACGAGATCGCGCCGATCATCACCCCGATCGGCCTCGACCCGACCCACCCGTTCCCACTGCTGGTGAACAAGAGCCTGAACTTCATCGTCGAGCTCGAAGGGGTCGACGCCTTCGGCCGCGATTCCGGCCTGGCGATCATCCCGGCGCCACGCCTGCTGCCGCGCGTCATTCGTGTGCCGGAGGACGTAGGCGGCCCAGGCGACAATTATGTCTTCCTGTCGTCGATGATCCACGCCCACGCCGATGACCTGTTCCAGGGCATGAAGGTGAAGGGCTGCTACCAGTTCCGACTGACCCGTAACGCCGACCTGGCGCTGGACTCCGAAGAGGTCGACGACCTTGCCCGTGCCCTGCGCGGTGAACTGTTCTCGCGCCGCTACGGCGATGCCGTGCGACTGGAAGTTGCCGACACGTGCCCGAAACACCTGTCGGACTACCTGCTCAAACAGTTCAGCCTGAGCGAGAGCGAGCTCTACCAGGTCAACGGCCCGGTCAACCTGACCCGCCTGTTCAGCATCACTGGCCTCGACAGCCACCCGGAGCTGCAGTACACGCCGTTCACCCCGGCGATTCCCAAGCTGCTGCAGAACGCAGACAACATCTTCAGCGTGATCGGCAAGCAGGACATCCTGCTGATGCACCCGTTCGAGTCCTTCACCCCGGTGATCGACCTGCTGCGCCAGGCCGCCAAGGACCCGCACGTGCTCGCCGTGCGCCAGACCCTGTACCGTTCGGGGGCCAACTCGGAAATCGTCGACGCCTTGGTGGATGCGGCGCGCAACGGCAAGGAGGTCACTGCGGTGATCGAATTGCGCGCGCGCTTCGACGAGGAGTCCAACCTGCAGATGGCCAGCCGCCTGCAGGCAGCTGGTGCGGTGGTGATCTACGGTGTGGTCGGGTTCAAGACCCACGCCAAGATGATGCTGATCCTGCGCCGCGAGCAGGGCGAGATCGTGCGCTATGCGCACCTCGGTACCGGCAACTACCACGCCGGTAACGCCCGCCTGTACACCGACTACAGCCTGCTGACCTCCGACGATGCCCTCACCGAGGATGTCGGCAAGCTGTTCAGCCAGTTGATCGGCATGGGCAAGACCCTGCGCATGAAGAAGCTGCTGCACGCGCCGTTCACCCTGAAGAAGGGCATGCTCGACATGATCGCCCGGGAGACTCAGTTCGCCCTGGATGGCAAGCCGGCGCACATCATCGCCAAGTTCAACTCGCTGACCGACGCCAAGGTCATCAAGGCGCTGTACAAGGCCAGCCAGTCGGGCGTGAAGATCGATCTGGTGGTACGCGGCATGTGCTGCCTGCGTCCAGGCATTCCGGGGGTTTCGCACAACATCCAGGTGCGCTCGATCATCGGCCGCTTCCTCGAGCACACGCGGGTGTTCTATTTCCTCAATGGCGGCGAAGAGCAGATCTACCTGTCCAGTGCCGACTGGATGGAACGCAACCTCGACAAGCGCGTCGAGACTTGCTTCCCGGTAGAGGGCAAGAAGTTGTTGCTGCGGGTGAAAAAGGAGCTGGAAGGCTACCTGACCGACAACACCCATGCCTGGACCTTGCAGCCTGACGGGCGCTACGTGCGCAGCACCCCGACCGGCAACCAGAACCCACGCAGTGCCCAGGCGACCCTGCTGGAGCGCCTGAGCAACCCGGTCCTCAACGTACGCTGAGGACGAAGCCGACCCGGGCCAGCCACTCTGCCTCATTGGCGAAGTCGGCCTGGGTCAGCTGGTTCTGTTCCAGCCAGCCTTCAGGGAATACCACTTCAAGGCTGTCTTCGCCGGCCTGCAGCTCTACCTTGGGCATCTGCTGGTTGCCACGGATGTGGTGGAACAAGATGGCGAAGCGCAGCAGCACGCACAGGCGGATCAGCTGCACGGCTTCGTCGCCGAACTCGGAAAACTTGTCCTTGGGGATGTTGCGCCGATGGCCGCGCACCAGCAGCGCCATCATCTGCTGCTCGTCGCGAGAAAACCCCGCCAGGTCGGAGTGCTCGATCAGGTAGGCGCCATGCTTGTGATAATGGTAGTGGGCGATGTCCAGGCCGATTTCATGGATTTTTGCCGCCCAGCCCAGCAGGTCGCGCCAGTTGCCTTCTTCAAGCTTCCAGGCCTTGGCCACCTGGTCGAAGGCGTGCAGTGCCTTGCGTTCGACGCGTGCCGCCTGGCCCTGGTCGACGTGATAACGCTCCATCAGTGAATTGAGGGTGCGCTCGCGCACATCCTCGTGGTGATGGCGGCCGAGCAGGTCGAACAGCACGCCTTCGCGCAAGGCGCCGTCGCAGTGGTCCATGCGCTGCAGCTCCAGGGCGTCGAAAATGGCTTCTAGAATCGCCAGGCCGGCCGGGAAGATGGTACGCCGGTCGGGCTTGACGCCTTCGAAATCGATCTTGTCGGCCTCGCCCAGCTTGAACAGCTTGCGCTTGACCCAGGCCAGGCCCTCGGCATTCACCTCTCCGTTGCCCAGGCCGCCGGCCTTGATTGCGGCGCCGATGGCGCGAATGGTACCGGACGAGCCAATGGCCTCGTCCCAAGTCAGGCGATGCAGGGCGTTTTCGATGCTCATCAGCTCCAGGCGTGCGGCGGTGTAGGCCTGGGCGTAGCGCGCCGGGGTGATCTTGCCGTCGCGGAAGTAGCGCTGGGTGAAGCTCACGCAGCCCATCTGCAGGCTCTCGCGCAGCAGCGGTTCGAAGCGCTGGCCGATGATGAACTCGGTACTGCCGCCGCCGATGTCGGCGACCAGGCGCTTGCCGGGTGTGTCGGCCAGGGTGTGCGACACGCCGAGGTAGATCAGGCGTGCCTCTTCACGGCCGGAGATGACTTCCACCGGGTGGCCGAGAATGGTTTCGGCGCGCTGGATGAATTCGTTGCGATTGCGCGCTTCGCGCAAGGCATTGGTGCCGACGATGCGCACGGAGCCTGCCGGCATGCCGTTGATCAGTTGGGCAAAACGCTTGAGGCATTCCAGGCCTCGCTCCATGGCTTCTTCGCTGAGCTTGCGCTCATCGTCGATGCCGGCGGCCAGCTGAACCTTCTCGCCGAGCCGCTCGAGAATGCGGATTTCGGTGTGGTGAGCCTTGGCCACGACCATGTGGAAGCTGTTGGAGCCCAGGTCGATGGCGGCGATCAGGGACAGGTTCTTCGCGGAGGTATGCGGCATTCTGTGTGTTCTCGGTCGGTAACCCGGCAATCGTGCCACGATCCTTGGCTGACGCCAACGCGCACCGCACCGGGCCTTGATGCAAGGCAATGTGCCATTCCATGCTATGACACTTGTGTGACAGTTTGGATTCGTGGCGTCTTGCACAACTATAGTTACACTCAATCGTCCGTGACTTCCTGTAGGGCCTGGGTGCCGCTATCATGGGCCACGTTTTTTTGCTTACGACCCTGGAGATATCCATGAGCAGCGATCTGATCAAACACGTCACCGACGCCACCTTCGATGCCGAAGTCCTGCAGGCTCAAGGCCCGGTGCTGGTCGACTACTGGGCTGAATGGTGCGGTCCATGCAAGATGATCGCTCCGGTTCTGGACGACATCGCTTCCTCCTACGAGGGCAAACTGACCGTCGCCAAGCTGAACATCGACGACAACCAGGAAACCCCGGCCAAGCACGGCGTACGTGGCATTCCGACCCTGATGCTGTTCAAGAACGGCAACGTCGAAGCCACCAAGGTCGGCGCTCTCTCCAAATCGCAGCTGGCCGCGTTCCTCGACGCCCACCTGTGATATGAAGAAAAAACCCCGCAAATGCGGGGTTTTTTCTTTTTCAGAGCACTAGACGCAGAAAAAAGCAAGTGTTACATTCGGCCTCGCACTGCTTCTTCAGTGCCCTCTGCACGCCGTCGCCGAAGCATCCCTAATTCGAATCAGTACGCGATCCTGTCGCCATCAAGCGGCGCGGCCTCATTAAGCCAAAGCTTAATTCTCCCTTCTTACATGATTACGTCACTCCCCTTATGAACCTGACTGAACTCAAGCAAAAGCCGATTACCGATCTTTTGGAAATGGCCGAACAGATGGGCATCGAAAACATGGCCCGTTCGCGCAAACAGGACGTGATTTTCGCCCTGCTCAAAAAGCACGCGAAAAGCGGCGAAGAGATCTCGGGTGACGGCGTGCTGGAGATTCTCCAGGATGGTTTCGGTTTCCTGCGTTCGGCTGATGCGTCCTACCTGGCCGGCCCTGACGACATCTACGTCTCGCCAAGCCAGATCCGCCGTTTCAACCTGCGTACCGGCGACACCATCGTCGGCAAGATCCGCCCACCGAAGGAAGGGGAGCGTTACTTCGCCCTGCTGAAGGTCGACACCATCAACTTCGACCGACCGGAAAACGCGAAGAACAAGATCCTCTTCGAAAACCTGACGCCGCTGTTCCCGAACAAGCGCCTGAAGATGGAAGCCGGCAACGGCTCCACCGAGGACTTGACCGGTCGCGTCATCGACCTGTGCGCCCCGATTGGCAAAGGCCAGCGTGGCCTGATCGTCGCACCGCCGAAAGCCGGTAAGACCATCATGCTGCAGAACATCGCGGCGAACATCACTCGTAACAACCCAGAGTGCCACCTGATCGTCCTGCTGATCGACGAGCGCCCTGAAGAAGTGACCGAAATGCAGCGCACCGTGCGCGGCGAAGTGGTCGCCTCGACCTTCGACGAGCCGCCAACCCGCCACGTGCAGGTTGCCGAGATGGTGATCGAGAAGGCCAAGCGCCTGGTCGAGCACAAGAAGGACGTGGTCATCCTGCTTGACTCCATCACCCGTCTGGCGCGTGCCTACAACACCGTGATCCCGAGCTCCGGCAAGGTACTGACCGGTGGTGTCGACGCCCACGCCCTGGAGAAGCCGAAGCGTTTCTTCGGCGCCGCGCGTAACATCGAGGAAGGTGGCTCGCTGACGATTATCGCCACCGCGCTGGTTGAAACCGGCTCGAAGATGGACGAAGTGATCTACGAAGAGTTCAAGGGTACCGGCAACATGGAGCTGCCCCTGGACCGTCGTATCGCAGAGAAGCGTGTGTTCCCGGCCATCAACATCAACCGTTCCGGTACCCGCCGCGAAGAGTTGCTGACCGCCGACGACGAACTGCAGCGCATGTGGATCCTGCGCAAGCTGCTGCACCCGATGGACGAGATCGCCGCCATCGAATTCCTGGTCGACAAACTCAAGCAAACCAAGACCAACGACGAGTTCTTCCTGTCGATGAAGCGTAAGTAAGCGTTTCTAGCCGGAATTGATTGGGGCCGCTTCGCGCCCCTTCGCGGCGGTTCGGCGCGAAGGGCTGCGAAGCGGCCCCAATGCATTTTTGCCCCCAAACAAGGCCCGAACGGCGCTACACTCAGCACCCCGACCGATACGGCCAACACGAGGCTCATGCATGCAGTATCGCGATTTGCGCGACTTCATCCGTGGCCTGGAGCAGCGCGGTGAACTCAAGCGCATCCAGGTTCCGATTTCCCCAGTCCTGGAAATGACCGAGGTCTGCGACCGCACCCTGCGCGCCAAGGGGCCGGCCTTGTTGTTCGAAAAGCCCACCGGCTTCGACATTCCGGTGCTTGGCAACCTGTTCGGCACGCCAGAGCGCGTGGCCATGGGCATGGGCGCCGAGTCGGTCGACGAACTGCGCGAGATCGGCAAACTGCTGGCCTTCCTCAAGGAGCCCGAGCCGCCGAAAGGCCTCAAGGATGCCTGGTCCAAGCTGCCGATCTTCAAGAAGGTCGTGTCGATGGCACCCAAGGTGGTCAAGGACGCGGTGTGCCAGGAAGTGGTCGTCGAGGGTGACGATGTCGACCTCGGCCAGTTGCCGATCCAGCACTGCTGGCCGGGCGACGTGGCGCCGCTCATCACCTGGGGCCTGACCGTGACGCGTGGGCCGAACAAGGACCGCCAGAACCTGGGCATCTACCGCCAGCAGGTGATCGGCCGCAACAAGGTGATCATGCGCTGGCTGAGCCACCGAGGCGGCGCGCTCGACTACCGTGAGTGGTGCGAAAAGAACCCCGGCCAGCCGTTCCCGGTCGCCGTGGCCCTGGGCGCTGACCCGGCTACCATCCTTGGCGCCGTGACGCCAGTACCGGACACCCTCTCCGAATACGCCTTTGCCGGCCTGCTGCGTGGCAATCGTACTGAGCTGGTCAAGTGCCGTGGCAGCAACCTGCAGGTACCCGCCACTGCCGAGATCATCCTCGAAGGCGTGATACATCCAGGCGAAATGGCCCCGGAAGGCCCTTACGGCGATCACACCGGCTATTACAACGAGGTGGACAGCTTCCCGGTGTTCACCGTCGAACGCATCACCCACCGGCAAAAGCCGATCTACCACAGCACCTACACGGGCCGGCCGCCGGATGAGCCGGCGATTCTGGGCGTGGCACTGAACGAAGTGTTCGTGCCGATCCTGCAGAAGCAGTTCCCGGAAATCGTCGACTTCTACCTGCCGCCTGAAGGCTGCTCGTACCGCATGGCGGTGGTGACCATGAAAAAGCAGTACCCAGGCCACGCCAAGCGCGTGATGCTGGGTGTGTGGTCGTTCCTGCGACAGTTCATGTACACCAAGTTCGTTATCGTCACCGACGACGACATCAACGCTCGCGACTGGAACGACGTGATCTGGGCCATTACCACGCGCATGGACCCCAAGCGTGATACGGTGATGATCGACAACACCCCGATCGATTACCTCGACTTCGCGTCGCCGGTATCGGGGCTGGGGTCGAAGATGGGCCTGGACGCCACGCACAAGTGGCCGGGCGAGACTACACGCGAATGGGGCCGGGTTATCGTCAAGGACGAGGCCGTCACCCGCCGTATCGATGAGCTGTGGGATCAGTTGGGAATAGATTGATGCAGGTAACGTTGCAGCCGTCCGGGGCGGTGCTGGCGCTCGAACCCGGGGAACGGATCCTGGATGGTGCGCGGCGGCTGGGCTATGACTGCCCGAATAGCTGCCGCAATGGCAATTGCCATGTCTGTGCCGCGTTGTTGGTCGAAGGAAGCGTGCGTCAGGACGGTGAGGTCCGTGACCATGGCGAGTTGTTTACCTGCATTGCCGAACCGCTGGAGGACTGTGTGTTGCTCTGGGATGGTGTGCTGGCCCCGGGCGAGCTGCCAGTGCGCAAACTGGCGTGCAGCCTGAGCGAATGCGTCGAGGTCGGTGGCGACGTCTGGCGCGTGCGCCTGCTGGCGCCAGCCGGCAAGCCGCCGCGTTACCATGCTGGGCAGTACCTGATGATCGAGCGCGAGGGCGGCAAGCCGGCGGCCTTTTCGCTGGCCTCTGCGCCACATTCAGGGCGCGAGCTCGAGCTGCATGTGCTGGGCCGCGAGGCTAGCGCGCTGCAGTTGCTGGCGCAGTTGCAGCGTGACCGCATGGCGCGTATCGAGATGCCATTCGGCGATACCCACCTTGCCGAGCTGCCTGACGGGCCACTGGTGCTGATTGCCGCAGGCACCGGCATGGGCCAGATGCACAGCCTGGTCGAACATTGCCGCGCCCAGGGCTTCAAGCACCCGGTGCACCTGTACTGGGGCGTGCGCCGCCCCGAAGACTTCTACAGCATTGAGCATTGGGCTGAATGGGAGCGCTTGCCCAACCTGTTCTTGCACAAAGTGGTCAGTGACCTGTGTGGCTGGGAAGGGCGTTGCGGCATGCTGCACGACGCGGTGCGTGAAGATGTGAAAGACCTCAATACCGTGCATGTGTATGCCAGTGGTTCGCCGAACATGGTCTACGCCACACTCGACGCCCTGGTCGAGGCTGGCATGGATGCGCATCGCATGCGCGCCGATGTGTTTGCCTACGCACCACGCGCTTAATAACCGAAGTTTGAAGTAGTGGGTATAAGGCGGTCATTGTTACCGCCTTGACCATTAACTTTCGCACCCAGAGAATCAATACTTCCCAGTCGTCGGAACTGTACGTGAAACACTGTTCATGGGACTTGAGTATTGCTGCGGTTGTATCCTATGGTTACTGCAAGCGCCCGTGGCGCGGCTGCTCAGGCCGCGTCACCAGCGCCTCCAGCTTTATACGTAGTGCACAGGGAATAATGGCGGCAGCTTATGTCGGCACTTGAAAGTTTGTCCTGGGAAGTTACATATCCACCGACGCTCGACTTCGGCCAGCAACTGACCCGTGAGCAATTGCTCAACTCCATGCAAACCACCATGTCTCGCCATGAAGGTGGCCCGGTCTGGTTATTTGCCTATGGTTCGTTGATCTGGCGCCCGGAATGCAATTCCGTGGAGCGCCAGCGGGCTCGAGTGCATGGTTATCACCGCGGGTTGTACCTGTGGTCGCACGAGCACCGGGGTACGCCGGAAACGCCAGGCCTGGTTTTTGGCCTGGATCGCGGCGGTTCTTGTAGCGGCTTTGCCTATCGCCTCGATGACAGCAACCTCGATGATTCGCTGATGGCCCTGTGGCAGCGGGAGATGCCTTATCCGGCCTATCGGCCGCACTGGCTCAACTGTCGGCTGGGTGATGGCAGCAAGGTGCAGGCGCTGGGGTTTGTGCTGGAGCGGCACCTGCCATGCTATGCAGGTGATCTGCCGGACACCTTGCTAAGCCAGATTCTGGCCAGTGCCAAGGGGCGCTATGGCACCACGCGGGATTATGTCGAGCAGACACTGAATGCGCTGCGCAGCCATCAGATGCCTGATCGCAACCTCGAGGCGCGGTTCCGGCGCTGCCATAACCTGCGCGAGTTGTGAATAAGCTAACGGCCCATTCGCGGGCATGCCCGCTCCCACAGGGATCGCACAATCCTGTAGAAGCGGGCATGCCCGCGAAGAGGCCGGGCCTGCCTTACTGGGCCAATACCACCAACTTACCCACAGCCCGCCGTTGGCCCAAGGCTTCAATGGCAGCCCCGGCTTCAGCCAGTGGATAAGTCTTTGACACCAAGGGCTTCAACTTACCCTCGGCATGCCAGGCAAACAGCTGCCGGAAGTTCGCCGCATTGTCCTCGGGCTGGCGCTGGGCAAACGCCCCCCAGAACACCCCAAGCACTGCCGCCCCCTTGAGTAGCACCAGGTTCGCCGCCATCTGCGGAATGGTCCCGCTGGCAAACCCCACCACCAGCAGTCGGCCCTGCCACGCCAGTCCGCGCACGGCCTGGTCGAACAGCTCGCCGCCCACCGGGTCGTAGATCACATCCACACCCTGGCCGCCGGTCAGGCGTTTGATCTCTTCCTTGAGGCTGGCCTGGCTGTAGTTGATCGTTTCGTCAGCCCCTGCGGCCTTGGCAACGGCAAGTTTCTCGGCGCTGCTGGCTGCGGCGATCACTTTTGCGCCCATGGCCTTGCCAATTTCTACCGCTGCCAAGCCAACACCACCGGATGCACCGAGCACCAGCAGGGTTTCGCCGGGCTGCAGCTGGCCGCGCTGTTTCAGTGCATGCATCGACGTGCCATAGGTCATGCCGAACGCGGCGGCGGTGGCAAAATCCATGTGCTCGGGGATTGGCATCACGTTGTAGAACGGCACCGCCACCTGCTCGGCAAATGCTCCCCAGCCGGTCAGGGCCATCACCCGGTCGCCGACTTTGAATGCCCCAGCCCGTTCGCCAACCGCTGCGATCACCCCGGCGGCTTCGCCTCCCGGTGAAAAAGGCAAGGGTGGTTGGAACTGGTATTTGCCTTCGATGATCAGCGTGTCGGGGAAGTTGACCCCGGCGGCCTGCACATCGAGCAGGATCTCGTTCTTCTTCGGTACCGGACTGGCCACATCCTCCAGCACCAGGTCACGAGCTGGGCCCAGGGTTTTGCACAACACAGCTTTCATCGGGCTATTCCTTTGCGTGTAGTGGCCGATAAGTGTAGGAGGGTCGTCTGCCGGGTCAACGAGCATGGCCCGCCCTGATGTGCTGGCATAAGCCTGGGCTTGGGTTTGAACGGCATGCTGGGTAAGCTGGCGCCAATTGTTTTGAGGAGCGAATTCGTGAAAGCGTGGATCTTGATGGTACTGGCGCTGATGCTGCCAGCGGCGGCCATGGCCGAGGAAGCCAAGGAAGGGGAGCCGAAGGTTGCCTACATCACCCTGAGCCCGCCCTTCGTCGGCAACTACGCGCTTGATGGCAGCCCCAAGCTGCGCGTGTACAAGGCCGATGTGGCCCTGCGCGTGACGGGCGACGCCGCAGCGGCTGCGGTCAAGCACCAGGAGCCACTGATCCGCAACCAGCTGGTGGCATTGTTCACCCAGCAGACGGTGGACAGCATGAGCAACGTCGACGCCAAGGAAAAGCTGCGCCAGGAAGCGTTGAAGCAGGTGCAGCAGGTGATGGAATCGGAAGAGGGCAAGCCGATTGTCGAGGATCTTCTGTTCAATAACCTGATTGTGCAGTGATTTGACATAGTGCCACTGAGTACGACGGAGCCTGAGCGCTTGGCCAGGCATCATGTCGTGTTGCCTAGTTATCTGCCGGGCTCTGCTTTGGCATGCTGGGCCAAGTGGCGACATGGTTTACACCGTCTCTATAACCAGATTGGACAGGTGTCGCATCAAGTCGCGCCGAGGTGGTGGCCGAGAGTATGTGGTATTGACGATGCAGCCTGAGCATTTTGCCGCTGTACGGGAAGCTGTCAGCTTTGCGCTGGGCTTCACACATCCGGCAACAGTGCCGACAGTTGTCAGTGGCATGCAGGATGCACCATACTGAGTGCGTTCCCGAAAGGGGCTTGTGAGACTCTGCGGATCCTGGTCTATCCAGCAATTACAGAGCCGGGCAGGTAACAGGCGATAACAAGCCTACCTGTCTGTGAGTAGGGCGCCGCAAGGCGCCCTTTGTCTTTATTGGCCTGTGTGGAATCGGTTCAGCGCGCCAGCGCAATGATCGCCGCCCACTGCTCTTCAGTCACCGGCATCACCGACAGCCGCGAGCCTTTCTGCACCAGCGGTAGCTCTGCCAGCGCACTCTGCTGCTTCAACAAACCCAGCCCCAGCACCTGGCGGAAGGTTTTCACGTGGGCTACGTCCACTGCGCTCCACGGGTTCTTCTCGGCATTGGCCTTGGCGTCGAAGTAGTGGCTTTCCGGGTCCAGTGCCGTCGGGTCCGGGTAGGCCGCCGTGGTGATACGGGCGATACCGGCAATGCCCGGCTGCGGGCAGCTGGAGTGGTAAAAGAAAAACTCGTCGCCTACGCCCATGGCCCGTATGAAGTTGCGCGCCTGGTAGTTGCGTACGCCATCCCAGCGCGCCTCGCCCAGGCGGCCAAGGCCTTCTATCGAGAGCTCGTCGGGCTCGGATTTCATCAGCCAATAGGCCATGGGTACTGCTCCTGAAAAGGTTTGAAATAACCTGTTGCACGAAACCGACAGCCGGTTGGCGTCAACGTTTGCGTTGTCGGCTCAGGTTGTCGGAAAATGCGCCGATTTTAAAGCTAGACGCTCCGGCGGCACCTAGAAGGTCGCCGAGCCTGAACGTATGCCTAGGGGGGGCATTCTTCGATGAATCAACGCAAACCGGATCTACTGTGGATCCTGGTCTTCATCTTTGGTCTTGGCGTGGTCACCACCGGTTATGCCCAAGGTATCTGGGAGCGCAAGCTGGATACCGCCTATCAGACGCCGGTCGACGCCAACCCGCAGAAACGCTGAGCCGCTCAGTTCGGCGCCAGGTACCAGCCGCGGTCGCTGACCGTCCCCTGCAGTGGTACATCCCAACTGGCTTGCGCCAGTCGCTCGACCTTCTGGCATTCATGCGCCAGCCCCAGCAGCAATGGTTTCTTCCAGGTCTTGCGACGTGCCTGGTAGGCCAGGCTACGGTCGTAGAAACCCCCGCCCATGCCCAGTCGCCCGCCGACCTCATCGAAGCCGACCAGTGGCAACAGGATCAGATCCAACGACCAGATCGGGCGCTGGCGCCGACGGTCGGTCAATGGCTCAGCGATTCGGAACCGATTGCGCTTGAGTTTTTCGCCCTGCTCGAAACGCTGGAACACCATGCGCGTGCGTGGCCAGGCATGCAGTACCGGCAGGTAAGTGCGCTTGCCCCGGCGCTGGGCCTCGCGCAGCAGCAGGCTCGGGTCGATTTCACCGTCGTTGGGCAGGTACAGGGCGATATGCCGGGCGCGGCGGAACAAGGGGTGCTGCGCCAATTGGCGGTACAGGCCGCGTGAGGCCTGGTGCTGCTGTGCGGGTGTCAGGGCGCGGCGGGCATTGCGAAGCAGGCGACGAAGCTGGGGGCGGGAAAGCGACGCAGTTTCGGTCATGGCACTGGTTATCCCAGGTGTCGGATTGCCCAGCTGAGCGCTCGGCAGGAGGAATCAGGCTCCCCGATAAGACCGCTATCGGTGTAGCCCTTGAACCCGAAAGTTCAAGGTGGAGATTGCAGGGGGCGTTAAGGCTTTCCGTCGGGCGGACATGCACACCGGCCCCAGCGTGCAACCCCCGTGGTTGTGCGTATCGGCTCAGGGACATAACCGACTGGCGCATCCCCCAGGGAGTGGCGCCAGTATACCAATCTCAGCCGTTTTTGGTACCCGCATCGTCGGACAGCGCCTGATCGACCCGCTCAAGCAGGTCACGCACCTGTTCACGGCTGGTGCCGCTCACCGGGGTATCGCTGCGATCCTCCTGGCGGTGCAGCATCTCGTGAGTGATATTCAACGCCGCCATGACCGCAATGCGGTCTGCACCGATCACCTTGCCGCTGCTGCGGATCTCGCGCATCTTGCCGTCCAGGTAGCGCGCGGCGCTGACCAGGTTGTTGCGCTCTTCCGGCGGGCAGATGATCGAATACTCCTTGTCGAGGATCTGCACGGTGACGCTATTGCTTGAACTCATGAGTCTTGCTCCAGGGCCTTCAGGCGTAAAATCATCGACTCGACCTTGCGCTTGGCGATTTCGTTCTTTTCGATGAGGTGGGCGCGCTCTTCGCGCCAGGATTTTTCCTGAGCTACTAGGAGTGCATTTTGCCGTTTTAGTTGCTCGATGCGTTCAATCAGCAACTCGAATCGGCTCATCAGCGCTTGCAGGTCGTTCTCTTGCGTGGGTTGCACTCGATTCGCTCCGTCGTTGAATCACCCTGCGATGATGCCTCTCCCGGCGCAGCGGCGGCCAGTGCCGATGGTCTTGGCGCGCCTGCCGGTGCTAGGATACAAGGTCTTCATTCTAGTCAAATGCGCCGTCTGGCGCCTAGCCGACCATGCCTAATACTCAATCGCCTTACGTTGCCTTCGCCATGCTCCTTTCCAGCAATGGCCACCCTGTAACCCCTGCCGAACTGCACGGCCTGCTGATCGGCCGCAGCTGTGCCGGCGCAGGCTTCGATGCCGAGGCCTGGCTGGCTGATGCCGCCCAACTGCTGGAAACCGAACCCGGTGACGCCGTGCGCAATGCCCTGATCGGCCTGCAGGAAATGGTCAAGGGCGAGCTGAGCAGCGAAGACATGGCCATCGTCCTGCTGCTGCCGAGCGACGATGCTGCACTTGCTGACCGCGCCGAAGCGCTGGGCCAGTGGTGCCAGGGTTTCATCACCGGCTTCGGCCTGAACGCCGGGGGGCAGGACCTGTCTACCGAAGCCAAGGAAGTGCTGCAGGACCTGGTGGCCATTTCCCAGGTCCAGGAAGCTCTCGAGGAATCCGAAGACGGCGAGAACGACTACATGGAAGTCATGGAATACCTGCGCGTCGCACCGCTGCTGCTGTACACGGAGCTGGCCGCGCCTGCCGCACCCGCACCAAAACCTTCGCTGCACTGATCAACCGGGGGTAGTTCTGCCCATGAGCCACATACCCAAGGCCGAGTATGCCCGTCGGCGCAAGGCGCTGATGGCGCAGATGGTCCCCAACAGCATCGCCATTCTGCCCGCCGCCGCTGTTGCCATCCGCAACCGCGACGTCGAGCACGTATACCGCCAGGACAGCGATTTTCAGTACCTCAGCGGCTTCCCCGAGCCTGAGGCGGTGATTGCACTGATCCCTGGCCGCGAGCATGGCGAGTACGTGCTGTTTTGCCGCGAGCGCAACCCGGAGCGTGAGCAGTGGGACGGGCTGCGTGCCGGTCAGGAAGGCGCAATCCGTGACTTTGGTGCGGACGATGCCTTCCCGATCACCGATATCGACGAGATCCTGCCGGGCCTGATCGAAGGCCGCGAGCGGGTCTACAGCGCCATGGGCAGCAACGCTGAGTTCGACCGCCGGTTGATGGACTGGATCAACGTGATCCGCTCCAAGGCGCGCCTCGGCGCCCAGCCGCCAAACGAGTTCGTTGCGCTGGATCATCTGCTGCACGACATGCGCCTGTATAAATCGGCAGCGGAAGTGAAGGTGATGCGTGCCGCCGCGGATATTTCAGCGCGCGCCCACGTGCGCGCCATGCAGGCCTGCCGGGCCGGGTTGCACGAGTACAGCCTGGAAGCCGAGCTGGACTATGAATTCCGCAAGGGCGGGGCGAAGATGCCGGCCTACGGCTCGATCGTCGCCGCCGGGCGCAATGGCTGCATCCTGCACTACCAACAGAACGATGCTCCGCTCAAGGATGGCGACCTGGTGCTGATCGATGCCGGCTGCGAGATCGATTGCTATGCCAGCGACATCACCCGTACCTTCCCGGTCAGCGGGCGTTTTACGCCCGAGCAGAAGGCGATCTACGAGTTGGTGCTCAAGGCACAGGCTGCCGCCTTTGCCGAGATCGCCCCGGGCAAGCACTGGAACCACGCCCATGAGGCGACCGTGCGGGTCATTACCGAGGGGCTGGTGGAGCTGGGTTTGCTCAAGGGGGAGGTGCAGGCGCTGATCGACAGCGAGGCTTACCGGGCTTTCTACATGCACCGCGCCGGGCACTGGCTGGGCATGGACGTGCACGATGTCGGCGAATACAAGGTCGGTGGCGAGTGGCGGGTGCTGGAGCCCGGCATGGCACTGACTGTCGAGCCAGGCATTTACATAGCCGCCGACAACCAGGAGGTCGCGAAGAAATGGCGCGGCATCGGTATCAGGATCGAGGACGACGTGGTAGTGACCAAGCAAGGTTGTGAAATTCTCACCTCGGGCGTGCCCCGCACGGTTGCCGAGATCGAGGCGCTGATGCAGGCTGCGCGCAAGGACGCGGCATGAGTCGGGTCAACCTGGCGATCATCGGTGGCGGGCTGGTGGGCGCAAGCCTGGCGTTGGCCCTGCAGGCAGGTGCCAAGGCGCGCGGCTGGAAGATCCTGCTGATCGAGCCGTTCGCCCCCGGCGACAGCTTCCAGCCCAGCTACGATGCCCGCTCTTCGGCACTGTCGTTCGGCACCCGGCAGATCTACCAGCATCTTGGCCTTTGGCAAACCATCAGCCCGCGCGCCGAGCCGATCCGGCAGATCCAGGTTTCCGACCGTGGCCGTTTCGGCGCCACCCGCCTGGACGCCATGGAAGAAGGCGTGCCGGCCCTGGGATACGTGGTGGAGAACGCCTGGCTCGGCCAGTGCCTGTGGCAAGGGCTGGACAGCGAGGTGGTGAGCTGGCGCTGCCCGGCCGAAGTGAAGGCGATGCAAGCCATTGAAGGTGGCTACCGCCTGCTGCTGGACGACGACACCAGCCTGGAATGTGACCTGGCGGTGCTGGCAGACGGCGGCCGCTCCGGCCTGCGTGAGCAGTTGGGTATCCACGTGCGCCGTACGCCCTATGAGCAAAGCGCGCTGATCGCCAACATCACACCCGGCGAGGCCCACTGCGGCCAAGCCTTCGAACGTTTCACCGAGCAAGGTCCCATGGCCTTGCTGCCACTACCGGAAAACCGCTGCGCGCTGGTCTGGACGCGCCAGGGGATGGATGCCAGGCGTCTGGCCGAGATCGACGAGCGCAGCTTCCTGCGTGAGTTGCAGGATGCCTTTGGGTATCGGCTTGGCGGCCTGCGCCAGGTCGGTGCCAGGCATCTCTACCCGCTGGCGCTGATCGAAGCCCAGGAACAGGTCCGTCCACACCTGGTGGTGCTGGGCAATGCCGCGCACAGCCTGCACCCGATTGCCGGGCAGGGCTTCAACCTGTCGCTGCGTGATGTGCAGGCGCTGGCCGACGCGCTTTTGCTCGGCCCACAGCACCCGGGCGACCTCGCTACTTTACAGGCTTATCACCAGCGCCAGCGTCTCGACCAGGCCCTGACCATCGGCTTCTCCGACCAGGTCACACGCCTGTTCGGCAGCAACCAGCCACTGCTGGCGGCAGGGCGCAATATCGGCCTGCTCGGGCTCGACCTGCTGCCACCGGCAAAAAGCTGGTTCGCTCGCCAGGCCATGGGCCTCGGGACCCGCCCCGATCCGCGGGGCCAGGCATGAGCAACCCGCGCAGGCTGGCGCGCCGGGCGCGCATGTTGCGCTGGCTCCTGAACTTCTACCCGCCGTACCTGGGCGCAGGCATCCACATCCAGCACATCAGCCCGGACATGCGCAGCGTCAAGGTACGCATGAAGCTGACCCGCTGGAACCGCAACTACGTCGGCACCCAGTTCGGCGGCAGCCTGTATTCAATGGTCGACCCGTTCTACATGTTGCTGCTGATCGAGCAGCTGGGCCGCGAATACATTGTCTGGGACAAGGCGGCCAGCATCGATTTCATCGCGCCGGGCAAGGGCACGGTGTACGCCGAATTCCACGTCGATGACGCGCTGCTGGACGAAATCCGCCAGCAGACCGCCACCGGCAAGAAGTACCTGCCGCGTGTGCAGGTCGATATCCGTGACGAAGCCGGTGAGCTGGTGGCACGGGTCGATAAAACCCTATACGTGCGGCTCAAGCCGCAAGCGAGGCAGGCGTAAGGCATGGAAATGCGCGCAGATCTGTTGATTGTCGGTGCCGGTATGGTCGGCAGCGCCCTGGCCCTGGCGCTTCGCCACAGCGGCCTGGAAATCCTGTTGCTCGACGGCGGCCCGCTGTCGGTCAAACCGTTCGACGGCGCCGCACCGTTCGAGCCACGGGTCAGTGCCCTGTCGGCGGCCAGCCAGCGCATCCTCGAACGCCTGGGGGCCTGGGACGGCATCGCCGGGCGGCGCGTGTCGCCGTATTCCGACATGCATGTATGGGACGGCAGCGGTACTGGTCAGATTCATTTCTCGGCAGCCAACGTACATGCCCAGGTGCTCGGCCATATCGTCGAGAACCGGGTGGTGCAGGACGGTCTGCTGGAGCGCCTGCACGACAGCGACATCGGCTTGTTGCCCAATGCCCGCCTGGAGCAGCTGCGCCGCTCCGGTGACGAATGGCTGCTGACCCTGGCTGATGGCCGCCAGCTGCGTACACCGCTGGTGGTGGCCGCCGACGGCGCCAACTCGGCGGTTCGCCGCCTGGCCGGTTGCGAGACGCGGGAATGGGACTACCTGCACCACGCGATCGTCACCAGTGTGCGCTGCAGCGCCGCGCATCAGGCCACCGCCTGGCAGCGTTTCACCGATGAGGGGCCGCTGGCGTTTCTGCCGCTGTCGCGAGACGGCAAGCAGGACTGGTGCTCGATCGTCTGGTCGACGACCCCGGAGCAGGCCGAGCAGATCATGGCGCTGGATGAGCCGGCCTTCCTCAAGGCTTTGGAGCGGGCCTTCGAGGGCCGACTGGGTGAGGTGCTGGAGGCCGACCCGCGCGTCTGCGTGCCGTTGCGCCAGCGTCACGCCAAGCGCTACGTGGACGAAGGGCTGGTGCTGATCGGCGATGCCGCACACACCATCCACCCGTTGGCCGGGCAAGGCGTCAACCTGGGCTTCCTCGACGCTGCGGTGTTGGCCGAGGTGCTGGAACATGCCAGCTCGCGCGGCGAGCGGTTGGCGGATGTGAAAGTGCTCAGCCGTTATGAGCGCCGGCGTATGCCGCACAACCTTGCGTTGATGGCGGCGATGGAAGGTTTCGAGCGGTTGTTCCAGGCCAATCCGTTGCCGTTGCGCTGGTTGCGTAACAGCGGGTTGAAGCTGGTGGAACAGATGCCGGAGGCCAAGGCGTTGTTCGTGCGCCAGGCGTTGGGGCTGACCGGGGACCTGCCTGAACTGGCCAAGGCTTGAGACCGCGGGGGTCGCTTTGCGCCCCTCTGCAACATCCGGTAACTGCTCGGATGATGAGCTGGAAAATGGGATTCACTACCATTTGCGCCTCTCATACGATCCGAGGAGTGCTTTCCATGTTGCCACGCAAGCCCCTACTGGCCGCCCTGGCCCTGACCCTGTTCGGCGGCACCGCTCAGGCGGCGGACGAAGTGGTGGTGTACTCCTCGCGCATCGATGAGCTGATCAAGCCGGTATTCGACGCCTACACCGCCGAGACGGGGGTCAAGGTCAAGTTCATCACCGACAAGGAAGCCCCGCTGATGCAGCGCATCAAGGCCGAGGGCGAGAACGGTGTGGCCGACCTGCTGCTCACCGTCGATGCCGGCAACCTGTGGCAGGCCGAGCAGATGGGCATCCTGCAGCCGATCAAGTCGGCCATCATCGACCAGAACATCCCGCCGCAGTACCGTGCCTCATCCCATGACTGGACCGGCCTGAGCCTGCGCGCACGGACCATCGTCTACTCCACCGAACGGGTAAAGCCAGCTGAGCTGACCACCTACGAAGCCCTTGCCGACAAGCACTGGGAAGGCCGCCTGTGCCTGCGCACGGCGAAGAAGGTGTACAACCAGTCGCTGACCGCCACGCTCATCGAGAACCACGGTGAGGCCCAGGCCGAGCAGATCGTCAAAGGCTGGGTCGGCAACCTGGCCACCGATGTGTTCTCTGACGATAACTCGGTTATCCAGGCCATCGAGGCCGGCCAGTGCGATGTCGGTGTGGTCAACACCTACTACTACGGTCGCCTGCACGCCCAGAACCCGAAACTGCCCGTGAAGATCTTCTGGCCCAACCAGGGCGACCGCGGTGTGCATGTCAACCTGTCGGGCATCGGCCTGACCAAGCACGCGCCGCACCCCGAAGCCGCCACGAAGCTGGTGGAATGGATGACTGGCGAGAAGGCGCAGAAGCTGTTTGCCGACATCAACCAGGAGTTCCCGGCCAACCCGAAGGTCAAACCGTCGGACGAAGTGGCGGCCTGGGGCAGCTTCAAGGCTGACAGCATTCCCGTGGAAGTGGCCGGCAAGCGCCAGGCCGAGGCCATTCGCCTGATGGATCGCGCTGGCTGGAATTAAGTAGCAGGCCGTCACGGCCTCTTCGCGGGTTTACCCGCGAACGGCCGTGCAGCGGCCGCCATCGCAATCGAGATTTCAACCTTGCCCCACGTCCCCCAACGCCGCTGGTACCTCCCAGTCACCTTGACCGCCGCCCTGGTCCTCCTGCCCCTGAGCGTCCTGCTGCTTTCCTGGCAGTCGGTCGACCTGCAGATCTGGTCGCACCTGCTCGACACCCAGATGGGACGTCTGCTGGGCAATACCGCGACCCTGTTGGTCGGCGTGGGTATCGGCGTCACCCTGCTCGGCGTCAGCCTGGCCTGGCTGACCAGCCTCTGCGAGTTCCCCGGCCGGCGCTGGCTCGACTGGGCGCTGATGCTGCCGTTCGCCATCCCGGCCTACGTGCTGGCTTTTGTCTTCGTCGGCCTGCTCGACTTCGCCGGCCCTGTGCAGAGCGCGTTGCGCGAGGTGTTCGGGCCGATGCGCCTGCCACGGGTGCGCTCCACCGGTGGAGTGATCTTCGTCCTGGTGCTGGTGTTCTACCCCTACGTCTACCTATTGGCGCGCTCGGCGTTCCTGGCCCAGGGCAAGGGTTTGATGGAGGCCGCACGGGTACTCGGCCTGTCGCCCGTGCAGGCCTTCTGGCGGGTGGCCTTGCCAATGGCGCGACCTGCCATCGGCGCGGGCATAGCCCTGGCGCTGATGGAGACGCTGGCCGATTTCGGTGCCGTGGCGGTGTTCAACTTCGATACCTTCACCACGGCCATCTACAAGACCTGGTACGGCTTCTTCAGCCTGTCCAGCGCGGCCCAGCTGGCCAGCCTGCTGCTGCTCGCGGTAATGCTGGTGCTGTACGGCGAGCGCCGCGCCCGTGGCGCAACCCGCAGCGGCAACGAACGCCCGCGCGGGCATGCGCTCTATCACTTGCGCGGGGCCAAGGCGCTGCTCGCCAGCGGCTGGTGCCTGCTGGTGTTCGCCTGCGCATTCGTCATTCCACTGCTGCAGTTGCTGGTATGGTGCTGGCAGCGCGGTCGGCATGACCTGGACGAGCGGTATGTCGGCCTGGTGCTGCACACGCTGTACCTGGGCGGCATGGCCGCTCTGATTACCGTTTGCGTGGCATTACTGCTGGCTTTCGCCCGCCGTCAGGCGCCGACGGCCGGCATTCGCGCTGGCGTTGGCCTGGCCAACCTGGGCTATGCCTTGCCTGGCTCGGTGCTGGCTGTCTCGATCATGCTGGCGTTCAGTTACCTGGACAATCAGCTGGTCATTCCGCTGTCCACCTGGTTGGGTGGTGCAGGCAAGCCGCTGCTGTTGGGCAGTCTGGCGGCCTTGCTGCTGGCGTACCTGGTGCGTTTCATCGCCGTGGCCCATGGCCCGTTGGAGAGCAGCCTGGAACGTATCCGCCCCTCCTTGCCAGAAGCCTCGCGCAGCCTCGGCGTCGGTGGCGTGGGGTTGTTTTTCAAGGTGTATCTGCCGCTGCTGGTGCCAGGGGTCTTGAGCGCCGCGTTGCTGGTATTCGTCGATGTGCTCAAGGAAATGCCCGCCACCTTGCTGATGCGCCCGTTCGGCTGGGACACCCTGGCAGTCAGGGTGTTCGAGATGACCAGCGAAGGCGAATGGGCACGTGCCTCGCTGCCGGCGCTGACGTTGGTGCTGGTAGGGCTGTTGCCGGTCATCGGGCTGATCCGCCGTTCGGCGCGTCGTCCGGGTCACAGTCACTAAGGATGCCAGCTTGCGCCCTTGCCGCTACAATGCGCGGCATTCGCGCGACGGGCCCTACAAGAAGAGCTGACGATCAAACGTCATCGACCGCCGCCGCTTCGCCACGCCCGGAAGGAGAAACCCATGGGACAGCGCACGCTTTTGTACGACTTGCACCTGGCGCTCGGCGCCAAGACGGTCGATTTCGGCGGCTGGGACATGCCGCTGCACTATGGCTCGCAGGTCGAGGAGCACCATCAGGTGCGCAGCGACTGCGGTGTCTTCGATGTTTCCCACATGACGGTCATCGATATCGCCGGTGAAGATGCCACGCCCTGGCTGCAGCGTTTGCTGGCCAACGACGTGGCCCGTCTCGACAGCACTGGCAAGGCCCTGTACAGCCCATTGCTCAACGAAGACGGCCGGGTCATCGACGATCTGATCGTTTACCGTACCCAGAGCGGTTACCGCCTGGTCACCAACGCGGCCACCCGGGCCAAGGTCACCGAGTGGTTGCAGCGGCAGAGCGCCGGTTTCAGCGTCTCGTTCAAAGTTCGCCCCGACCTCGCCATACTCGCCATCCAGGGGCCGAATGCCCGCGAGAAAGTCGCCGCGCTGCTGAGCCCTGCTCGTGCCGCGCTGATCCGTGAGCTGCGCCCGTTCGAAGGCGTTGCCGAAGGGGACTGGTTCATCGCCCGTACCGGCTACACCGGTGAAGACGGCCTGGAGATCATCCTGCCGGAGGACCAGGCCGTCGCCTTCTTCAACGACCTGGTCGGCGCCGGTATCGCGCCGAGCGGCTTGGGCGCGCGCGACACCTTGCGCCTGGAAGCCGGCATGAACCTGTACGGCCAGGACATCGACGAAAACCACACCCCATTGACCTCGAACCTCGGCTGGTCGATTGCCTGGGAGCCGGCAGAGCGCAATTTCGTCGGCCGTACCAGCCTGCTGGCGGAAATCGAGCGTGGCGTGCAGGAAAAACTGGTTGGCCTGGTGCTGGAAGAGCGCGGTGTTCTGCGGGCTCACCAGGTGGTTCGTGTAGCCGGGATTGGCGAAGGGGAGATCACCAGTGGTAGTTTCTCGCCTACGCTGAGCAAGTCCATCGCCCTGGCGCGGGTGCCCATGGCCACCGGTGACCGCGCCGAGGTCGAGATTCGCGGCAAATGGTACCCGGTGCGGGTGGTCAAACCGACCTTCGTGCGCCACGGCAAGATTTTGATCTGAACATTCAACGGCGGGCCGAACCGCTGACCCAAACGAGGAATTCAAGACATGAGCAATATCCCCGCCGATCTGCGTTTCGCCGAAAGCCACGAGTGGGCGCGCCTGGAAGCCGATGGTACCGTCACTGTCGGCATCAGCGACCACGCCCAGCAGGCGCTGGGTGACGTGGTGTTCGTCGAGCTGGCCGAAGTCGGCAAGGTGTTCGCTGCTGGCGACGCTGCTGGCGTGGTCGAATCGGTCAAGGCCGCTTCCGACATCTACGCCCCGGTTGCCGGCGAAGTGATTGCGGTCAACGAAGAGCTGGCCGACAGCCCGGAATCGCTCAACGAAGAACCTTATGCGTCGTGGATCTTCAAGCTCAAGCCAAGCAACCCGGCCGAGCTGGACAAGCTGCTGGATGCCGCTGGCTACAAAGCCGCTATCGGCGAGTAAACCGCGTCGTCTGCTTCGCGGCTGAAGCCGCTCCTACAGGTACAGCGTCGCCTCCGAGGTCTGTGATTCCCCTGTAGGAGCGGCTTTAGCCGCGAAGAGGGCGAGCCTGCTGAAACAAGTTTTCCCGCACCATCGCCGATCCCTTCCTAGACTTGTAAGTCTCCATGAGACCTGGCTAGGAAGAGAGCGTCGACATGTCCCAGTCGCCATCCCTGCATCAACTGCAAGAGCTCAACCCTTTCATGCGCCGCCATCTGGGGCCTGATGCCTCGGAGCAGCAGGCAATGCTCAGCACCCTTGGCCTCAACAGCCGCAGCGAGCTGATCGAGCAGACCGTGCCGCCAGGCATCCGCTTCAACCGCGCCCTCGACCTGCCGCCGGCCCTGGATGAACAGGCCGCGTTGGCCAAACTCGCAGGCTTCGCCGAGCAGAACCAGGTGTGGACCAGCCTCATCGGCATGGGTTACCACGGCACTGTCACGCCCACGGTCATCCTGCGCAATGTGCTGGAAAACCCCGGCTGGTACACCGCGTACACGCCCTATCAGCCCGAAATCGCTCAGGGCCGCCTGGAGGCGCTGCTCAACTTCCAGCAGATGGTCATCGACCTCACTGGCCTGGCGCTGGCTAACGCGTCATTGCTCGATGAGGCCACGGCAGCTGCCGAAGCCATGGCCCTGGCCAAGCGAGTGGCGCGCAACAAGAGCAACGCGTTCTTTGCCGATGAGCACTGCCATCCACAGACTTTGTCGGTACTGAAAACCCGCGCCGAAGGGTTTGGTTTCCAGTTGATCGTCGACGCTGTGGATAACCTCGCCAATCACCAGGTCTTCGGTGCCTTGCTGCAATATCCGGATACCCACGGCGAGGTGCGCGACCTGCGCCCGTTGATCGACCAGTTGCACAGCCAGCAGGCCTTGGCCTGCGTGGCTGCCGACCTGCTGAGCCTGGTGGTGCTGACTCCGCCCGGCGAGCTCGGTGCCGATGTGGTGCTGGGTTCGACCCAGCGCTTTGGCGTACCGATGGGCTACGGTGGCCCGCACGCGGCCTATTTCGCCTGCCGTGACGACTACAAGCGGGCGATGCCCGGGCGCATCATCGGCGTGTCCCGCGATGCCCGTGGCAACACTGCACTGCGTATGGCCCTGCAGACGCGCGAGCAGCATATCCGCCGCGAAAAGGCCAACTCCAACATCTGCACCGCTCAGGTGCTGCTGGCCAACATCGCCGGTTTCTATGCGGTGTATCACGGCCCGGAGGGCCTGCAGCGCATCGCCCAGCGGGTTCACCGGCTGACCTTCGTGCTGGCCGCAGGCCTTGAGGCCAAAGGCATCAAGCGCCTCAACCAGCACTTTTTCGACACCCTGACCCTTGATGTCGGTGGCGCCCAGGCAGCCATCATTGAAAGCGCCGAGGCCGCCCGCATCAACCTGCGCATCCTCGGGCGTGGCCACCTGGGCGTGAGCCTGGACGAAACCTGCAACGAAGCCACCGTGCTGCGGCTGCTCGACATTTTCCTGGGCGTCGATCACGGCCTGGACATCGCCGCGCTCGACCAGCAGGTGCTGCCCGAAGGCATCCCCGCTGCGCTGGTGCGACGCACGCCGTTCCTCAGCCACCCGGTGTTCAACCAGCATCACAGCGAAACCGAGATGCTGCGCTACCTCAAGCAGCTGGAAAACAAGGACCTGGCGCTGAACCAGTCGATGATCCCGCTCGGCTCCTGCACCATGAAGCTCAATGCCACCAGCGAGATGATTCCCATCACCTGGCCAGCCTTCGCCCAGCTTCACCCCTTTGCTCCCGCCACGCAGGCTATGGGCTACAAGGCGATGATCGATGAGCTGGAAAGCTGGTTGTGCGCGATTACCGGCTTCGACGCCATCTGCATGCAGCCCAACTCCGGGGCCCAAGGTGAATACGCCGGGCTGATGGCCATCACCCGTTATCACCGCAGCCGCCATGAGCCCCAGCGCACGCTGTGCCTGATCCCGTCATCGGCCCACGGCACCAACCCGGCCTCGGCGCAGATGGCGGGCATGGAGGTGGTGATCGTCGATTGCGACGATGCGGGCAACGTCGACCTCGAAGACCTCAAGGCCAAGGCCCATGCCGCCGGGGCCGGGCTGTCGTGCCTGATGATCACCTATCCCTCGACCCATGGTGTGTATGAAGAGGGCATCCGTGAAATCTGCGAAGTGGTTCACCAGCACGGTGGCCAGGTGTACATGGATGGCGCCAACCTCAACGCCCAGGTCGGTCTGGCGCGGCCGGCGGACATTGGCGCCGATGTTTCACACATGAACCTGCACAAGACGTTCTGCATCCCCCATGGCGGTGGTGGCCCAGGCATGGGGCCGATTGGCATTCGTGCTCATCTGAAGCCGTTCGTCGCCAGCCATCCGGTTGTCCCGGTGCCGGGGCTGGACCCGAACAACACCGCAGTCAGCGCCGCGCCCTGGGGCAGTGCGAGCATCCTGCCGATCAGCTGGATGTATATCGCCATGATGGGCCCGCAGCTTGCCGACGCCAGCGAGGTGGCGATCCTCTCGGCCAACTACCTGGCCAGCCAGCTCGGTGGCGCGTTCCCGGTGCTGTATCGAGGGCGCAATCAGCGCGTGGCCCATGAGTGCATCCTCGACCTGCGGCCGCTCAAGGCGCAGACCGGCATTACCGAGGAGGACGTTGCCAAACGCCTGATGGACTATGGCTTCCATGCCCCGACCATGTCATTCCCGGTGCCGGGAACCTTGATGGTTGAGCCCACGGAAAGCGAGTCGAAGGCCGAGCTGGACCGTTTTGTCGAAGCGATGTTGGCGATTCGGGCAGAGATTGCCGAGGTGCAGGAGGGCAACTGGCCGGCAGAAGACAATCCGCTCAAGCATGCGCCACACACGCTGGCCGATGTATTGGCACCCTGGACCCGGCCTTACAGCCTGGAGCAGGCGGTTGCGCCCAGTGCCCACGTGCGCTTGCACAAGTACTGGCCAGCGGTGAACCGGGTCGACAATGTGTATGGGGACAGGAATCTGTTCTGTGCTTGCGTGCCGGTGGAGGCTTACCGATAAGGCTTGGGATCGGTGCGGGATGCTTCGCGGGCGCGCCCGCTCCTACAGGTATTGCGCAAAGCTTGTGGGAGCGGGCGGCGCGGTTATTCGGCTACCGCGTTCTTGGCCAGGATGGCGTTGGCCAGATCCATGTCCGAGGTCTCAAGGCCTGGGTTTTCAGCGCGCACCTGCTGCAGCGCCTGCTCCAGGAACGGCCCGCGAATTGCGCCCTCGCTGGCGACGAAGCTGCCGGCGTCATCCTGCGCCGCGAGTACCAGCTTGTGATCGTGCGAAGTGATATAGCTCGACGCGGTGGTCGCGCCGGAGGTCATTACGTTACGCCAGAAGGTATCGGCCATGGCAGAGCCAACAGGCAGCGAAAGCAGGGCAGCCGCTGCAATGGCGGTTTTGACACGCATGATGAAACACCTCGAAGGGTGAGGGTTGGGGGATGGCCGCTTTGATCCCGTAAAACGGGCGCAAGTTCCTTGAATACAAGGGTTTTTTGCTCAAGAGCAGACCCTCATCACCTCCTCGGGACGGGTCAGTCCACGGGCCGCTTTCGCCTCCCCGCAGCTACGTAGATCCTGTAACCCGTCAGCTAGAGCCTGTCGCTGCAGTTCTGCCAGGTCGCTGCTGGCGCTTATCCGTGCACGCAGGCTTTCGCTCGGGGTCAGCAATTCGAACAAGCCTGTGCGGCCACGGTAGCCGGTCCCCCGACAGGCCTGGCAAGGATCACTCGATGGGAGGCCTTGGCACGTTTGGCACGACAAGCGCACCAGGCGTTGGGCCATGACCCCGCCCAAGGTCGCACGGATCAGGTAGTCGGCCACGCCAAGCTCCAGCAAGCGGGTAATGGCGCTACACGTGTCATTGGTGTGCAGGGTCGATAGCACCAGGTGCCCGGTGAGTGCAGCCTGAACTGCCACCAGTGCCGTCTCACGGTCGCGAATTTCGCCGATCATGATGATGTCTGGGTCCTGACGCAGCAGAGCGCGCACGCCATCGGCAAAACCCAGGCCTAGGGCAGGCTGTACCTGCAACTGGTTGAATGCAGGCTCCAGCCGTTCTATCGGGTCTTCGATGGTGCACAGATTGACCTGTGGCGTAGCCAGTTGCTTGAGGCTGGCGTAGAGCGTGCTGGTCTTGCCGGAGCCAGTAGGCCCGGTGACCAGCAGGATGCCTTGGCGGCGTTGCAGCAGCGTTTGCCACTGGGCCAATTGTTCGCCCTCCAGGCCCAACTGATCGAAGTCTTCCTGTAATTGCCGCGGGTCGAACAAGCGCAGCACCAGCTTTTCACCAAAAGGCGTGGGCAGTGTCGAGAGGCGCAGCTCCACCTCGCTACCGCCTGGCAGGCTGCTCTTCACCCGGCCATCCTGCGGCCGGCGCTTTTCCGCAACATCCATGCGGCCCAGGTGTTTCAGGCGGCTGACCACCGCGAGCGTGACGTTGGCCGGAAAGGTGTAGACCGTGTGCAGCAGGCCGTCGATGCGGTAGCGCAGGTGGCCTTGTTGGCGACGCGGCTCCAGATGGATATCGCTGGCGCGTTGTTCGATGGCGTGCTGCAGCAGCCAGTCGACGATATGCACGATGTGTGCGTCGTCTGCGGTGGCCTCCGCCTGACGTTTGCCGAGTTCAAGCAAGTGTTCCAGCTCGCCCAGGCTGGCGGCTTGCTGGTGCTGCGCACCTTGTACCGAGTGGGCCAGGCGAAAAAGCGACTGGCCCAGTTGGCGGATCTGCTGCGGGCTGGCCAGTACGCGGCGGATGGGCTTGCCCAGACTGCGCGCCAGATCGGCCTGCCACAGCTGTTGACAGGGTTCGGCGCTGGCCACGGTGATGGCGTTGGCGTCGTTGGCCACGATCAGGATGCCGTGGCGTTGCGCGAAGGCGGGTGAGATCAGGCCATTGACCTGGGCCAGGTCGAGTTGCATGGGGTCGATGTGCAGGTAAGGTTGGCCGACCTTTCGCGCCAACCATTGGCAGAGGGTGTCCAGATTCAGCCATCGGCCGGGCTGACTGCGGTCTTCCAGGCCCACGGCCGCGATGGTTTCAAGCGGGTGATGAGCACTGTAGCGAGACGCCTGTTCTCGAACCTGGCAGCAATCGTTGGCATTCAGGTGCTGGTCGGCTTGCAACGCGTCCAACAGGCTTTTGAGGTCGAGGGGTTGCTCGTTGGGGAGGAACATAGCGGCGTCCGTGCCTTCGGGGAAGTCCTGGGGCAAGGCTAGCCGGGCCCGGCTGGGTGAGGCGCGGGAAAGGTTTTCAGGATTTTGCGCCGCCGGAGGTCAGATCACCGCCAGCTCCAGGCGCGCCAGGTTTTCAAGGCTCACGTCCCCGACACACACCAGGTTGCGCAGTTTTTGCGCAATCACCTCCGCCCGATGCCAGCTCAACCCGCCGATGCCGACCTCGATGTCGAGCCAGTCGTCCTGCTGGCTGACCTGCACGCTGTGCGGCGTGAGGAACTGCAAGGCAAACAGGTTGAGCACCCGGCACAGGGTATCTGGCTCGGCTTCGGCCTGCAGGCGATAGCGCACGGTGCTGTGGCTGGCGTTGGCGGCCCAGGCATCGCTGCGGGGCAGGGGGCGTTCGAGTACGTTCATGCTGGGTCTCCGCGAATGTGGGAGAAATTCTTGCACGTCGAAGCCGGTATTTTTTCGCTATGATTCCATCGATTTGCGCATGTTGCAGATAGATCAATTCGAACAAGTGTATTTTGGGGAATTATTCATGCAAGGTGAACTGGATGCCTACGACCGGCGTATTCTCGAGCTCCTGCAAGAGGACGCGTCGCTGTCCAGCGCGCAGATCGCCGAGCGTGTGGGGCTGTCGCAATCGCCCTGCTGGCGCAGGATTCAGCGCTTGAAAGAGGAAGGGGTGATTCGCGGGCAAGTGACCCTGCTGGATCGCAAGAAGGTCGGTTTGAACACGCAGATCTTTGCCGAGGTGAAACTCAACGCCCACGGCCGCTCCAACTTCACTGAATTCACCGAGGCGATTCGCGGCTTTCCGGAAGTGCTGGAGTGCTATGTACTGATGGGGGCGGTGGATTTTTTGCTGCGCATCGTCACCTCGGATATCGAGGCTTATGAGCGCTTCTTCTTCGAAAAATTATCGAACGTGCCGGGGATTCAGGAAGTGAACTCGATTGTGGCGCTGTCGGAAATCAAATCTACTACCAGTTTGCCGCTATCGAGATAAAGGCATTCGCGGGTGAACCCGCTCCCACAGGGATTGCACGAAGCCTGAAGGCTGCGCAGGGCCTGTAGGAGCGGATTTATCCGCGAAGCGGTATCAGGCCTTGAGCAGGTGCTTCCAGCCCCGGCTCTGATCCACGGCCCGAGCCTGCTCGATCCGCGCTTCCAGCACTTCATCGCTGATCGGCAGTTCCGCCAGTTCGTGCAGCTTTTTCAGGTCGCCATACAGGCGGTCCATCTGCGGTGCTTCGAGCACCTGGCGGGCATGGTGCAGCCAGGCCAGCAGCTGTTCGATACGCGGCAGCTGCTCGGCCAGGTCTTCCGGGCGCTGGGTGTACAACGGCAGCTTCAGCGAGCGGCCTTCATCGCCCAGCAGGTGTGCCAGCCAGCTGGCCAGCTGCGCCTTGCCCTGGCGCTCGCCACGGCCCTTGCGCTCCACGGTCCAGGCCCGGGCCAGCAGCCAGCGCGAGGTCTCCAGGGAGAACTGGCCCCAACGTACGTCTTCGAGTTCTTCGATGAACTGCTCGGGCGCCGCACGGCGGATGTCTTCGTCGTCATTGCCGGCCTGCACCAGTGGGCGCCAGTCTTCCAGCAGCGCATCGAGGCTGGCGCGCAGTTCGCGGGTGGTGGCGCGTGGAGCGGCCTGGCCCAGGCTGGCGACCAGTGCGCGCAGTTCGGCCAGGCACTGCACCCAGTCCTGCAGCAGGCGCCAGTGGCCATTGTGGCGGTACTGCTCGGCCAGGCGCTGGCTGCTGCCCAGCAGTTGCCAGGCGAGTGCGGTGAAGGCATCGTCCACGGCCATTTCGGGGTTCAGCTCGGTCGCCGGCAGGCCCAGCTCGTAGCTGTCGGGCTCGAGCAGGCGGTAGCCGCGTTCGGCCTTGCTGATGTCGCACGGCATCAATGGCAGGCTCGCGGCCAACTCGGCGGCCAGCTCCAGCAGCGCTTCAGGGGCACCTTCGCGCAGCTCCAGCTCCACTTCGCAGATTTCTTCCTTGCGTTTGCCAGCGATCACGAAGCCCTGGTCCAGCGCCGCCTCGATCACCACCTTGCTCTTGCCACGGCCCCAGCTGATTTCAGCGTATTCGCGGGTGAAGTCGGTGGTGAACAGCGGCTTGATGGTTTTTTTGTCCAGCTCGGCCAGCTGCTCCGGCCAGCAGGTGGCGTCGAGTTTTTTCAGGTCCAGCTTGACCTTTTCCAGGTGCCACTCGTATTCGTTGCGTTCGGACAGCCCGGCAACGCTCTGGCCGCGGCACTTCAGGGTCTGGATGACCTCCTCGCCGTCGCGGCGCAGGCGCAGGGCGACACGGGCGGCGGAGAGGTCGCGCTCGGGGGTGTCGAAGTACTGGTTAAGCAGCTCGCGGGTCTGCCATCCGGACTTGTTGCGCTTTTTCAGCAAGGGGTGTTCGCGCAGGGCGGCCAGGGTATCGCGGCTGGCGCGGAGCTTGAGTTCGGTTTCTTTGTGCATCACAGGCTCGAAGGAGGGCGTCGTTGCCGGGCAGTCTACAGGAGTCGGCCGCCAACGGTTTATTCCAGACGGCGGATAGCCCTATGATGGGCAACGCTTCCGAGGAGTATGCGCATGCCGTTGCCGACGCTGAAAGACCAGTTTGCCGCCTTGATCGCCGCGCCCTCGGTCAGTTGTACCCAAGCCGCCCTGGACCAGTCCAACCGCCAGGTCATCGAGCTGTTGGCCGGTTGGCTGGGCGATCTGGGCTTCAGTTGTGACATGCGGCAAGTCAGCCCTGGCAAGTTCAATCTGCTGGCTAGCCGCGGTAGCGGCCCTGGCGGCCTGGTGCTGGCCGGTCACAGTGACACGGTGCCCTACGATGAACAGCTGTGGTCCAGCGACCCGCTCAAGCTCACTGAGGTTGATGGCCGCTGGGTGGGCCTGGGTAGCTGCGACATGAAAGGCTTTTTCGCCTTGGTCATCGAGGCGGTGATCCCGCTGTTGGAGCACGACTTCAAGCAGCCGCTGCTGATTCTCGCCACCTGTGATGAAGAAAGCTCCATGTCCGGCGCTCGCGCTCTGGCTGCTGCTGGCCAGCCGCTCGGTCGCGCGGCGGTGATCGGCGAGCCCACGGGCTTGCGGCCGATCCGCATGCACAAGGGCATCCTCATGGATCGCATCGATATCCTTGGGCGCAGCGGCCATTCGTCCGACCCGAGCCTGGGCCATAGCGCGATGGAGGCCATGCATGAGGTGATGGGTGAGTTGATGGGGCTGCGCCGGCAGTGGCAGGCGACCTTCAGCAACCCGCAGTTCACCGTACCCACGCCAACCCTGAACTTCGGCTGCATCCATGGCGGTGACAACCCCAACCGCATTTGCGGCCAGTGCGCCCTGGAGTTCGACCTGCGCCCCCTGCCAGGCATGGATGTCGAACAGCTGCGTGCCGCCATCCGTGGCAAGCTGCAACCGGTGGCCGAGCGCCATGAAGTGCGTATCGACTACGCGCCGCTGTTCCCCGAGGTGCCACCGTTCGAGCAGGCCGCCGATGCCGAACTGGTACAAGTGGCCGAGCGCCTCACGGGGCACCGCGCCGAAGCGGTAGCATTCGGTACCGAAGCGCCTTATCTTCAGCAGCTTGGTTGCCAGACCATCGTACTGGGCCCTGGCGACATTGCCTGCGCCCACCAGCCTGGCGAATACCTTGAAATGTCACGAATCGAGCCTACCGTGCGTCTATTGCGTGACCTGATCCGGCATTATTGCCTGAGCTAAACGTCCACCCTGTTGATTCGTTCTTGCCTAGAGGAGACCGCGCGTGACCGCAAGCCTGTTCCGACGATGATCCTGAACGCCGTGTCATTCACCGTTCTCCGTCCACTTTATCCACAGGCCCTGTCATGCCCGAATACGTCAACTGGCTGCGTCATGCTTCCCCCTACATCAATGCCCATCGCGATTGCACGTTCGTGGTCATGCTTCCCGGCGATGGGGTTGAACACCCGAATTTCGGCAACATCGTCCACGACCTGGTGCTGCTGCACAGCCTGGGTGTGCGCCTGGTGCTGGTGCATGGTTCGCGCCCGCAGATCGAAAGCCGCCTCGCGGATCGCGGCCTCACCCCGCATTACCACCGGGGCATGCGCATTACCGATGCCGCCACCCTGGACTGCGTGATCGACGCTGTCGGCGCCCTTCGCCTGGCCATCGAGGCGCGCCTGTCGATGGACATCGCTGCCTCGCCGATGCAAGGCTCTCGGCTGCGCGTCGCCTCCGGCAACCTGGTCACGGCACGGCCGATTGGTGTGCTGGAAGGGGTGGACTACCACCATACCGGCGAAGTGCGCCGGGTCGACCGCAAGGGCATCAGCCGCCTGCTCGACGAGCGCTCCATCGTGCTGCTGTCGCCACTGGGTTATTCGCCGACCGGGGAAATTTTCAACCTGGCCTGCGAAGACGTCGCCACTCGTGCAGCCATCGAGCTAGGCGCCGACAAGCTGCTTCTGTTCGGCGCTGAGCCTGGCCTGCTGGACGAAAACGGCAAGCTGGTGCGTGAACTGCGCCCACAGCAGATCGCCCCGCACCTGGCGCGCCTGGGCAGCGATTACCAGGGCGAGCTGCTGGATGCCGCCGCCGAGGCCTGCAAAGGCGGCGTGGCGCGTAGCCATATCGTCAGTTATGCCGAGGATGGCGCGCTGCTGACCGAGCTGTTCACCCGCGAAGGGGGCGGTACGCTGGTGTCGCAGGAGCAGTTCGAAGTGGTGCGCGAAGCGACCATCGACGATGTCGGTGGCTTGCTGGAGTTGATCAGCCCGCTGGAAGAGCAGGGTATTCTGGTGCGTCGTTCACGTGAGGTGCTGGAGCGTGAGATCGAGCAATTCAGTGTGGTCGAGCGCGAGGGCATGATCATCGCCTGTGCGGCGCTGTATCCAATTGCCGACTCCCAGGCGGGTGAGCTGGCGTGCCTGGCGGTGAACCCGGAGTACCGCCATGGCGGGCGCGGGGACGAGCTGCTCGAACGCATCGAGGGGCGGGCGAAGCAGATGGGGTTGAATACCTTGTTCGTGCTTACCACGCGCACGGCGCACTGGTTCCGTGAACGCGGGTTTGCGCCTAGCAGTGTCGAGCGCCTGCCGGCGGCAAGGGCTTCGCTGTACAACTACCAGCGCAATTCGAAGATTTTCGAGAAATCCCTGTAAGCCTGTACTGCCTCTTCGCGGGTAAACCCGCGAAGCAGGCGACGCGGTCCGGAATGAAAAACGCCGCCCCACGGGGCGGCGTTTTTTGTTTACACGGTATGCAGATACCAGTTGTACTCGAGGTCGGAGATCGAGTGCTCGAACTCCTCCAGCTCGCTCTCCTTGCACGCGACGAAGATGTCGATGTACTTCGGATCGATGTACTTGTTCAGGATCTCGCTGTCGTCCAGCTCGCGCAGGGCATCGCGCAGGTTGTTCGGCAGGCTTTGCTCCAACTGCTCGTAAGAGTTGCCTTCGATGGGCGCGCCTGGCTCGATCTTGTTGGTCAGGCCATGGTGCACGCCTGCCAGCACCGCAGCCATCATCAGGTACGGGTTGGCGTCGGCGCCGGCCACGCGGTGCTCGATACGTACGGCATCTGCAGAGCCGGTCGGCACGCGCAGGGCCACGGTGCGGTTGTCCAGGCCCCAGCTCGGTGCGTTCGGCACGTAGAACTGTGCACCGAAACGGCGGTACGAGTTGACGTTCGGGCAGAGGAAAGCCATGGAAGCGGGCAGGGTCTCGAGCACACCGCCGACAGCGTGACGTAGCGCGGCGTTCTGCTCGGGATCCTCGCTGGTGAAGATGTTGTTGCCATCTTTGTCCAGCACGGAAATGTGCACATGCAGGCCGTTGCCAGCCTGGCCCGGGTAGGGCTTGGCCATGAAAGTGGTGTCCATTTCATGGTCGTAGGCGATGTTCTTGATCAACCGCTTGAGCAGCACCGCGTAGTCACAGGCCTTGAGCGGGTCGGCAACGTGGTGCAGGTTGACTTCGAACTGCGCCGGGGCGCTTTCCTTGACGATGGCGTCAGCCGGAATGCCTTGCTCCTTCGCGCCTTCAAGGATGTCCTGCAGGCAGTCGGCATATTCGTCGAGGTCGTCGATCAGGTACACCTGGGTCGACTGTGGGCGCTTGCCCGAAATTGGCGAGCGTGGCGGCTGCGGGCGGCCGTTCACGTTCTCCTGGTCGATCAGGTAGAACTCCAGCTCGAACGCGGCGCAGATGGTCAGGCCCATATCGGTGAATTTGCTCACCACCTGACGCAGCACTTCGCGCGGGTCGGCGAAGAACGGCTCGCCTTCCAGTTCGTGCATGGTCATCAGCAGCTGCGCGGTCGGGCGCTTTTGCCACGGCTCATTACAGAGTGTGTCGGGGATTGGATAGCAGATGCGGTCAGCATCGCCGATGTCCAGGCCCAGCCCGGTGCTTTCGACGGTGGAACCGTTGATGTCCAGGGCGAAAAGGGAGGCCGGCAGATTGATGCCTTTCTCGTAAACCTTGTGGAGGCTGGTGCGCTCAATGCGCTTGCCACGCACCACACCATTCATATCTGCAATCAGAAGGTCAACGTAGAGAACCTCAGGATGTTCCTTAAGGAACGCGTTCGCTTCGTTAAGCTGAACGGCACGCGGGGGTACCGACATGATGCAACACCTTTGTTGTTAAAAATATCAATCAAGGGGGGCTTGCAGGACCAGTCAATCGAAAAGACAAACTGATGTCAAGCCAACCCCATGATGCCTCGAAATGGCACATCGACGGCAGATTTGCTGCATATCGGGGCGTGCCATTATCCGCTATTTCCCACGCAAAGGGCTATCTCCGACCGGCCGTGTTTTATTTTTTACGGAGGTGTTGTGTAAAAAAATTAACAAGGCTAAGCTCGGACTCAACCCAGAACACAATAATACGAGGGTCACATGGTCCGCTTGTCGCGACCTGAATGCGCTGCCTGCGCAGTGCAGTCGGGTATCCCTGCCGTTCCCGCACGCATCAGTCGAGCTGTGGCCCGCATGGCCGCAATAATTGACGCTTTGCGTACCCGGACCACACCTCGTAACGCTTTTTCGTTGCTCTTCTCGTCTATCTGCCCTTTGAAACCGCTGCGGACACGCTCATTTTCAGTGTATCCACAGTGCGCCTGCGCGTGGGTTTTTGCTTTAGCCATCTACTCCATCCAGAATCAGGGCGCGGACCACCTTACCTCCTGAGGTATTTATGAGTAACAACCTCGACCAGCTCACCGATTGGTTGAAAGAGCACAAGATCACCGAAGTCGAATGCCTGATCAGCGACCTGACCGGCATCACCCGCGGCAAGATCTCGCCGACCAACAAATTCATCGCCGAAAAAGGCATGCGCCTGCCCGAGAGCGTGCTGCTGCAGACCGTGACCGGCGATTATGTCGACGATGACATCTATTACGACCTGCTCGACCCGGCCGACATCGACATGATCTGCCGCCCCGACCAGGACGCCGTGTTCCTGGTGCCGTGGGCCATCGAGCCGACCGCCCAGGTGATCCACGATACCTACGACAAGAAAGGCAACCCGGTCGAACTGTCGCCGCGCAACGTCCTGAAGAAAGTGCTCAAGCTGTACGCCGACAAGGGCTGGCAGCCTATCGTCGCGCCGGAGATGGAGTTCTACCTGACCAAGCGCAGCGAAGATCCGGACTTCCCGCTGCAGCCGCCGGTTGGCCGCTCGGGCCGCCCGGAAACCGGTCGCCAGTCGTTCTCGATCGAAGCCGCCAACGAATTCGACCCGCTTTTCGAAGACGTCTACGACTGGTGCGAACTGCAGCGCCTGGACCTCGACACGCTGATCCACGAAGACGGCACGGCGCAGATGGAAATCAACTTCCGTCACGGCGATGCCCTGCACCTGGCCGACCAGATCCTGGTGTTCAAGCGCACCATGCGTGAGGCCGCGCTCAAGCACAACGTGGCCGCCACCTTCATGGCCAAGCCGATGACCGGCGAGCCGGGCAGCGCCATGCACCTGCACCAGAGCGTGGTTGACGTGATCACTGGCAAGAACATCTTCAGCAATGAAGACGGCAGCATGAGCGAACTGTTCCTGCACCACATCGGTGGCCTGCAGAAGTTCATCCCCGAAGCACTGCCGCTGTTCGCCCCCAACGTCAACTCGTTCCGCCGCTTCCTGCCTGACACGTCGGCACCGGTCAACGTCGAGTGGGGTGAGGAAAACCGCACCGTCGGCCTGCGCGTACCGGATGCCGGCCCGCAAAACCGCCGCGTCGAGAACCGCCTCCCAGGCGCCGATGCCAACCCTTACCTGGCCATCGCCGCCAGCCTGCTGTGCGGCTATATCGGCATGGTCGAGGGCATCCAGGCCAGCGCGCCGGTCCAGGGCCGTGGCTACGAGCGCCGCAACCTGCGCCTGCCGCTGACCATCGAGGACGCCCTCGAGCGCATGGAAAACAGCCGTGCGCTGGTGCAGTACCTGGGCAAGAAGTTCATCACCGGCTACGTCGCCACCAAACGCGCCGAGCACGAGAACTTCAAGCGCGTCATCAGCTCCTGGGAGCGTGAGTTCCTGCTGTTCGCTGTCTGATCAACCCTGAGGCCGCGGGTGCGGCCGCCGGAAAATGGAGAGGCACATGAGCGTCAACAACCCGCAAACCCGTGAATGGCAAACCCTGAGCGGCGAGCACCACCTTGCACCTTTCTCTGACTACAAACAGCTGAAGGCGAAGGGGCCGCGCATCATCACCAAGGCGCAGGGTGTGCATTTGTGGGACAGCGAGGGGCACAAGATCCTCGACGGCATGGCCGGCCTGTGGTGCGTGGCGGTCGGCTATGGCCGTGAAGAACTGGTGCAAGCGGCGGAAAAACAGATGCGCGAGCTGCCCTATTACAACTTGTTCTTCCAGACCGCTCACCCGCCAGCGCTGGAGCTGGCAAAGGCGATCACCGACGTGGCGCCCGAAGGCATGACCCATGTGTTCTTCACCGGCTCCGGCTCCGAAGGCAACGACACCGTGCTGCGCATGGTTCGCCATTACTGGGCGCTGAAGGGCAAGCCGCACAAGCAGACCATCATCGGCCGCATCAACGGTTACCACGGCTCCACCTTCGCGGGAGCGTGCCTGGGCGGCATGAGCGGCATGCACGAGCAGGGCGGCCTGCCGATCCCGGGCATCGTGCATATCCCTCAGCCGTACTGGTTCGGCGAAGGCGGTGACATGAACCCGGACGAGTTCGGCGTCTGGGCCGCCGAACAGCTTGAGAAAAAGATTCTTGAAGTCGGCGAAGACAACGTCGCCGCCTTCATCGCCGAGCCGATCCAGGGCGCCGGTGGGGTGATCATTCCGCCGGAAACCTACTGGCCGAAGGTCAAGGAGATCCTCGCCAAGTACGACATCCTGTTCGTCGCCGACGAAGTGATCTGTGGCTTCGGCCGCACCGGCGAGTGGTTCGGCTCCGACTACTACGATCTCAAGCCCGATCTGATGACCATCGCCAAGGGTCTCACGTCCGGTTACATCCCCATGGGCGGTGTGATCGTACGTGACAAGGTGGCCAAGGTGATCAGCGAAGGTGGCGACTTCAACCACGGCTTCACCTATTCCGGCCACCCGGTGGCGGCCGCAGTGGGCCTGGAAAACCTGCGCATCCTGCGCGACGAGCAGATCATCGAGAAGGCGCGCACGGAAGTGGCACCCTACTTGCAAAAGCGTCTGCGCGAGCTGCAGGACCATCCGCTGGTAGGCGAGGTGCGCGGCCTGGGCCTGCTCGGTGCGATCGAGCTGGTCAAGGACAAGGCCACCCGCAGCCGTTACGAAGGCAAGGGCGTGGGCATGGTGTGCCGCAACTTCTGCTTTGAAAACGGCCTGATCATGCGCGCGGTGGGCGACACCATGATCATCGCGCCACCGTTGGTGATCAGCCGCGAGGAAGTCGACGAGCTCGTGGAAAAGGCGCGCAAGTGCCTCGACCTGACCCTCGAAGCGATCCGTTGAGCGTTTGCTAGGCTAGCGATGTGACATTAAGTGGTTACAAGGGGCTGCTTTCCTTGAAACAGCGCCTTGTAACTTGCCAGACTAGCGACTGTTTCAGTCGCTGCGACGCGTGTAGCGCGGGGCCTGGCTGCTGAACGGATGGCTAATCAAAAAAATCTGGAGCATGACGCATGAAGAAAATGGGCAAGACGTTGCTGGCCGCCGCCCTGATGGGTGCCATGGCCACTGCTGCACAGGCTGAGGACAAGGTACTTAACGTCTACAACTGGTCGGACTACATCGCTCCGGACACCATCGCCAAGTTCGAGAAGCAGACCGGTATCAAGGTCAAGTACGACGTCTTCGACAGCAACGAGACCCTTGAAGCCAAGCTGCTGGCCGGCAAGTCGGGCTACGACATCGTCGTGCCGTCCAACAACTTCCTGGCCAAGCAGATCAAGGCTGGCGTCTACGAGGAACTGGACCGCTCCAAGCTGACCAACTGGAAGAACCTCGACCAGGACCTGCTCAAGGCCGTTGGCGATGCCAGCGACCAGGGCAACAAGCACGCCTTCCCGTACATGTGGGGCTCGATCGGCATCGGCTACAACCCGGAGAAGGTCAAGGCCGCGCTGGGCGTGGACAAGATCGACTCGTGGGACGTGGTGTTCAAGCCTGAGAACATCGCCAAGCTCAAGAGCTGCGGCGTGAGTTTCCTGGATGCCCCGACCGAGATGATCCCGGCGGCGCTGCACTACCTGGGCAAGCCGACCAACAGCACCAGCAAGGAAGACCTGAAGGCCGCCGAAGAGCTGTTCCTGAAGATCCGTCCTTCGATCACCTACTTCCACTCGTCCAAGTACATTGGCGACATGGCCAACGGCAACATCTGCGTGGCCGTTGGCTATTCGGGTGACCTGGAGCAGTCCAAGGCCCGTGCCCACGAGGCCGGCGACAAGGTCAAGGTGGACTACGTGATTCCGAAAGAAGGTGCCGGCACCTTCTATGACATGGTCGCCATCCCGAAAGATGCCGAACATAAAGATGCCGCCTACCAGTTCATGAACTTCCTGCTGCAGCCGGAAGTCATGGCCGAAATCACCAACGCTGTGCGCTTCCCGAATGGCAACGCCGCTGCCACCCAGTTCGTGGACAAGGAAATCACCAGCGACCCGAGCATCTATCCGCCAGCTGACGTGAAGAAACAGCTGTACGCCATCGCTGCCCCGGATGCCAAGGTCCAGCGTGACATCACCCGTAGCTGGACCAAGATCAAATCGGGCAAATAACCCCCGATGCGTGACCTCTGGGCCGGGGTTTTCCGGCCCAGAGCCAGTGAATGGCAATTGATGATTGCGGCAACGAAGCTGCGCAGGTAAGTTGCGCGCCGGTTTTGTGTGCGCGCAGCGCTTGTACCCATAAGCACGCCGTCACCGAGGCACTGATTGTGAGGACCACCCACTTGTCTATTTCTGTACTTCGCAAGGCCTTGATGGCTGGAGCGGGCCTGACGCTGGCATGCAGCGTCCAAGCGGCGCCTACGGTGCACTTCTACAACTGGTCGGACTATATCGGCCCCAACACCCTTGCGGACTTCGAGAAAGCAACCGGCATCAAGCCCGTGCAGGATGTTTTCGATTCCAACGAAACCCTGGAAGGCAAACTGCTGGCCGGCAACACCGGCTATGACGTGGTAGTGCCGTCCAACCATTTCCTCGGCAAGCAGATCAAGGCGGGCGCGTTCCAGAAGCTCGACAAGCACCTGCTGCCCAACTATTCCAACCTGGACCCGGCGCTGATGAAGCGCCTTGAAAAGAACGACCCCGGCAACCAGTACGCCGTGCCTTACCTGTGGGGCACCAACGGCATCGGTTACAACGTCGACAAGGTCAAGGCCACGCTGGGCGTGGACAAGATCGACTCCTGGGCCGTGTTGTTCGAACCCGAGAACATGAAGAAGCTCTCCAAGTGCGGCGTGGCCTTCCTCGACTCGGCGGACGAAATGCTCCCGGCGGTGCTCAACTATATGGGGCTCAACCCCAACAGCACCGACCCCAAGGATTACGCCAAGGCCGAACAGAAGCTGCTGGCCGTGCGCCCATACGTGACCTACTTCCACTCGTCCAAGTACATCACCGACCTGGCCAACGGCGACATCTGCGTCGCGGCAGGTTTCTCGGGTGATGTGTTCCAGGCCAAGGCCCGCGCTGAAGAAGCGAAGAAGGGCGTGAACCTGGCCTACGCCATTCCCAAGGAAGGCGGCAACCTCTGGTTCGACGTGCTGGCGATCCCCAAGGACGCCAGGAACGTCAAGGAGGCCCATGCCTTCATCAACTATTTGCTGAAACCTGAGGTTATCGCCCAGGTCAGTGATTACGTCGGTTATGCCAACCCGAACCCCAAGGCTGGCGACCTGATGGACCAGGCCGTGAGGACTGACGCTGCGGTTTACCCACCGCAGGAAGTGCTGGACAAGATGTTCGTGAACTCAGAGTTGCCACCCAAGGTGCAGCGTCTGATGACCCGCAGCTGGACCAAGGTCAAGTCGGGCAAGTAATCATCCAGACCCGCAGCGGTACCTGGAGCACAGGCCGCGCGGGCACAAAAATCTTGTTGGGAGTTTCACTCATGGCAGTTGCCTCCGGTGCCTATAAAAAAGCCCTCGAGGGTGGCCAGCAACCCAAGCAGGTGCTGGTCAAGATCGACCGGGTTACAAAAAAGTTCGACGAAACGGTCGCCGTGGACGATGTGTCCCTGGAAATCCGCAAAGGCGAGATCTTCGCCCTGCTGGGTGGCTCCGGTTCCGGCAAGTCGACCTTGCTGCGTATGCTGGCCGGCTTCGAGCGCCCGACTGAAGGGCGGATCTTCCTCGACGGCGTCGACATCACCGATATGCCGCCGTACGAGCGGCCGATCAACATGATGTTCCAGTCCTATGCCCTGTTCCCGCACATGACCGTGGCGCAGAACATCGCCTTCGGCCTGCAGCAGGACAAGATGCCCAAGGCTGAGATCGACGCCCGCGTGGCCGAGATGCTCAAGCTGGTGCACATGACCCAGTACGCCAAGCGCAAGCCACACCAGCTCTCCGGCGGCCAACGCCAGCGGGTGGCCCTGGCCCGTTCCCTGGCCAAGCGCCCCAAACTGCTGCTGCTCGACGAGCCGATGGGTGCGCTGGACAAGAAGCTGCGTTCGCAGATGCAGCTGGAACTGGTGGAAATCATCGAGCGCGTAGGGGTGACCTGCGTGATGGTGACCCACGACCAGGAAGAGGCCATGACCATGGCCCAGCGTATCGCCATCATGCATCTGGGCTGGATCGCCCAGATCGGCTCGCCGGTGGATATCTACGAGACCCCGACCAGCCGCCTGGTGTGTGAATTCATCGGTAACGTCAACCTGTTCGAGGGTGAAGTGGTCGACGACGCCGAAGGCCACGCGATCATTGCCAGCCCGGAACTGGAGCGCAAGATCTACGTCGGCCACGGCATCACCACGTCGGTCGAAGACAAGCACATCACCTACGCCCTGCGCCCGGAAAAGCTGCTGGTAACCACCAGCCAGCCGGACTTCGAGCACAACTGGTCGCGCGGCAAGGTTCACGACATCGCCTACCTGGGCGGCCACTCGGTGTTCTACGTCGAGCTGCCTAGCGGCAAGGTCGTCCAGTCGTTCGTCGCCAACACCGAGCGCCAGGGCGCCCGCCCGACGTGGGGCGATGAAGTGTACGTGTGGTGGGAAGACGACAGCGGCGTGGTACTGCGGTCATGAAACCTCGCAAGCTCAAGCGAGCCTTCCAGCGCCTTATCCCGGAGGGGCGGCACCTGGTGATCGGCGTGCCGTTCATCTGGCTGTTCCTGTTCTTCATGCTGCCGTTCTTCATCGTGTTGAAGATCAGCTTCGCCGAAGCCGACGTGGCGATCCCGCCGTATACCGAGATCTACACCTACGTCGAAGACAAGATCCAGTTGGTGCTCAACCTGGCCAACTACGGCCTGTTGACCGAGGATGAGCTGTACATCTCGGCCTATCTGGGCTCGTTGAAGATGGCCTTCTTCAGCACCCTGCTGTGCTTGCTGATCGGCTACCCGATGGCCTACGCCATCGCCAACGCCAAGAAGGAGACCCAGACGGTCCTGCTGCTGCTGATCATGATGCCGACCTGGACCGCGATCCTGATCCGCGTCTATGCCTGGATGGGCATACTCAGCAACAACGGGCTGCTCAACGGCTTCCTGCTGTGGACCGGCTTGATCGATCAGCCGTTGCAGATCCTCAACACCAACCTGGCGGTGTACATCGGCGTGGTCTATTCGTACCTGCCGTTCATGATCCTGCCGCTGTTCGCCAACCTGGTGAAGCACGACCCGAGCCTGCTCGAAGCGGCTTCGGACCTGGGGTCGAGCACCTTCAACAGCTTCTGGAAGATCACCGTGCCGCTGTCGAAGAACGGCATCATTGCCGGCTGCATGCTGGTGTTCATCCCGGTGGTGGGCGAGTTCGTCATTCCTGAACTGCTTGGCGGCCCGGAAACCTTGATGATCGGTAAAGTGCTGTGGCAGGAGTTCTTCAACAACCGTGACTGGCCGGTGGCATCCGCCCTGGCGGTGGTGATGCTGGCGATCCTGATCGTGCCGATCCTGCTGTTCAACCGCAGCCAGGCCAAAGAAATGGAGGGCAGAGCATGAAGCGCTTCAGTTTTTCCAAGCTGATGCTGGTGCTCGGCTTGCTGTTCATCTACCTGCCGATGCTGATCCTGGTGATCTACTCGTTCAACGCCTCCAAGCTGGTGACGGTCTGGGGCGGCTGGTCGGTTAAGTGGTACGTCGGCTTGCTCGATAACACCCAGCTGATGGGTTCGGTGATGCGCTCGCTGGAAATCGCCTGCTACACTGCGGTGGCTGCGGTGGCGCTGGGTACCCTGGCGGCCTTCGTGCTGACCCGGGTCACCCGCTTCAAGGGCCGCACGCTGTTCGGCGGCCTGGTCACTGCACCGTTGGTGATGCCTGAGGTGATCACCGGTCTGTCGCTGTTGCTGCTGTTCGTGGCCATGGCGCAGATGATCGGCTGGCCGCAGGAGCGTGGCATCGTCACCATCTGGATCGCGCATACCACGTTCTGTGCGGCGTATGTGGCGGTGGTGGTGTCGGCACGCCTGCGCGAGCTGGACCTGTCGATCGAAGAGGCGGCGATGGACCTGGGTGCCAAGCCGTGGAAGGTGTTCTTCCTGATCACCATCCCGATGATCGCGCCATCGCTGGCGGCGGGCGGCATGATGTCGTTCGCCCTGTCGCTGGACGACCTGGTGTTGGCCAGCTTCGTGTCCGGCCCAGGTTCGACCACCTTGCCGATGGAGGTGTTCTCGGCGGTGCGTCTGGGCGTGAAGCCTGAGATCAACGCCGTGGCCAGCCTGATCCTGCTGTCGGTGTCGCTGGTGACGTTCTTCGTCTGGTACTTCAGCCGCCAGGCCGAAGAGCGTCGACGCAAAGCGATCCAGCAGGCGATCGAAGAGGGTGCGGCGGCCAACGCCTCGCAGCCGCAGGTCAAGCGCCCGGCGCAGGTGGCCGCTTCGGCCTGACCCGGCCCTTTCGCGGGTAAACCCGCTCCCACAGGGATACCACAGCCTTCAGGTTTGCGGTGACCCTGTGGGAGCGGGTTCACCCGCGAAGGCCCCAGCACAGATTCAAAGCCAGACCGCATCCCAATGTGGATAGTCCCTGACGCTTCTGACCAGGCCTGCCCGCAAGGGGTTGGCAACAATGTATCTGGCGACATGCACCATGCTTTCTTCCCTTCTTAATGCCCGGTCCTGATACCCAGACTGCCATACCGGATCATGCTCAACCCCCGCCTGATGCAAAACCAGACTGGACCTGGACTTGAACCTGCGCATCAAGGCGCGCTGATGGGGGACGGTGGTCAGCAGATAGAGCCGGCCAAGTTCTGAATAGCGACCACGGCGCAGTAAATGGGATTGGGCCCGAGACATTCGCTTCTTCCTTGAAAAGCAGGTGAACTCTGAAAGGTAGTGGGTGGAAGGCAGGTGCGGTGTAGAGGATGGTTTCTGGACATGGCAGAAATTTTGAGGTGGCAGTACCGGCCTCTTCGCGGGCTCGCCCGAGAAGAGGCCGTAAAGGCGTACGGCTTTTCGTCAATTCAAACCAAATCAGTACCATCGACGCTTACTCGTAGATACCGTTTTCCGTACAAGTACGTCTCATAGCCTGACGCGAAGAACTTTAGATAGCAAATCATATTCAAATTCATCGGAAGTGGATTCTGCGATACCGAACAAAATAGTGCGTAGCCGTCTGGCTTCACCCTGATTCTGAATAAAATCCCGAGTCATTGGCGAGTCTGAAGGAAGATGCCGGACCTTCTGAGCCTTAAACACATTGTGCTGATTTGCAGCGCGGAGATATGCTCTTAGCGGAACCTTAGTGCTGTCGGGAATCCTGATGAATGCGTCAGCCTTTACTTCAATGCGTACGGGCGGGCGTTTTGAGCGTGGTCCGATCGGTGACGACTCATGGAGTTGCTGCATGTAGGATTTCGTAAGCCTCAGCTCATCGGTGGGATCATTAGATTGGAAAGGCTTGATGTACGAATTGCCCCAGCGAAGCTGTTTTTTTACATAAAAATCCCTGCTTTTCAAAGTCCAGTTCGTATCGAGTTTTATTACCTTGGGGCGAAGTAATAGTGGGGAATGGCCAGTTGGATCAGACAGATTTATGGGGTCGTTAAAGCAATAGCTGTATGAGTTTATACCGCCAAGCGAAAAAGGGCTCATGCTATCGCTGGAGTTGAAGTGAAAGATTCTGGGGTTGTAAATTCGGGTCCCGAGTCCAAGGAAGTAAAGGCCCGTTATATTGTTTAGAAATTCTCCGCAATATTGTAGCGATCCGGTATGGTCAACAGATCGCTTTGAGTATCCATAGGGGCAGTAAGTATTGTTATGGGGGGTGTTACATGGCTTCGTCATTCTTAGTCCTCCTGCTGAAAGCTGACTTTCTACTTTTTCCGCAGTTTTTCAACTGGTAGAAATCTCAGGTTTCAGCGGAGCGTTTTTGTGCTACCTCTGCGCTTTTCCTCGCTTTTGGCACGGAGCTAAAAGCATTCAGGTCAATGACGTTTAATGAACCCTGAACTACGCTGACAGTCGCATCCCACGAATCATTTGCGCGCAAGCAAGGAGCCTGCATGACGTTGATGCGTCCGCTGTTGGTCATTTGCCTGGGGCTGGGTACCCTGCTGTCAGGCTGTAGCAAGGAAGAAACCACCGAAACACTGCCACGTGTCGGCGTGCAACAGGTATCACCCACTGATTTCGCTGCCAGGGTCACCCTGACCGGCGATGTGCAGGCGCGGGTGCAGACCGACCTGTCGTTCCGCGTGGGCGGCAAGATCATTTCCCGTAGCGTCGATGTGGGCGATCACGTCAAGGCCAACCAGGTGCTGGCACGGCTCGATCCGAAAGACCTGCAGAACAATGTCGACTCGGCCAAGGCCGAGGTGTTCGCGGCGCAAGCGCGGGTCACCCAGGCCAGCGCGGCCTTTGTCCGCCAGCAAAAATTGCTGCCCAAGGGCTATACCAGCCAGAGCGAATACGATTCCGCCGAAGCGGCGCTGCGCAGCAACCAGAGCGCGCTCAAGGCTGCCCAGGCAGAGCTGGCCGATGCCAATGAGCAGTTGAGCTACACCGCGTTGGTGTCCGATGCCGATGGCGTGATCACCGAGCGCCAGGCCGAGGTGGGCCAGGTGGTTCAGGCGACCATGCCGATCTTCAGCCTGGCCCGTGACGGCGACCGCGATGCGGTGTTCAACGTCTACGAATCGCTGCTGGTGGCGCCGCCCAGCGACGCTGGCGTCATCGTCAGCCTGCTGGATGACCCCAAGGTCCAGGCGCATGGCGTTGTCCGCGAGATCACCCCCACCGTGTCGGCGCAAAGCGGCACCGTGCAGGTCAAGGTGGCACTGAGGGACGTGCCGCCAGGCATGCAGTTGGGCGCCCCGGTCACTGCCAGCACCAACGCGGTGGGGCGGCCCAGCGTCGAGCTGCCATGGTCGGCCTTGACCAAGGCACTGCATGAGCCCGCCGTCTGGGTCGTGGGCGAGGGCGACAAGGTCGAGCTTCGCAAGATCGAGGTCAGCCGCTACCTGACCGGCAAGATCGTGGTCGCCAGCGGCCTGAAGGCCGGCGAGACCGTGGTGGTAGTCGGGAGCCAGCTGCTGCACCCCGGCATGAAGGTAGAGAAGGTCGATGCCAAGGCTGCGGAGGATGAGCTATGAAGCGCCTGCTGATACTGTCGGCCGGCCTGCTGCTGGCCGCCTGCGGTCACGAGGAAGAAGCGCCCGAGCCGATCCGGCCGGTGCTGTCGGTGAAGGTGGAACCCCAGGTGCAGTCGCAGCTTGGCCGCTTCGCTGGCGTTATCCAGGCGCGCTTCGAAAGCACCTTGGGCTTCCGGGTTGGCGGGCGCATTGCCCGGCGTTGGCTGGATGTGGGCGCCCAGGTCAAACCGGGCGACACCTTGGCCACGCTCGACCCCACCGACCAGCAGAACCAGCTGCGTGCTGCCGAAGGCGACCTGGCCAAAGTGCAGGCGCAGTGGATCAACGCCCAGGCTGACGCTCGCCGCCAGCAGCAGCTGTTCGACCGCGGCGTCGGTGCCCAGGCCCAGCTGGATATCGCCCAGACCAACCTGAAAACCACCAGCGCCGCGCTGGAGCAGGCGCGCTCGGCACTCAGCCAGGCCCGCGACCAGCTCGACTACAGCACCCTGCGCACCGATCACGCGGCCGTCATCACCGCTTGGCAGGCCGAAGCCGGGCAGACCGTCACCGCCGGCCAGGCCGTGGTGACCCTGGCGCGGCCGGATGTGAAAGAGGCGGTGATCGACCTGCCGATCGGCCTGGCCGAACAACTGAACAAGGGCCTGACCTTCACCGTTGCATCGCAGCTCGACCCGACCATCAACACCACCGCCACCCTGCGCGAGCTGGAGCCGCAGGCCGATGCGACGACCCGGACCCGCCGCGCGCGTCTGACCTTGGCCAGCACCCCGCCGGCCTTCCACCTGGGCACCGCGATCAGCGTGACCCTGAGTTCCGAAGTGAGCCCGCGCAGCGAGCTGCCGCTCAGTGCCTTGCTCGAACGTGATGGCAAGACGCAGGTCTGGGTGATCGACACCCAGCAGAAAACCGTGGGTACCCGCGACGTCACCCTGATCGACCGTACCGCCGACAGCATCGTCCTGGCTGCGGGCGTGCAGCCTGGCGAGCGCGTGGTGACGGCGGGTGTGAACAGCCTCAAGCCTGGCCAGAAGGTCGCCTTCGACGAGGATGCGCAATGAAAGGAAGCTTCAACCTGTCCGAATGGGCGCTCAAGCATCAATCGTTCGTCTGGTACCTGATGTTCGTTGCCTTGCTGATGGGCATTTTCTCGTACTTCAACCTTGGCCGTGAGGAAGACCCTTCGTTCACCATCAAGACCATGGTGATCCAGACCCGCTGGCCGGGTGCGACCCAGGACGAAACGCTCTATCAAGTCACCGACCGTATCGAGAAGAAGCTCGAAGAGCTGGACTCCCTCGACTACACCAAGAGCTACACCCGCCCGGGCGAATCCACGGTGTATGTGTACCTGCGCGATACCACCAAGGCCAAGGACATCCCGGAAATCTGGTACCAGGTGCGCAAGAAGATCCAGGACATCCGCGGCCAGTTCCCGCAGGGTATCCAGGGGCCTGGCTTCAACGACGAGTTCGGCGATGTGTTTGGTTCGATCTACGCCTTCACCGCCGACGGCCTCACCCTGCGTCAGTTGCGTGACTACGTGGAGCAGGCGCGCGCCGAGGTGCGCGATGTGCCCAACATCGGCAAGATCGAGCTGGTCGGCACCCAGGACGAAGTGCTGTACCTGAACTTCTCGACCCGCAAGCTGGCGTCTCTGGGCATCGACCAGCGCCAAGTCATGCAAGCCCTGCAGTCGCAGAACGCGGTGACCCCGGCCGGAGTTATCGAGGCTGGCCCCGAGCGCATTTCGGTACGCACTACCGGGCAATTCGCTTCGGAAAAAGACCTGCAGACGGTCAACCTGAAGATCAACGACCGCTTCTTCCGCCTGGCCGATATCGCCGACATCCAGCGCGGTTACGTCGACCCCCCATCACCGATGTTCCGCTACAACGGGCAGACCGCCATCGGCCTGGCCATCGGCATGAAGGCCGGCGGCAACATGCAGGTATTTGGCGCGGCGCTGAAAAAGCGCATGGATCAGGTGATAGAGGACCTGCCGGTCGGCGTGGGCGTCCACACCGTGTCGGACCAGGCCGTAGTGGTCAAGCAGGCGGTCGGCGGCTTCACCAGCGCGCTGTTCGAAGCGGTGGTGATCGTGCTGGCGGTGAGCTTCGTCAGCCTTGGCATGCGCGCTGGCCTGGTGGTGGCCTGTTCGATTCCGCTGGTGCTGGCGATGGTGTTCGTGTTCATGGAATACAGCGGCATCACCATGCAGCGGATTTCGCTGGGTGCGCTGATCATCGCCCTTGGCTTGCTGGTGGATGACGCCATGATCACCGTCGAGGTGATGGTCACGCGGCTGGAAATGGGCGAGAGCAAGGAGCAGGCGGCCACGTTCGCCTATACCTCGACGGCGTTCCCCATGCTCACCGGTACCCTGGTGACGGTTGCCGGCTTCGTGCCCATCGGCCTCAACGCCAGTTCCGCCGGTGAATACACCTACACGCTGTTTGCGGTGATCGCCGTGGCGTTGATGGTGTCGTGGGTGGTGGCGGTGTTCTTCGCCCCGGTGCTGGGCGTGCACATTCTCAGCAGTGCCAAGCTCAAGGCCCATGAAGCCGAGCCAGGGCGCGTCGGCCGGGCCTTCGAGCATGGTCTGCTGTGGTGCATGCGCAACCGCTGGCTGACCATCATCGGCACAGTGGTGCTGTTTGCCCTGGCGATCTTTTGCGAGCGCTTCGTGCAGAACCAGTTCTTCCCGTCATCGGACCGCCCGGAAATCCTCGTCGACCTCAACCTGCCGCAGAATGCTTCGATCGAGGAGACCCGCAAGGTGGTCGACCGCTTCGAGGCCCTCATCAAGGATGACCCGGACATGGTGAGCTGGAGCACCTACATCGGCCAGGGTGCGATTCGTTTCTACCTGCCCCTCGACCAGCAGTTGCAGAACCCTTACTACGCGCAGCTGGTGATCGTCAGCAAGGGCTTCGAAGAGCGCCAGGGCATGATGCAGCGGCTGCAGAAGATCCTGCATGAAGACTTTGTCGGCATCGGCGTCAACGTGCAGTCGCTGGAAATGGGCCCGCCGGTGGGCAGGCCGATCCAGTACCGGGTCAGCGGCGCCAATATCGACGAGGTGCGCAAGCACGCCATCGACCTGGCCACCTTGCTCGACCAGAACGAGCACATCGGCGAGATGATCTACGACTGGAACGAGCCGGGTAAGGTACTGCGGGTGGAAATCGCCCAGGACAAGGCACGTCAGCTGGGGTTGTCATCGGAGGACGTGGCCAATGTGATGAACAGTATCGTCAGCGGCGTGGATATCACCCAGGTCAACGACAACATCTACCTGGTCGATGTGGTCGCGCGTGCCGAGGACAGCGAGCGCGGTTCGCCCGATACCCTGCAGAACCTGCAGATTCTCACGCCTAGCGGCACCTCGATTCCGCTGCTGTCGTTCGCCACCGTGCGTTACGAACTGGAGCAGCCGCTGGTGTGGCGCCGTGACCGCAAGCCGACCATCACCATCAAGGCCTCGGTCAACGGCGATATCCAGCCGACCGACCTGGTGGCCCAGCTCAAGCCGAAGATCGACGAGTTCGCCAGCAAGCTGCCGGTGGGCTTCGAAGTGGCCACAGGCGGTACCGTGGAGGAGAGCGCCAAGGCCCAGGGGCCGATCCGCAAGGTCATCCCGTTGATGCTGTTCCTCATGGCGACCTTCCTGATGATCCAGCTGCACAGCGTGCAGAAGCTGTTGCTGGTGGTCAGCGTGGCGCCACTGGGGTTGATCGGCGTGGTGCTGGCACTGGTACCGACGGGCACGCCGATGGGCTTTGTGGCGATCCTCGGCATCCTCGCCCTGGCGGGCATCATCATTCGTAACTCGGTGATCCTGGTGACCCAGATCGACGAGTTCGAGGCCCAGGGCCTTTCGCCGTGGGATGCGGTGGTGGAGGCGACCAACCATCGGCGTCGCCCGATCCTGCTGACGGCGGCGGCAGCGAGCCTGGGCATGATCCCGATTGCCCGCGAGGTGTTCTGGGGGCCGATGGCCTACGCGATGATTGGCGGGATCATTGTCGCGACCCTGTTGACGCTGCTGTTCCTGCCGGCGTTGTACGTGGCCTGGTACAAGATCCGCGAGCCTGAACACAGCACCAAGACCCAGCACTGATCCTTGTGGGAGCGGGCACGCCCGCTCCCACAGAGGTATTTTCTCGCCCTCAAGATCATCACTTGAATTTGGTTATATAAACATTCTTAAACAGTATTTTTAAGAATAATCCCGCCTCACTACTATTGCCCTCAAGCCAGGCAATGAACCCCTTCACATCCATGCCCGGCACCCTCATTCCAAGGAGAACGAGCATGAGTGCATCGCTGCGTAGCATCGACGGTCAGGACGAAGCCACCATTCTGCGTGAGATCCAGAGCGCCTTGCGCGACCTGCGTTTCGGTGCGGTGGAAATCACCGTGCACAACGCTCAGGTCGTGCAGATCGAGCGCAAGGAGAAGTTCCGCCTGCAACAGCCAGGCAACAAGGCCGGCTGATTCGCGCCACAACATCCAAAACTAGAAAAATGCCAATCGGGAGCTTCACCATGTCCATCCGCCGTTATGCGCTTGCCGCCCTGGCCAGTGCTGTTTTTGCCGGTTCCGCCATCGCCAAGGACTACGAACTGCTGAACGTGTCCTATGACCCGACCCGTGAGCTGTACCAACAGTACAACGCCGAATTCATCAAGCACTGGCAACAGGCCCATCCGGGCGACAAGGTGAAGATCCAGCAATCCCATGGCGGCTCGGGCAAACAGGCTCGTGCGGTGATCGATGGCCTGCGCGCCGACGTGGTGACCCTGGCCCTGGCCGGTGACATCGACGAAGTCGCCAAACTCGGCAAGACCTTGCCTGAGGATTGGCAGAAGCGCCTGCCGGACGCCAGCACTCCGTACACCTCGACCATCGTGTTCCTGGTGCGCAAGGGCAACCCGAAAGGTATCAAGGACTGGGGCGACCTGATCAAGAAGGACGTGTCGGTCATCACGCCCAACCCGAAAACGTCCGGTGGCGCCCGCTGGAACTTCCTCGCCGCCTGGGCCTACGGCCTGAAGACCGGCGGCAGTGAAGAGAAGGCCAAAGCCTACGTGCAAGAGCTGTTCAAGCACGTGCCAGTGCTGGACACCGGTGCCCGCGGCTCGACCATCACCTTCGTCAACAACGGTCAGGGAGACGTGCTGCTGGCCTGGGAAAACGAAGCCTTCCTGGCGCTCAAGGAAGACGGGGGCGCCGACAAGTTCGACATCGTCGTGCCGTCGCTGTCGATCCTTGCCGAGCCGCCGGTGGCGGTGGTCGACAAGAACGCCGAGAAGAAGGGCAACACCGAGATTGCCACTGAATACCTCAAGCACCTGTACAGCCCGGCCGGGCAGAAGATTGCCGCCGAAAACTTCTACCGCCCGCGTGACGAGAAAGTCGCTGCCGAATTCGGCAAGCAGTTCCCGAAACTGGACCTGGTGACCATCGACAAGGACTTCGGTGGCTGGAAGACTGCACAACCGAAGTTCTTCAATGATGGCGGTGTCTTCGACCAGATCTATCAGGCACAGTAACGCGGTCACTGTAGGAGCGGCCTTCAGCCGCGAAAGGGCTGCGTAGCAGCCCCAGGATTCAGAAGCCTGCACGGCCCGGAATTGTTTCCGGGCTTCGTGCGTTCAACCAGGGATATTTATGTCACGTCGCATTTCCCCCGTCATACCCGGCTTCGGGCTGACGCTGGGCTACACCTTGGTGTACCTCAGCCTGATTGTGCTGATACCGCTGGCGGCCATGTTCGTGCATGCCGCGCAGCTCACCTGGGAGCAGTTCTGGAACGTCATCAGTGCGCCGCGGGTGATCGCCGCGCTGCAATTGAGTTTCGGCACCGCCCTGTTCGCCGCCATCATCAACGGAGTGATCGGTACCCTGCTGGCCTGGGTGCTGGTGCGCTATACGTTTCCGGGGCGCAAGATCATCGATGCGATGATCGACCTGCCGTTCGCCCTGCCCACCGCCGTTGCCGGTATTGCCCTGACCGCCCTGTACGCGCCTGCGGGCTGGGTTGGCCAGTTCGCCACCGACCTCGGTTTCAAGATCGCCTACACGCCGCTGGGCATCACCCTGGCGCTGACTTTCGTTACCCTGCCGTTCGTGGTGCGCACGGTGCAGCCAGTGCTGGCCGACATCCCGCGTGAAGTGGAAGAGGCCGCAGCATGCCTGGGTGCGAAGCCGTTACAGGTGTTCCGCCATATCCTCGCGCCGGCGCTGTTGCCCGCCTGGCTCACCGGTTTCGCCCTGGCCTTCGCGCGCGGTGTTGGCGAGTACGGTTCGGTAATCTTCATTGCCGGCAACATGCCGATGAAGACCGAGATCCTGCCGCTGCTGATCATGGTCAAGCTCGACCAGTACGACTACACCGGCGCCACGTCCATCGGCGTGTTGATGCTGGTGGTTTCCTTCATCCTGCTGCTGCTGATCAACCTGCTGCAGCGCCGCATCGAAACCCCTTGAAGGAGGCCGCATGTCTGGTTCAACCCTGAGTGCAAGCGCTGCCGCCAATGCTGCGCGACGTGGCAGCGCCACCTCGCGGCGCGTGCTGATCGGCCTTGGCTGGCTGGTGTTCGCGCTGTTCCTGCTGCTGCCCTTGGTGATCGTGGTGTCGCAGGCGCTGAAGAATGGCTTCGGCACCTTCGTCGAGGCGATCCTGGAGCCTGATGCCTTGTCGGCGCTCAAGCTCACCTTGCTCGCCGTGGTCGTTTCGGTGCCGCTGAACCTGGTGTTCGGTGTCAGCGCCGCGTGGTGCGTGAGCAAGTACAGCTTTCGCGGCAAGAGTATCCTGGTGACGTTGATCGACCTGCCGTTCTCGGTGTCGCCGGTGATCGCCGGCCTGGTCTACGTGCTGATGTTCGGTGCCCAGGGCCTTTTCGGCCCATGGCTGCAGGACCATGACATCCAGATCGTGTTCGCCCTGCCGGGCATCGTGCTGGCGACCATTTTCGTCACCGTGCCGTTCGTCGCCCGTGAGCTCATCCCGCTGATGCAGGAACAGGGCACGCAAGAGGAGGAGGCCGCGCGCCTGCTCGGTGCCAACGGCTGGCAGATGTTCTGGCATGTGACCCTGCCGAACATCAAATGGGGCCTGATCTACGGCGTGGTGCTGTGCACCGCGCGGGCCATGGGCGAGTTTGGCGCAGTGTCGGTGGTTTCGGGCCATATCCGAGGCGTGACCAATACCTTGCCGCTGCACGTGGAGATCCTCTACAACGAGTACAACCACGTCGCGGCCTTCAGCGTGGCCAGCCTGTTGCTGATCCTGGCGCTCTTCATCCTGCTGCTCAAGCAGTGGAGCGAGAACCGTATTAACCGCCTGCGCCACAGCGCCGCGGAGGAATGATTCATGTCGATCGAAGTTCGTAACGTCAGCAAGCGCTTCAACAGCTTCCAGGCCCTGAACGCTATCAACCTGGACATCAACAGCGGCGAGCTGGTGGCCCTGCTTGGCCCGTCCGGCTGCGGCAAGACCACCCTGCTGCGGATCATCGCCGGCCTGGAGACCCCGGACCAGGGCAACATCGTATTCCATGGCGAGGACGTGTCCGGCCACGACGTGCGTGATCGCAACGTCGGCTTCGTGTTCCAGCACTACGCGCTGTTCCGCCACATGAGCGTGTTCGACAACGTCGCCTTCGGCCTGCGCATGAAGCCCAAGGGCGAGCGCCCGAGCGAAAGCAAGATTGCCGAGAAAGTCCACGAACTGCTGAACATGGTGCAGCTCGACTGGCTGTCCGACCGCTACCCCGAGCAGCTGTCCGGTGGCCAGCGCCAGCGTATCGCCCTGGCCCGCGCACTGGCAGTGGAGCCCAAGGTGCTGCTGCTGGACGAGCCGTTCGGGGCGCTCGACGCCAAGGTGCGCAAGGAGCTGCGCCGCTGGCTGGCGCGGCTGCACGAGGACATCAACCTGACCTCGGTATTCGTCACCCATGACCAGGAAGAGGCCATGGAAGTGGCTGACCGCATCGTGGTGATGAACAAGGGCGTGATCGAGCAGATCGGTTCGCCGGGCGAGGTGTACGAGCAGCCAGCGAACGATTTCGTCTACCACTTCCTCGGCGACTCCAACCGCCTGGCCTTGAGCGAGGGCCACCATGTGTTGTTCCGCCCGCACGAAGTGTCGCTGTCGCGGCATGAGACCGAGGGTCACCATGCGGCCGAAGTGCGCGATATCCGCCCGCTGGGCGCGACCACCCGGGTGACCTTGAAGGTGGAAGGGCAGAGCGAGCTGATCGAGGCCGAAGTGGTCAAGGACCACGACAGCCTGACCGGGCTGGCGCGTGGCGAAACGCTGTTCTTCCGGCCGAAGGTCTGGCAGAAGGTGGCGGATATCTGAGTCGCTTTGAGCAAAAAAGAACCCGGGCATGGTCCCGGGTTCTTTTTTGGGCGCCAACCTGACGCGGTCCCAGTGGGAGCGGGTTCAACCGCGATCGAGCGCATAGCGCTCGCAGTAATCTGATGCCTTGCACGAATATTTCATATGCCTGCAAAGCATAGCCCGATCGCAATAAACCCACACCCCGCGAATCCCGCGGCCTAGAGCGATCCCCATAAAATCTATATTCCCAAAGCAACTAACTTTAATTTTAAACATTACTTTAAGAGATAAGCCCCTGGCCGCGATGATTCAGCCACACACCTGAATCAAGAACCCCAGGAGTTTGATCAATGGGTAATGTCCAGTCGGCCGTCAGGGCCTACGACCAGCCATGGCGCCCGAGCCCGGGTGACCTGGTCGACCTTGGACGGACGCTTCGCCTGCCTCTGGGCCAGCTGCGCCTGCAACGCACCCCCGTCAGCGGCCTCAAGCGCCGGGACAAGCTGGCGCTGGGCCTGCTGGTACTGGCCTTGCACGGTGCCGCCGCGTACTGGGTCAGCCAGGCTCCCACGCCCACGCTGCCCGTGGTGCCGCCCCAGATTCCGCCCATGACCATCGAGTTCGCCGCGCCCGCACCGCCGGTCGTGGAGCCGCCGCCACCTGCGCCTGCCCCGCCAGTGGTCGAGCCACCCCCACCAGCGATCGACGAGCTGGCCGCCAAGCCCAAGCCCAAGCCTAAACCGGTGCCCAAGCCAGTTGCCAAGCAACCGCCCAAGCCACAACCCAAGCCGGTCGAGGCGCCACCGCCTGCTCCGGTTGCTGCTCCGGCACCCCCTGCGCCACCCGCGCCGGCCCCGGTCACGCCGCCGTCTGCCAACGCCGCGTACCTGAAGAACCCTGCGCCGGAGTACCCGCAGATGGCCCTGCGCCGTGGTTGGGAAGGCACCGTGCTGCTGCGCGTCGAGGTACTGCCCAGCGGCAAGCCGGGGCAGATCCAGATCCAGCAGAGCAGCGGCCGCGATGCCCTCGACGCCGCCGCCCTGGCCGCGGTCAAGCGCTGGAGCTTCGTTCCCGCCAAGCAGGGCGATGTGGCCCAGGCCGGCTGGGTCAGCGTGCCGATCGATTTCAAGCTTCGCTAACTTTTTCGCAGAACACAGGAAGACATCATCATGAGCCTGCTGGCATCCCCCCTCGAATCCGTTGAAAGTGCAGTCATCTGGCTGCTGGTCGGTTTTTCCGTCGTCACCTGGGGCCTGGCCCTGGTCAAGATCGTGCAGTTCGTACGGCTGAAGAATCAGGACAAGCGCTTCCACCAGCAATTCTGGGCCGCATCGAGCCTCGACTCGGCGGCGGAAATCAGCCACGAGCTGCCAGGCCCGGCCGCGCGTGTCGCCCAGTCCGGTTATGCGGCGATTGCGGTCGGTGAAGCGCACGCCAATGACCTGAGCCACGCCATCAACCACCAGGACCGCCTCGAACGCGCCCTGCGCCAGCAGATCGTGCGTGAGCGTCGCTCTCTGGAAACCGGCTTGGCAGTGGTCGCCAGTATCGGCAGCACCTCGCCTTTCATCGGCCTGTTTGGCACCGTGTGGGGCATCATGGAAGCGCTCAAGGGCATCAGCGCGGCCGGCTCCGCCAGCCTCGAAACCGTGGCCGGGCCGATCGGCGCGGCGCTGGTCGCCACCGGTGTGGGTATCGCCGTCGCGGTGCCGGCGGTTCTGGTCTACAACTACTTCCTGCGTCGCCTCAAGCTGACGGCGGCCGACCTCGATGACTTCGCTCACGACTTCTACAGCCTGGCGCAGAAGAGTGCCTTCCGCGTGCTGGTGCACCCGGCTGTGCACAAGGCCCAGGGTGGCTTCACCCAGCCGGTGAAGGAGGCGTCCTGACATGGCCTTTTCGACCCAGGATAGCGACGAAGTCCTCAGTGAAATCAACGTCACGCCGCTGGTGGACGTCATGCTGGTACTGCTGGTGGTGTTCATCGTCACCGCGCCGCTGCTGACCAACGCCATCCCGATCAACCTGCCCAAGACCGAGGCCGTGGCGCCAGTGGAGCAGAAGGACCCGTTGGTGGTGAGCATCGATGGGGGTGGCAAGCTGTTCATCAACAAGGACGAGATCCAGCCGGACCTGCTGGAAAGCAACCTCAAGGCGGCCAAGGACAAGGACGCCGACGTGCGTGTGCAGCTGCAGGCCGATGACGGCGTGAACTATGGCGAAGTGGCGCGGGCCATGGCTGCGATCGAGCGCGCCGGGATCAGCAAGCTGGCGGTAATAACTGCACGGTAGTCTCATATTCTTCAGGCAAGTGCTTAAGGGCCATATCTCTTGGCAGGGGTTGGCCCCTTTTTTTGCCTGTTATCCAAGCTATGTTCTGGTTATTAATAAATAGCTTCTTATTCCTTTACGAATATAAATGCCTCCCTATACTGGTTCCCAAGCACGCAAACTTACTGGAGGCGTCCCCATGCGCAATGAGTCAATTCGTTACCTGATTGTGCCGGGCTGGCAAGGATCGCCAGACAACCATTGGCAGAGTCACTGGCAGCGCACGCTGCCCAACAGCGCCCGTGTCGAGCAGCATGACTGGCTCACCCCACAGCGCCGTGATTGGGTGCAGGCGCTGGAGCAGGCGATTGCCGCCGAACGCTCGCCGGTGATTCTCATCGCTCATAGCCTCGGCTGCATCACCGTCGCTCACTGGGCCGCACACGCCAGCCCGGCCCTGCTGCGCCGCGTACGCGGCGCGTTGCTGGTGGCGCCGGCAGATGTCGAGCGGCCCACATGCTCGTCGGCCTTGCGCAACTTCGCGCCGATCCCGCTGCAGACGCTACCGTTCCCCAGCCAGGTGGTCAGCTCGGACAACGATCCGGCAGTGAGCGTGCCACGTGCCTTGTACCTGGCTCAGGCCTGGGGCGCCGAGGCGGGCCTGCTGAGCAATGCCGGGCACATCAACGTGAAGTCCGGCCACGAGCGCTGGGAACAAGGCTTCGCCTACCTGTATCGCCTGCAAAGCCGGGTCGAGCAGCGCGCACTGCAACGCGCCTGATCGGCCCCGACCGTTTACCGTTTGCCTGACGCCCGGCCACGATGGCCTGGGGCGGGAGTCTGCCATGACTGTACAAAACCCGTTCGGCCAGCCGCTGCTGACCTTCCCTGAACTGGACAAGAGTCCCTTGAGCATCCGTGCCAAGGCGCTGGTGTTCATCGACCCGCGCTCGCAGCAGTTGCGCCAGACCCTGGAGCAGCTGGCGCCGCAACCGGTACCGGTGCTGATCCGCGGCGAAACCGGTACCGGCAAGGAATTGCTGGCACGGCAGATCCATCGGGCCAGTGACCGGCCGGGCCTGTTCGTCTCGGTCAACTGCGCAGGCATCAGCCCGACCTACGCCGACGCCGAGCTGTTCGGCTACAGCGCCGGCAGCCAGGGCGGCACGGCCAGCAGCCGCGCCGGCTGGTTCGGTTCGGCCAATGGCGGCACCTTGTACCTGGACGAGATCGCCGACCTGCCCTTGGCGATCCAGGGCAAGCTGCTGGCAGCGTTGGAAAACCGCGAGGTCACCCGTGTCGGCGCGCAGCAACCACAGCCGGTGGATGTGCGCCTGGTCGCCGCGACCAGCATCGACCTGGCGCGGGTGGTAAAGGCCGGGCGATTCAACGAGCGCCTGTACCAGTACCTGCGCGAAGGCGCGCTTGAGCTGCCACCGCTGCGCGAGCGGCCGGGCGATATCCTGCCATTGGCCGAGTATTTCGTGGGTATCTACAGCGTGCGCCTGCAGCGACCACTGGCACTCATCAGCGAGGCCGCGCAGCGGGTGCTGGAAGCGCATGCCTGGCCGGGCAACACCCGCGAGCTGGAGAACGTGATCCACTTCGCCCTGCTGGTGAACGAGGGTGACGAGCTGCTGCCGGAAGACCTCGACCTGCCCAACCCCGCACCCTAAACGAGCAATAAGCAAATCGGATAGTGGCATTTTGTTTTTGGAATAAGCAGCTAATTAAAAGATATTGTTACGGCATAAAAAATCTCGGTATTGTCCGCCTCACGCCCGCCGATGAAACGGTTGGGCACCCGACTTCGCCATCCGCGATGGCCCAGATACAGAATAAGGAACACCATGAAGAAGACCCTGCTGACCACTGCCCTGGCCGCCGCGCTGTCGTTCGCTGGCCTGGCATCCGCTGCCGAGAAACTGGTGGTTGCCGCGACCCCGGTACCGCACGCCGAGATCCTCGAGCTGATCAAGCCGACCCTGGCCAAGGAAGGTGTGGACCTGCAGATCAAGGTCTTCACCGACTACGTGCAGCCGAACGTGCAAGTTGACCAGAAGCGTCTGGACGCCAACTACTTCCAGACCCTGCCATACCTGCAGAACTTCAACGAAGGCAAGGGCACCCACCTTGAAACCGTGATTGGCGTGCACGTCGAGCCATTCGGTGGTTACTCGAAAAAGGTCAAGAGCCTGAGCGAGCTGAAAGAAGGCGCCAGCGTTGCCATCCCGAACGAGGGCAGCAACAGCGGCCGCGCCCTGCTGCTGCTGCAGAAGGCTGGCCTGATCACCCTGAAAGACCCGAAGAATGCCCTGGCGACCCCCAAAGACATCGCCGAGAACCCGAAGAAACTCAAGTTCCGCGAGCTTGAGTCGGCCATGCTGCCGCGCGTGCTGGACCAGGTCGACCTGGACATGATCAATACCAACTACGCCCTTGAAGCCGGCCTGAACCCGGCCAAGGACGCGCTGGTGATCGAGGGCAGCGACTCGCCGTACGTGAACTTCCTGGTGGCCCGCCCGGACAACAAGAACAGCGAGGCTATCCAGAAGTTGGCCAAGGCGCTGACCAGCCCTGAGGTGAAGGAATTCATCGCCAAGAAATACCAGGGTGCGGTACTGCCTGCGTTCTGATGGTTTGATCGGTGCATGAAAATGCCGACGCATCTGCGTCGGCATTTTTGTTTGTGGCTGGGGAAGGTTGAGTTGGCCTCTGGCCTCTTCGCGGGTAAACCCGCTCCCACAGGTATGGCGTTGCCGGTGGGAGCGGGTTTACCCGCGAAGAGGCCAGGACAGGCTTATGCCGAAGGCAATCCACCCAAGGCCCGGCGCAATGCCAGCAGCCACAGCAATTGTTCGTTCGAGTCAGGTGAGCAGGGGCTATTCATCGTTGTCGTCCTTGTGGAGATGGCCGTGCTGTCTGAAGCTGTTTGAAAGGCGTGATACAGAAAAGTTTCGATAGCCCAAGGCGTGATATATATATGCAATAAAGATATTTATAAAAAGATTTTTATGCCTTTAGAGTCTACTGATCGCGCATGGCGCATCGTTCAGACTTCCCTATGTCGTACTTCGCACACCGGATGTCGAGGCACAATCCATGACCTTCGACACCGCGTTCATTCTTAGCACATTGCCAGCCTTCTTCAAGGCGGTCGGCGTGACCTTGCAGGTCGGGCTGATCGCCATCGCCACCTCGCTGCTGGTGGCGCTGCTCAATGCCACGGTCCTGGTGCTACGCACGCCTTACCTGCGGCACGTGGTCAAAGGCTATGTGGAACTGGCGCGTAACACCCCCTTGCTGATCCAGCTGTTCTTCGTCTACTTCGCGTTGCCGAGCCTGGGCCTGAAGATCTCCGGTTTTGCCGCAGCGATCATCACCATGACCTTCATGGGCGGTGCCTACCTCACCGAGGTGCTGCGTGCCGGTGTCGAGGCCGTGCCACGTGCGCAGCTGGAATCGGGCCGCTCCATCGGGCTGTCGGAAGGCCAGCTGCTGCGCCACGTGGTCCTGCCCCAGGCTGGCATCCTCAGCCTGCCGGCACTGTTCGCCAACTTCGTCTTCCTGCTCAAGGAAACCACCGTGGTCTCGGCCGTGGCGGTGCCTGAAATCCTCTACACCACCAAGAGCTACATCGCCCTGTACTACAAGACCTACGAGATGCTCGCGGTGCTGACGCTGCTCTGCGTACTGCTGTTCCTGCCGCTGTCGCTGCTGCTGCGCTACCTGGAAAGGAGGCTGCAACATGGCCAGTTCGGCAATTGAGCTGCTGCTGACGTCCTTGCCGCTGCTGGCCAAGGGGGCGGCGCAAACGTTGGCCATTTCGGCGCTGGGGATTGTCTTCGCAACGCTCGGTGGTGTGCTGTACGGCACGCTGGCCACCCTGGGCAACCGCCTGCTGAACATCGCCTTGCAGGTGTACCTGGAGCTGTTTCGGGCGATCCCGGTGCTGGTCTGGCTGTACCTGGTGTTCTTCGGTTTGCCGATCTTCTTTGCCCTGAGCATTCCCAGCTTCTGGTGCGCGGTACTGGTGCTGGGCCTGTGGGGTGCCAGCGAGGTCGGCGAGGTGGTGCGTGGGGCGTTGCAATCGCTGCCGCGTGGGCAACGCGAGGCCGGGCTGTCGATCGGGCTTTCTACTGGCCAGCTTTACGGCTACGTGCTGCTGCCCCAGGCCCTCAAGCGCATGACGCCACCGACCATCAACATCTACACGCGGATCATCAAGACCAGCTCGCTGGCGGTGCTGATCGGCGTGGTCGAAGTGATCAAGGCCGGCCAGCAGATCATCGAGCGCACCTACGAGTCGCTGCTGATCTACGCCGTGCTGTTCCTGTTCTTTTTCCTCGTCTGCTATCCGCTGTCCGCCGCCTCGCGCGTGCTGGAGCGTCGCTGGGCCCACACATGACCGCACTGATCGAATTCCAGGGTTTCAACAAGTATTTCGGCTCGCACCAGGTGCTGAATAACGTCGACCTCAAGGTGCGCACTGGCGAGGTGGTGGTAATTCTCGGCCCCAGCGGCTGCGGCAAGAGCACCTTGCTGCGTTGCCTCAATGGCCTGGAAGAGGCCCATGGCGGGCACCTGCTGCTGGAGGGTGAAGAGCTGCTGACCCCTGCAACCGACTGGCGGCAGGTACGCCAGCGGGTGGGCATGGTGTTCCAGAGCTATCACCTGTTCGGCCACATGAGTGTGATGGACAACCTGCTGCTCGGCCCGCTCAAGGTGCAGAAGCGTGAACGCGCCGAAGCCCAGGCCCAGGCTGAAGCACTGCTGGCGCGGGTCGGCCTGCTGGACAAGCGTGACGCCTACCCACGGCAGTTGTCCGGCGGCCAGCAGCAGCGCATCGCCATCGTCCGCTCGCTGTGCATGAACCCGCAGGTGATGCTGTTCGATGAAGTCACCGCAGCGCTCGACCCGGAAATGGTCAAGGAAGTGCTGCAGGTGATCCAGGGCCTGGCCCGCGACGGCATGACCCTGCTCATCGTTACCCACGAAATGGCCTTCGCTCGCGCGGTGGCCGACCGCATCGTGTTCATGGAGGCCGGCAGGATCCTTGAACAGAGCGACCCCGAGAGCTTCTTCAGCCAACCGCGGACCGCACGCGCGCAGCAGTTCCTGGACAAATTCTCTTTTGTCGAAAGCCTGCCGAAGACAATGAAAAAGGAATTGTCATGAAAACTGCCCCGCTTACCAAACTGCTGGCGCCCTTGTTCGGCCTGGCCCTGCTGGCCGGTTGCAACAAGGCCGAGGAACCGCCCAAGCCAGCTGCCGCATCGCCGGCCACCAGCTACCTGGAAACCATCAAGGCCCGCGACAAGCTCATCGTTGGCGTATTCACCGACAAGCCGCCGTTCGGTTTCGTCGACGCAAGTGGCCGCTACGTCGGCTTCGACACCGACATCGGCCGGCGCCTGGCCAAGGACCTGCTGGGCGACGAGAACAAGGTGGAGTTCGTCGCCGTGGAGCCGGCCAGCCGCATTCCGTTCCTGCAGAGCGACAAGGTCGACCTGATTCTCGCCAACATGACCGTGACCCCGGAACGCAAGGAGGCGGTGGACTTCACCAACCCCAACCTGCGCGTGGCCGTGCAGGCCATCGTGGCCGACGGCAGCCCGGTGCAGAAGCTCGATGACCTGGCGGACAAGACCATCATCGTCACCACGGGCACCACGGCCGATATCTGGCTGACCAAGCACCACCCGGACTGGAAACTGCTCAAGTTCGAGAAGAACAGCGAGTCGTTGCAAGCGCTGGCCAATGGCCGTGGCGATGCCTATGCCCAGGACAACCTGATCCTGTTCAGCTGGGCCAAGCAGAACCCGGGCTACCGTGTGCTGCCGCAGTTGCTGGGTGAGGAAGCGCCCATTGCGCCAGCGGTGAAGAAGGGCAATACCGAGCTGCGCGACTGGGTGAATGCCGAGCTGGCCAAACTGGGGAAGGAGAAGTTTCTGCTGAAACTGTATGACCAGTATGTGCGCAAGGAACTGAGCGATGACACCAAGCCGGAAAGCGTGATCGTCGAAGGCGGCAAGTGGCAGGGTTGACCGGATAATCGTGGCCGCTGTGGGAGCGGGCGCGCCCGCTCCCACAGCGGCCGCAGCAATATCAAGCCTTGCGCGGCAGCCAATTCAACAAGAACTCATTCACCACCTGCGGGTTCTCCAGGCTGGAGATGTGCCCGGCAAAGGGAATCTGCGCCGCCAGGCAGCCAATGATCCGCGCCATTTCGTTGGACTCTTCAGGCGGCCGCGGAATGTCCTGGTCGCCACAGACCACGATGGTCCGCGAACCCTCCAGCTCACCCAGCCGCGCCAGCAGGTCGGGCCGCCCGAAGATCACCCGCCCCATCGGGTCGAGGCTGTTGCGAATCACCTCGGCACTGCTGGCCTTCAACGCCGCCCGGAAGCCGTCGCGCACTTCGGGCACGGTCTGCCCGCCGGCATGGAAGAAGATCGGCACGACGATGTCCAGCAATGGCTCCGGAAACGACCCCGCCGCACTCGCAGCATCCAGCAAACCAAAATACTTCAGCCGGGTCGCCTCTGGCTCGGCGCCGAGGTAGGTGTCCATCAGCACCAGGCGGTCGACCCGCTCGGGGTGTTCGATGGCCAGCTGCGCGCCCCACATGCCGCCGACAGACAGGCCGACCAGGTGGCACTGGGGGATGTCCAGCGCGTCCAGCAAGGCCAGGTGCTGGCGGGCCAGGGCGCTCATGTCGGTGGTAGTGGCGGGCGGCGCATCGGAGCCGCCATGGCCCCAGAGCTCGGGGACGATGACGCGGAAATGCTCAGACAGTGCCTCGATCTGCGGCTGCCACATCTCGGCCGACCACAGGTAGCTGTGGCCGAGCAGCACCGGGAAGCCTTGGCCCTGGTCGACGTAGCTCATGCGGGCGCCGTCGATTTCGATGTAGTTTTTTTGCATGGATGGGTTCTCGGCTGAGGGTTTTACAGGGTATTCGATATGCCGCGCCAGAGCAGTTACACCTTGATGTCATGGCACCAGCCTGAGGGTGCTCTGTGCCGGGATCACGCCCATTTGCGCCCGCTGATATTTCCCCTCCACATATCCCTCGGCTTGATCCGCGTAGTGCTTGTCGAACAATACTCCGCTCTGCCCGACCGGGTTACTGGTCAGTGCCTGCCCGGCATCGGCGAAATCGATCAGGCGCCGGGTCGATGGCCCGTAGGTCACCGGCCACGGCGCCGGGCCGATCTTCGCTGACAGGTTGTTCGGCACCTCATGGGTGCCGGGGGCGGCAAACGGGCCGACATTGAACAGCAGGTTCAGCGGTTTTTTCGAGCCCAGTGGATGGTTGTGGGTCAGGGTATGGGCCTTGCCCCACTGCCAGCTGGCCGGGTCTTGGCCGAGGGTGTCGCGCAAGTGGGCAAGGCTCTTCTGCCAGGCCACGCGGACGATGGCGGTGCGGTCAGTGCGCTGGTTGCTGCCGCGGGTATTCCACCAGGGTGAATCGGCGTCGGCGGCCAGGCGCGGCAGCGCAGCATCGATGGCGCGGGTACTGATCAGCACCGGGAACCAGGTGTCGCCCAGTTCGTCATGCAACGCGGCATAGGCCAGCTCGTAGAGGAACTGGTTGAACAACGTGGCACTGGTGGAGTCCAGCGGATAGTCGCCGCGCCAGGCGGCCAGCTGCTCGACCAGTTCTTTTTCCTCGTCACCCTGGGCGATCTGACGCAACGTCGCCAGCACCGGTGCCAAGGTGCGCGGGCCGTAATCGCTGGCCGTATCGAGTTGCAGCGCCTGGCTGTTTTGCATGTCCCATTTCACCTCCGGGTTGGCCAGCTGGCGGTCGAGCTGACGGCCGCGGTCGGCGAGGTTGTAGTAGCCCGGTATCGGCACAACGGCCGGAGGCTGGTAGTTGGCCGAGACGATATAGCCGCTGGCCGGGTTTTCCTGTTGAGGGTTGACGCTGAACGGGTAGAAACCGTGCTTGTCGGCCTGGCTGCTGGCGCCGTCGAGGATGAACGCCGGGTTCACCCCGTCCGGGCGAATCGGCAACTTCGCCGCCGCCCACCAGCCGATATCGCCACGGGCATTGGCCCAGACGAAATTCAGCCCCGGCGCCTGCACCCTGGCGGTCGCCTCGCGCATCTTTGCCAGGGTGTCGGCGCGGTTGAGCTGGTAGAAGCCTTCGAGGATCGGGTTTTCGGTTTCGAGGAACGCCCACCACATGGCAATCGGCGTGGCCCCGGCCGTGGTGCCGAGGACGTCGTTGACGATTGGCCCGTGGGGGGAGCGGCGCAGGTTGAGGGTGACGGGCTGTTCGCCTTTGACTGCAATCTGCTGTTCGGTCTTTTCCAGCGTTTGCCACTGGCCGTCGATCATCACCTGGTCGGCGTTGGCAGGGTTGGTCTTTTCCGCGATCAGGTCGACGTCATCGTTCTGGAACATGGTCAGGCTCCAGCCGAAGTCACGGTTGTGGCCCAGCATCGCGAACGGGTTGAGCGCCTGGAAGTAGCCGTACAGGTTGAAGCCGGGCGCCGAAAGTTCGGCCTCGTACCAGACGGCGGGCACGGCAAAACTGATGTGCGGGTCGCCGGCCAGCAAGGGTTTGCCGCTGCGGGTGCGGCTGCCGGAAACGGCCCAGGCATTGCTGCCTTCGAACTGCGGGATGCCGGCTTCGACCAGCGCTTCATGGCTGACGCGGGCCACGGCTTCGAGGCTTTGCCAGTCCGCCGCTGCCAGTGGCGTGCCCATGGCGCCTTGTGGCTGCCAGTCGAGGTCGAAGATGTTCAGGTATGGCGGGCCGAGCTGGTCGCGGATGTAGGTCAGCGCAGGTTCGGTGCGAAACGCTGCGGCGAAGCTGTAGGCCAGGTAGCCAGCAATGCTCAGGGTGTCTTCGGCGGTGAACGGCCGTGGCGTGATGCCGATCAGGTCGAATTCCATCGGTCTGGGGTGGCTGGCCTGCCAGGCGTTGACGCCATCGAGATAGGCCAGCAAGGCTTGCCAGGCGGGTGACTGGTGGTTCTGGCGCCGAGCCATCAGCGCAGCCTGCTCGCGGATGCGCAAGCTGCGGAACAGCGTATCGGTGGGCAGCAGCTTGCTGCCCAGCACTTCGGCCAGCTCGCCACGGGCCAGGCGGCGCATGATCTCCATCTGGAACAAGCGGTCCTGGGCATGCACGTAGCCCAGGGCGCGGTACAGGTCCGCTTCGCTCTGTGCTTGCAGATGAGGCACGCCGCGGGCGTCGTAGCGCACGCTGACCGGGCCTTGCAGCCCGGCCATTGCCACTTCGCCTTCACGCTGCGGCTGCTTGCCGTGCACGTACCAGTAACCGGCGCCCGCCGCCACTGCAACGACCACGGCCAACAGGGTCAGGCTGCGCTTCATCGAAACTCCTTGTGCATTCGAAGGGAAACTGTGGTCCGATCATCGACGGATTCGCGAACAGAGCATAGCCCTCTCAAAGGAGTTTCCATGTCCCTCAGCGAAAAACAGAAAATGCTCAGTGGCCAGCTCTACCACGCCGGCTGCCCCGAGCTGCAGGCCGAGCAGATTGCCAACAAGCACTGGATGCACCGCTACAACAACAGCGTCGAGCTGCTCAACGACGCGCGCAACGGCCTGCTGGCCGAGCACTTCGGCCATGTCGGCGAAGGTACGGTGATCCGCCCGCCGTTCTATTGCGACTACGGCTACAACATCAGCGTCGGGCGCAATACGTTCATGAACTTCAACTGCGTGATCCTCGACGTGGTGCCGGTGCGCATCGGCGAAGACTGCCAGATCGGCCCCAACGTGCAGATCTATACGGCCGACCACCCACTCGACCCCGAAGTCCGCCGTAGCGGGCTGGAAAGCGGCCGACCGGTGAGCATTGGCAACAACGTGTGGATCGGCGGCGCGGCGGTCATCCTGCCGGGGGTGACCATTGGTGACAACGCCGTGATTGGAGCTGGCAGCGTGGTGACCCGTGATGTACCAGCGGGGGTGACGGTGGTGGGTAACCCGGCGCGGGTGCGTCAGCCGGACCAGGGGCAATAACAGCCCAGCGCCAGAGTATTGGAGGCGCTGACTTTGCGGCCGTCCAGCAGCGCCTTGATGATCGGCTCGATGAAACTGTTGCTGGCGTTGCACACCGCACCTTCGCTGTAAGGGCCGAAGTAGGCCAGGTTCCCCTGGCGGTCCCAGATGGCCACGGCGGGGGAGGCGGGCAGCTGTCCGCTGCCGGGCAAGTGGTCGATGGGTTGCAGGCTGGCGAGGTTGGCGGGTAGCTGGCCGTGGCTGCCAGCCTTCTGCGCGACGTGGAAGGTCACGCCCTGACCTGCGAACTGGGTCATCAGGTCGCCCAGGTGCTGCTGGTTGCCGACGTTGCACGGGCAGGCAGGGTCCCAGAAGTGCACCACGCGGATCGGGCCGGGGCCGGCGAGTTCGGCGGGCAGTTGCAGCTGGCTGCCGTCGAACAGCGTGGTCTGGTTGTCGAACGGGCGCAGGTAGCGGGACTGGAAGGTGGCGTAGGCCTGCCAGAGCACGGCCACGCCGATCAGCAGGGCGATTGCTGCGCATAGCTGTTTGATGAGTCGAGTCTTCATGAAGGCCGGTGGTGCTGTTCGAGGTGAGCAAGCTTGCCACGACGCCGGCCAGAGCTGAATATCCCAGATCAATACTCGCTCCGCCTTGGATGTACCCGATGCCCGCTGCTTTTGACCCCGACCTCCTGCGTGCCAGCCTCGCGCCGTTGGCCAACCGCCAGCCGTTGTCCACGCAGGCTCAGGACTATCAACGCTTCTATGGCCTGAACCTGCCGGCGCAGAGCTGGCTGGGCGGTTTCCAGACGGCGGGGTTCGAGCTGGTCGGGCAGGTGTGGTTGCCTGAAAAACCGGTCGCGACGCTGTTCCTGCTACACGGCTATTACGACCACATGGGCCTCTATCGGCATGTGATCGAGTGGGCGCTGAAGCGCGGTTACGCAGTGATCAGCTGTGACCTGCCAGGCCACGGCCTGTCCAGCGGCGAGCGCGCCAGCGTCAGTGATTTCGCGGTCTACCAGCAAGTGCTGGGCGCCTTGTTCGAACAGGCGCGTGGCCTTGATCTGCCACGGCCCTGGCACCTGTGCGGGCAGAGCACAGGTGGCGCCATCGCTGTCGATCACTTGCTGAACGAAGGCGAGCGCAGTCCCATCGATGGTGAGGTGATCCTGCTGGCGCCGCTGGTGCGGCCCCGGTCCTGGCGCTGGTCGAAATTCAGTTATCGGGTATTGCGCCACTTCGTCAACGGCATCGAGCGGCGCTTCAGCGAGAACACCAACGACCCGACTTTCCTGCCCTTTCTCGAGGCCGACCCGCTGCAACCGCGGCGGCTGCCCACCGCCTGGGTCGGCGCGTTGATTGCCTGGGTCAGGCGTATCGAGGCGGCGCCGCATTGCGCGCGACGGCCGTTGATCGTGCAGGGCGAAGCGGATGGTACGGTGGATTGGCCCTACAACCTCGAAGTGCTCAAGGCCAAGTTCAGCGAGCCACAGATCCTGTTGTTGCCCGAAGCTCGCCATCACCTGGCCAACGAGCTGCCGGACATTCGCCAGCGCTACTTCGATTTCATCGAGCAGCGCCTGGGCTGATCATTTGAGGTCGGCGCTGTTCTGGCCCACCGCCAGGCCGGCACGCACCGCAGCCACGGCGGCCTGGTAATAAGCCTTGCCGTCTGGCGACTCGGCGAAGGTAGCGAATTCTTCCAGCTCGTCGTCGGACAGGTCGCGGTAGACGTAGAGCAGGGTGTTGTTCAGGTCTTCGCCGATCTGTCCCATAAGACGCTGGCGCTGGCCGTCGAGCAGGCTCTGGGCCTGGCTGGCGCCGAACAGGCCGGGGATCATCGAGCTCAGGCTGTCGGCGGCCACCCCGGCAATCGCCAGGCTGACTTCGGCGCCGGCCTCGCGGGCTGGCAGGGCCTGGGCCAGGTGGCCTATGACCAGCATGCGATTGTCGCTGGCCTGCATCTTCGGCAGGCCCTTGGCGTTCTTGGCCAGCTGGTCCTTGCGCGTGGCCAGCAACTCGGCGGCGACAATCTTGCGCCCCAGCGGCGACTGGAAGAAGGCCAGCGCCGGGGTCGGGTTGGGCAACGTACTGCGCAGTTTGGCCAAGGCACGGTTGTCCATCGCCTGGGCCTGGAAGCGCTGGTTGCTGTTGTTGACCAGCGCCTGGTAGACCGCAGGCGGCAGGCTGTTGCGGTAGCGCTGCTGGGCCGCGCTCACGGCATCGGAAAAATGGGCGCGCTGGTCGGGCCAGCCGGCAGCCTTGTACAGTTGATCAAGGCTGTCTGCCCAGACAGGCACGGTGCAGATCATCAGCAGAAGCAGGGAAAACAGACGGTGCATTCAGGACTCCTGTCGGCAGGTGGCTATTGTCCTAGGCCCGGCGCCGTTTTGTCGAGTAATCCGAACGCTTCTCAGCCAAGTGGCGCTGTGCGCCGACAGGGCGAATGGATATGATGCGCGCCATGCACAACTCCCCTGAAAACCCGATGCTTGCGGCCGTCGTCGACGACCTGGCCACCCATGGCTGGTCGCAGCAGGCGCTCTTCCTGCCTGCCGACCTGGTGCGCGCGCTGGCGGCCGAATGCCGGCGCCGTGATGCCGAAGGCGAACTCAACCCGGCCGGCGTCGGGCGCGGTGATGCCCAGGAGGTGCGCGAGAGCATTCGCGGTGACCAGATCCAGTGGATCGACCCCGGGCAGGCCGAGGCCTGCGACCAGTACCTGGCGGCCATGGACCAGTTGCGTCAAGCCATCAACCAGGGCCTGTTCCTGGGCCTGGAAGATTTCGAATGCCACTTCGCCCTGTATCCACCGGGGGCGTTCTATCGCCGGCATCTGGACCGCTTCCGCGACGATGACCGGCGCATGGTGTCGGCGGTGCTCTATCTGAACGAAGACTGGCAGCCGGAGGACGGCGGGCAGCTGCGCATGTTCCTGGCGGACGATGTCGAGCACGATGTGCAGCCGGTGGCAGGTTGCCTGGCGATATTCCTTTCCGGTGAGGTGCCGCACGAAGTGCTGCCGGCCAGGCGCGAGCGCCTGTCGTTGACCGGCTGGTTCAGGCGCCGTGGCAATGACCCGTTCTGATCTGCCCAAGGTGCTGGTGAGCGCCTGCCTGCTGGGCCAGCCGGTGCGCTATGACGGTCGGGCCAGCGGGCATCCCGATGTGTTGCAGCAGTGGCAGGCTGAAGGGCGTGTGGTGCCCTTGTGCCCGGAGGTGGCGGGTGGTTTGCCGACGCCGCGGCCACCGGCGGAGATCCCCGGTGGTCAGGGCTCGCAGGTGCTCGCGGGTGAAGTGCAGGTGGTCACGGTGACCGGCGAGGATGTCACTGCCGAATTTCTCGCCGGGGCTCGGCAGGCGCTGGCGCTGGTGCGGCGGCATGGCATTCGGGTGGCGGTGCTGAAGGCGGGCAGCCCTTCGTGTGGCAACCGCTTGACCTACGATGGCACCTTCAGTGGGGTGAAGGTGCCGGGCGAGGGGGTGACCACGGCGTTGCTGCGGCGTGAGGGCGTGCAGGTCTTCAGTGAGCTGGAGCTGGAACAAGCGCAGCAGGCGCTGGCTCGCCTGCCTGCATGGCCTTGAACCACTTTTGCTCAAGCTCTGCTGTGCGGCCACTGTCCTTGAGCCTTTGCAGGGCATTGTTCAGTGCGCTCTCGAACGCCGGGTTGTCCTTCTGGAAGGGGATCACCAGCTTCTTGTCGCCGAATGTCTGGCTCACATCGAACGGGCCATCTGCCTTGGGCGATTCGTTCGACGGGGTCAGGGCGATGTCGTACTTGCCGCTTTCCACACCTGGCAGCACGTCCGCTGCCGTCGCCTCGATAAACTCGACACGTAGGTCCAGCTCACGGGCCAGGTCCTGGCCGAACTCGATTTCAAAGCCGGTCAGGCGGTCACTTTCTTTGTCCTTGTAGGAATACGGCGCGTTATCGGCCTGCACGGCAATGCGCAATTCGCCCCGGTCGGCGATTTCATCTATCAGCTCGGCCTGAGCCAATGGCGTGATCAGTACCGCCAGCAGTACGCCTATGGTCGAACGCATGTATTGCCCCTTTTCCTTCAGCAGATGAGTAACTTTCGCCGCGACTTTCTTCCCCGTCGCGGTCGAGCGCAGCCTATGACCTTGAAGCCTTGGCGAGGTTTAACCCTAACTGAAATATTTGTCTTTGTGGGCTATCGTGAACTACCGCCGCCATTCGTTTAACGGGCAGCGGTCAATGAGTGAATCACAGGAGAAGTGAATGAACAGCCTCTTTTCGCGTGCTGCCGTTGCCGGTCTGCTGATGGGCGTCTCGGTGTTCGCCAGCGCTGCTGATGCCTTGAAGAGCCAGGAGCCGCCCGCGGGTGCCAAGGTTTCCATCCTTTCCCCCAAGGATGGCGAGCAGGTCGCCGCGACGTTCACCGTCAAGTTCGGCATCGAGGGCATGGAGCTCAAGCCTGCGGGAGACCAGACCCCGCATACCGGCCACCATCACCTGCTGGTGGATGTGGACAAGGAGCCTGCGGCCGACCTGCCGCTGCCGACCAGCCTGATGCCGGCAGCCGGTACCGCGTTGCCGGCCGGCCCGCAAGTGCTGCACTTCGGCAAGGCACAAACCGAAACGACCATCACCTTGACGCCCGGCAAGCACACCCTGCAACTGGTGCTGGGTGACCAATATCACGTGCCATTCAAGCCAAGTGTCGAATCGAAAAAGATCACGGTTGAAGTGAAATAAAAAAGGGAGGCCACCAGGGCCTCCCTTTTTCTTGCCGCCAGCGACCTTAGAACAGGACGCGCGAACGGATGGTGCCTTTGACCTGTTGCAGCTTTTCTTGCGCCAGGTCGGAGTACTCGGCGTCAACGTCGATCACCACGTAACCGACTTTCTCGTTGGTCTGCAGGAACTGACCGGAGATGTTGATGCCGTTCTCGGCGAAGACCTTGTTGATCTCGCTGAGCACGCCCGGGATGTTTTCGTGGATGTGCAGTAGGCGGTGCTTGCCTGGGTGCGCTGGCAAAGCAACTTCCGGGAAGTTGACCGAGGAAACGGAAGTGCCGTTGTCGCTGTACTTGACCAGCTTCTCGGCGACTTCCAGGCCGATGTTGGCCTGGGCTTCTGCGGTGGAGCCACCGATGTGCGGAGTCAGGATCACGTTGTCCAGGCCACGCAGCGGGCTTTCGAACTCTTCGTCGTTGGAGCGCGGCTCGACCGGGAACACGTCGATGGCGGCGCCGATCAGGTGCTTGTCCTTGATGGCAGCAGCCAGGTGGTCCAGTTCGACCACGGTGCCACGGGCGGCGTTGATCAGGATCGCGCCCTTCTTCATCGCACGGATTTCTTTCTCGCCGATCATCCACTGGGTGGACGGCAGCTCAGGCACGTGCAGCGAGACGATGTCGGCCAGGCCCAGCAGCTCGTTGAGGCTGGTGACCTGTACAGCGTTGCCCAGCGGCAGCTTGGTCAGCGGGTCGTAGAAGTACACTTGCATGCCCAGGTTTTCTGCCAGGACCGACAGTTGGGTACCGATCGAGCCGTAGCCGACGATGCCCAGCTTCTTGCCGCGGATCTCGAACGAGTTGGCCGCGCTCTTGATCCAGCCGCCACGGTGGCAGGAAGCGTTCTTCTCAGGGATGCCGCGCAGCAGCAGGATGGCCTCGGCCAGCACCAGTTCGGCCACCGAACGGGTGTTGGAGTAAGGGGCGTTGAACACGGCGATGCCACGCTCGCGGGCCGCTGCCAGGTCGACCTGGTTGGTGCCGATGCAGAAGCAGCCGACGGCGACCAGTTTCTTGGCGCAGTCGAAGATTTCTTCGGTCAGTTGGGTGCGCGAGCGGATGCCGATGAAGTGGGCATCGGCGATCTTTTCCTTCAGCTCGGCATCCGGCAATGAACCGGTGAGGTATTCGATGTTGGTGTAGCCGGCAGCCTTGAGGGTATCGACTGCGTTCTGGTGCACACCTTCAAGAAGAAGGAACCGGATCTTGCTCTTGTCGAGAGAAGTCTTGCTCATCTGCGTAAACCTGTATCCCGGAGAAAAAATGGCGAGGACTGATGCCAGGCGCTACGGCAGCCTTAGCATGAACAGCGGGAGGGCTATGCTAGCATACGCGACACAATCTGAGCTTATCCCGACAGGTGAAGTGTGCTCAGGGTGACTATGAATAAGTCGAGAGTTCCAGCGATGACCCACCCCGCTGTAATTGATGAACTGATGACCCTTGTCGACCCTGGCAAGGTCCTGACCGACCCCGTTTCCCTGGACACCTACGGCAAGGACTGGACCAAGCATTACCCACCCGCGCCCACGGCCATCGTGTTCCCCAAGACGGTAGAACAGGTCCAGGCCATCGTCCGCTGGGCCAACCAGCACCACGTTGCACTGGTACCTTCCGGCGGGCGTACGGGGCTTTCCGCCGGTGCTGTGGCGGCCAATGGCGAAGTCGTGGTCGCCTTCGACCATATGAACCAGATCGTCGGTTTCAATGCCTTCGACCGCACCGTGGTGTGCCAGCCGGGGGTGATCACCCGGCAGTTGCAGGCCTTTGCCGAAGAACAAGGCCTTTATTACCCGGTGGACTTCGCCTCCAGCGGCTCCAGCCAGATTGGCGGCAATATCGGCACCAATGCCGGCGGCATCAAGGTCATCCGTTACGGCATGACCCGCAACTGGGTGGCTGGCCTGAAAGTGGTCACCGGCAAGGGCGAATTGCTGGAACTGAACAAGGACCTGATCAAGAACGCCACCGGCTACGACCTGCGTCAGCTGTTCATCGGCGCCGAAGGCACCCTGGGCTTCGTGGTGGAAGCGACCATGCGCCTGGACCGTGCCCCGCGCAACCTCACGGCGATGGTGCTGGGCACGCCGGATTTCGACTCGATCATGCCGGTACTGCATGCCTTCCAGGGCAAGCTCGACCTGACCGCCTTCGAGTTCTTTTCCGACAAGGGCCTGGCCAAGATCATGGCCCGTGGCGATGTACCTGCCCCGTTCGCCACCGACTGTCCGTTCTATGCGTTGCTGGAGTTCGAGGCCAGCACCGAGGAGGTGGCCAACCAGGCGCTGGCCACCTTCGAGCACTGCGTCGAGCAGGGTTGGGTGCTGGATGGGGTGATGAGCCAGAGCGAAACCCAGTTGAAGAATCTGTGGAAACTGCGCGAGTACCTGTCCGAGACCATTTCCCACTGGACGCCCTACAAGAACGACATTTCCGTCACCGTTTCCAAGGTGCCGGCGTTTTTGCGCGATATCGATGCCATCGTCAGCGAGCACTATCCGGACTATGAAGTGGTCTGGTACGGCCACATCGGCGACGGCAACCTGCACCTGAACATCCTCAAGCCCGAGCACATGAGCAAGGATGACTTCTTTGCCTCGTGCACCAAGGTCAACAAGTGGGTATTCGAGATCGTCCAGCGTTACAACGGTTCGATTTCGGCCGAGCACGGCGTGGGCATGACCAAGCGCGACTACCTTGGCTACAGCCGCTCGCCGGATGAAATTGCCTGCATGAAGGCAATCAAGGCCGTATTCGACCCTAATGGCATCATGAATCCGGGTAAGATCTTCGCTCCTGAATAAAAGCAGTAATCAAAGGAGTCGGCCATGAGTTACCAGCACCAGTATGTAGACGGCACGCGCATTCATTTCCCGCTGGGCAAAGTGGTGTGCATCGGCCGCAACTACGCCGAACATGCCAAGGAACTGGACAACCCCATTCCTAGCGAGCCGCTGCTGTTCATCAAGCCGGGCAGCTGCGTGGTGCCACTGGAAGGCGGGTTCAAGATCCCGACCGACCGTGGCTCGGTGCACTACGAGGCGGAAATTGCCGTACTGCTGGGCAAGCCGCTGTCGTCCAGCGCCTCCGAGGAAGAAGTGCTGGACGCGATCTCCGGTTACGCCCCGGCGCTGGACCTGACCCTGCGCGACGTGCAGGCCAAGCTCAAGGAAAAGGGCCTGCCGTGGGAGTTGTGCAAGAGCTTTGACGGCGCTTGCGTGCTGCCACCGTTCGTTTCCGCAGCGTCCTTTGAAGATGTAACCGATATTCCGGTGCGCCTGACCATCAATGGTGAAGTGCGCCAGGACGGCAACAGCGCGATGATGCTCAACCCGATCATGCCGATCATCCAGTACATGGCGGCGCATTTCTCGCTGCAGGCGGGGGATGTGATCCTGACCGGCACCCCGGCCGGTGTCGGGCCGTTCAATGTCGGTGACGAGCTGGTGCTGGAGCTGCCGGGCGTTTGCCGCTTCGAGAGCCGGGTGCTCTGACCTGAAACCGTGTCGCCTGCTTCGCGGGCACGCCCGCTCCCACAAGTGATGCACAAGCCTCAGGCGTTGTGCGATCCCTGTGGGAGCGGGCATGCCCGCGAAGAGGCCAGCACGATTTACCGATTTTTCACATCTCATGCGGATAATGCGCGCATCTTCGCCCATTTCCCAGGACCTACGCATGTCGGCATCTTCCAGCGCCCCCGCATCCCCCAAGCGCCGCTTCTACCTGCGCTGGCCTTTCGGCCTGGCCGTTGCTGCAATGATCGGTTACGGCGTGTCAGTGGCCATGCACTGGGATGACCGCGGCCTGCTGTGGGTCAAGGAAGGCTTCGAAACCAGCGCCGAGCGTAGCGAAAGCGTGTGGCTGCCGGACTACCAGGTCGAGATCGACGCCAAAGTGTTGCCGGGCATGGAGGATGACGAAGCTTCGGACATCGCCTACAGCCCGCACACCCGCACGTTGTTCGCGGTGATGGGCAAGAACCCGTTCCTGGTCGAGCTCAGTCTCGACGGCGACGTGCTGCGCAAGATCCCGCTGGTGGGCTGGAGCAACCCGGAAGGCGTCGCCGTGATGGAAGATGGCCATTTGGCGATCACCGATGAACGCCTGCACGACCTGACCGTGGTCAAGATGGATGCCCGGACCGCTTCGCTGAACCACGCGGATTTCCAGAGCTACAACCTGGGCGAGTCGGTGAAGCACAACAAGGGCTTTGAAGGTGTGGCCTGGGACCCGTTGCGCCAGCGTCTGGTGATCGGCGAGGAGCGGCCGCCGAAACTGTACACCTGGAGCACCGACGGGCGCAGCCCGCTCAAGGGTGAGAAACAGGTCCTGGCCAACGACGAACTCGACTTGCGCAACCTGTCGGCCCTGGGCGTCGACCCGCGCACGGGGCATCTGCTGGTTTTATCGGCAGACTCCAACATGCTGCTGGAGCTTGATGAGCAAGGCCAGCAGGTCAGTTTCATGACCCTGCTGGGTGGTTTCAACGGCTTGCAGCACACCATTCCGCGTGCCGAAGGCGTTGCCATGGACGATCAGGGAAACCTGTACATGGTCAGCGAGCCGAACCTGTTCTATCGATTCAAGAAAAGTCAGTAGTAATATCAGACTGATCGCACATTAAGTTTCACTTCAGTCGCCGATGGTTAGATTCGCCTCCTTCCTGTCGGGTCTGTCGTTATGCGCCGCTTTGCTCGTCTTCCCATGCTCTTCGTTTTTGCCGGGCTGCTGCTTCTGGGCCTGGCTGGGCAGGAGTTTCGCCTGTTCGAGCGGGGCTGGTTCAACCTCAAGACCTGGTGGCAGCCAGCAGAGCGGGGCATTGGCCTTGATCGTTATCGCGTGGTCGTCGAGGCGCAGCCGGTCGACGGGCTGGACGACGACCTCTCCGCGCTGACCTACGACCCTGATCGCAAAACCCTGTTCACCGTCACCAATGCCCGGTCGGAGCTGATCGAGCTGTCGCTGGATGGGCGTATCCTGCGTCGCGTGCCGCTGACCGGCTTTGGCGACCCGGAGGCCGTGGAGTATGTCGGGCCCAACACCTACGTGATCACTGATGAGCGCCAGCAGCGGTTGATCCGTGTACGGCTCGATGATGACACGTTGTTTATCGACGCCGCGGATGCCGAGCAGTTGAGCCTGGGGATCGGCCTCAATGGCAACAAGGGATTCGAGGGCCTGGCCTACGACTCGGCAGGCCAGCGCCTGTTCGTGGCCAAGGAGCGCGATCCGATGCTGATCTACGAAGTGCGGGGCTTCCCGCATCAGAATCCGCAGCAGCCCTATGCTGTGCATGTGTTGCAGGACCGCGAGCGCGATGCACGGTTGTTCGTGCGTGACCTTTCGAGTTTGCAGTTCGACGAGCGCAGTGGGCACCTGCTGGCGCTGTCGGATGAGTCGCGGCTGGTGCTCGAACTGGATGTGGAAGGGAAACCGCTGAGTACCTTGTCGTTGCGCAAGGGCTATCAGGGGTTGCAGGCGACGGTGCCGCAGGCCGAGGGCATTGCGATGGATGAAGCCGGGACCATCTACCTGGTCAGTGAGCCGAACCTGTTCTATGTGTTCAAGCGGTCAGCTGATTGAGCGCCTGTCAGGGCCTCTTCGCGGGGCAAGCCCGCTCCCACAGGTTTCCTGCTTGTGAGAGCCGGCTTGCCCCGCGAATGCATCACTCGGCCTTCAGGGTCTTCACGCCTTCGGCGGTACCCAGCAACAGCAGGTCCGCCGGGCGCGCCGCGAACAGGCCGTTGGTGACCACGCCGACGATGGCGTTGATCTGTGCTTCCAGCTCCACCGGGTTGGTGATCTGCAGGTTGTACACATCGAGGATCACGTTGCCGTTGTCGGTCACCACGCCCTCACGGTACACCGGGTCGCCGCCCAGCTTGACCAGCTGACGCGCCACGTGGCTGCGGGCCATCGGGATGACCTCGACCGGCAGCGGGAAGGCGCCCAGCACCGGCACCAGCTTGCTGCCGTCGGCGATGCAGATGAAGGTCTTGGCCACGGCCGCGACGATTTTTTCGCGGGTCAGGGCTGCGCCGCCGCCCTTGATCAGGTTCAGGTGCGCGTCGCTTTCGTCGGCGCCGTCGACATAGAACTCCAGCTCGCTGACGCTGTTCAGCTCATAGACCGGGATGCCATGGCCCTTCAGACGCTGGGCGGTGGCCTCGGAGCTGGCGACCGCGCCATCGAAGGCGGCCTTGTGCTGGGCCAGGGCGTCGATGAAGAAGTTGGCGGTCGAACCGGTGCCGACGCCGACAACGCTCTTTTCATCCAGCTTTGGCAGAATGAAGTCGACAGCGGCCTGGGCAACGGCCTGTTTGAGTTGGTCCTGGGTCATGCGGGCTCCGGAAAGGGGCAGGGCGGTAGTGAAAGGAGCCTAGTATAACGGCTCGGGCGGCTTTGCTGTGGTCGCCCGACGTAGCGCTGGGGTAGACTCCCAGCCCTTGTCCCGCGGCCAGTGATGCTTTCCCGATGCTCGAACAGTACGTCAAGAAGATCCTCACCTCGCGCGTCTACGACGTCGCTGTCGAAACCCCGTTGCAGAGCGCCGGCCAACTGAGCAAGCGCCTGGGCAACCAGATTCTGCTCAAGCGCGAAGACCTGCAGCCGGTGTTCTCGTTCAAGATCCGCGGGGCGTACAACAAGCTGGCGCAGCTGACCCAGGAAGAACTGGCCCGCGGCGTGGTGACTGCTTCGGCTGGCAACCACGCCCAGGGCGTGGCCCTGGCGGCCCGCGAGCTGGGCATCAAGGCCACCATCGTGATGCCCAAGACCACGCCGGAGATCAAGGTTGAAGGCGTGCGCTCGCGCGGCGGCAAGGTAGTGCTGCATGGCGATTCGTTCCCGGAAGCGCTGGCCTACTCGCTGAAGCTGGTCGACGAGAAAGGCTTCGTCTATATCCACCCCTATGACGACCCGCACACCATTGCCGGCCAAGGCACCGTGGCGATGGAAATCCTCCGTCAACATCCCGGGCAACTGGACGCGATCTTCGTCCCGGTGGGCGGCGGGGGCCTGATTGCCGGTATTGCGGCCTATGTGAAGTACCTGCGCCCGGAAATCAAGGTGATCGGCGTCGAGCCTGACGACTCCAACTGCCTGCAGGCAGCGATGGCGGCTGGCGAGCGCGTGGTGCTGCCACAGGTCGGGCTGTTCGCCGACGGCGTGGCGGTGGCGCAGATCGGCCAGCACACCTTCGACATCTGCCGCCACCACGTGGATGAGGTGGTAACTGTCAGTACCGATGAAATCTGTGCGGCAATCAAGGATATCTACGATGATACCCGCTCGATCACCGAACCTGCCGGCGCGTTGGGCGTGGCGGGCATCAAGAAGTATGTCGAGCTCAACGGCGTGACCGGGCAGACCCTGGTAGCCATCGACTCGGGCGCCAACGTCAACTTCGACCGCTTGCGTCATGTGGCTGAGCGTGCCGAACTGGGCGAAAGGCGCGAAGCCATCATTGCCGTGACCATCCCCGAGCGCCCGGGCAGCTTCAAGGCCTTCTGCGAGGCCGTCGGCAAGCGCCAGATCACCGAATTCAACTACCGCAAGCACACCTCCGATGAGGCGCACATTTTCGTTGGCGTGCAGACCCACCCGGAAAACGACCCACGCGCTGCGCTGGTGCAGCACCTGATCGAGCAGGGCTTCCCGGTGACAGACCTGACCGACAACGAACTGGCCAAGCTGCACATCCGCCACATGGTCGGTGGCCATTCAGCCGGTGCCAGCGACGAGATCGTGCTGCGCTTCGAGTTCCCCGAACGGCCGGGGGCGTTGTTCAACTTCCTCACCAAGCTGGGTGGGCGCTGGAACATCTCGATGTTCCACTACCGCAACCACGGTGCGGCTGACGGGCGCGTGGTGGCAGGCTTGCAGGTACCGGAGGACGAACGTCACCTGGTGCCGGCGGCGCTGGCCAAGATCGGTTACCCGTACTGGGACGAGACCGACAACCCGGCGTACAAGCTGTTCCTGGGTTGAGCGACTAAGCTTGGCTTATCGCTCAAGGATGTGAAGACATGGAACACCTGACTGCCCTCAAAGCGCTGCATATCATTGCCACCGTGCTGTTGCTGCTGGGCGCCCTGGGCCTGACGGCCTGGACCGTGCGGGCCCGCCGCCAGGGCGATGGCGAGGCCTATGCCAAGCTGCTGCGGCGGCCGCTGGTGTTCGTCTGGCTGGTAATGGGGGTGTGCATGGCGAGCATGCCGTTCACCGGCTGGTGGCTGGTGCATCGGGTGGGTTGGCCGCTGGGGCAGACCTGGGTGCTGGCCTCCAGCGTCATCTACACCTTGGGCGCGTTTGCCGGGTGGTGGCTGCTGGAGCGGCTGAACCGGCTGCGCAAGGCTGAAGTGGTAGGGTTGCGGTTTACCCTGGCACTGGCGGTTTTCAGCGGTGTCTGCTTCCTGTCCATCGCCGGGCTGATGGGCGCCAAGCCGGTCTGAAGCCTGGGCAGGGCTTCGCGCTCCATTGCGATACGAGGAGTTTTCACCGCACTGCACATAAGCGTGGCGGGCGCGTTGCTGCGCTCGCAGGCTTTGTGGAACAATGCGGTGACATGCGTTTGCGAGGTTGCTGCCGTGATCGACCCGGATGGTTTTCGCCCCAATGTTGGGATCATTCTTACGAATGATGCCGGGCAGGTGCTATGGGCTCGACGGATCAACCAGGATGCCTGGCAATTCCCCCAGGGTGGTATCAACCCTGACGAGACGCCAGAAGATGCCCTGTACCGCGAGCTGAACGAAGAAGTTGGCCTTGAACGCGACGATGTGGAAATTCTTGCCTGCACCCGCGGCTGGTTGCGTTATCGTTTACCCCAGCGGCTGGTCCGCACCCACAGCCAACCGCTGTGCATCGGCCAGAAGCAAAAGTGGTTTCTGCTGCGCCTGGTGAGCAATGAACAACGGGTGCGGATGGACCTGACCGGCAAGCCGGAGTTCGACGGCTGGCGCTGGGTCAGCTATTGGTATCCGCTGGGCCAGGTGGTGACATTCAAGCGTGAAGTCTACCGCCGCGCCCTGAAAGAGCTTGCACCGCGTCTGCTGACGCGCGACTGACGACGGAGTTCGACCCCGAGCCATGCTCAATACGCTGCGCAAGATCGTCCAGGAAGTGAACTCCGCCAAAGATCTCAAGACGGCGTTGGGGATCATTGTCTTGCGCGTCAAGGAGGCCATGGGCAGCCAGGTCTGCTCGGTGTACCTGCTCGACCCGGAAACCAACCGCTTCGTGCTGATGGCCACCGAGGGCCTGAACAAGCGCTCGATCGGCAAGGTCAGCATGGCTCCCAACGAGGGCCTGGTCGGCCTGGTCGGTACCCGGGAAGAGCCGCTGAACCTGGAAAACGCCGCCGATCACCCGCGTTATCGCTACTTCGCCGAAACCGGCGAAGAGAAATTCGCCTCTTTCCTCGGTGCGCCGATCATCCACCACCGGCGTGTGGTGGGTGTACTGGTCATCCAGCAGAAGGAGCGCCGCCAGTTCGACGAAGGCGAAGAAGCCTTCCTCGTCACCATGAGCGCGCAGCTCGCCGGGGTTATCGCCCACGCCGAAGCCACGGGCTCCATTCGTGGCCTGGGCCGCCAGGGCAAGGGCATCCAGGAAGCGCGCTTCGTCGGCGTACCGGGCTCGCCGGGGGCTGCTGTTGGGCGTGCCGTGGTCATGCTGCCACCGGCCGACCTGGAAGTGGTGCCGGACAAGGCCGTCGATGACATCGACGCCGAGCTGAAACTTTTCCAGAACGCCCTCGAAGGCGTGCGTGAAGACATGCGCAAGCTGTCGGCCAAGCTGGCGACCCAGCTGCGCCCGGAAGAGCGCGCACTGTTCGATGTGTACCTGATGATGCTCGAAGACGCCGCCCTCGGTGGCGAAGTGATCGAAGTCATCAAGACCGGCCAATGGGCCCAGGGTGCCTTGCGCCAGGTGGTTGGCGAGCACGTCAACCGCTTCGAGCTGATGGACGACGACTACCTGCGCGAGCGCGCCTCGGATGTGAAGGACCTTGGCCGGCGCTTGCTGGCCTACCTGCAGGAAGCCCGCTCGCAGTCGCTGGTGTATGCCGACAACACCATCCTGGTCAGCGAAGAGCTGACCCCGGCGATGCTCGGCGAAGTGCCGGAAGGCAAGCTGGCAGGCCTGGTTTCGGTACTGGGTTCGGGCAACTCCCACGTCGCCATCCTCGCCCGTGCCATGGGCATCCCGACGGTGATGGGCCTGGTCGACCTGCCGTATTCCAAGGTCGATGGCATCGAGATGATCGTCGACGGCTACAAGGGCGAGGTGTTCACCAACCCCAGTGACGTGCTGCGCAAGCAGTACAGCGATGTGGTCGAGGAAGAGCGCCAGCTGGCCCAAGGCCTCGATGCCCTGCGTGAACTGCCGTGCGTCACCCCCGACGGCCACCGCATGCCGCTGTGGGTCAACACCGGCCTGCTCGCCGATGTGGCCCGCGCCCAGCAGCGCGGTGCCGAAGGGGTTGGCCTGTACCGCACCGAAGTGCCGTTCATGATCAACCAGCGCTTTCCCAGCGAGAAGGAGCAGCTGGCGATCTACCGCGAGCAGTTGGCGGCCTTCCACCCGCTGCCGGTGACCATGCGCACCCTCGACATCGGTGGTGACAAGGCGCTTTCGTACTTCCCGATCAAGGAAGAAAACCCGTTCCTCGGCTGGCGCGGCATTCGCGTCACCCTCGATCACCCGGAAATCTTCCTGGTGCAGACCCGCGCCATGCTCAAGGCCAGCGAGGGCCTGAACAACCTGCGCATCCTGTTGCCGATGATTTCCGGCATTCACGAGCTGGAAGAGGCGCTGCATCTGATCCACCGTGCCTGGGGCGAGGTACGCGACGAAGGCACAGACGTGCCGATGCCGCCAGTGGGCGTGATGGTGGAGATTCCTGCGGCGGTGTACCAGACCAAGGAGCTGGCGCGGCAGGTGGACTTCCTCTCGGTCGGTTCCAACGACCTCACTCAGTACCTGTTGGCGGTGGACCGCAACAACCCGCGGGTCGCCGACCTTTACGACTATCTACACCCAGCGGTGCTGCAGGCGCTCAATACCGTGGTGCGTGATGCTCATGGCGAAGGCAAGCCGGTGAGCATCTGTGGCGAGATGGCCGGCGACCCGGCGGCAGCGATCCTGTTGATGGCCATGGGCTTCGATAGCCTGTCGATGAACGCCACCAACCTGCCGAAGGTGAAGTGGATGCTGCGCCAGGTGAACATGAGCAAGGCCAAGGAGCTGCTGGTCGAAGCCTTGAGCCATGACAACCCGCAAGTTATCCACAGCTCGTTGCAACTGGCCCTGAAGAACCTCGGGCTGGCGCGCATGATCGGGCCCGGGGCCAATAAAACCCTGTGAATTTGAAGTTGCCTGTACTGGCCTCATATATCCAGGCTGACTTCGCCCAAATGCCCACCAAAAGGCCCGAAACTACGCTCAATCAGCTGCCTTCTGCCTTGTTCATCCACTATCAGCACGGTACTCGCCCGCGTGCCGTAGTTCTGGCTGGCAATGAACACACTCGACAGCAACTTCTCGGTCGCTACCCCTACGCCGGTCTCCGGTAGCTCAGCGTCGGCTGCCGGCTCGTTATCGGCCAGCAACGCCAGCAAGCGCTGCGGATCTGCCGACTCAAGCACTGCCTCCAGCCCAGTACGTGCCTTCACCAGCTTCGGCCATGGCGTATCCAGCCCGGCGTTGGAAAGCCCGTACACCCCGGCCTCCAACAAGCGCGGCGCCACGTCGCGGGCATGCAGGTAGCCTAATTGACGGCCATCCCCCACCAGCAGGTTGAATCCGGAATACTGGTCGCTGCAGCTGGCCACCTGGTCGAGGTAGGCCTCCACCCCCAGTTCACCCTGCAGATAAGCCGCCACCAGCTCGCCCCGCGAACGCGGCCCCAGCACCTGCCCAGGGTCGCGGATATTGGTCAGCGCCGCAAAGCGCCCTTGGGGGCCAACGCCCAGCCAGGTACCGCCTGCTTCAAGGTCACGCCCGGCATATACCCCGGGCGCATCGCCCCACGCAGCCAGGGCCTGGGTCGGGCGGGCGTAGAACTCGTCACGGTTGGCCGCGACGATCAGTGGCAGGGCATGCCCGGGCCTCCAGGCGAATACGATCAGGCACATAGGTTGGGCCTCTGTGTTTTTGCCCACTGTACCCAGTGCGCGGGTGTCGATCCATCCTGTCACAGAGTTCACTAGAGCCCCGAGCCCGGCTTCCGTTACCATGCCGGATTGTTTTCTCGGGGACGACGAATGGAATTCGTGCTCTATCTGCTATTGGGCGCCTGTGCCGGTGTGCTGGCCGGGCTGTTCGGCGTGGGCGGCGGCATCATCATCGTGCCGGTGCTGGTGTTCAGCTTCACCCTGCAAGGTTTCGATGCGTCAGTGCTGACTCACCTGGCGGTCGGCACCTCGCTGGCAACCATTGTCTTCACCTCGATCAATGCCGTGCTCGAGCACCACCGCAAGGGCGCCGTGCAATGGCCGATCTTCGCCTGGATGACCCTCGGTATCCTTATCGGCGCCGGTATTGGCGCCAAGACCGCTTCGCTGATCCAGGGCCCGCACTTGCAGAAGATCATTGGCGTATTTGCCCTGATCATCGCCGCGCAGATGGCCTTGGACCTCAAGCCCAAGGCCAGCCGTGACATTCCTGGCAAGCCGGCCTTGATTGGCGCTGGCGGGGTGATCGGTTGGGCTTCGGCTATCTTCGGCATCGGCGGCGGCTCGCTGACCGTGCCGTTCCTGACATGGCGCGGCCTGCCGATGCAAAAAGCCGTGGCGACGTCATCGGCCTGCGGCTTGCCAATTGCCCTGGCCAGCGCCCTGAGCTTCATGCTGCTGGGCTGGCACGAGGAGCATTTGCCGCCCCACAGCCTGGGTTTCGTCTACCTGCCGGCGCTGATCGGCATTGCCGTGACCAGCATGTTTTTCGCACGCTTCGGCGCCCGCCTGGCGCACAAGCTGTCGCCACGCCTGTTGAAACGCCTGTTCGCAGCCTTGCTGTTCTGCGTCGGCCTCAGCTTTCTGATTTGAATCGAGAGGAAGTTCCATGCTGCCTTACCCGCAGATAGACCCCGTGGCCGTAGCCCTCGGGCCACTGAAAATCCACTGGTACGGCCTGATGTATCTGGTCGGCATCGGCGGTGCCTGGCTGCTGGCCTCGCGCCGGCTCAACCGCTTCGACCCGACCTGGACCCGCGAGAAACTTTCCGACCTGGTGTTCTGGTTGTCGATGGGGGTGATCGTGGGTGGGCGCCTGGGTTACGTGCTGTTCTACGACCTGCATGCCTACCTGGCCAACCCGACGCTGATCTTCGAGGTCTGGAAAGGCGGCATGTCGTTCCACGGTGGCTTCATCGGCGTGATGCTGGCCGCGCTGTGGTTCGGCAAGCGCAACAACAAGTCGTTCTTCGAGCTGATGGACTTCGTCGCGCCGCTGGTGCCGATCGGCCTGGGCGCCGGGCGCATCGGCAACTTCATCAACGCTGAGCTGTGGGGCAAGCCTACCGACGTGCCATGGGCGATGATCTTCCCACCCTTCAGCGACCCGGCCCAGCTGCCGCGCCATCCGTCGCAGCTGTACCAGTTCGCCCTGGAAGGCGTGGCACTGTTCGTCATCCTCTGGCTGTTCTCGCGCAAGCCGCGGCCAACCATGGCGGTATCCGGGATGTTCGCGCTGTTCTACGGCATCTTCCGCTTCATCGTCGAATTCGTCCGGGTGCCGGACGCCCAGCTCGGTTACATCGCCTGGGGCTGGCTGACCATGGGTCAGATTCTCTGCGTGCCGATGATCCTGGCTGGCCTTGGCCTGATCTGGTGGGCTTATAATCGCAAGCCCACGGCGAAACCCGCCTGATTATTCCCACGGCAGGGGGTGATCCCCCTGCCGTTTTCGTTACAGGTAAGCCATGAAACAGTATCTGGACCTGGTCCGCGACGTCATCGAAAACGGCACCCTGCAAGGCAATCGCACCGGCATCCGCACCATCAGCCTGCCGGGCGCCATGCTGCGTTTCGACCTGCAAAAAGGCTTCCCGGCCATCACCACGCGCAAGCTGGCGTTCAAGTCGGCGATCGGCGAGATGGTAGGCTTCCTGCGTGGCGTGAAGAACGCCGGTGAATTCCGCGACCTGGGCTGCAAAGTCTGGGACCAGAACGCCAACGAGAACGCCCAGTGGCTGGCCAACCCGTTCCGCCAGGGCCATGACGACCTTGGTGAGATCTACGGCGTGCAATGGCGCCAGTGGCCGGGCTACAAGCGCATCCCGTTGAGTAACCCGGCCGCCATCGAAATGGCCGAGAAGGCGGGCTTCCGTCGCATTGCCCAGGACCAAGAGGATGGCGTGGCCTTCGTCATCCTGTACAAGGCCATCGACCAGGTGCGCCAGTGCCTGGACACCATCGCCAACGACCCAGGCAGCCGACGCATCCTGTTCCACGGCTGGAACTGCGCCCAGCTTGACGAAATGGCCCTGCCACCGTGCCATCTGCTGTACCAGTTCCACCCGAATGTCGAGACCAGGGAAATTTCCCTGACCCTTTACATCCGCTCCAACGACCTGGGCCTGGGCACGCCGTTCAACCTCACCGAAGGCGCGGCGCTGCTGTCGCTGTTCGGCCGCCTGACCGGCTACACCCCGCGCTGGTTCACCTACTTCATTGGCGATGCCCATGTGTATGAAAATCACCTGGACATGCTCAACGAGCAGCTCAAGCGCGAACCGCTGGCAGCGCCGAAGCTGGTGATCAGTGACCGTGTGCCGGAGTTCGCCAAGACCGGCAAGTACGAGCCGGAGTGGCTGGAGAAGATCGAGCCGAGCGACTTCAGCCTGGAAGGGTATGAGCACCATGCGCCGATGACGGCGCCGATGGCGGTGTGATTCTCTAGATTACCGGGGGCTGCTTTGCAGCCCCGGCAATCTCAGTGCCCGTGGCTTCGGCCTACATGCGAATGCTCGGTATCAGGCACTGATACCGCCCCGTTCGTCTCCAGCTGCTGCAAGATCGCACACTCCGCCCCCTGCGCATGGCAGCGCCGCCGCAGCTCCACCAGCTGCTCCTGCAATGCCACCAAGCCATCGATCCGCGCCTGTACATGCTCGATATGCTCGTCGATCAGCGCATTGACGCTGCCGCACGCGTCGTCGGGGCTGTCGCGCAGGCGTAGCAGGCTGCGGATTTCGTCCAGGGTCATGTCCAGCGTTCGGCAGTTGCGGATGAAGGTCAGTCGCTCGACATGAGCCTGTGTGTACTGCCGGTAGTTACCCTCGGTGCGCGCCGGTTCCGGCAGTAACTGTTCTCGCTCGTAGTAGCGGATGGTTTCCACGGCGCAATCGGTGGCTTTGGCCAGTTCTCCGATTTTCATGACGAAATCTCCAACAAGTGGCTTGACCCTATAGTGGCTACAGGGTGTTCACTTGGCAACAGGCTCAATTTAAGGATGACCCCATGAACCAGCCTGTCAGCCACGAACACAAGCATCCACACGATCATGCCCATGGCGAAGAAGACCATGGCCACGTCGCTCACGGTCACAGCTGCTGTGGCTCCAGCGCTGCGCCCGCGTTTGTGCAATTGAGCGAGGCCAGCAGCCACGCCCAGCTCAGCCGCTTTCGCATCGACGCCATGGACTGCCCCACCGAGCAGACCTTGATCCAGGACAAGCTGGGCAAGCTGGCGGGCATCGAGCAGCTGGAATTCAACCTGATCAACCGTGTGCTCGGCGTGCGTCATACCTTGAACGGTACGGGCGAGATCGAGCGAGCCATCGACAGCCTGGGCATGAAGGCCGAGCCGTTGACTGCTGAAGACGACGGCAGCGGCGCCGCAGCGCAGCCGCACAAGGCCCATTGGTGGCCGCTGGCCTTCTCGGGTATTGCCGCGATCGCCGCTGAAATCGTGCACTTCGCCAGCCTTGCGCCGCAATGGCTGGTGGCCGCGCTTGCGCTGGCGGCAATCCTCGGCTGCGGCCTGGGCACCTACAAGAAGGGCTGGATCGCCCTGAAGAACCGCAATCTCAACATCAATGCGCTGATGAGCATTGCCGTGACCGGCGCCGTGCTGATTGGCCAGTGGCCGGAAGCAGCCATGGTCATGGTGCTTTTCGCCGTCGCCGAGCTGATCGAGGCGCGCTCGCTGGACCGTGCGCGCAATGCCATCGGCGGGTTGATGCAGCTGGCTCCGGACATGGCCACGGTACAGCAGGCCGATGGTCAGTGGCATGAGGTAGAGGTGCGTGAGGTGACGACGGGTGCTTTGGTGCGGGTGCGCCCAGGCGAGCGCATTGGTCTGGATGGCCACGTGGTCAGCGGGCAATCCAGCGTCGATCAGGCGCCGATCACTGGCGAAAGCCTGCCTGTGGAGAAGGCGGCGGGCGACAAACTGTTCGCCGGCACCATCAACCAGGCTGGTGCCCTGGAATACCGCGTAACGGCCGCTGCAGGGCAATCGACCCTGGCGCGCATCATCAAGGCCGTCGAAGAAGCACAGGGTGCGCGTGCGCCTACCCAGCGTTTTGTCGACCAGTTCTCGCGCCTCTACACCCCGGTGGTGTTCATCGTGGCCCTGGCGGTGGCAGTGATACCGCCGCTGTTCATGGCCGGGGCCTGGTTCGATTGGATGTACCGTGCGTTGGTGCTGCTGGTGGTGGCTTGCCCGTGTGCGCTGGTCATCTCCACGCCTGTGACCATCGTCAGTGGCTTGGCCGCTGCGGCGCGCAAAGGCATCCTGATCAAGGGCGGGGTTTATCTGGAAGGCGGCCGCAAGCTGGATTTCCTCGCCCTGGACAAGACCGGCACCATCACCCACGGCAAACCGGTGCAAACCGATGCCAAGGTGCTCGAACCCCTGTTCGAGGGCCGTGCCCAGGCGTTGGCGGCGAGCCTGGCCGACCGTTCCGACCACCCGGTGTCGGGCGCCATCGCCCAGTTTGCCAAGGCGCAGAACCTGGCGCTGAGCGAGGTCAACGATTTCGTCGCCCTGGCCGGCCGCGGCGTGCGCGGTGATATCGACGGCGAAACCTACCACCTGGGTAACCATCGCCTGGTCGAGGAGCTGGGCCTGTGCTCGCCGGAGCTGGAGGCGCAGCTGGATACGCTGGAGCGGCAGGGCAAGACGGTGGTGCTGCTGCTCGACCGCTCCGGGCCGTTGGCCCTGTTCGCCGTGGCTGACACGGTCAAGGACAGCAGCCGCCAGGCCATTGCCGAACTGCACGCGCTGGGTATCAGGACCGTCATGCTGACCGGCGACAATCCGCACACTGCCCAGGCCATTGCCGCGCAGGTGGGTATCGACCGGGCCGAGGGCAACCTGCTGCCGGCCGACAAGCTGCACAGCATCGAGCGCTTGTACGCCGAAGGGCACCGGGTCGGCATGGTCGGCGATGGCATCAACGACGCGCCGGCACTGGCCCGTGCGGAGATCGGTTTCGCCATGGCGGCGGCAGGTACCGACACGGCGATCGAGACCGCCGACGTGGCGTTGATGGATGACGACTTGCGTAAAATCCCGGCGTTCGTCAGGCTGTCGCGCCAAAGTGCGGCGATCCTGACGCAGAACATCGTTCTGGCGCTGGGCATCAAGGCGATATTCCTGGCGATCACCTTTGCCGGCATGGCGACCATGTGGATGGCGGTGTTCGCCGACATGGGCGTGAGCCTGCTGGTGGTGTTCAACGGTCTGCGCCTGTTGCGCAAATGAGGTCCTGCAATGCTGAGTGCCGAGCTCAAAGCCTTCTACATGGTGGCCCGTCTGGGCAGCATCACCCTGGCGGCGAAGAAGCTCGGGCTCAGCCAGCCGACCGTGACGACGCAGATCCGCAGCCTGGAAAGCCACTATGCGGTGGAGCTGTTCTACCGCGGTGGACGGCGCCTGGTGTTAAGCGAGCAGGGTGTGCGGCTGCTACCCATGGTCAAGGCGCTGCTGCAGCAAGAGGCCGACATCGAGTTCGAGCTGCGTAACAGCGGCCAGGCCCAGGGCAGTTTGCGCATCGCTGCCACCGCGCCGTACTACATCCTCGACTTGGTGAAGATCTTTCGCGAGCGCCTGCCCCATGTCGAGTTGACGGTGGAGATCGGCAACTCGCAGCAGGTGCTGGAGATGCTCGAAGATTACCGGGTGGATATCGCTGCCTCGTCGCAGCTGGTAGAGGATGCCCGGCTGGTGCGACGGGTGTTGGGCACCGATCCGCTGGTGGTGGCAGTGCATCGCAATCATCCGTTGGCCCATCGGCATGCGGTATCCATCGATGTGCTGGCGGGGCATTGCCTGCTGATGCGCGAGAAGGGCTCGACCACGCGCCAGCTGACCGAGCAGATGATGCTTGAGGCGGGGGTGAAGGCCGGGTCGTTGCTGGAGATTGGCAGCCGCGAGTCGATCCGCGAGGCGGTACTGCGCAATATCGGCATCAGCGTGATAGCCCGCCATGAGGTGCCGCACAATCCGGAGCTGCGGGTGCTGGCGCTGGACAATGCGCCGGTGATGCATGAGTACCTGTATTGCCTGAAGGAGCGGCGCCAGGCCCGGTTGCCGGCGGCTTTCCTTGGCGTCGCCCAGGAAGTGGTGGGTTCGCAGTTCTAGATCGGTGTTGCTTTCTTCGCGGGCACTACAAAATCTGCCTATACCACTATCACCGGCTTTTGCCCTAAAGCCACAGAACCTTCGCACAGCCTTCCTAGCATGGCCCTCACTTGTTCGATGAGGCCTTGCCATGAACCACGCCATTCCGGGCGCACAGATGAAAGTGCGCGGTATCCACAAGCGTTTCGGTGCCTTCACGGCGCTCAACGACGTGTCTCTGGACGTCGCTGCGGGCGAGCTGGTCTGCCTGCTCGGCCCGTCCGGTTGCGGCAAGACCACCCTGTTGCGCTGCATTGCCGGCCTCGAACGCCAGGACCGTGGTGCGCTGTACATCGGTGAACGCGATGTTTCCGAGCTGCCTCCCCAAGCGCGGGACTACGGCATCCTGTTCCAGTCCTACGCGCTGTTCCCCAACCTTACTGTCGAAGCCAATATCGCCTACGGCTTGACTGGCGGCAGTCGCGACGAGAGCCGTCAGCGCGTGGCTGATATGCTCGAACTGGTTGGCCTGTCCGGTAGCGAAAAGAAATACCCCGGCCAGCTGTCCGGCGGCCAGCAACAGCGCGTGGCCTTGGCGCGCGCGTTGGCACCGTCGCCGTCGCTGCTGCTGCTCGACGAACCGATGTCGGCACTGGATGCCCGGGTGCGTGAGCACCTTTGCACCGAGCTTCGCCAGCTGCAGCGCCAGCTGGGCATCACCACGTTGATGGTCACCCACAATCAGGACGAGGCCATGCTCATGGCCGATCGCATTGCGGTGATGAACAACGGCCAGGTCGAGCAGTACGCGACCCCGCAGGAAGTCTACGGCCAGCCGTCCACGCCGTTCGTCGCCGAATTCGTCGGCCAGGGCAATTGGCTACCGTTCCAGCGCAGTGGCGACAGCCATGCCCAGGTCGGCGCCATGAGCATGCGCCTGGCGGCCAACGCCGGCTCCGCACGCAGCGGCCGGTTGTTCTGTCGCCCGGAGGCGATCACGGTGAACCCGGTGATGCATGAGGAAAACCTGTTCCCGGCCAAGGTCCGCGAAATCACCTTCCTGGGCAACCGCTGCCGCATGAGTTTCGAACTCAAAGCCCTGCCGGGGCATGCGTTGCTCGCCGAACTGGCGCCGGAAGCCATGCCGCGCCTGGGCTCGCAGGATATCTGGGTGGCCTTGCCGCCGCAGAGCCTGCAGGTGTTTGCCTGAAATGGCCGCGCCAATGTCCCTGCCGTTTACCCAGACCAAGGATGCGCGACGCGGTGACGTCGCCCTGGGTGATCGCCTGTTCGTCATCGGTGGCAAAAGCCTGCTGCTGGTCCTGCTATTGCTGGCCGTGGTGATGCCGCTGCTGGCCATTTTCTGGAAAGGCTTCAGCGCTGAAGCCGGCCAGGGGGGCGGTTTGCTGGCGGCCCGCGAACTGTTTGCCAGCGAGAACTTCCGCTGGCTGCTCGGCAACAGCCTGTCGGTGGCGTTCAGCGTGGCGGCAATCGTGGTACCGCTGGCCTACCTGTTCGCCTATGCCCTGCAGCGCACCCTGATCCCGGCCAAGGGCCTGTGGCGCGGCATCTCGCTGCTGCCGCTGCTGGCGCCGTCGATGCTGCCGGCGATTGCGCTGGTCTACCTGTTCGGCAACCAGGGCCTGCTGCGCAGCCTCCTTAACGACAACATCTACGGCTTCTGGGGCATCGTGCTCGGCGAGGCCATCTACACCTTCCCCCATGCGCTGATGATCCTGCTTTCTGCCTTGTCGCTGGCCGACGCACGGCTGTTCGACGCGGCGTCGAGCATGGGCGCCGGGCCGTGGCGGGCATTCTGCAGCATCACCTGGCCAGCCACGCGTCAGGCGGTGTTCGCCGCATTCTGCCTGGTGTTCACCCTGACCATCACCGACTTCGGCGTGCCTGTCGTGGTCGGTGGCGATTATCAGGTGCTGGCGCTGGAAGCCTACAAGGCGGTGGTCGGCCAGCAGCAGTTCGGCCGTGGCGCGTTGATCGGCATCGTGCTGCTGCTGCCAGCGCTGCTCAGCTTCGGCGTCGATGCCTGGCTGCGTCGGCGCCAGGGCGAGGCCATGAGCGGCCGTGCCCAAGTGTTCGAACCCAAGCCGTCGCGCTGCCGTGATGCCTGCTTCCTGACCATCGTGCTGCTGGTCTGCGCGGCGCTGCTGGTGGTGATCGGCATGGCGGTGTACTCGTCGCTCGTGACCTTCTGGCCGTACAACCTGACCCTGTCATTCAAGCACTACAGGTTCGACGACACCGCCGGTGGCGGCTGGCTGGCCTATCGCAACAGCGTGACCATGGCGTTGTGCACTGCACTGATTGGTAGCCTGGTGATCTTCACCGGCGCCTACCTGATGGAGAAGACCCAAGGGCAGCGTCTGCTCAACCAGGCCCTGCGCCTGCTCAGCTTCATCCCCATGGCTGTGCCTGGCTTGGTACTGGGCCTGGGCTACGTGTTCTTCTTCAACCTCAACGGCAACCCGCTGCACGTGTTCTATGGCGGCATGGCGCTGCTGGTGCTGTGCACCATCGCCCACTACCTGACCACCGCGCAGATGACCGCCGCCACCGCGCTGCGCCAGCTCGACGCCGAGTTCGAGGCTGCCGCGCTGTCGCTCAAGGCGCCGTTATACAAGCACTTCGTGCGCGTCACCGTGCCGATCTGCCTGCCGGCGCTGCTGGATATCATCCGTTACCTGTTCGTCTCGGCGATGACCACCGTGTCGGCGGCGATCTTTCTCTACAGCCCCGACACCATCCTCGCCGCCGTCGCCGTGTTGAACATGGACGATGCCGGCAACGTCGGCGGCGCTGCCGCCATGTCGACCCTTATCCTGCTGACCAGCGCCGCGGCTTCCCTGCTGCTGGCCGCTGCTTCCCGCGGCCTGCTGCGCCGCTCCCAGGCCTGGCGCCAGCGCGCCCCGGGCCATTGACCGACTGCCCACTCTGATAGGAAACGCATCATGCTCAAGCCCCTTGCACTTGCCGTTGCCGTATCCGCCGTCTTCAACCTGCAGGCTTCGGCCGCAGCCACCCAGCTGACTGTCTACACCGCCCTGGAAGCCGAGCAGCTCAAAAGCTACAAGCAGGCCTTCGAAAAGGCCAACCCAGACATCGAGATCAAGTGGGTGCGTGATTCCACCGGCATCATCACGGCCAAGCTGCTGGCCGAGAAAGACCGCCCGCAAGCCGACGCGGTCTGGGGCCTGGCCGCCTCCAGCCTGGCCATCCTCGACCAGAATGGCATGCTCGAAGGCTACGCGCCGAAAGACCTTGGCAAGATCTCCGCGAACTACCGCGACGCCGCCAACCCGCCAGCCTGGGTCGGCATGGACGTTTGGGCCGCGACCATCTGCTTCAACACCGTCGAAGCCGAAAAGCAGGGCCTGAGCAAGCCGGTGAGCTGGCAGGACCTGACCAAGCCTGAATACAAAGGCAAGATCGTCATGCCCAACCCCGCTTCGTCCGGCACCGGCTTCCTCGACGTCAGCGCCTGGCTGCAGACCTTCGGCGAGCCGCAGGGCTGGGCGTACATGGACGCCCTTCACCAGAACATCGGCCAATACGTGCACTCCGGATCCAAGCCGTGCAAGCTGGCGGCGGCGGGTGAGTTCCCGATCGGCATTTCGTTCGAGTACCCGGCCGTGCAGCTCAAGCGCCAGGGCGCGCCGCTGGATATCGTGCTGCCGAAGGAAGGCCTGGGCTGGGAGATCGAGGCGACCGCCGTGATCAAGGGCTCGCCAAAGACTGACGCGGCCAAGCGCCTGGCCGATTTCTCGGCAAGCCCGGCGGCCATGGAGCTGTACAAGGAAAACTTTGCCGTACTGGCCGCGCCAGGCATTGCCAAGCCGCAGACCGAGCTGCCGGCCGACTATCAGCAGCGCCTGATCAGGAACGACTTTGCCTGGGCCTCCAAGAACCGCGACGAGATCCTGACCGAATGGCGCAAACGCTATGACGGCAAGTCGGAGAAAGTGGCCCAGCAATAAGCCCGGACCCTGAACGGGTCATGCCTGTAATGACCTCTTCGCGGGCGCGCCCGCGAAGAGGCTGAACCTGCTGATTCAGATCTGTGAAACCAACGCCTCCAGCTGTTCCTGCCGCTCGGCCTGGTTGAGCTTCGCCCCAGGGTTGAGCGTCGACCATTGCGGATGCGCCCGTGCCTTGCTCAAAGCCTCCGGCAGCTTGCCTTCTCGCCAAGCCTTCTCGTCCACGGCCCCCAGTTTGATGCTGTCCTGCGCCGCATGTCCGCGGCCATCCAGCGCCACCATCAATTGCTGTTGGCGCAAGGCCAGCAACCGCAGCACCGTGTCATCCACCGTCAGCTCGCGCTGCCCCTTCAGCTTGCCCATCAGCCGCGACCCATAGTTACGCGCGGTCTGCAGCGCGCCCCCGGCAATCGCGCCTGCCAACGCTGCGGCGCCCAGCGTCAGCCCGCCTACCAGCAGATCCACCCCGGCACCGGCCGCCGCCCCGGCCGCGACGCCGCTACCCAGGCGCACGCCAAGCAACTTCAGGGTCTCGGGATTGAACAGGTCATCACCCCAACGCCCGTCCAGCAGTGGCAGGTCACCGGCATTGGCGTCCTCACGGCGGAAGGCATAGAGCTTGAGCAGGGCCTCCACACAACGCTGTTCACGCTGGCGCACATCCTGACGCAAGGCTTCGATGGCCTTGGCTTCAGCCGGTGGCTCGGCCGCGACGCTGCGTCGGCAGGCGGCGCAATCGAGCAGCAGTTCGGCGATCAGTCGCTTGCCGCTGTGCTGGCGTGCCAGGCGCTGAGCCTGCTGGTCGTCGATCAGCCGTTGCAGGGTCGGGCGGGCCTCTTCCAGCAACAGCGCCAGGCTCTCGTACAGCCGGCGTTCGCCATCTTCAGGAGGCGCCACGCTATCGAACCGCACCAACGCGTGAAGCCCAAGCCGGGCAAGGGCTTCACGCCATTCCGGTTCGCGGTGCTGGCTACTCGCGACGAAGTTCAGCACCGGCAGCAGTGGCTTGCCGCAGCCGGCCAGCACTTCCAGTTCGTCACGGTACTTGGCCAGCACCGGTTCGCGGGCGTCGATCACATACAAGCCGGCGTTACTTGCCAGCAACTGGCGCAGCACCTTGGCTTCCTGCTCGAAGCGCTGACGTGCCTCGCTGCCTTGCAGGAAACGTTCGAGGCGGGCCGGGCCATCCAGGCGCTCGCCGGGGCGTTCCAGGCGTTCGAGGTAGTCGAGCAGGGCGATGGCGTCTTCCAGGCCGGGGGTGTCGTAGAGTTCCAGCAAAGGTTCGCCGTCCACCGACAGCCGTGCACCCTCGACATGGCGGGTGGTGCTGGGGCGGTGCGAGACCTCGCCGAAGCCGACGTCGCGGGTGAGCGTGCGTAGCAGCGAGGTCTTGCCGACGTTGGTGTGGCCGACCACGGCCAGTTTCAACGGCTCAGTCATGGCCATGCTCCAGCCAGGTCAGGGGCGAGGTGTCGGCGTGGGGCAGGCCGAGACGGTCGAGGGCGTCGTGCCAGTCGCCCAGGCGTTCGGCATCCAGGGCCTGGCCGGGGGCGGCCTGGAGCAGCCAGATGCGGGTGGCGCCGGCATGGCGTGCCAGCTCTGCGAGCAGCGCCAGGCTGCCGCGGTCGGGGGAGCGGCGGGGGTCGCAGGCGATGGCCAGGCGTGCCGGCGGGAAGCGGCTGAGCTGCTCCAGCAGCTTGTTACGGGATTCGCGGCTGTCGAGCACGCCAGCGTCGGTTACCGCCTTGGGCAGGGCGGGTGGCCAGGGGCGCTGGTCGTCCAGCTCCAGGCCCACCAGCAGGGCGCCACTGCTGCCAAGGTCCAGCTGGCCCGCCTGGAACTGCGGCAGCGCTTCAGGGGCGGCATCCTGCACGCCGATGCGTTCGCTGCGCGGCATCAGGGCATCGCGCAGCTGCGCATAGCCCGGCAGGCTGAGATCGAGTGTGAGCCGGGCGCGGCCCTGGCGCCAGCGCCACAGGCACAGCCCGGCCAGCAACAGGCGTGGCAGCAGGCCGTACACCAGCACCACGCCGAGCAGCCAGCTGGCCCAGGCCTGGCGGGCGGCATCCAGCGCAGGGAAGGTATCGCCACTGGCGCGGATCATGGCCTCGTCCGGTACGGCGAAACCGAACAGCGAGGGCAGGGCGCCGAGGGCTTGGGTCAGGTGAACGAACGGGTCGGCGGCCAGCAGCGTGGTTTCCCAGACGAAACCGTACCGGCGGGTTGCCAGCAAGGCCAGCAGCAGGCCCAGGGCCGTGACCATCGCCAGTAGCCACAGGCCGTGCACAAGAGCGCCCAGCAGCCAGCGGTTGAGGCGCTGGCGTTGCAGCAGCACTAGCAGTGCTGGCGCCAGGTGTGCGGCCTTGGCATCGCGGGCGAAGCGCTCACTCAACCACAACCACAGGCGGCCGAGGCTGGCGCCGTGCTCGCCGCTCACGGTAAAGCCCACGGTCCAGCCCGGGAGCATCAGCAGGTTCAGCCCGAGCAGGCTGCCCAGGGCCCAGAACACATTGACCGGTCGCTGCCCGTCGCCCAAGGCGGCCAAGGCCAGGCCTGCGCCGCTGAATACGGCCAACAGCATCAGGGCCAGCAACGCCAGGCGGGCGCCCTGCTTCCAGTGGCGCAGGGCCGTGGTCATGCCGTCACGTTCGGCGAGGAACAGCGCGCGGGTTTCGATGCGCGCTGCCAGGTCGCCGCCTTGCTGTCGGGCATGGCGATTGGCCTCCTGGTCGTCCAGCAGGCCTGCGTGTTCCTCGCGCAGGCGTACCGCTTCGGTGAGCCAGCGCGTGTCCAGTGGAGTGGGTGCAGTCACAAGGTCTTCCATTGCGTGGTTCAGGGCAGAAGCATAACCCACACGCCGGGTGCTATCCTCGCTGGCATGAATACATCACTCCCCCTCAGCCTGATCGCGGCTCACGCCGAAAATCGCGTGATCGGCATCGACAACTCCATGCCCTGGCACCTGCCGGGGGACTTCAAGTACTTCAAGGCCACTACCCTGGGCAAGCCGATCATCATGGGGCGCAAAACCTGGGATTCGCTGGGCCGGCCGTTGCCGGGGCGGTTGAATATCGTGGTCAGCCGGCAGGCCGGTCTGGAGCTGGACGGGGCCGAAGTGTATGGCTCGCTGGAGGCGGCGCTGGCCCGGGCCGAGCAGTGGGCGCGTGAGCAGGGCGCTGGCGAGCTGATGCTGATTGGCGGGGCGCAGCTGTATGGGCAGGCGCTGGAGAAGGGGCTGGTGAGCCGGATGTACCTGACGCGGGTCGAACTGTCGCCTGAAGGGGATGCGTGGTTCCCGGCGTTCGATGAGGGCCAGTGGAAGCTGGTGTCGAGCGAGGCACAGGCTGAAGAAGGCAAGCCTGCCTATCGCTTCGAGGTCTGGGACAAGGTTTGAGACTGCTGGGGCTGCAAAGCAGCCCCGATTATCGTCAGGAGTGACTCAGCTCGGCATGCTCATCGTCGGCCAGCACTGCCTTGTCGGTCTCTTTCAGCAGTTGGCTGGTCACCACGCCCGCCGTCATCGAGCCATTCACGTTCAACGCCGTGCGGCCCATGTCGATCAGCGGCTCCACCGAAATCAGCAGCGCCACCAGCTCGACCGGCAAGCCCATGGCTGGCAGCACGATCAGCGCGGCGAAGGTTGCCCCGCCGCCGACGCCAGCCACACCCGCCGAACTCAGCGTCACGATCGCCACCAAGGTCGCGATCCACAGTGGATCGAAGGTGTCAATGCCCACCGCTGGCGCTACCATCACCGCCAACATGGCTGGATAAAGGCCCGCGCAGCCGTTCTGGCCAATGGTGGTACCGAACGATGCACTGAAGCTGGCGATCGACTGCGGCACACCCAGGCGGCGCGTCTGCGCTTCGATGTTCAGCGGGATGCTCGCAGCGCTGGAGCGGCTGGTGAAGGCAAAGGTCAGCACCGGCCAGACTTTGCGGAAGAAGCGCAGCGGGCTCACGCCAGTGGCGGCGAGGATGATGCCGTGAACCACGAACATCAGCGCCAGGCCCAGATACGAGACCACCACGAAGCTCCCCAGCTTGAGGATGTCTTCCAGGTTAGAGCTGGCCACCACCTTGGCCATCAGCGCCAGTACGCCATAAGGGGTGAGCTTCATCACCACGCGTACCAGGCGCATTACCCAGGCCTGCAGGGTATCGATGGCCGACAGGGCGCGCTCACCCTTCTCGGCGTCGTCCTTGATCAGCTGCAGCGCGGCCAGGCCAACGAACACGGCAAAGATCACCACACTGATGATCGAAGTCGGCTTGGCCCGTGCCAGGTCGCCAACCGGGTTGCTCGGGATGAACGACAACAGCAGCTGCGGGATATTCAGGTCGGCAACCTTGCCTGCGTAGTCGCTGTGGATAACCTGCATGCGCGCGCTTTCCTGGGCGCCGGCCACCAGGCCATCGGCACTCAGGCCGAACAGGTTGGTCAGGACGATACCGATCAAGGCGGCGATGGCCGTGGTCAGCAGCAGGGTACCGATGCTCAGCACGCTGATGCGGCCGAGCGACGACGCGTTGTGCAGGCGGGCCACGGCGCTGAGGATCGAGGCGAAGATCAGCGGCATGACAATCATCTGCAACAGGCCGACGTAGCCGTTGCCGACCAGGTCGAGCCAGCTGATGGTGGCCTTGAGTACCGGGTGGCCGGCGCCGTAAATGGTGTGCAGGGCCAGGCCGAACGCGACGCCCAGCGCCAGGCCCAGGAGGACCTTCTTGGCCAGGCTCCAATCGGTGCGGCCGGTTTGTGCCAGGCCTAGCAGCAGGGCCAGGAACGCCAGCAGGTTGAGGGACAGCGGCAGGTTCATTGAAGCTCCAGGAAAAAGCAGAAGAGGCATCGCCTCTGGTGAGCGATTGCGAACGGAAATGCTAACAGCCTGAAAACAAACGAATTTATACCCAAAAGTAATTTGCTTAGTCGTTTATGGAATAACAGGTGGTCGCGAATAGCAATGCACACGACGTTTACAGTTTTGTGAAGGTCGTTGTCAGGGGTCGGAATCGGTGGGTGTTGCACTAGTTTTTCCGGGTCATTTCAGGAGATTCGCACATGAAGTTCGCTCCGAAGGCCCTCGCCCTAGGTTTGTCCCTGCTGTTCAGTGTCGAAAGCTTCGCCACCGAGCTCAAGCACTGGCCAGCTGATGCCGCCAAGCAGCTCGACGCCATGATTGCCGCCAATGCCCACAAAGGTAACTACGCGGTCTTTGACATGGACAACACCAGCTACCGCTACGACCTCGAAGAAGCGCTGCTGCCGTTCATGGAAAACAAAGGCCTGTTGACCCGCGACAAGCTTGACCCGTCACTCAAGCTGATCCCGTTCAAGGACACGGCCGAGCACAAGGAGAGCCTGTTCAGCTACTACTACCGCCTGTGTGAGATTGACGACATGGTCTGCTACCCGTGGGTGGCGCAGGTGTTTGCCGGCTTTACCCTCAAGGAGCTCAAGGTTCAGGTCGATGAGCTGATGGACTCGGGCAAGCCGATCCCCAGCACCTACTTCGAAGGTGACCAGGTCAAGGCCATCGAGGTGCAGCCGCCAAAGGTGTTCACGGGCCAGGCCGAGCTGTACAACAAGCTGATGGAGAACGGCATCGAGGTCTACGTGATTTCTGCAGCGTCCGAAGAGCTTGTACGTATGGTCGCTTCCGATCCCAAGTACGGCTACAACGTCAAGCCGCAGAACGTGATTGGTGTCAGCCTGTTGCTCAAGGACCGCGCCAACGGCCAGCTGACCACGGCGCGCAAGCAGATCAGCGCCGGGCAGTATGATGCCAAGGCCAACGAAGGGCTGGAGCTGACGCCTTACCTGTGGACCCCGGCCACCTGGATGGCAGGCAAGCAGGCGGCCATCCTGACCTATATCGATGAATGGAAGAAACCGGTGCTGGTGGGGGGCGATACACCCACCAGCGATGGCTACATGCAGTTCCATGGCGTGGATGTGAACAAGGGCGGCATCCACCTGTGGATAAACCGCAAGGCCAAGTACATGGACCAGTTGAACGGCATGATTGCGAAGAACGCGGCGGCGCAGGCCAAGGAAGGGTTGCCGGTGACGGCGGACAAGAACTGGGTGATCGTGACGCCGGAGCAGATTCAGTAGGCCTTGTATTGTCTGCACTGGCCTCTTCGCGGGTAAACCCGCGAAAGGGCCGGTACAGGTAAAAAAAACCGGCGCTCAAGGCGCCGGTTCTTGTTTCACGCAGTCAGAGCCTCACAGCCCTTCCAGCATCGCCTTGTTACGCACAGCACCCTTGTCGGCACTGGTCGCAAGCAGGGCGTAGGCCTTCAGTGCGGTGGTCACCTTGCGTGGGCGCACTTCAGCCGGTTTCCAGCCTTTCTTGTCCTGCTCGATGCGACGGTGAGCGAGCTCTTCGTCGCTGACCAGCAGGTTGATCGAACGGTTCGGGATGTCGATCAGCACCTTGTCACCGTCGCGCACCAGGCCGATGGCGCCGCCAGCAGCGGCTTCCGGCGAGGCGTGGCCGATCGACAGGCCCGAGGTACCGCCCGAGAAGCGGCCGTCGGTGAGCAGGGCGCAGGCCTTGCCCAGGCCCTTGGATTTCAGATACGAGGTCGGGTAGAGCATCTCTTGCATGCCCGGGCCGCCTTTCGGGCCTTCGTAACGGATGATCACGATGTCGCCGGCCTTCACTTCGTCGGCGAGGATGCCGCGCACGGCGCTGTCCTGGCTTTCGAAGATCTTCGCGGTGCCTTCGAACACATGGATCGACTCGTCGACGCCGGCGGTTTTCACCACGCAGCCGTCCAGGGCGATATTGCCGTACAGCACGGCCAGGCCGCCTTCTTGCGAGTAGGCGTGCTCGATGCTGCGGATACAGCCGTTTTCACGGTCGTCGTCGAGGGTTTCCCAACGGGTCGACTGGCTGAACGCGGTCTGGGTCGGGATGCCGGCCGGGCCAGCCTTGAAGAAGGTGTGCACGGCTTCGTCATCGGTCTGGGTGATGTCCCACTTGGCGATGGCTTCTTCCATGCTGCGGCTGTGCACGGTCGGCAGGTCGGTGTGCAGCAGGCCGCCACGGGCCAGCGAACCGAGGATGCTGAAGATGCCGCCAGCGCGGTGCACGTCTTCCATATGGTACTTCTGGATGTTCGGCGCCACCTTGCACAGCTGCGGTACCTTGCGCGACAGGCGATCGATGTCGCGCAGGTCGAACTCGACTTCACCTTCCTGGGCGGCAGCCAGCAGGTGCAGGATAGTGTTGGTCGAACCGCCCATGGCGATGTCCAGCATCATGGCGTTCTCGAACGCCTTGAAGTTGGCGATGCTGCGCGGCAGCACCGACTCGTCGTTTTCCTGGTAGTAGCGCTTGCACAGCTCGACGATGGTGCGGCCAGCGGTGAGGAACAGTTGCTCGCGGTCGGCGTGAGTGGCCAGGGTCGAACCGTTGCCCGGCAGGGCCAGGCCCAGGGCTTCGGTCAGGCAGTTCATCGAGTTGGCGGTGAACATGCCGGAGCACGAACCGCAGGTCGGGCAGGCGCTGCGCTCATACTCGGCGACTTTCTCGTCGCTGGCGGTGGAGTCAGCGGCGATGACCATGGCGTCGACCAAGTCCAGGCCGTGGCTGGCCAGCTTGGTCTTGCCGGCTTCCATCGGGCCGCCGGACACGAAGATCACCGGGATGTTCAGGCGCAGGGCGGCCATCAGCATGCCGGGGGTGATCTTGTCGCAGTTGGAGATGCAGACGATGGCGTCGGCGCAGTGGGCGTTGACCATGTACTCGACGGCGTCGGCGATGATCTCGCGGCTCGGCAGCGAGTAGAGCATGCCGTCATGGCCCATGGCGATGCCGTCATCGACGGCGATGGTGTTGAATTCCTTGGCCACGCCACCGGCGCGTTCGATCTCGCGGGCGACCAGCTGGCCCAGGTCCTTCAGGTGCACATGGCCCGGGACGAACTGGGTGAACGAGTTGGCGATGGCGATGATCGGTTTCTTGAAGTCTTCGTCCTTCATCCCGGTGGCGCGCCACAGGGCGCGGGCGCCGGCCATGTTGCGGCCTTGGGTGGAAGTCTTGGAACGATAATCAGGCATGAAACACTCCTGGCGGCTTAATCAGGTCACAAAAAGGGGAGTGAGCTTCTCTTGTCCTTTGTACCGCAGGCCGGTTGCCACTGGCACGGATGGGGCCGAAGACTGCGCGGGATCGCCGCGTGCTTGGCCAGAGCTCATAAACCCGCCGGGGATGACTGGCGATGAATAGCCCGATTCTACACCGCTGAGGCGGCGAGGGAATGCAGATGTGGATGGCTGGCGGGGAGATTGCAGCAGGAAAGGGCCGCTGGGCGGCCCTTTTTGGCAGGTATCAGCTGTTTGGCAGCAACCGGCAGGTGATGCTCTTGATGTAGCGGGTTTCGGCAATTGCCGGGTGCACCGGATGGTCCGGGCCCTGGCCGCCGCGCTCGAGCAGTTGCAGGTTGCGGTCAAGGTGGCGGGCGCTGGTCAGCAGGATGTTGTGCAGGTCGTCCTCGGGCAGGTGCATCGAGCACGAGGCGCTGACCAGGATGCCGTCCTTGCTCAGCATGCGCATGGCCTGTTCGTTGAGGCGGCGGTAGGCCGCTTCGCCGTTTTTCAGGTCCTTCTTGCGCTTGATGAAGGCGGGTGGGTCGGCAATGATCACGTCGAAGCGTTCTTCGGCGGCCTTCAGCTCACGCAGGGCCTCGAACACATCGCCTTCGATGCAGGTCAGCTTCTCGCTGATGCCGTTCAGTGCAGCGTTACGCTCGACACCGTCCAGGGCAAAGCCCGAGGCATCGACGCAGAACACTTCGCTGGCGCCGAACGCGCCAGCCTGCACGCCCCAGCCACCGATGTAGCTGAACAGGTCGAGCACACGCTTGCCTTTGACATACGGTGCCAGGCGCGCGCGGTTCATGCGGTGGTCGTAGAACCAGCCGGTCTTCTGGCCTTCACGTACCGGAGCTTCGAACTTGACGCCGTTCTCTTCCAGCGGGACCCAGTCCGGCACTTCGCCGTAGACGGTTTCGACATAGCGCTGCAGGCCTTCGGCGTCGCGGGCGGCTGAGTCGTTCTTGAACAGGATGCCGCCAGGCTTGAGCACCTGGATCAAGGCTGCGATCACGTCGTCCTTGTGCGCTTCCATGGTGGCCGAGGCCAATTGCACCACGAGGATGTCGAAGAAGCGATCAACCACCAGGCCCGGCAGCAGGTCGGAATCGCCGTACACCAGGCGGTAGCACGGCTGGTCGAAAAGGCGCTCGCGCAGTGACAGGGCGACGTTCAGGCGGTGCACCAGCAGCGACTTGTCCAGCGGCAGCTTGATGTCACGCGACAGCAGGCGGGCGCAGATCAGGTTGTTCGGGCTCAGCGCGACAATGCCCAGCGGCTTGCCGTTGGCAGCTTCGAGCACGGCCTGCTGGCCGGCCTGGAAGCCTTGCAACGGGGTCGCGGAGACGTCGACTTCGTTGCTGTAGACCCACAGGTGGCCGGCGCGCAGGCGGCGGTCGGCATTGGCTTTGAGGCGAAGGCTGGGCAGGGACATGACGTCGCTCCGGGAAAAAAGAGCGGGATTATAGCCTGTCTGCCTTGTTTTCGCCTTTAGAGGTGTGGCGCCTGGGAGATCGAGCGCCGCGCGGGCGGCGCTCGATCTCCCAGGCGTTGCACCTGTCAAGGCGAGCCTCAGGGGGTTAAACTCGCTCGTCCTTCACGAGTGTGCACGTATGTCCCAAGAACTCAGCGCCGAACAGATCCAGCAAGCCTTGCAAGGCATCACCATTCCGCCGCAACCGCAGATCCTGGTAGACCTGCAGTTCGAGCAGTACATGCCTGACCCGGACCTGGAAACCATCGCCAAGCTGATTTCCCAGGACCCAGGCCTCGCTGGTGCCTTGCTCAAGCTGGTCAACTCGCCGCACTTCGGCCTGTCGAACAAGATCGGTTCGATCCAGCGAGCGGTAAACCTGCTGGGCAGCCGTTCGATCATCAACCTGATCAACGCGCAGTCGATCAAGGGCGAGATGAGCGACGAGACCATCGTCACCCTCAACCGCTTCTGGGACACCGCCCAGGACGTAGCCATGACCTGCCTGACGCTGGCCAAGCGCACCGGCATCCAGGCCGCCGACGAGGCCTATACCCTCGGGCTGTTCCACGACTGCGGCGTACCGCTGATGCTCAAGCGCTTCCCCGAGTACATGCAGGTGCTGGAAGAAGCCTACGCCAAGGCTGGAGAGGAAACTCGCGTGGTCGATACCGAGAACCGCGCCTTCAACACCAACCATGCCGTGGTGGGCTATTTCACGGCCAAGTCCTGGCGCCTGCCGGAGCACATCAGCGGGGCCATTGCCAACCACCACAATGCCCTGGCGGTCTTCCGCGAAGACTCGTCGCGCAATACCCAGAGCCAGTTGAAGAACCTGCTGGCCGTGCTGAAGATGGCCGAGAACATCTGCGCTTCGTACCGTGTGCTGGGCAATCAGGGCGTCGATCATGAGTGGAACGTGGTCGGCCCGCTGGTGCTGGACTATATCGGTTTGTCGGAGTACGACTTCGAGACCCTGAAACAGAACATTCGCGAGCTGGGCGGGCACTGATCCATGCCGGAATTGCCAGAAGTCGAAACGACCCGGCGCGGGATTGCGCCTCATCTGATAGGCCAGCGCGTCAGCCGCGTGGTGGTGCGAGACCCTCGCCTGCGCTGGCCGATACCCGAGGACCTCGACGTACGTCTGTCCGGGCAGCGCATCGTCAGCGTCGAGCGGCGGGCCAAGTACCTGTTGATCAACGCCGAGGTGGGGACCTTGATCAGCCACCTGGGCATGTCGGGCAACCTGCGCCTGGTGGAGTTGGGCTTGCCAGCGGCCAAGCACGAACATGTCGATATCGAACTGGAATCGGGGCTGATGCTGCGCTACACCGACCCGCGCCGGTTCGGGGCCATGCTCTGGAGCCTCGACCCGCTCAGCCATGAACTGTTGCTGCGGCTGGGGCCAGAGCCGTTGACCGACCTGTTCGACGGTGAGCGCCTGTTCCAACTGTCGCGGGGGCGCTCGATGGCGGTCAAGCCTTTCATCATGGACAACGCGGTGGTGGTGGGGGTGGGTAACATATACGCGACGGAGGCGCTGTTTGCCGCCGGCATCGACCCACGCCGCGAAGCCGGCGGGATTTCCCGGGCGCGCTACCTGAAGCTGGCGATCGAAATCAAACGGGTGTTGGCAGCGGCCATCGAGCAGGGCGGTACGACCTTGCGCGATTTCATTGGCGGGGACGGGCAGCCGGGCTACTTCCAGCAGGAATTGTTCGTCTACGGTCGGGGCGGCCAGCCGTGCAAACTGTGCGGCACGACCTTGCGCGAGGTGAAGCTGGGGCAGCGGGCGAGCGTGTTCTGCCCGCGTTGCCAGCGCTAGCCGTCTGCGATCAGGCCTTGCCGGTGATGCGGCGGTACTTGGCCATCAGCTCGTCCTGGGTTTCCGGGTGTGCTTCATCCAGCGGGATGCAGTCGACCGGGCAGACCTGCTGGCACTGCGGCTCGTCATAGTGACCCACGCACTGGGTGCACAGGTTCGGGTCGATCACGTAGATCTCTTCGCCTTGGGAGATGGCCTCGTTCGGGCACTCGGGTTCGCAGACGTCGCAGTTGATGCAATCGTCGGTGATGATCAGGGACATGGGGACTCCGGCCGGGGCGCATCGCCCGGGCATGTTCAACGCTTTGGGCACAATTGTGCCGCATTCGCGCCCGCAGTGCACGCGGGCGCGATGATCAGGCGTTCAAGGTTACTTCTTGAAGCGTTCGGTCAGCGCCTCGGCCACCACAGGATGGACGAATTTGCTGATATCGCCGCCCAGCGCAGCTATTTCCCGCACCAGCGTCGAGGAAATGAACGAATAGCGCTCCGAAGGCGTGAGGAACAGGCTTTCGACGTCGGGCGCCAGTTGCCGGTTCATGTTCGCCAGCTGGAACTCGTATTCGAAGTCCGATACCGCGCGCAGGCCGCGCAGGAACACGTTCGCGCCTTTTTCCTTGGCGAAGTGCGCCAACAGCGACGAGAAGCCGATGACTTCGACATTGGGCAGGTGCTTGGTGACCTCACGGGCAAGCTCGACCCGTTGTTCCAGCGGGAACAGGGGGTTTTTCTTCGGGCTGGCCGCCACTGCGATGATCACGTGGTCGAACAGGCGCGAAGCGCGCTCGACCAGGTCGCCATGGCCTTTGGTAATGGGGTCGAAAGTACCCGGGTACAACACTCGGTTCATCGCGTCATCCTGGCTGGAGTGCGTTGGGGAGTCGGATGGTAGCGCAGCGCTTGCGCCTGGCCAAGTCATGCGGCCGGCTGATGGCACTATAGACAGGGCATGTATTTGTTGTCATGCACTCTGTGCCAGGCGGCCAGCCAGGGCCTCGGTGAGCCGGGCACTGATGGCGTACACCGACAACTGCGGGTTGGCGCCGATACTGGTCGGGAACAGTGAACCGTCATGGATCGACAGGTTTTCCAGCTGGTGATGGCGACCCAGGCTGTCGCAGACCGCCTGTCGCGGATCGTCGCCCATGGCACAGCCGCCCATGACATGGGCGCTGCCCAGCCGGGTGCGAAACGGCTCCAGGCGCAAGGCGTCGATCACGCGCTGGGCCTCAGCCAAGCTGGCGCTGGCGCGTGCGTCGCTGTGCACCGGCGTGACCTGCGTGGCGCCAGCAGCGAACTGGATTTGCGCCATGCTGTGATAGGCGCGGCGCAGGCCGTCGCGCAGATAATCGCTGATCGGGTAATCCAGCACGGGTGAGCCGTCACCGCGCAGTTCCACCGCCCCGCCCGTGCTCTCGGGGTGAAAGCCGTCGCGCAGCAGGGCCAGCATGACGTGAGTGTGCGGCAGCTCGGCCATGCGCTGGGCATTGTCGATGCCGTATCCGCCGAGCAGGGTGCTGGCCAGGGCCGGGTGCAAGGGCGGCACTTCAAGCTTGTAGCCGACCTGCCCGTCGACACCGTCCAGCCATTGAAAGTGATCGCTGTAGATCGATTGCGGGGCACCGTAGTAGGGGTCGATACGTGCGTCGAAACGTGCGGCGCTGAAGTTGACCAGGTGCAGAAAGGTCCGTTTGCCCAGGCGGCGATGCGGATCGGGGGCCTTGGAGCGCAGCAGCAGGGCCGGGCTGTTGATACCGCCACCGGCCAGGATGTAGTGGCGTGCGCGCACGCTGATCTGCCGGCCGGTGGCGTGTACGCCTCGAGCATCCAGTGCCTGGCATTGCAGCCCGGCGATACGCTCGCCATTGTGTTCGAAACGCTCGGCGCGGGCGAGGTAGAGCAGTTCACCGCCCTTTTCGAGGGTCGCCGGGATGCGCGTGACCAGCATCGACTGCTTGGCGTTCACCGGGCAGCCCATGCCGCAATAGCCGAGGTTCCAGCAGCCGCGCACGTTTCGCGGGATCACCGCCCAGCGGTAGCCGAGTCGCTCACAGCCGCGCCGCAGTACATCGTTGTTGGCATTCGCCAGCATTGCCCAGGGCGTGATGCCCAGATCGTGCTCGATACGTTCGAACCAGGGCTGCATTTCATGTTCGCCCAAGCCCGTGACGCCATGGGCCGCGGCCCAGTGCTTCAGCGTCTGCGGTGGCGTGCGAAAGCTCGAAGTCCAGTTGATCAGGGTGGTGCCGCCCACCGCGCGGCCTTGCAGGATGGTGATGGCGCCATCCTTGCTCATTCGCCCCAGGCCTTCTTGATAGAGGCTGGCGTAGGCCTCGTCTTCCAATAAATGGAAATCGCTGCTGGTCTTCAGCGGGCCTTCCTCGATCAGCAGGACCTTGTAGCCGGCGGCGCTGAGCATCTGCGCACTGGTGGCGCCGCCGGCACCACTGCCAATCACGGCGATATCGGCCTCCAGTGTCAGGTCGTGTTCCAGGCGTGAGCCGTCATGGGTGATCCAGCCGCGTTCGAGGCCTTGGCGAAACGGGTCGGTTACTGGCATTGAGGATGCTCTTATTGTCAGATCTTGGGTGGGCCGGGGTAGCCGCACGCGACCCAGGCTTCCGGGCGCTCGTACCAGGCCATTTGCAGCAGTTGCAGCAGCGAGGCATGGCCCATGCGCAGCAGGTTCAGCGAGCTGTCTTGCCAGCGCTGCAGGAAGGCGGTTACCTGCGTGCCGCTGGCCTGCTCCCAGGCCCCCCAGACGCCGGTCAAAGGGCCGCGGGTCAACGGCAGGTTAAGTACGTCGAACAATTGCCGGGTGAGTTTGAGCATCTCCGGCGACAGCGCAGCCAGCTTGTGGTCGAGGCTGTGCAGCACCTGTTCGTCGCTCGCCGAGGTGCCGGCGAGCACCACCGGAATCAGCGCAAGCAGGGCCGGCAAGTCATCGTCGCGCAGCACCCGGTAGCCGGCTGCGGGCGTTTGCGCGCTGCAGCCGACCAGGCTGGCGGTGCTCAGGAACAGGCTCGCGCCCAGGCTGAAGCGCAGCAGTTCACGGCGCTGCATCAGCGGATGAACAGCTTGTAGACCAAGCGCTGCAAGGCCTTGCCATAGGGCGGGTAGATCAGCCGCGCAATATTCAAACGCTGCTTGGCGAGCACTGCCTTGGCCTTGCTGAAGGTCAGGAAGCCTTCGTGGCCATGGTAGTGGCCCATGCCGGAGGGGCCGATGCCACCGAACGGCAAGTCGTCCTGAGCCACATGGAGCAGAGTGTCGTTCAGGCATGCGCCGCCGGAATGGCTGTGCTGCAGCACGTGCTGCTGTTCGCTGCGGTCGTAGCCGAAGTAGTACAGGGCCAAGGGACGCGGGCGTTGATTGATATAGGCCAAGGCCTCGTCGAGGTGGTCGTAAGGCACCAGCGGCAGCAGCGGGCCGAAGATTTCGTCCTGCATCACCTGCATGCTGTCGTTCACCCGGGTCAGCAGGTGTGGCGGCAGGCGTCGGCCGTGGCGCGTCTCGTCGGCGTACAGGTCGAGCACCTGGGCACCCTTGCCACGGGCGTCGTCGAGCAGGTGCTGCAGACGCTGCAGCTGCCGTGGGTTGATGATGGCGCTGTAGTCGGGGTTGTCGGCAATGCGCGGGTACATGCGCTTCACCGCGTTGCGATAGGCAGCGGCGAAGTCGTTCAGGCGGTCACGGGGCACCAGCACGTAGTCGGGAGCGACGCAGGTCTGGCCAGCGTTGAGGGTCTTGCCGAAGGCGATGCGCTCGGCGGCGGTGTCCAGCGGCACGCTGGCAGACACGATGGCCGGGGACTTGCCGCCCAGTTCAAGGGTCACCGGGGTCAGGTTTTGTGCAGCAGCCAGCATGACCTGGCGGCCGATGCTGGTGGCACCGGTAAACAGCAGGTGGTCGAACGGCAGGCGGGCGAACGCCTGGCCGACCTCGACTTCGCCGAGCACCACGCTGACCAGGTCATCGGGAAATACCCGCGCAATGAGCGCTTTGAGGGCTGCGCCACTGGCTGGTGTGGCTTCGCTCAGCTTGAGCATGACCCGATTGCCGGCAGCCAGGGCGCAGGTCAGCGGGCCGATGGCGAGGAACAGCGGGTAGTTCCACGGCACGATGATGCCGACCACGCCCAATGGCTGGTACAGCACCCGTGCGCTGGCCGGCTGGAAAGCCAGGCCCACCGCGCGCCGGGCCGGACGCATCCAGCGTTGCAGGTGGCGCTCGGCATGGCGAATGCCTTGCACTGACGGGAGCAGCTCGGCCAACAGTGTTTCGTCGGCACTGCGGCCGGCAAAATCGGCATCGATCGCTTCGATCAGCGCTTGCTGGTCCGCCAGCAATGCCTCGCGCAGGCTCTTCAGCCACTGCCGTCGCTGTGCCGCAGGCGGCATGGGGTTACCGGCAAAGGCCTGGCGCTGAGCGGCGAACGTCGCTGCAAGGTCGGTGTCGGATTGCACAGGAGGCAAGGCGATGGGCGAGGTCACAGCGGTCTCCCGTCAGGGCGTGGAATCCCTAGAGCCTATACTCTAATTCGTACCATGGTGCGACTTTTTTAACAGGCGAGAACCGTGCACCAGCGCTGTGATTCGCCGTAAGATGACCCTTTATCGGAAGCCCGCAGACTGGGAGCTGAGCATGTCCCCGCGCATGAAGACCCGAGAGCGCATCGTGCAGAACAGCCTGGAGCTGTTCAACCAGCAGGGCGAACGCAGCGTCAGTACCAATCACATTGCCGCGCACATGGAAATCTCGCCTGGCAACCTGTATTACCACTTCCCCAACAAGCAGGCGATCATCGCCCTGCTGTTCAGCCAGTACGAAGAGCTGGTGGACAGCTTCCTGCGCCCGCCGCAAGGGCGAGCAGCCACGGTCGAAGACAAACGCTTCTACCTCAAGGCACTGCTCGCGGCGATGTGGAACTACCGTTTCCTGCACCGTGACCTGGAACACCTGCTGGAAAGCGACCCTGAACTGGCCGCCCGCTACCGGCGCTTTTCCGAGCGTTGTCTGCGCCAAGGCCAGGCAATCTACCGTGGCTTCGTCGATGCCGGGATCCTGACCATGGAGCCTGCGCAGATCGAGTCGCTGACCATCAATGCCTGGATCGTGCTGACTTCATGGGTACGTTTCCTCAGCACTACGCGCGAACATTCAGCGCATCTGGGTGAAGAAGCCTTCAAACGTGGCGTCTATCAGGTACTGGTGCTGGAGCTGGGTTTTGTCACCAGCAATGCCCGCAGCGCGGTGGACGCCTTGTGCCAGGAATTCCACGTTCCGTTCAACCAGGCCCTGGAACAGTAGCCAGGGCCCTTGTGCCATCGATCAGGAGATTGTCATGCCCCTTGCGCAATTGATCACCCCGCAACAGCTGGCAGAGCGTCTGGACTCGCCCAAGCTGGTGATCCTCGACTGTCGTTTTGCCCTGGAGGATGTGGATTACGGCCAACGCAGCTATGCCGAGGGGCATATCGCCGGGGCACATTTTGCTGATCTGGAGCGTGACTTGAGCGGGCCGGTCATCAAGGGCCGCACCGGCCGCCACCCGCTGCCGGACCCGCATAGGCTGGTCGAGCGCCTGCGTGAATGGGGCCTGGATGACGACAGCCAAGTGGTGCTGTACGACGATGGCCCGGGGGCCTTCGCTGCCCGGGCCTGGTGGTTGCTGGTCTGGCTGGGCAAGCGCAGCGACGTGGCCATCCTCGATGGCGGCCTCAAGGCCTGGCATGCAGCGCACCTGCCGCTGAGCCTGGATCCGCCGGCCAGGCGCGAGGGGACGTTCAGCGGCGAGGCGGACGCCAGGCTGCTGATCGACGCTGAGCACCTGGCCAGGCGCCTGGGCAGCCCTGACCTGACCCTGATCGATGCCCGTGCGCTGCCGCGCTTCCGGGGCGAAGTCGAGCCGATCGACCCCGTGGCAGGGCATATTCCGGGGGCCCAGTGCGCGGCCTTCAACGAAAACCTCGGTGCCGACGGGCGCTTCCTGTCGCCGGAACAGCTCAAGCAGCGCTTTGCCCAGAAGCTTGCCGGACGTTCCGCGGAACACCTGGTGGCGTACTGCGGTTCAGGCGTCACGGCATGCCATAACCTGTTTGCTTTGGCGCTGGCAGGGTACCCACTGGGCAAGTTGTACGCCGGGTCATGGAGCGAGTGGATCAATGATCCCAAGCATGGTGTGGCGACCGGCGAGTAATCATTGACCGTCCACAAGCCATTGCGGAATCCGTCGCTCAAGGTAATAGCTCGGATTTCGCAGGCTGCCTTCGACAAACCCTACATGCCCACCCCGCTCATGCAACTCGAAATGCGTCTGGGGAGCCAGCTCGCCGGCTGTGGGCAGGCTGTGCCCGAAGACGAACGGGTCATCGGTGGATTGGATGATCAGCGTCGGCGTGCGGTTTTCCCCCAGATAGAACCGGCTCGATGAGCGGCGATAATAGTCTTGGGCATCGCTGAAGCCGTTGAGCGGCGCGGTGACCTTGCCATCGAAATCCCAGAACGTCTTCAGCTTGCCCAAAGGCCCCAAGCGGTCGAGCGCGGCCAAGCCCTCGTGATGCCCGCGGTCGCGGAAGTGCCGTTGCTTGACTTGCACATAAGCCATCATCTCGCGCATGAAATGCGCTTGATACACCTTGGAGAACCCCTGACCAATGCGGTCGGCGCACTGGTCCAGGCGAAACGGCACCGAAACGGCCACTGCAGCTTGCAACTGGCTGGCAGAGCCACTTTCCCCGAGGTATTTGAGCAGTACATTGCCGCCCAGCGAGTAGCCGACCGCATACAGTGGCGCCAAAGGGCGTTGGGCGTGCAGGTGCGCGACCACCTCGGCGAGGTCTTCGCTGGCCCCGGAGTGGTAACTTCGCGCCAACAGGTTGGGCTCCCCCGAGCAGCCGCGCCAGTTGACCGCCACACTGGCCCAGCCCCGGGCTTGCAGCGATTGTTGCAAGCCTTTGACGTAGGGCGAATGGGACGATCCTGTCAGGCCATGCAACACCAGCACCAGCGGCGCGCCAGGACTGTGCGGGCCATGCCAGTCGAGGTCGAGAAAGTCCCCGTCGGCCAGCCACAGGCGTTCGCGGCTTCGTTCCAGCTCCGGCAGCTTGCGCCACAGCGGCCCCCACAGGGTCTGCAAGTGGGGGTTGGAGAGGCCGATGGCCGGGCGGAACGTGGCAGTGAGACTGGGCATGCTGGGCGACTCGTGATGTGCCTGCGTAGAGTGCCATGAAACCTCGCCGCTGTACCTGCCCTATTGGTCGGGGGCTGGCAGAGGTTGCTGCTCGACGCGTGGGCCGACACTGACCTTTACCCTGTAGCTTAGGTCGAGATGACGCTGCATGGCGGCGCGCACATCTGCCGGAGTCAACCTGTTGATGCGCTCGATGTAGGTGTTGAGATGGTCGTCAGGTTGACGTTGATGGCTCAGATCCGCGAGCAGTGCTGCCAGGCGCTTGTTCTGAGCGACGTCGCGTAGCAATTTTCCTTCCAGCTGTTTACGGGCCAATTGCAATTCAGCCTGGGTCGGCCCTTGTTCGATGAAGTCTCGCAGCAGGGTCATTATCAGTTCCTGAGTCCCTTCGACATGGGCGGGTGCGATCTTCCATTGGACGGTGAACAAACCGCCTGCCCGCAATGGCGACAAATGGCTGTAGACGCCGTAAGTGAGGCCGCGGCGTTCGCGCAGTTCGACCATCAAGCGCGATTCGAGGCCTTCACCCAGTATGCCGCTGGCGAGCACCAGGGCCGGAAACTGCGGATCATTGGCGGGCACGTTCAAGGGAAGTGCCAGCAGGACAGCGCTGCTCGTGCCGGGTTGTTCAATGTTGATGGTAGCGGGAGTGGCTGCAGGGACTGCTGGCAGATCCGTCGCCGACCAGCCTTGTGGCAGAGCCTGACTGACCTGACGTGAGAGTGCTTGAGCTTCTGCAAGGGAAAGGTCGCCGACCACGACCATCTCCAAATTGCTGGCGCAATAGGCGCGTTGATGAAAGGCCCGCAGGTCGTCTGTGGTAACCGCCGCAATACCCTCTTCGGTGACGCCCAGAGGGCAGCCATAAGGATGGCCACTGAACACGTGACCGAAGGCTTCGCTACGCGCCCTCAATTCAGGACGTCGCTCTCGGGCAGCGCTGCTCTGCAGCAAATGCTTTTTGATCTTCTCCAAGGCAGAGGAACCGAACGCAGGATTAGCCACGAGGTCGATGAAGAGCGCCAAGGCAGGCCCTAGCGCGGCCTGTGTACTACGGCTGCGCAGGCTCAGCGTCGCGTGCTCCAGACGTATCTGCTTTGCGATTATCGCACCCAGGCGCTCGATATGTTCGGCCTGTTGAGTGGCCGTGTACTGATGGCTGCCTTCGTCGAGCATGTACAACGTCAAGGCTGCCAGGCCGGGGTGCGCAGTGTCCTGAACGGTGCCGGCCCGGAACCTCAGAATTACGTCAACGATAGGCAACCCGCGGGCTTCGACGAATTTTACGGTTGTGCCCGCTTCTGTCGTCCAGGCTTGTACTTGCGTCTGGATGGGCGCGAACCGATCCAGGTCAAGCCCTTGGGCAGAGATCAGCCCACCGTAAAGGCTGTTGGCTTGGGCAGGCTTCTGGGGCGTAGTCGAGTCATTCATGAGCGCTTTCCTTGTGGTGCATGAAAGTGATGGCGGCACGGGATTCAGTCAGGAACTCGAGGGCCGCCTGACCAATCTGTTCGGCTGTCACGGCTTCGATGGCTTGACGCTCGTCTTCCAGCGCAACCGGGTCCAGGCCGCAGGCGGCCTGTTTGCCGATGGCCTGTGCTTGCTTGTCAATGTCGTCCTTCTCGAACAACTGCCTGGCCAGCAGGCGGGCCTTGGCGCGCTGCAGGTCTTGCCTGGAAGGCGCCGACTGGCGAAAGGCTTCGATTTCCAGCATCAGCCTCTCGGCTGCGATCTCCGGCGTTGTTTGCGGACTGCAGAAGGCGTGAAGCGCGAGCAAGCTGTCCCCGCGCTGCCAGGGTTCGTATTCGGGGCGTAGGGCCTGCAGTATCGGGTCGTCCAGAACCAGTCGTTGCTGCAGGGTGCTGCTGTGCCCGTCGGCAAGCAGATCGGGCAGCAGCCGCAATGCATACGCCTGTTCGCCGGAATGCGCAGTGCATTGGCTGGGGAGGTTGAAGCTGAGGATCGTGCCTGTGTACTGGCCGGGTAGTCGCAGCGTCTGGTGGCGTCGATCCTGCAACGGTGGCGCGCCAAGGGCTCTTCGCGCTGGCAGGCGCTTGGCCGGGATCGCTGCGAAGTGTCGATTTACCAGGCTTTGCAGCTGCGCCAGGGTAATGTCGCCTGACACTGCCAGTGTGGCGTTGTTGGGCAGGTACCAAGTCTGGTACCACGTACGGGCCGCAGCAGGTGTCAGGTGCTCGAGATCGGCCTTGTGGCCAATTACGGGGTTGCCATAGCCACCGGGGCCGTAAGCCAGTGACTGGTGATGCTCCAGTGCCAGTGCCAAGGGGTTGTTGTCGACCTGCTCTCGGCGCTCTGCCATGACCACATTCAGTTCGCGAGCGAAAGGTGTATCGCTGAGGGTGGCGCTGGCCATGACATCAGCCATGGCTTCGAGGGCAACCTCCAGCCGGCTGCCCGGCAATGTCAGCGGAATGTACGTAGCGTCGGTTGAAGTGAATGCGTTCGGATTGCCGCCAAGACGTGTCATGACTGCCGAATATTGGCCACTGGCCAGTTTGCTGCTGCCTTCGAGCAGCAGATGCTCCAAGGCATGGGAAAGACCGGTGTGGCCTGCAGGCTCGTAGCTCGAACCCACGTGATACCACAGCTGTGCACTGACCAGCGGTGCGCGATGGTCTTCGCGCAGGTAGATACGCAGGCCATTGGCAAGGGTGAACGATTGCACGGTGCTGCCCTGGGAGGGCGCAGAAGGGTGTTCGATCATGGTTGAAGTGCTCCTGCAAGAACGAGGGAGCAGCTTCAACCATGCTGGCAGCGGGTTTGCGGTAACTAATTAATCGTTCAGGTGATCAGCCCCGTTGCCATAGCGCGTAATGCACCTGGCCGGTCTTCTTCTCACGGTGCAGGCGCCAGTTGCCGGGCATCGGCAGGGTCGACGGTGCAGCCTCGCTTTCGGTGTAGATCCACGCCTGTTCGCGCAGCCACTGGTTCTGCTCCAGCAGGTTGCAGGTATTGGCCAGCAAGTCCTGGTGGAACGGCGGGTCGAGGAACACCACGTCGAACTGCTGCTTGGCCGGGTTCTGCAGGTAGCGCAGGGCGTCGGTCTGCAGGATTTGCCCGCGTGGGCAGCGCAGGAGCTCGAGGTTGTTCTTCAGGTTGCTGATGGCCGCGGAGTTGCTGTCCAGTGCCACGGCATCCGCAGCGCCTCGGGACAGCGCTTCCAGCACCAGAGCGCCGCTGCCGGTGAAAGCATCCAGCACCTGGGCGCCTTCGATGTAGGGTGCCAGCCAGTTGAACACGGTTTCGCGCACGCGGTCGGGTGTGGGGCGCAGGCCTTCGCCTTCCGGTACCGCCAGGCGACGGCTGCGCCACTCGCCGGCGATGATGCGCAGGTGACCCTGGCCCTTGCTTTGGCCCTGCTGCGGGCGGGCGGGAGGGGTGGATCTAGGCATTAGTGCTCCGGTACGCCGAGCGGCTGCTCGGACGGTTTGTCAGTGGGGGCGGGCAGTGGCTTTTGTGGCACTTTCGGGCCAACGGTGACGATCACCAGTTTATCGGCTGCCAGGTGCTTGTTCATCGCCGCCTTGACCTGTTCGACGGTCAGCGCCTGGGACTGCTGCATGAAGTCTTCCAGCCAGGTCAGTGGCAGGTTGTAGAAACCGATCGCACCGAGTTGGCCGACGATGCTGGCATTGCTGGCATTGGATAGCGGGAAGCTGCCGGCCAGTTCGCGTTTGGCGTCGTCCAGCTCTTGCTGGGTCGGGCCGCTCTTGAGGTAGTCGGCGAGGATGTCCTGCACCAGCTTGAGCGTGCCTTCACTGAGTTCAGCGCGGGTCTGCAGGTTGATCATGAACGGGCCACGCACCTGCATCGGGCTGAATACCGAGTACACGCCGTAGGTCAGGCCGCGTTTTTCGCGGACTTCACTCATCAGGCGGGTGCCGAAGGCGCCGCCGCCGAGGATCTGGTTGCCCAGCGAAAGGGCCGGCCAGTCCGGATCCTGGCGGTCGATGCCAAGCTCGGCGAGCATCAGGTGCGTCTGCTTGCTCGGGAAGTCGATATGGGTGACGCCAGCCTTGGGCTCGACCGGCTGGGCCGGTTTGGCCAGTGCCGGGCCTTTGGGCAGGGCGGCCGAGACCTGGGCGGCGACGGCCTCGGCTTCCTCGCGGCTAAGGTCGCCGACCAGGGCAATCACCGCGTTGCCAGCGGCATAGGCCTTGGCGTGGAAGGCGCGCAACTGCTCGAGGGTGATGCCTGGCACGCTCTCGGCGCTGCCATCGCTTGGCTGGGCGTACGGGTGATCGCCGTAGAGCTTGCTGAACAGCGCCTTGCCGGCGATCTTGCCAGGGTTTTGCTTCTCATACTCGAAACCGGCCAGCAGCTGGTTCTTGATGCGTTGCAGTGCGTCTTCCGGGAAGGTTGGCTTGCCGGTCACTTCGGCGAACAGCTTGAGGGCGGGCTCGCGCTTGTCCTTGGCGCTCAGGCTGCGCAGCGAAGCCACGGCCATGTCGCGGTAGGAGCCGTTGCCAAAATCAGCACCCAGGCCCTCGAAGCCTTCGGCAATGGCCGTCACGTCCTTGCCGGCCACGCCCTCGTTGAGCATGGCGTTGGTCAGGCTGGCCAGGCCAGGGGTGTTGCCGTCCTGGCTGCTGCCAGCGGCAAACGTCACGCGCAAGTCGAACATCGGCAGCTCGCGGGCCTCGACGAACAATACCCGGGCGCCTTCGGCGGTGGTCCAGTTCTGGATGTTCAGCTGGCGCCTGCTGGGGGCCTTGCCATCAAGCTCGGCCAGTGATTGCAGGGTGTTGGCCGGGCGGGCGGCGCTGCTTTGGGCCTCGGAATGTGCTGGCCGGGCGAGCACGGCGGCCACGGCCACTACCAGCGCAATGATGCCCGTGCCGATCAGGGTGTAGCGTGGTGCGCTGCGTTCACTCATGAGCGGACTCCTCGGGCAGTACGTGGGCAACGCTCAGGCGTTCGCGGGTGAAATAGGTGCGTGCAGCGTCTTGCACGTCTTGTGGGGTGACGCGCTTGAGTTCGTCCAGCTCGCTGTCGATCAGCTTCCAGGACAGGCCGACGGTTTCCAGCTGGCCGATGGTGGTGGCCTGGCTGCTGATGGAGTCGCGATCGTAGACCAGTCCGGCGATGACCTGGGCGCGCACGCGCTCCAGCTCTTCGGCGCTTGGCGGAGTGGTCTTGAGTTCGTCGAGCAACTGCCAGAGGCCTTTTTCGACGTCAGCCAGGGTTTTCTGTTTTTGCACGTTCGGCGTGGCCGAGATCAGGAACAGGCTGTCGCCTCGGGTGAAGGCGTTGTAGCTGGACGAGGCGCCGGCCACCAGCTCCTGGCCACGCTCCAGGCGTGCCGGCATGCGGGCGCTGTAGCCGCCGTCGAGCAGCGCCGAGATAAGCCGCAGGGCATGCACGGTGCGGGGCTCCTTGGCAGTGGCCAGGCCCGGTACGTTGAAGCCGTAGATCAGGCTCGGCAACTGGGTGCGTACGTGCAAGGTCAGCTGGCGCTGGCCCGGTTCGGCCAGTTCCAGCGGCAGTTTTGCGGGTGGCACGGCGCGCTTGGGGATGCTGCCGAAGTATTTCTGTGCCAGGCCTTTGACCTCATCGGCGGTGACATCGCCGACCACCACCAGGGTGGCGTTGTTCGGTGCGTACCAGGATTCGTACCAGTGACGCAGTTCCTCGACCTTCATGCGCTCGAGGTCGGCCATCCAGCCGATGGTCGGGGTGTGGTAGCCGCTGGCCGGGAAGGCCATGGCACGGAACAGCTCGAAGGCCTTGGAACTTGGCTGGTCATCGGTACGCAGGCGGCGCTCTTCCTTGATCACCTCGATTTCCCGGGCGAACTCGTCGGCAGGCAGGCGCAGGCTGGCCAGGCGGTCGGCTTCGAGCTCAAGGGCCACCGGCAGGCGGTCGCGGGCCAGCACCTGGTAGTAGGCGGTGTAGTCGTCGCTGGTGAAGGCGTTTTCTTCCGCGCCGAGGTCACGCAGGATGCGCGAGGCCTCGCCGGGGCCGATCTTGGCGCTGCCCTTGAACATCATGTGCTCCAGGGCATGGGACAAGCCGGTCTGGCCTGGGGTCTCGTAGCTGGAGCCGACCTTGTACCAGATCTGCGAGACGACCACCGGGGCACGGTGGTCTTCGCGCACGACCACTTTCAGGCCGTTGTCGAGGATGAATTCGTGGGTCGGTTGCACGTCGGCGGCGAACGCCGCGAGCGGCAGGCAGAGCGTGCCGAGCAACAGGCCAGCGGCGCGGCGGGCTAGAGCATTCATACGGTGATTAACCTGTTCGGCGGCCCGCTGGTTTAGCGTCGGCGGGCCAGGAGGTGCTAGGATACTGATCCGGTTGCCTGGCGACCATGCCTGTCGCCGTTCTGGCCAGCAGGCCCATTAAGACAAAACATTGCGCATGAACCAGTCGGATTCAAAATAGTCTGTTCTGCGTTTAGAGAATTCCTGATGTGCCAGTTGCTGGCCCATCGCTACCCTGAGATAGCCGTCTTCCATGTTTGGTTCCAACGACGACAAAAAAGCGCCGGCCGAGGCTGGCGAGAAAAAAGGCCTGTTCAGCTGGTTTCGCAAGAAACCGCAGCAACCTGTCGCCGAACAGCCTCAAACGCCTGAGCCACCCGCGCCCGAGGTACAGCCAGTCGAGCCGGTAACGCCGCAGCCCGCCGCCGAGCAGCCGCGTGTCGAAGTACAGCCGCCTGCGCCGGTCGAGCCCATGGCTCCGGTGGTCGAAGCGCCTGCGCCAGAGCCAGTCGCTTCCACGCCAGTAGTGGCCCCCGAGCCTCAACCGGTCGCTTCCGAGCCGCTGGTCGCTCCGGTGCCCGAGCCAATCGCTTCCATGCCTGTACACGCAGCGCCGGTCGAGACTGCTCCGGTGGTCGAGCACGCAGCCCCAGTCAGCAACCTGGTGCTGCCGGTAGCCGAAGAGCCTGTGGCGCTGGTGCCGGACCTGCAGCCGAAGGCGCCGCCGGTGATTCCGGAGCGTCCCGCACCAGAACCGGTGGTCGTGGCGCCAGTCGTGGCCCCTGCGCCTGTGGAGCCGCAACCCGCTCCCGAGGTGGCTGCCCCGGTCGCCACCGAGCAGTCCAAGCCCGGTTTCTTCGCCCGCCTCAAGCAGGGCCTGTCGAAGACCAGCGCCAGCATCGGCGAGGGCATGGCCAGCCTGTTCCTGGGCAAGAAGGTCATCGATGACGACCTGCTCGACGAGATCGAAACCCGTCTGCTCACTGCCGACGTCGGCGTCGAAGCCACCTCGGCCATCGTTCAGAACCTGACCCAGAAGGTCGCCCGCAAGCAGCTGGCCGACGCCGACGCGCTGTACAAGTCGCTGCAGGAGGAGCTGGCAGCCCTGCTGCGCCCTGTCGAGCAGCCGCTCAAGGTTCAGGCGCAGAACAAGCCCTATGTGATTCTGGTTGTCGGCGTGAACGGTGCCGGCAAGACCACCACCATCGGCAAACTGGCCAAGAAGCTGCAGCTGGAAGGCAAGAAGGTCATGCTGGCTGCCGGTGATACCTTCCGTGCCGCTGCCGTGGAGCAATTGCAAGTCTGGGGCGAGCGTAACCAGATCCCGGTGATTGCCCAGCACACCGGCGCCGATTCCGCCTCGGTGATCTTCGACGCGGTACAGGCTGCCAAAGCCCGTGGTATCGATGTGCTGATCGCCGACACCGCTGGCCGGCTGCACACCAAAGACAACCTGATGGAGGAGCTCAAGAAGGTCCGCCGGGTCATCGGCAAGCTCGACGCCGAGGCACCCCACGAGGTGCTGTTGGTGCTCGACGCCGGTACCGGGCAGAACGCCATCAGCCAGGCCAAGTACTTCCATCAGAGCGTCGAACTGACCGGCCTGGCGCTGACCAAGCTGGATGGCACTGCCAAAGGTGGGGTGATCTTCGCCCTGGCCAAGCAGTTCAAGCTGCCGATCCGCTTCATCGGGGTCGGTGAGGGCATCGACGACCTGCGTACCTTCGAAGCCGAGCCGTTCGTCAAGGCTCTGTTCGCCGAGCGAGACTGACCATGATCCGATTCGAACAGGTTGCCAAGCGCTACCCTAACGGCCATGTCGGCTTGCACGAGCTGAGCTTCCGCGCGCGCCGGGGCGAGTTCCTGTTCGTCACCGGGCACTCGGGCGCGGGCAAGAGCACCTTGCTGCGCCTGTTGCTGGCCATGGAACGCCCGACCAGCGGCAAGCTGATGCTGGCTGGGCAGGACCTGGGCCAGATCAGCAATGCGCAGATCCCGTTCCTGCGTCGGCAGATTGGCGTGGTGTTCCAGAACCACCAGCTGCTGTTCGACCGCACCGTGTTCAACAACATCGCCCTGCCGCTGCAGATTCTCGGCTTGTCCAAGACCGAGATCGCCAAGCGCGTGGATTCGGCGCTGGAGCGGGTGTCGCTGTCCGACAAGGGCGAGCTGTTCCCGGCTGACTTGTCCACAGGTCAACAACAGCGGGTCGGTATCGCCCGCGCCATCGTCCACCAGCCAGCCTTGCTGCTGGCGGACGAGCCCACGGGTAACCTCGACCCGCGCCTGGCCGCAGAGATCATGGGCGTGTTCGAGGATATCAACCGCCTGGGCACCACGGTTCTGATCGCCAGTCACGACCTGGCACTGATTGCGCGCATGCGCCACCGCATGCTGACCCTGCAGCGCGGTCGTCTGATCGGCGATGGGGAGGCCGGGCAATGAGCACTACACGTACACCAAAGGTTTCCGAGCGCGTTGCGCCCAAGGCTGCCGACCCGCAGCCGGCCAGGAAGAAGGGCGGCGATCACGATGACGACGGCCCGGATTTCCGCACCCTGTTGCACGCCTGGCTGGAAAGCCATCGCGCCAGCCTGGCCGACAGCCTGCGACGGCTGGGCAAGCAGCCGATCGGCAGCTTCTTCACCTGCCTGGTGATGGCCGTGGCCCTGAGCATGCCAATGGGGCTGTCGCTGCTGCTGAAAAATATCGAGGTGCTGGGTGGCTCATGGCAACGCGCCGCACAGATTTCGCTGTACCTGAAGCTCGATGCAGGTAGCCAGCAGGGCGAAGCCCTGCGTGATGACATCAAGCGCATGCCGGGGGTCGCCGATGCCCAATACGTCAGTCCCGGGCAGGCCCTGCAGGAGTTCCAGCAGCAGTCCGGGCTAGGCGAGGCCCTGCGTGAACTGCCTGACAACCCGTTGCCCGGTGTAGTGGTGGTGACCCCGACCGAAGTCGATAAACCTGCCCTGGAAGCCCTCCGTCAACGTCTTTCGGAGTTGCCAAGGGTCGAGAATGCGCAACTGGACCTGGTATGGGTCGAGCGGCTGGCGGCGATCCTCAAGCTGGGCGACCGTTTTGTCTTCGGCCTGGCGGTAATGCTGATTTCCGCGCTGCTGTTAGTAATCGGTAACACAATTCGTCTACATATCGAAAACCGCCGCATCGAGATCGAAGTGATCAAGCTGGTAGGCGGTACAGACAGCTACGTCCGCAGGCCTTTCCTGTACATGGGCGCCTTGTACGGCCTGGGTGCGGGAGTGCTGGCCTGGGGCATCCTGGCCTTTGGCCTGAACTGGCTCAACGAGGCCGTGGTAGGGCTTTCCGGGCTGTATGGCAGTGACTTCGCCCTGGGCGGGGTGCCGGCGTCCGATGGTCTGTCGCTCTTGATCGGAGCGGTGCTGTTGGGGTATATCGGTGCATGGATCGCAGTCGCCCGCCACTTGAACGAGCTGGCGCCGCGATAGTTATTACGTGCCAGCATTGACATTTCCTTCACGATGGAACTTGTACGGTCGTTCCGGGTCAATGTTGGCAGCGCTCACAAGGCGCGAGTTTTGTAAGTCGGAGGTTCTTGAATGACCACATCGTTGCAACCTGCCTATGCCCTGGTGCCCGGTGCAAACCTGGAAGCCTACGTGCACACGGTCAACAGCATCCCGCTGCTGTCTGTCGAGCAGGAGCGTGATCTGGCCGAGCGTCTCTACTATGAGCAGGATCTTGAGGCCGCTCGGCAAATGGTGATGGCCCACCTGCGTTTCGTTGTGCATATCGCACGTAGCTATGCAGGCTACGGTCTGGCGCAGGCCGACCTGATCCAGGAAGGCAACGTCGGCCTGATGAAGGCGGTCAAGCGTTTCAACCCGGAAATGGGTGTGCGACTGGTATCCTTCGCCGTGCACTGGATCAAGGCAGAGATCCACGAATTCATCCTGCGTAACTGGCGCATCGTCAAGGTGGCCACCACCAAGGCCCAGCGCAAGCTGTTCTTCAATCTGCGCAGCCAGAAGAAGCGTCTGGCCTGGCTGAACAACGACGAAGTGCATCGTGTGGCGGAAAGCCTCGGCGTCGAGCCGCGTGAAGTGCGCGAGATGGAAAGCCGCCTGAGTGGCCAGGACATGGCCTTCGACCCGGCAGCCGAAGCGGATGACGACAGCGCCTTTCAGTCGCCAGCGCATTATCTGGAAGACCACCGCTACGATCCGGCTGTGCAGCTGGAAGATGCCGACTGGAGCGACAACTCCACCAGCAACCTGCACGAAGCATTGCAAGGCCTGGATGACCGTAGCCGCGATATCCTCTATCAGCGCTGGCTGGCGGAAGAAAAGGCCACGCTGCATGAGCTGGCTGACAAGTACAGTGTTTCGGCTGAGCGTATTCGCCAGTTGGAGAAGAATGCGATGAACAAGGTCAAGGCGCTGATTACCGTCTGACCTGGCCTGGCTGCATTGAAAAGCCGCTGACCCGAGAGGGTGAGCGGCTTTTTTGTTGGGTTTACGGCCTGCGCGAGCTGTCCAGCTGCATCAGGTAGCTGGGCCCGCCCAGCTGGCTCATCTGCCGGCGAATCCAGCCCGCCCGGCTTGCCACATAGGCGCTGGGCCGGCTGGCACTCCACTTGATCGGGCTCGGCAGCACTGCGGCCAGTTGTGCGGCCTGCTGGCGGGTCAGTCGGCTGGCATCGACGCCAAAGTGATAACGCGCCGCAGCCTGGGCACCGAACACGCCTTTGCCCCACTCGGCGCTGTTCAGGTAAACCTCAAGAATCCGCTCCTTCGACCAGAACAGTTCGATCAGCCCCGTGAACCAGGCCTCCAGCCCCTTGCGGAACCAGCTGCGGCCCGACCACAAGAACAGGTTCTTGGCTACCTGCTGGGTCAGGGTGCTGGCGCCACGAATGCTGCCGCCACGCTCGTTGTACGCAAGCGCCGCCTGGATGGCCGGAATGTCGAAGCCCCAATGGCTGGCAAACTTCTGGTCTTCACCAGCGATGACGGCCACCTTGAGTTCGTCGGAGATGTTCTCCCACGGCTCCCAGTCGCGTTGCAGGTCAATCGGCTCGCCACTCACCCATGATTGCACCTTGCGTTCGAGCATCAAGGCCGTGCCAGGCGGTGGTACCCAGCGAAACACCAGCACCAGCACGATGCTGCCGGCAGCGAACCAGAGCAGGGCGCGGGCGAGGCGGCGGAGAATGGATGACAGCATGGCGATGGCTTGGCCGGACCGGTGGAACGGGCCATTATACAGACCCGATACAAGGAGTCGTCCCATGCTTCGCAGCTTCCTCATGCTCGCTGCTTTCTTCGGCTTTACCGGCGTTGCCCTGGGCGCGTTTGCCGCACATGGGCTGAAGAACCGCCTGACAGCCGATTATCTGGCCATTTTCCACACAGGGGTGACCTATCAGCTGGTGCATGCCCTGGCGATCTTCGCTGTGGCTGTGCTTTCGGTACACCTGCCGGGGCGCCTGGTCGGCTGGGCAGGCGGTCTGTTCGCCCTGGGGATCGTACTGTTCTCCGGTAGCCTGTACCTGCTGACGCTCAGCGGCCTGGGCAAACTGGGCATCATCACCCCCTTCGGCGGCCTGTGCTTCCTTGCCGGTTGGCTGTGCCTGGGCCTGGCTGCCTGGCGCCTGGGCTGACCAAGCGGTCCACAATCGCGACTAATGGCGTGCAGCGCCCTTGGGTTCGTGCGTGGATCGGCGCTAGAATGCGGGCCCCAAAGAACAATGGTGGCCGTGCGCATGCGCATTCAACTGAACGGTGAACCTTACGAATTGCCCGCTGGCGAAAGCGTCGCGGCCCTGCTGGCCCGCCTGGAACTGACCGGGCGCCGGGTGGCGGTGGAACTCAACCTGGATATCGTGCCGCGTAGCCAGCACGACAGCACGCAGCTGAGCGAAGGCGACCAGGTCGAAGTGGTCCACGCCATCGGTGGCGGCTGAGCCCGGTTCGGCGATTCACCTGCAAGCCCAGCAATCTTTTCCCGAGGAACAACGATGAGCAACGTTCGTAGCGACAAGCCCTTCATCCTGGCCGGGCGCACTTTCCAGTCGCGCCTGCTGGTCGGCACCGGCAAGTACCGTGACATGGAAGAAACCCGCCTGGCCACCGAGGCCTCGGGTGCCGAGATCGTCACCGTGGCCGTGCGCCGGACCAACCTTGGCCAGAATGCGGGCGAGCCGAACCTGCTCGACGTGCTGTCGCCCGACAAGTACACCATCCTGCCAAACACTGCAGGTTGCTTTGATGCTGTCGAGGCGGTGCGTACCTGCCGTCTGGCCCGCGAGTTGCTCGATGGTCACAAGTCCCATGAGTCGCGCACTCTGGTGAAGCTGGAAGTGCTGGCCGACCAGAAAACCCTGTTCCCCAACGTGATCGAAACCCTCAAGGCCGCCGAAGTGCTGGTCAAGGACGGCTTCGACGTGATGGTCTACACCAGCGACGATCCGATCATCGCCCGCCAGCTGGCCGAAGCCGGCTGCATCGCGGTGATGCCGCTGGCTGGCCTGATCGGCACTGGCCTGGGGATCTGCAACCCGTACAACCTGCAGATCATCCTCGAAGAGTCGAAGGTGCCGGTGCTGGTCGACGCGGGTGTCGGTACCGCCTCCGACGCCACCATCGCCATGGAAATGGGCTGTGAAGCCGTGCTGATGAACTCCGCCATCGCCCACGCCCAGCAGCCGGTGCTGATGGCCGAGGCCATGAAGCACGCTATCCTGGCTGGCCGCATGGCCTACCTGGCCGGCCGCATGCCGAAAAAACTTTACGCCAGCGCCTCTTCGCCGCTGGATGGTCTGATCAAGTAAGAGCCCCTGATGACTGACTCGCAAGATACGCCGATCTCCGCCGACGGCGACCAGCGCCCACACCGCCGCATCAAGAGCTTCGTGATGCGCGCCGGGCGCATGACCGAAGGCCAGCAACGTGGCCTCGACCAGGGCGGCCCGCAGTTTATCCTGCCGCTGGCCGACAGCCCGGTGGACTACGACCAGGTATTCGGCCGTTCGGCGCCGCGTACCTTGGAGATCGGCTTCGGCATGGGCCATTCCCTGCTGGAAATGGCCGCTGCCGCGCCTGAACAGGACTTCATCGGTGTCGAGGTACACCGTCCGGGTGTCGGTGCGCTGCTCAACGGCGTGCTGACCCAAGGCCTGAAGAACCTGCGGGTGTATGACTGCGATGCGATCGAAGTGCTCAACCGCTGCGTGGCCGACAACAGCCTCGACCGGCTGATGCTGTTCTTCCCGGACCCGTGGCACAAGGCGCGTCACCACAAGCGCCGCATCGTCCAGCTGGAGTTCGCCGAACTGGTGCGGCGCAAGCTCAAGCCCGGTGGCGTATTCCACATGGCCACCGACTGGGAGCCGTATGCCGAGTACATGCTGGAAGTGATGAGCGCCGCCCCTGGTTATCGCAACCGTGCTGAGGACGGCACCTACGTGCCACGCCCTGAAGAGCGCCCGATCACCAAGTTCGAACGCCGCGGCGAGCGACTGGGGCATGGGGTGTGGGATCTGAAGTTCGAGAAGGTGGATTGATTGGCTGATTGAGCCTTCCGATACGCCGAGGCTTGTAGAAATGCAGGCGAAAAAAAACCGCTCGGAGAAGAGCGGTTTTTTTATGGGAGCGACAGGACTGAGTATCCTTCGCTCTGAGGCTTCACCGAAAACTCCACACAGTCACAAGATCATAGGCACCTTCAGAGCTAGGGTCAATGTGCGGAAATATCCCGCATTACGTGTGTCGAAGCGGTTAACAGTCTTGGCCGGATAGTCCGAGTACTATTGCGTTGCTCCTGTGTGAGCCAACTCAGTGATGGGCCGGGTAGGTGAAGAATTCTGCTTTTCGGCCCCTTCGACATGGCCTGAGAACCATGCCGGTGAATCTCTTCGAAGGGCCATCAACCTGGCCACTTCACTGAGGACTTCACACAGTTTTCGAAGGCATCGAAGCGCCGGTTAGATGCTGGAAGATTGGCCCGCCAACACGGAGGCCAAGGCATATGAAGCGTTTGCTTGATGCGCTGAGCCGCGTCTGGAAGCTCATCCGGATCTTGACTGTGCTCAAGACCGCAAGAGACTTCATGCGTGATCACTTCGATGATGCCCAGTAAGGGCTAGTCAGGTGGTAGGGCTGCCCTGGTTCTCCGGGGCAGCTTTTAGCAGGCTCACCCGCGACGATCAGCCACCACGCCAATCAACACCAGCACCACCAGCAACACTGGCGCCAGTGCGTAGTTGTTGAACTGCCCCAATCCCTTCACCACCCAAGGCGTGGCATAGATCAGCGCCGCACCACTGCCGATCATCACCAGGGCAGCCATTACCGGTACCCGCAGCGCGCCCGCCAGGGCACCCAGGCGCTGGTCCACCCAGCCTTTGATGTCGGTGCCGAACAGCACCAGCAGGCAGCCTACCAGGGCCAGGGAAATCTCAGACAGATTGCTGCGGCTCCAGCGCGAAACCGTGGCGAGCAGATCAAGTACCAGATCCATGGGTCATCCTTAGGTCAAGAAATACTGCAGCAGGTCATTGAGGAACAGCTGGCCGCGTGGCGTGGCCACCAGTCGATCCGGTTCGACCTGCAAAAGGCCTTTTTGTTCGGCGGCGCGGCGGGCTTCGGCCAGCTGCGCCAGGGGCAGCCCGGTGCGCTGGGTGAACAGCTCGGCTTCCACACCATCGGTGAGGCGCAAGGCGTTCATCAGGAACTCGAACGGCAGCTCATCCACCGGCAACAGCTTCTCGCCGGCCTTGAACGGCTTGGCCAGGTTCAGGTAGTCCTTGGGCAGGCGGGTCTTCCAGGTACGCAGGATGCGGCCGTCGGTGAAGGTCAGCTTGCCGTGGGCCCCGGCTCCGATGCCGATGAAATCGCCAAAACGCCAGTAGTTGAGGTTGTGCCGGGCAGCGCGGTCAGCCTGGGCGTAGGCGGAAACTTCGTACTGCCTGAAGCCGTTGGCCGCCATCAGCGCCTGGCCGGCCTCCTGGATGTCCCAGAGGATCTCATCTTCAGGTAGCTCTGGCGGCTGGTTCCAGAACACCGTGTTCGGCTCGACCGTCAGCTGGTACCACGACAAGTGCGTCGGCCCGAGGTCGATGGCCTGACGCAGATCGCCCAACGCGTCATCCAGCGACTGGTCAGGCAGGCCGTGCATCAGGTCCATGTTGAAGTTGTCGAAGCCTGCCGCGCGCGCCATGCCAGCGGCGCGGATCGCTTCGTCGCCATTATGAATGCGGCCCAGCGCTTGGAGTTTGGCCGGCTGGAAGCTCTGTACACCGATGGACAGGCGATTGATACCGGTCTGCCGGTAGGCCTTGAACTTCTCTTGCTCGAAGGTACCGGGGTTGGCCTCAAGTGTGATCTCGATGTCTGCCGCGAACGGGATGCGTTGCTCCACGCCACGCAGCAGACGCCCCAGGGCGTTGGCACTGAACAGGCTCGGGGTGCCGCCGCCGAAGAAAATCGACGACAGGGTCCGGCCTTGGGCAGCGGCCAGCTCCAGGTCGAGGTCGGTCAACAGCGCGTCGACGTAGGCCTCTTCCGGCAGCTCGGGCCCGGCGGCATGGGAGTTGAAGTCGCAGTACGGGCATTTGCGCACGCACCACGGGATGTGGATGTACAGGGCCAGCGGCGGCAGGCTGGTGAGCGCCACCGCGCCGGCTTCGGACAGCGTTGCGATCATGCCAGGCCCAGACGTTGACGCAGCAGGGCCATGGCGCGGGCGCGGTGGCTGAGCTGGTTCTTATCCGCAGGCGCGAGGTCGGCGCTGGAGCACTTGCGCTCCGGCACCCAGAACAGCGGGTCGTAACCGAAGCCATGCTCGCCGCTGGCCTCGAACAGGATGCTGCCGTGCCACAGGCCTTCGCAAAGGATCGGTAGTGGGTCGTCGGCGTGGCGCACCAGGGCCAGTACGCAGACGAACTGGGCGCCGCGCTGCTCTGGCGGCACGTCCTTCAGCGCCTCGAGCAGCTTGGCGTTGTTCGCCGCATCACCCTTGCCATCGGCATAGCGCGCCGAGTAGATACCCGGTGCGCCGCCGAGAAAGTCCACTGCCAGGCCGGAATCGTCGGCCAGTGCCGGCAGGCCCGAGATGCGCGCAGCGTTGCGGGCTTTGAGGATGGCGTTCTCGACGAACGAAAGGCCGGTCTCTTCGGGTTCGACCTGGCTGAACTCACCGATCGAGCGCAGTTGCACGGACTGGCCGAGCATGGCCTGGAGTTCCTTGAGTTTGCCGGCGTTGTGGCTGGCCAATACGAGTTGCTGGAAATTCATCATTCGCCTGGGAACACTTCCTGGTTGAAACTGAGTTTGTGGCTGACCCCGCCGGTTTCGACATTCAGGTCGAAGGTCAGGGTTTCGGCCTGCTCGATCCTGAACTGGGCGATGTAATACACCGCACCCTGGTCGGTTATCTGCTTGAACGACAGCGGGCTGGTGCGCCCGGTCAGGTCCTTCACCGTGCCGCTGACCACCGCCATGGCCGGCTTGTCGGCCTTGAGCACAGCGATGTTGAGCACGCCTTGGTTCTTGCTCCGGTTGAGCCCGGTGGCAGCGGCGATGTCCGGTTGCAACAGGCTTGAGGTGAAGGCGCTGTAGTGCACCGTCACGTCGCCAAACACTTCCTTGCGCTCAGGTCGGGCGGCATCGGCCGCCATCACTGGCAGGGCCAGGCACAGGCTGATCAGGAACAGGGCTAGGCGACGCATGGTGCGAGTCCTCCGGTGGGCGTCAGACCGCCAGTTGATGCTCCTGCAGGCCCGGGCTGCTGACGCGATAGATGCCGATTTCACCTAGAAGATTAGGCCAAAGCCGCCCGCCCCACCCGTTACGGTGCAAGTGGTCGACGGCCAGGCGGTCAAGGACCTTGGCGCGGCGCTCATGGCACAGCTCTTCGAAGTCGGCGAAGGTGCAGAAGTGGATGTTCGGCGTGTTGTACCAGGTGTACGGCATGAAGTCCGAGACCGGCATGCGCCCCTTGGTGGCCAGGTACCAGCGGCAGCGCCAGTGGCCGAAGTTGGGGAAGGTGATGATGCACTGGCGGCCCACCCGCAGCATTTCGTCGAGGATGCGGTCCGGGTACTCCACGGCCTGCAGGGCCTGGGTCATGATGACCACGTCGAAGCTGTTGCTGGCAAAGTTGCCCAGGCCCTTGTCGAGGTCCTGCTCGATGACGTTGACGCCCCTGGCCACGCAGGCAGCGATGTTGTCGGGGTCGATTTCCAGGCCATAGCCGGTGACCTGCTTGCGGTCACGCAGCGAGGCCAGCAGCTCGCCACTGCCGCAGCCCAGGTCGAGTACCCGGCTGCCGGCGGGAATCCAGTCGTGGATGATTTCCAGATCGGCTCTCATGCTGTCCTCAGATGACGATGCGGTTCATGTAGTTCGCGAAACCCTGCATGTAGCGAGGCGTGGGTATCAGGAAGGCATCGTGGCCGTAAGGCGAATCGATCTCCAGATAACAGACGTTCTTGCGGGCCGCCATCAGCGCGTCGACGATCTCCCGCGAGCGGGCCGGCGAGAAGCGCCAGTCGGTGGTGAACGACATGATGCAGTAATCCGCCTTGACGTGGGCCAGGGTCGCCGCCAGGTCGCCGCCATTGGCAGCGGCCGGGTCGAAGTAGTCCAGGGCCTTGGTCATCAGCAGGTAGGTGTTGGCGTCGAAGCGGCCGGAAAACTCCTCGCCCTGATAGCGCAGGTAGCTTTCGACCTGGAATTCGACACTGTGGAAGTCGTAGTTGAGCTTGTCGCTCTTCAGCTCGCGGCCGAATTTCTCACCCATCGAGTCGTCGGACAGGTAAGTGATGTGGCCGACCATGCGTGCCAGCATCAGGCCGCGCTTGGGGATCACGCCCTGGTCCTGGAACGAACCGCCGTGGAACTCAGGGTCGGTAAGGATGGCCTGGCGTGCCACTTCGTTGAAGGCGATGTTCTGCGCCGACAGTTTGGGGGCCGAGGCGATATCCACACAGTGGCGCACGCGATCAGGGTAGGTGATGGTCCATTGCAGGGCCTGCATGCCCCCCAGGCTGCCGCCCACGATGGCAGCCCACTGCTGGATGCCCAGGCGATCAGCCAGGCGCGCCTGGCTATGCACCCAGTCTTCAACGGTCAGTACCGGGAACTCGGCGCCATAAGGCTTGCCGGTGGCCGGATTGACGCTGCTCGGGCCGGTGCTGCCATTGCAGCCGCCGAGGTTGTTCAGGCTGACCACGAAGAAGCGATTGGTGTCGATCGGCTTGCCGGGACCGATGCAGCTGTCCCACCAGCCCGGCTTGCGGTCGGTGGTGGCATGGTAGCCCGCGGCATGGTGATGGCCGGACAGGGCATGGCAGATCAGCACGGCATTGCTCGCGCTGGCATTCAGGGTGCCATAGGTCTCGTAGACCAGCTCGTAGCTGTTCAGCGAACGGCCGCAGGCCAAGGCCAGCGGTTCATCGAAGCTGGCAATTTGCGGTGTAACCAGACCGACGGAATCTTCGGGAAGGACAGTGGACATCGACCCTGCTCACGCTTGACGGAGGCGTAAGTCTAAAGAGCACTCCCCCCAGCGGCAAGCGAAGGCTTGCCACGGGAGGTAAGCAGCAGTGCCTGCGGCTCAGATCATCCGCCACAGTTCCTGTGGCATGCCGGCATAGGCGGCCAGCGGCGGCATGACGAATGACTGGATCACCTGGATCGCCAAGAAGGCGAAGATCGGCGAGATGTCCATGCCGCCCAGGTTGGGCACGATACGGCGGAACGGTGCCAGCACCGGTTCGCTGATCTGCCAGGCAAGCTCGGCAGCGGGGTTGTGGCTGTTCGGTGCGACCCAGGAAACGATCACCATGACGATCATCGCCACCCAGAAGATTTTCAGGAACAGCGAGGTGATACCGATGATGGCCCACATCAGCAGGTGCAGCACGTCGCCGAAGGTGCCGTAGGTGACCATCAGCACGAAGCCCATCAGCAGCGCCTGGATGACGATCGCCAGCAGCAGCGACGAGGTATCCAGGCCGCCGATGCTCGGAATCACCCGGCGGATCGGCTTGAGCAGTGGCTGGGTTGCGCGCACGGCGAACTGGCTCAGCGGGTTGTAGAAATTGGCCTTGACCAGTTGCAGCACGAAGCGCAGCAGGACGATCACCAGGTACAGGCTGACCAGGGTTTGCACCACGAAGATCGCGGCGCCGGACAATGCATTCATCAACAGCTCCTTATTTGCCCAGTTGTTCGGCCAGCTCGGCGGAACGTTTCGACGCCGCTTGCAGCGCCTGCGCGACGATGGCTTCGAAGCCATTGCCCTGGAACGACTTGATCGCCGCCTCGGTGGTGCCGGCTGGCGAGGTGACGCGGCGGCGCAGCTCTGCGGCGTCGACATCGCTGGCCACCGCCATGCGCGCGGCGCCCAGGGCCGTTTGCAGGGTCAGTTGCGAGGCGGTTTCGCGTGGCAGGCCCAGTTTTTCGCCAGCGGCGGTCATGGCTTCGATCAGCAGGAAGAAGTAGGCCGGGCCACTGCCGGACACCGCGGTGACGGCATCCAGTTGTTGCTCTTGCTCCAGCCACAGTGCGGTGCCGACTGCCGACAGCAGCTGTTCGGCCTGCTGGCGTTGCTCGGCGGACACTTCAGCGGTGGCATACAGGCCGCTGACGCCCTGGCGCAGCAACGCTGGTGTGTTGGGCATGCAGCGTACCACTGGGCGGGCGCCAAGCCAGGTCTGCAGGCTGTCACAGGTGATGCCGGCAGCGATAGAGACGATCAGCTGGCCAGCTTCGAGGTCAGGTTTCAGCGCCTCGCACACGGCCTTCATGACTTGCGGTTTCACCGCCAGCACGATCACGTCGGCACCGGCAATGGCCTGGGCGTTGTCCTCGAGCACCTCGATGCCGTGCTCGGCCTGGATGCGGGTGCGGGTTTCGGCGCCGGGGTCGCTGGCACGGATCTGCGCCGCGTCCATGCCCTGGGCACGCAGGCCGCCGATCAGGCTGGCGGCCATGTTGCCGGCGCCGATAAAGGCAATACGTGTCTTGCTCATGTCAGGTCCTTGAAGGAAAGAGTGAGTAAAGCATGGAATCAGACGGGGCCGTACTGGCGTGCGCCGAACAGGGCGGTACCGATACGAACCCAGGTCGCTCCCTGGGCGATGGCCGCTTCCAGGTCGTGGCTCATGCCCATCGACAGGGTATCTAGGCCAAGTCCCAGGCTTGCCTGTAGCTGGTTCAGGCTGGCGAAGGCGGCTTCCTGGGCGGTACGGTCTTCGGTCGGCTCAGGGATCGCCATCAGCCCGCGCAGGCGCAGGTTTGGCAGTGCCGCCACGTCCCTGGCCAGTGCGGGCAGGTCGACCGGGGCGCAACCGGATTTGCTGTCTTCGCCGCTGACGTTCACCTGCAGGCAGATGTTCAGTGCTGGCAGGCCCGCAGGGCGCTGTTCGGACAGGCGTTGGGCGATCTTCAGGCGGTCCACGGAGTGTACCCAGTCGAAATGTTCGGCAATGGCTTTGGTCTTGTTCGACTGAATGGGGCCGATGAAGTGCCAGATCAAGGGCAGGTCACGCAGTTCTTGCTGCTTGGCCAGGGCTTCCTGCAGGTAGTTTTCACCCACATCACGCACCCCGGCAGCGTAGATTTCGCGTATGGCACTGGCCGGTTTGGTCTTGCTTACGGCCAGCAGCTGGACACTCGCCGGATCACGTCCGGCAGCCTGGGCGGCGCTGTGGATGCGGGCGGCGAGGGCGGAAAGGTTGTCTGCTATGGTGGACATGGATCGATGCCGTCGGCTCTGGAGGTCTTCGGCATTCTACCTGCTTGATGGCTATTGGGGAGTCTCATGGACGCGACCGACCTGTTGGCCCGGGCCGTGGATGCAGGGGCGAGTGACCTGCATCTGGCGGCGGGCGAGATACCGATGCTGCGCGTGGATGGCGAGCTGCGGCGCATGGCGCTGCCAAGCGTGACCTCAGCAGCAATGAACGACGCGCTGTCAGCGCTGCTCGACGAGGGCCAGTGCCGGCAATGGGTGCAGGGCGATGAACTGGATCTGGCCCTGGAATTGGCCTCTCTGGGGCGTTTTCGTCTCAGTCTGTTTCGACAGATGAACGGCCTGGCTGCCACGTTTCGTCTGATTCCGAAACGTATCGCCAGTGTCGATGAACTCGAACTTGAAGAAGTGTTTCAAGCCGTTGCGCAGCATGCGGATGGCCTGGTGCTGGTGGGCGGCCCGACCGGTAGTGGCAAGTCGAGTACGCTGGCGGCATTGATCGACCGCCTTAATCGTGAGCGGGCGTTGCACATCATCACTCTTGAAGACCCTGTCGAGGTTGTCCACAGCAGCCAACGCAGCCTGGTCAACCAGCGCGAGATCGGCCGGCACTGTCGTGATTTCGCTCAGGGGCTGCGCAGCGCCCTGCGTCAGGACCCTGATGTGATCATGATCGGCGAACTGCGCGATCTGGAAACCGTCCGCCTGGCGTTGCGCGCAGCGGAGACAGGGCATCTGGTGCTGGCTACGGTGCATACGCGGTCGGCGGCAAGCAGCATTGACCGGCTGGTGGAGGTGTTCGCGGCAGAAGAGAAACCCTTGGTGCGGGCGATGCTGGCGGAGTCGTTGAGGTTGGTGGTGGCGCAGGTGCTGGTCAAGCGTGGGGGCGGCGGCCGAGTGGCTGCGCGAGAAGTGCTGGTGGCGACACCTGCGGTGCGCAATCTGGTGCGTGAGGGACGGATGGCGCAGTTGTGTTCGGTGATGCAGACCGGGGCGGCGGAGGGGATGCGGACGATGGAAGGGGCGATGCGGGGGCTGAGGGAGAAGGGACTGATCAGCGATCTCTAGCGCCTGGTCCGGCCTCTTCGCGGGTAAACCCGCTCCCACAGGGTCAGCGCAGGTTTTCTCTGTGGGAGCGGGCTTGCCCGCGAAAGGGCCGGTACAGGCAGGCGCCGATAGGATCAGCGCTTGGCCAGGTTCAGCTGTTGCTGCTCTTTCGGCAGTACCCGCTTGGCAACCACATAGTGCTGTTGCCAGTACGGCTTGCTCAGGCTGTCGATGCTCACCCGCTTGCCAGTGCGCGGCGCATGGATGAAGCGGTCGTTGCCCAGGTAGATGGCAACGTGATTGACCCGACGGCTCTTGATGTTGAAGAAGATCAGGTCGCCTGGCTTGAGCTCGCTCTTGGCGACTTTCACCCCGTGGCCCTGGGCCATGGCATTGGATGTACGCGGCAGGTCGACGTCTGCCACGTCGTTGAAGGCGTACTTGACCAGCCCACTGCAGTCGAACCCTTTTTTCGGGTTGCTGCCGCCCCAAACATAAGGGGTACCGAGCACGTTGACCGCACGGCTGAGCACATCGCTGCTCTGCTTCGGCGACATCGCCGCAACGGCAGGCAGGTTGTGGCCCTTGCCCGAATAGTTCGAGCGTGCATGCAGCGTGCTCTGCTTGGCGGGCGCGTGTCTCACCGAGGCATTGGTGGTATAGCCGGTGAAACCATTGGGAAGACGTTGCTCACGATTGGTGGCGTGGGCGGCCAGGGGCAATAATAGGCAGAGGGTCAGCCATGTCTTGAATAAAGGCGGCATAGATGAAGCTCTTATGAATGTTTATGTGTTTGGCGCGCAACTTTATAACAGCTTTTTGCTCCCTTTCAGGGCCGTTGGTCGATTGTCATGCTGCCGTACGTCGGCCTGCGACGGAAAAGTCACATTTTTGTTTAGAAAATTTTCGGATAACCCACGGGGGCTATGAATGAACAGTTATCAACAGGGGACGCCGTATCACGACACCCACAGCAAGGTCATCGGCTACCTGCTGTGGATCTTCGGCTTCACCGGCTCGCACCGCTTCTACTACGGCAAGCCGATCACCGGGACGATCTGGTTCTTCACGCTGGGGCTGCTCGGCATTGGCTGGCTCATCGACCTGTTCCTGATCCCGTCGATGGACCGAGAGGCGGACATGCGCTTCCAGTCCGGGCGCATCGACTACAATATCGCCTGGATCCTGCTGACCTTCCTGGGCATCTTTGGCGTGCACCGCCTGTACCAGGGCAAGTGGATCTCGTCGATCATCTACTTCTTCACCGGCGGCCTGTTCCTGGTGGGGGTGCTGTATGACTTCTGGACCTTGAACAGCCAGATTTCCGAAGCCAACGCGCGCAATCGCTAGAGCAACGGACACTTACAAAAAAGGCCTTGTCGCGCTGTGCGGCAAGGCCTTTTTCGTTACTGGCGGGTCTGTCGCTGCTGCAGCAGCAAGTTGCTGAACCCGGCGCCCGCCAGCTGCTTCTGCGCCACGGTCAGCTGTTCGCGGTTGCTGAATGGCCCGACCAGCACGCGGTACCAGGTTTCTTCCTTGACGGTACCCGACTCGACCTTGACTACCTGGCCGAGCAGGATGATCTGCGCACGGACCTTGTCGGCATCGGCCTGCTTGCGGAACGAACCGGCCTGCAGGAAGTACTGCGTGGTCGCCGCTGGCTTGATCACCGGAGGGGCTGGTGGCGGAGTCTGGCCCAACAGCGCGGCCTGGGCTCGAGCAGTGTCGATTTTCGCCGCCTCAGCTGGCGTGACCGGGGTCACCGGTTGTGCGGGCACCGGCGGCGTCTTTTCCGGCACGGCCTCAGGCGGCACGATAACCTCGGACTCCGGCAGCAGGGTGTAGAAGTCGTATTTCGGCTTCACCGGCGCCTGTGGCGTTGCAGGGGTGGCCGACTTGCTGGCTTCGGCCACCTTCTCCGGCTTCTGCTGCTCGGGCTTGGTGCGCTTGATGTCACCGCCACCGGGCTCGAGTTTCATCAGGAAAACGATGAATGCACCGACCGTCAGGCCGACCGCCAGCCATACCCAGCCGGGGATCGGCTGTTTGGCGGGGGCCGTCTGACGGCTGGCGCCGCGTTTGGGAGCAGGTTTTTTCTTGGCAGCCAACTTACATGCGCTCCAGGGTTTCCAGGCCGAGCAGTTCCAGACCTTGCTTGAGGGTGCGACCGGTCAGCGCAGCCAGGCGCAGGCGGCTTTGCTGCTGTTCCGGCGTCTCGGCGGCGAGGATCGGGCAGTTCTCGTAGAAGCTCGAGAACAGGCCAGCGAGGTCGTACAGGTAGCTGCACAGGACGTGCGGGGTGCCCTTGTCGGCGACGCTGTTGAGGATCTCGCCGAACTGGGCCAGGCGCGCAGCCAGGTCTTGCTCGTGAGCGGCCTGCAGCACGATGTTGCCGTCGACCTCGTCGAAGCCCTTGCCCAGCTTGCGGAATACGCCGGCCACACGGGTGTAGGCATACAGCAGGTAAGGCGCGGTGTTGCCTTCGAAGTTGAGCATCAGTTCGAAGTTGAAGCTGTAGTCGCTGGTGCGGTGCTTGGACAGGTCGGCGTATTTCACCGCGCCGATACCAACCACTTCACCGATGTGGCGCAGTTCGTCTTCGGCCAGGCTCGGGTTCTTTTCCTTGACCAGCGCGTATGCGCGCTCCTTGGCCTCGGTGAGCAGGTCGATCAGCTTCACGGTGCCGCCGTCGCGGGTCTTGAACGGGCGGCCGTCGGCGCCGTTCATGGTGCCGAAGCCCATGTGCTCCATCTGCATCGGGTGGCCGACGAAGCCGGCGCGGCGGGCAACTTCGAACACCTGGTTGAAGTGCAGGGCCTGGCGCTGATCGACGAAATACAGGGCGCGGTCGGCCTTGAGCACGTTGCTGCGGTAGCGCACGGCAGCCAGGTCGGTGGTGGCGTACAGGTAGCCGCCGTCAGCCTTTTGCACGATCACAGGCAGAGGCTCGCCTTCGCTGTTCTTGAACTCCTCGAGGAATACGCACTGTGCACCCTGGTCCTCGACCAGCAAGCCCTTGGCCTTGAGATCGGAAACCACATTGGCCAGGTCGGCGTTGTAGGCGCTTTCGCCCATCACGTCGGCCATGGTCAGCTTGACGTTGAGCAGCTCGTAGGTCTTCTGGCAGTGCGACAGCGAGATGTCCTTGAAGCGCGTCCACAGGGCCATGCACTCAGGGTCGCCGGCCTGCAGCTTGACCACCAGGCCACGGGCGCGGGTGGCGAACGCTTCGGATTCGTCAAAACGCTTCTTGGCGGCACGGTAGAAGTTTTCCAGGTCCGACAGCTCGTCGCTGGTGATCGGGTTCTCTTCCAGATACGCCAGCAGCATGCCGAACTGGGTGCCCCAGTCGCCTACGTGGTTCTGGCGGATCACTTCGTCACCGAGGAATTCCAGCACGCGCGCGACGCTGTCACCGATGATGGTCGAGCGCAGGTGGCCGACGTGCATCTCCTTGGCCAGGTTCGGTGCCGACATGTCGATCACCACCTTCTGCTTAGGCCCGGCCTTGCGCGCGCCCAGGTGGGCGTCGGCGAGGGCGGCATCCAGGCGGTTGGCCAGGGCATCGGTGTTCTGGAAGAAGTTCAGGAAGCCTGGGCCGGCGATTTCGACCTTGCTGATGTCGGCGCTGGCCGGCAGGGCATTGATCAGCTTTTCGGCCAGGTCGCGCGGCTTCATGCCGGCCGGCTTGGCCAGCATCATGGCGATGTTGCTGGCGAAGTCGCCGTGGGTCTTGTCCCGGGCGTTTTCCACCTGGATCGCCGGCGACAGCCCTTCAGGCAGCACACCGTCGGTGACGAGTTGGGTGAGGGCTTGCTGGATCAGCTGGCGAATGGTGTCTTTCATGGGGATCTCTTTTCGACCGCAAGCGCGGTGGAGCGCCTCGATGCGCAGGTGGAAAAACTGGGCATTATCCGTTGCCAGGGGCGGGTTGCCAACCTTTGGGGCCGAAGCTTAATAAAGGTCGACCGGGTCGACATCCAGAGACCAGCGTACCTGGCGCCCGCTCGGCAGTTGCTCCAACACTAGCAACCATGCGCTGATCAGTCGATGCAAGGGGGCTCGGGTGTTGGCCTGAATCAACAATTGCGCCCTGAAGCGTCCGGCGCGCCGTTCCATGGGTGCAGGTACCGGCCCCAGCAGTTCGATACCGGGCAGGCGCTGTTCGGCGACCAGGCGCTCGGCGGCGGCGCAGGCTTCGTCGAGGAAGCCTTCGGCCTGGCCGGGCTTGTGCGCTTCAGCGCGCAGCAGGGCAAGGTGGGAGAACGGCGGCAGTCCGGCGTTGCGGCGTTCGTCCAGGGCCTGTTCGGCGAAGGCGAAGTAACCTTGCTCGGTCAGTTGCACCAGCAGCGGGTGGTCGGCCAGGTGGGTCTGGATGATCACTTTGCCAGGCTCTTCGGCGCGCCCGGCTCGCCCCGCAACCTGGACGATCAGCTGGGCCATGCGCTCGCTGGCGCGGAAGTCCCCCGAGAACAGCCCGCCATCGGCGTCGAGAATGGCGACCAGTGTCACCCGCGGGAAGTGGTGACCCTTGGCCAGCATCTGGGTGCCTACCAGGATGCTTGGCTGGCCTCGCTGGATGGTGCTGAACAAATGCTGCATGGCGTCCTTGCGCGCCGTGCTGTCGCGGTCAACGCGCAGGATCGGGTAATCCGGGAATAACACGTTCAGTCGCTCTTCGGCGCGTTCGGTGCCGGCGCCTACGGGCCGCAAGTCGACGTGGTTGCATTGCGGGCACTGCTGCGGCAGACGCTCGTCGTAGCCGCAGTGGTGGCAGCGCAGCACGCCAGAGCGCTGGTGCACGGTCATGCGGGCATCGCAGCGTGGGCATTCGGACAGCCAGCCGCAGTCATGGCACAGCAAGGTCGGGGCGAAGCCACGGCGGTTGAGGAATACCAGGACTTGCTGGCCGGCTTCCAGGGTCTGGCGGATGGCCTGCTGCAACGGGCCACTGATGCCGCTGTCCAGCGGCAGGCTCTTCACATCCAGGCGCAGCATGCGCGGTGGGCGGGCGCCGCCCGCGCGCTGGTTCATGCGCAGCAGTCGATAGCGGCCGGTGAGCGCGTTGTGCAGGGTCTCCAGCGACGGCGTGGCGGAGCCGAGCAGGATCGGGATGTTTTCCTGATGGGCGCGTACCAGCGCAAGGTCGCGGGCGTGATAGCGCAGGCCTTCCTGTTGCTTGTAGGAGCCGTCATGCTCTTCGTCGATGATGATCAGGCCGGGGTTCTTCATCGGCGTGAACAGCGCCGAACGCGTGCCGATGATGATGTCGGCCTCACCGTCGCGGGCGGCCAGCCAGGCGTCGAGGCGCTCGCGGTCGTTCACGGCCGAATGCAGCAGGGCGATGCGGGCGTTGAAGCGCTGCTCGAAGCGCGCCAGGGTCTGCGGGCCGAGGTTGATCTCGGGGATCAGCACCAGCGCCTGCTTGCCGGCTTCGAGGGTTTCGCGAATCAGTTGCAGGTACACCTCGGTCTTGCCGCTGCCGGTGACGCCGGCCAGCAGGAAGGCGCTGAAGCCGCCAAAACCCTCGCGTACCGCGTCGAAGGCTTCGCGCTGTTCTTCATTGAGTGGCAGTTCCGGCTGCGCCAGCCAGTGCTCGTGGCGGTGCGCCGGCAGGTGGCGGCGTACCTCGACCTGCACCAGCTCCTTGGCCAGCAGCAGGTCGAGGCTGTCCTTGTTCAGGTTGAGTTTGCCCAGCAGGCTGTGCGCCACGCCGTGGGGGTGCTGGGCCAGGGTCTTGAGAGCGTCGCGCTGGCGCGGGGCGCGGGCGATGCGCGGGTCCTCCAGGCGTGCGCCGGGTGCCACGTGCCAGAAGCGCTCCTGGCGCATCTCGGCAGGTTCACCCTGGCGCAACAGCGAGGGTAGCGCCCAGCTCAAGGTGTCGCCGAGGCTGTGCTGGTAGTACTGGGCGGTCCACAGGCACAGCTTGAACAGCGGCGCCGGGATTGGCGAAACCGGGTCGAGCAAGGCGCTGGCAGGCTTGAGCTTGTCGGCGGGCACTTCGCTGTGCGCGCACACTTCCACCAGCACGCCGATCATTTCGCGGCGCCCGAACGGCACGCGGATGCGCATGCCCGGGGTCAGCACCTGGCGCGCCATGCTCGCAGGCGCCCGGTAATCGAACAGGCGACGCAACGGGGAGGGCAGGGCAAGGCGCAGGATGACGTCGGACACGCGAAAGGTCTCAGAGGGTGTTTCAAAGACTGGCGAGCCTAGCAGACGACGGTCGGTGCAAGCGACAACTTGCGTTGGCGCGGTGCTCTGGTATTATTCGCCGCCTAATTACGTGCGGTATTCAACAATAGGTGTTGGGTGGCGGCACGCAGCTCGAGGAAGTGACCATGAAAGAAGGTATCCACCCGAACTACGAAGTAGTTGCAGTCACCTGCAGCTGCGGTAACAAGTTCGAAACTCGTTCGACCCTGGGCAACACCCTGGCGATCGACGTTTGCAACCTGTGCCACCCGTTCTACACCGGTAAGCAGAAAGTCCTGGACACCGGTGGTCGCGTACAGAAGTTCGCCGATCGCTTCGGTATGTTCGGTACCAAGAAGTAATCATGCGCATGGCGAATCCTTCGGGCTTCGCATTGTTGCTGAAAAAGGCGCCCCTCGTGGGCGCCTTTTTTGTGGGCGCAATCTGGCAGCTGCCGGCCCTGGCGTTCTGCCCGGTGCTAGACAAGCCACAGCCGGTGGCGGTGCGCCAGGTGGTGGATGGCGACACGTTGCGCCTGACCGACGGTCGCAGTGTCCGCATGATCGGCATCAATGCCCCGGAAATCGGGCGCAGGGGGCGCGCCAGTGAACCCTATGCCGAGGCTGCCAGGCAGCGGCTGCAAGCGTTGGTCAAAGCCAGTGACGGTCGCGTCGGGCTGATAGCGGGTGTCGAGGGCAAGGACAAGTACGGGCGCACCCTGGCGCACATCTATGGCCGCAATGGTGACAATCTGGAGGCGCGGCTGCTCAGCGAGGGCCTTGGTTATCACGTAGCGGTTGCACCCAATGTGCGCCTGGCTCGTTGCCAGCAAGCAGCCGAGCGGGTCGCGCGCCAGGCGCGGGCCGGGCTGTGGCGCAGCTCGCCAGTGCGCAGCGCAGCGGATGTGCGGCAATCCGGGTTTGCCGTTGTCAGCGGTACCATCCGTGGCATCGAGCGCAATCGTGGCGGCATCTGGCTCGAGCTGGACGATGCCGTTGTGCTGCAGATTCCCGCTCGTCTGCAACGCACGTTCCCCGCCAGCTTCTTCACTAATCTCAAAGGACGCCAGGTCGAGGCGCGCGGCTGGGTGCTGGATCGTTCCCGCAAGGGAGGGCTCAAGCCAGGGCAGCGACGCTGGGTATTGCCGCTGACGGACCCGGGGATGTTGGAGCGTATTTCAGGCTGAAAAGATGTAGACATTTCGCTATCAGATTGTACACACTGTGAGGCGAATGCCCCCGTGCGTGATAGCTTAAAGTCGTAGGCCAAAGGCCTTGACACAAGTGACTGACCAGTCTTGTGGCTCCCCGGCTCTTTGCGTATCCTCGGCGGTCCGTCAGAACAGTAAATAGCGGAATGCCCACCATGTCAGACCTGAAAACCGCCGCTCTCGAATACCACGCTCAACCTCGTCCGGGGAAACTGAGCGTCGAGCTCTCCAAGCCCACCGCCACCGCCCGCGATCTCGCCCTGGCCTACAGCCCAGGCGTCGCAGAACCCGTGCGCGAAATCGGCCGTGATCCTGAGCTGGCCTACAAATACACTGGCAAGGGCAACCTGGTCGCGGTGATTTCCGATGGCACCGCCATCCTCGGTCTGGGTGACCTCGGCCCACTGGCCTCCAAGCCAGTAATGGAAGGCAAGGGCGTTCTGTTCAAGCGTTTCGCCGGTATCGACGTGTTCGACATCGAAGTCGAATCGGAAAGCCCGCAGGCTTTCATCGACACCGTTCGCCGCATCTCGATCACCTTCGGTGGCATCAACCTCGAAGACATCAAGGCCCCAGAGTGCTTCGAAATCGAGCGCACCCTGATCGAGCAGTGCGACATTCCGGTATTCCACGATGACCAGCACGGTACCGCGATCGTTACAGCGGCCGGCATGATCAACGCCCTGGAAATCGCCGGCAAGAAGCTGGAAGACGCCAAGATCGTCTGCCTCGGCGCCGGCGCTGCCGCCATCTCGTGCATGAAGCTGCTGGTCAGCATGGGTGCCAAGGTCGAGAACATCTTCATGATCGACCGCAGCGGCGTGATCCACGCTGGCCGCGACGACCTGAACCAGTACAAGGCCCAGTTCGCCCACGCGACCGACAAGCGCACCCTGGCCGATGCCCTGGACGGTGCTGATGTGTTCGTAGGCCTGTCCGGCCCGAACCTGCTGAGCCCGGAAGGCCTGAAGTCGATGGCTGCCAACCCGATCGTGTTCGCCTGCTCGAACCCGGACCCGGAAATCTCCCCAGAGCTGGCTCACGCCACTCGCAGCGACGTGATCATGGCTACCGGTCGTTCCGACTACCCGAACCAGGTCAACAACGTACTGGGCTTCCCGTTCATCTTCCGTGGTGCCCTGGACGTCCGCGCCAAGCGCATCAACGAAGAAATGAAGATCGCTGCCGCCATCGCGCTGAAAGACCTGGCCAAGCAGCCAGTGCCGAAAGAGGTCTGCGAAGCCTACGGCGTTGAAGCCCTGGAGTTCGGCCGTGAGTACATCATTCCGAAGCCACTGGATGCTCGCCTGATCACCGTCGTTTCCGACGCCGTGGCCAAGGCTGCCATCGAATCCGGCGTAGCTACCCTGCCGTATCCGAAGCACTACCCGCTGACCAGCGTGGATGACGTGTTCAACGGCTGATAGCAGCTGCGACACAAAAAAGCCCCGGCTCGTGAGAGCCGGGGCTTTTTGTTTGCCGAGAGAGTGTCAGCGCCTGTGGGATCGGGCGCCCACGCAAAACCCGAACCAGGCGCTCTCCTTCAGAACAGATCCATCGGCGCTGCTTCGTCCGCAGGCAGCGGGCTGCCCGGCGCTGTGCCGTTGCCCAGCTCATCCACCGACGGCGGCGAGTCCTCGGCCTTGAAAAGCTCGAAGTAGGCATCTGGCGTGCTTGGCGAAGCGGCACGGCCGCTGACCGGGTCGACTCGCAGGCTGAGGATGCCTTCCGGTTCCGCTGGTGCATGGCTCGGCTTGTCCTTCAATGCCGCACCCATGAAGCTCATCCAGATCGGCAGGGCTGCCGTACCGCCGTATTCACGGCGACCGAGGGTTTCGGGCTGGTCGAAACCGACCCATACGGTGGTCACGTAATCGGCGTTGTAGCCGGAGAACCAGGCGTCCTTGGACTCGTTGGTGGTCCCTGTCTTGCCGGCCAGGTCGGTACGGCCCAGGGCCAATGCCCGGCGGCCTGTGCCGCGCTTGATCACATCCTGCAGCATGCTGGTGAGGATGTAAGTGGTGCGGCCATCGACGATCTGTTCCGCAACAGCCGGTGTCTGCGGTGGAGGGGCAATCTGGCCCAAGGCGGACGGGGCCTCTCCAGGCAGGGAAGCGGTGCTGATCGGCTGTTCCGGGGCGGCAAGGCCGGCATGGTCTTCGGCGCCCTGCGGCACGCGCGCCGGGTTGGCGGTGAACAGGGTCTCGCCGCTGCGGCTCTCGATGCGATCGATCAGGTACGGATTGATCTTGTAGCCGCCGTTGGCAAAGGTGCTCCAGCCAGTGGCGATTTCCATCGGCGTCAGGGTAGCAGTGCCCAGCGCCAGCGAAAGGTTGCGTGGCAGGTCCTGCTTGTTGAAGCCGAACTTGGCGATGTAGTCGATGGTACGGTCTACACCCATGGCCTGCAGCAGGCGGATCGACACCAGGTTGCGAGACTTGTACAGCGCTTCGCGCAGGCGGATCGGGCCGAGGAAGGTATTGGTGTCGTTCTTGGGGCGCCATTCCTTGTCCAGGTATTGGTCGACGAACACGATTGGCGCATCGTTGACCAGACTGGACGCGGTGTAGCCGCTGTCCAGTGCAGCACTATAGATGAACGGCTTGAAGCTGGAGCCTGGCTGGCGCTTGGCCTGCATGGCACGGTTGTAGTTGCTCTGCTCGAACGAGAAGCCGCCCACCAGGGCGCGGATGGCGCCGTTCTGCGGGTCGAGTGAGACCAGCGCACTCTGTGCACCGGGCACCTGGCTGAACTTGAGCTTGCCGTCATTCAGGCGCTGCAGGCGCACCAGATCACCCACTTGGGCAACGTCGGCAGGCGATTGCGGTGCCCGGCCCTGCGAATTGCTGTTGATGAACGGGCGGGCCCACTTCATGGTGTCCCAGCTGACCTCTTCTTCGGTGCCTGCACGGGTCAGCACTTTCACGCCGCTCTTTTCCACACGCGTGACGATGGCCGGTTCCAGGCCGCCCAAGGTGCGTTGCTTGCTCAGCTCCTGTTGCCAGGCGGCCAGGGTCTTGCCCGGGAAGCGAGCTTCAGGGCCGCGGTAGCCGTGACGCTCGTCGTACTCGGACAGGCCGTTGAGGATGGCCTTGTTGGCCATCTCCTGCATGTCGCTCGGCACCGTGGTGGTGACACGGAAACCTTCGGTATACGCGTCGCTGCCATAGCGGCCGACCATTTCGGCACGGGCCATTTCGGCAACATACGGCGCGTTAACTTCGGGGGTCGGCACGTGGTAGCTGGCATTCAGCGGCTCTGCCAGGGCGGCCTGATAGCTCGCCTCGTCGATCTTGCCGAGCTTGTACATGCGACCGAGGATCCAGTCGCGACGCTCTTTGGCGCGCACCGGGTTGGCCAACGGGTTGAAGCGCGACGGTGCCTTGGGCAGGCCGGCGATCATCGCCATTTGCGCCAGGCTTACGTCACGGATCGACTTGCCGTAATACACCTGCGCGGCCGCATCGATACCGTAGGCGCGGTTACCCAGGTAGATCTTGTTGACGTACAGCTCGAGGATCTCGTCCTTGGTCAGCTCACGTTCGATCTGCAAGGCCAGAAGAATCTCGTTGGTCTTGCGCGAGAAGCTGCGCTCGCTGGTGAGGAAGAAGTTCTTCGCCACCTGCATGGTGATGGTGCTGCCACCCGTCTGGATGTGACCGGTTTTCACCAGCTGGGTCGCGGCGCGCATCAGGCTGCTCGGGTCGACCCCGTAGTGATTGAGGAAATTGTCATCCTCGGCTGACAGAAGCGCCTGAATGAACTGTGGCGGAATTTCCGCGAAGCGGATCGGCGAGCGGCGCATTTCGCCGAACTCGGCGATCAGCTTGCCATCGCTGCTGTACACCCTGAGGGGGATTTGCAACTGAACGCTTCTGAGCGAATCGACCGACGGCAGGTTGGGGCTAAGATACAGAAACGCACCGCTCACACCGAGTACGAGCGCGCAGATGACTGCGACAAAAGACCACCAGAAGAACTTCAGCAGGCGTATCAAGGCTTTTCGGTGTCCAGATTGAGAGGTGAATTGCGCACGGGGCCGGCGGACGAAAAAACGCTGGGCATTATAAGCATTTTTCGCCTCGCCGGGTGACCGGCCAGGCGGCCCGCGGCACCGTCTGGCCGGTCAGGCCCGGCAATGCGGCGGTTCATGGTTGTAACAAGGAAGTCGCTATGCTCGGACGTTTTGGCAAGGATGCCAGTTCACTGCTGGGAGTGGAAATCGCTTTCGACTCCGTCCGTATTGCCCAAGTGCAGCGCCACAGGGGGCGCTACAAGCAACTGGTCTGGGCGGTCGAGCCGTTTGCTCCCGGTAACGGCTGGCAGGACCCTGACCGTATTGTCGCTGCCCTGCGCAGCGCTTATCGGCAATCCGGCAGTCGCGAGCGCCGGGCTGCCGTAGCGCTGCCTGCCTCACAAGTGATTTGCAAGCTATGCCAACTGCCAAGCGGCCAAGCCCCGAGTCAAATGGAGGCGCAACTGCTGGCAGAAGCAGACCGGCTGTTCCCCTTTCCCCTTGAAGACCTGGTACTGGATTTTCAGGTGCTGGGTGCCTCGTCGCAACACCCCGGTAGCCTGGATGTCCTGGTCGCGGCCAGTCGGCACAGTGCATTGCAGTCTGTGCAAGCTGCATTCGAAGCAGCCGGGCTGGAGCTGGAAGTCGCGGAGGTGGACAGCATTGCCTTGCGCCGCCTGATGCCATGCCAAACCACAGGCCAGGCTGCGCTGTTGCGAATCGAGCCGGGCGGCTCGACGCTGCATGGCTGGCTTGGCGATACCCTGCCTTTAAGGCGGGAGTTGCTCCCAGGGGCGTTACCTGACTTGCCTGGGGATGTTTTCGCTGCAGGGGCGGGGCCGGAAGAAGTGCTTGTGGTCGGTGCGCCGGTGGCCGGGCAGTGCCCGCTTGGCCTACTGAGCGAGCGTCTCGGCTTGCCGTGCCGGCCTTTGCCAACTGTGGCTGGGGTGGATTGCAGCGATGGCCGGATGGCCTTGGCGTTTTCGCTGGCGATGGGGAGCGTGCATTGATCTTGCGCCTGAATCTGATGCCGTGGCGAGAGCGGCAGCGCCTGGCAGCGCTCAGGCGTTTGCGCCTGACGCTGGTGGGAGCGGCTGTCGTGGCGTTGTCCGCTGTGCTGCTGATAGACCAATTGGCACGGCAGCGAGCTCGTCAGCAAGCCGTTGCCAACAATAGCCAGCAAGCCGCTATCGATGTGCTCGAAGTGCAGAGGCGTGAGCATGATCGTATCCGGCAATCCTACGAGCAGGTGCGAGCGCAGACGGCGGCCTTGGCTGACTTGCGTGCTGGGCAGGGGCGGGTGACAGCCGTGCTCGCGGATCTGGAACGGGCGCTGCCGGAAGGCGTCCAGCTGCTCAGGCTCGAACTGCAGGGTTCCCAGTTGCGAATGGACGGCGTGGCTGCCTCCGGCGCCGTTGTGGCCCAGCTGATGCGTGAGTTGGAACGTTCCGGTGAACTGCGTGAACTGGAGCTTAAAAGCCTGAAGAGTGAGCCGGGCGGCGACGCGTTCACGTTGTTGGCCCGCCTTTCGGCGCGCTGGTCGTGAATCTGTTGCACAAAGGCGATTGGCTGGCCGTCATCGAGCGCTCGCGGCTTGCTCGCTGCGTGTTGCCATTCGCCATAGGCCTTATCGTGGTGGGGTTCGGCTGCCTGTTTCGTTTGCCGTACTGGTTGGAGCTTCAGGAGCAAGAGCGCGCCAGGCACGTTCGCCTGCTTCAGGTGCATGAAACCAAGGCTGCCGAAGTGCTGGCGTTGTCACAGATGCGCACGGGCCTCGATGCTGCACGGCAGCTCCTGCAGGATGCTCGCTGGCGCCTTGCCGCCGGGGCCGACATGAGCGATTTGCTTGACCAGCTGGCAGCCTCGGGCCATGCGCAAGGCCTGCATTTCGAACGACTCGATGTACTTGATGAGGTAACCCGCCAGCCCGGCTATTGGCAGACGTCGTTGGATGTGCAAGTCGTTGGTCGCTATTCGGGGCTGCGGATGTGGTTGGACGACTGGCTCGGCCAGGTTCGTCTGTTGCGCGCCGAAGCCTTGTGGCTGGCACCTGCGCAGGACAGGCCCGGGCTATTGCGCCTTGGCATGCGCGTGCATGCCTATCAAGCCGATGGGGAAGTGCCTGAACCTTTGACCTTGGCCGATACACCTGCTCGGGGTGAGATGCAGCCGGTGCTTCTCGATCCGTTTTCCGAATGGGCTACGCGAATTGCCCAGGCGGGGCTTGCCAGCGTCCCGCTGGCTCAGCTGCAGATGGTCGGCAGCCTGCAACGAGGGCCGCAACGCGAAGCGTTGCTGTCGGCGGCAGGTCGCTTGTATCGCGTGCGCCCCGGTGATCGGCTGGGGCGCGATGGGGGTGTTGTGGTGGAAGTCGGCGAGCGCCAGCTGAACGTGCGTGAGCGACTGTTCCTCGGGGGCGTGTGGCGTGAACGCACGGTAATGCTGACGCTCAGGAAGAGCGTGACAATGGAGGCCAGGGACGGAGATGAAATGGCTATTGAAGGGTATGACGGTGGCGCTTCTCACCAGTCAGTTGTGCATGGCAGCGCCCTATCGGGGTGAGCCCATCTCGCTGAATTTTCAGGATGTCGAGGTGCGCTCGGTGCTTCAAGTGCTGGCGGACTACGCCGGGATCAACCTGGTGGCCAGCGATACCGTGCAGGGCAATGTTACCCTGCGGTTGCACGAAGTCCCGTGGGACCAGGCGCTGGCGCTGGTGCTACGTAGCAAAGGGCTGGCCCGGCGCGAGGAAGGGAATGTGCTGCTGGTGGCGCCAGCCGCCGAGTTGGCCGAACAATCCCGCGGTGCCCGTATCGGGCAAGAGCTGGATGCGCAGCTGCAACCCTTGCAGCGTGAGCTGCTGCCGATCCATCACGCCCAGGCGGCCGACCTCGCCGAGTTGTTGCTGGCAACCCTGGCGGACGATGGCATCCTGACCGGTCGTGGCAGCCTGAGCGTCGACACTCGTACCAACACTTTGGTCGCCCACCAGCCTGCGGATCGCCTTGCCGACTTGCGGCAGTTGGTCGCTCAGCTGGACGTGCCGGTGCGGCAGGTGGAGATCGAGGCGCGTATCGTCGAGGCCAATGTCGATTACGAGAAAGGCCTGGGTGTGCGCTGGGGGCGGCAGTTGTACGGGGAGGCGCCGCAACTGGGCAAGGACCTGTTTGTCGATCTGGGCATGGAGCGGGGCGGTGCTGGCATCGGCGTAGGCCTGCTGCGTGGCGGCGTGCTGCTGGACCTGGAACTCAGTGCCATGGAAAAAAGCGGCAATGGCGAAATCATCTCCCAGCCCAAAGTGGTCACGGCGGACAAGGAAACCGCCAGGATTCTCAAGGGCACCGAGGTGCCTTATCAGGAAACCAGCCAGAGTGGCGCCACCTCGGTGGCCTTTCGCGAGGCGTCGTTGTCGCTGGAGGTCACGCCGCAGATCACCCCGGACGGCAAGGTCATCATGACGGTGAAGGTGACCAAGGACGAGCCTGACTTCGTCAATGCCCTGAACGACGTGCCGCCGATTCGCAAGAATGAGGTAAATGCCAAGGTTCGCGTGGCGGACGGTGAAACCATCGTCATCGGGGGTGTCTACTCGACCACGCAAAACAATGTGGTCGACAAGGTGCCATTTTTCGGCGATCTGCCGTATGTTGGGCGGCTGTTTCGACGCGATGCATTACAAGAGAAAAAATCCGAGCTGCTGGTCTTCCTGACTCCGCGTATCATGAGTGACCAGGCGATTGCTGTGAGTCGTTGATTCTGTGCGAAATTTGATACTTGTAGGGCCCATGGGCGCTGGTAAAAGCACCATAGGGCGCCTGTTGGCCAAAGAGCTGCGCCTGCTGTTCAAGGATTCCGACAAGGAAATCGAACTGCGGACCGGTGCCAATATCCCGTGGATCTTCGACAAGGAAGGCGAACCGGGCTTCCGTGACCGTGAGCAGGCGATGATCGCCGAGCTCTGCGCGCTCGATGGCGTGGTGGTGGCGACCGGGGGCGGCGCAGTCATGCGTGCGGAGAACCGCCAGGCCCTGCACAGGGGCGGCCGGGTCATTTACCTGCATGCCTCGGTGGAGCAGCAGGTCGGGCGCACCGCGCGTGATCGTAATCGCCCGTTGCTGCGCACGGCCAACCCGGAGGCGACACTGCGCGCCTTGCTGGAGGCGCGCGACCCGCTTTATCGCGAAATCGCCGACCTGGTTGTGGAAACCGACGAACGGCCACCGCGCATGGTGGTGCTCGATATTCTGGAGCGCCTGCAGCAGTTGCCGCCCCGCTAAGCCGGGACTATTCTCGGCAGCGCCGAGGCGAGGTTCAACGTTACCGCGCGGGTCGAACAGCCGGCGCCGCGCCCTAGTACATTGTGGGGATACATGCAGACACTTAAGGTCGACCTCGGCGAGCGTAGCTACCCGATCTACATTGGCGAAGGCCTTCTGGACCAGGCCGAACTGCTGGCGCCGCATATCCGCGGGCGGCAGGTCGCCATCGTTTCCAACGAAACCGTCGCGCCTCTGTATCTCCAACGCCTGAGCAAGACCCTTGGCGCCTACTCGGTGCTGCCGGTGATCCTGCCGGACGGCGAAGCCCATAAAAACTGGGAGACCCTGCAACTGATCTTTGACGGTTTGCTGACGGCGCGACATGACCGCCGTACTACCGTGGTCGCCCTCGGCGGCGGCGTGATCGGTGACATGGCCGGTTTCGCCGCAGCCTGCTACCAGCGTGGCGTCGATTTCATCCAGGTGCCGACCACCCTGCTGTCTCAGGTTGACTCCTCGGTGGGAGGCAAGACCGGCATCAACCACCCCTTGGGCAAGAACATGGTCGGTGCTTTCTATCAGCCCAACGCGGTACTGATCGATACCACCAGCCTCAAGACCCTGCCCGCGCGCGAGCTGTCGGCGGGCCTGGCCGAAGTGATCAAGTACGGCCTGATCTGCGACAAGCCATTCCTGGGCTGGCTCGAAGACAATATCCAGTCCCTGCGCGCGCTCGAACCCGCCGCCCTGACCGAAGCGATCCGTCGCTCCTGCGCAGCCAAGGCAGCCGTTGTCGGCGCCGACGAGCGTGAGTCGGGCGTGCGTGCCACGCTGAACCTGGGGCACACCTTTGGCCATGCCATCGAAACGCACATGGGCTACGGCGTGTGGCTGCATGGTGAAGCCGTGGCCGCAGGGACGGTCATGGCGCTGGAAATGTCCATGCGCCTGGGCTGGATCGACCAAGCCGAGCGTGATCGTGCAATCCGCCTGCTGCAGGACGCAGGTTTGCCGGTGGTGCCCCCACAGGAAATGACCCCGGCGCATTTCATGGAGCATATGGCGGTCGACAAGAAGGTGCTCGATGGCCGCCTGCGGCTGGTGCTGCTGCGCCAGCTGGGCGAGGCCGTGATCACCGACGACTATCCGAAAGAGATTCTTCAGGCCACGCTGTCGGCGGATTACCGCTCGATCGTGGCCCAGCTTTGAGGTTGTGACAGCGTAATGACCAGTTTGCATGCCGATGAGGCGTTCCTCGAACATTACCAGTTGAGCCACGATCCGTTCGCACCGCGTGTGCCCGGCTTCAAGTTCTTCCCCGCCCAGCGCAAGCCGGTGCTGGGCCAACTTCATCACCTGGCCCGCTACAGCCAGCTGATGTTGGTGGTTACCGGCCCTGTGGGCAGCGGCAAGACCCTGCTGCGCCAGGCCCTGGTGGCCAGCACCAACAAGCAGACGGTGCTGAGCGTGGTGGTGTCGGCCCGTGGTGCCAGCGACGCTGCCAGCGTGCTCGGCCAGGTGGCGCAAACACTTGAAGTCGCCCAGCCTGAAGTGCAGGCCATCCTGAACAAGGTGGTGCAGTTGGCACTGACCGGTCAGGAAGTCTATTTGCTGGTGGACGATGCGGAACAACTCGACGAGTCGGCACTCCAAGCGTTGCTGGAACTGGCGGCCGGGCTACCGGAAGGGCGCCCGCACGTGTTCCTGTTCGGCGAGCCTTCGCTGATTGCCGGGTTGGAGGAGATTCAAGTCGAGGAAGAGCGCTTCCACATCATTGAGCTCGCCCCCTACAACGAGGAAGAAACCCGCGAGTACCTGGAGCAACGCCTGGAGGGCGCTGGCCGGGGCATCGAGGTGTTCACCCGTGAACAGCTGGTGGATATTCATGAAAACTCCGACGGATGGCCTGGCAACATCAACCAGGTCGCCCGCGATACTTTGATCGAAGCCATGATCGCCAGCCGTACCACGGTCAAGCGACCATCCATGGGGTTCAAAATGCCTAAGAAACACGTACTCGCGCTGTCCGCTGTCGTCGTGGTCGCCGTAGGTGCTGCAGTTCTGATGCCCAAGAAAGGCGACAAGGCGCCAGCCGAAGCGCCTGTAGCTCAGGCCCAGCTGCCGCTGGGCGAGGGCCAGCCAGGCGCCGCCCAGTCCAACAACGGCAGCCCGGCCATCGAATTCTCTGGCCAGTCGCAGCCGATGCCGCTACCGCTGGTGGGTCAGTCCCAGCCCGTGATGCGCGAGCCGCTGGCGCAAGCTGCCGGCATGGGTGATGGCGAAGAAGGTGGCCCAGCGGGCAACACCGCCTTGCAGCCTGGCAATCCGCCGACCGTGACCACCATCGCACCGCCACAGGGCGTGCCTGCCGGCCCGGCGCCGAGCATGGCCCAGGCTGCCACGCCTGTGCAGCCGGTTGTGCCTGCGCCGAAGCCTGTCGCCACCCAGCCAGCGAAGCCGGTTGCGCCTGCCAAGCCGGCCCCTGCACCCACTCAGGTCGCTGTTGCCAAGCCAGCCGCGAAACCGGTGGAAAAGCCGGTCGCCAGTGGCAGCGGCAGCGGCGGTTGGTACTCGGGCCAGAAGCCCGGCAACTACGTGGTGCAAATCCTCGGCACCAGCTCCGAAGCGTCGGCCCAGGCCTTCGTCAAGGAACAGGGTGGCGAGTATCGCTACTTCAAGAAAAACCTGCAGGGCAAACCGCTCTACGTGGTCACCTACGGCAATTTTGCCAGCCGCGACGCAGCGGTTGCGGCAATCAAGAGCTTGCCAGCGAAGGTCCAGGCTGGTAAACCTTGGCCACGTACCGTCGCCAGCGTCCAACAAGAGCTGGCCTCGGCCCGCTGATACCTTCCGGGCGGCATCACCCCGCCGCCCAGTTGCTGAGCGATTAACGACATCCGACTAGCCTGCTGCGCCTGCGCGCGGCAGGCTTTTCTGTCCCAGACTGCCGGCCACAAGCCTCTGTTGCAGACCTGGCTGAAACGCTTCAGACTCGAGCCAAGCCGCTATCACGGCGCATGGCGCAAAAACATTCAAAATTGCGACATAAATTTTCAATGGTGAGACATGAAAATTTGTGGGTATGACTGTCGCTGTGCAACAATGGTTTTCCATGGCCACCGCAAAAAAGCTGGCGTTTGATCGGCGTGGATGGTAAGTGGTTGTACATAAAAGAGATTTACCTCCGGTTGAGAGGTGAACCTGGTGAGAAAGTGTCTATGAAAACAGGTCTGTACCATCCCGAAGAATTCAAGGACAACTGTGGTTTTGGCCTGATCGCCCATATGACGGGCGAGCCGAGTCACCACCTTCTGCAAACCGCCATGCAGGCACTGACCTGCATGACCCACCGCGGCGGTATCAACGCTGACGGCAAGACCGGTGACGGTTGCGGTCTGCTCATGCAGAAGCCTGATCAGTTCCTGCGGGCCGTGGCCCAGCAGCAATTCGCCGTCGAGCTGCCCAAGCAATACGCCGTCGGCATGGTGTTCTTCAACCAGGACCCGGTCAAAGCCGAGGCTGCCCGCGCCAACATGGACCGCGAAATCGTCGCGGCCGGCCTGACGCTGGTCGGCTGGCGCAAGGTCCCGATCGACACCAGCGTGCTCGGCCGCCTGGCCCTGGAGCGCCTGCCGCAGATCGAGCAAGTGTTCATCGGCGGTGAAGGCCTGAGCGATCAGGAATTCGCCATCAAGCTGTTCAGTGCCCGTCGCCGCTCGTCCGTGGCCAACGCCCACGACGCCGACCACTACATCTGCAGCTTCTCGCACAAGACCATCATCTACAAAGGCCTGATGATGCCGCGCGATCTCGCGGCGTTCTATCCAGACCTGGGTGACGAGCGCCTGCAAACCGCGATCTGCGTGTTCCACCAGCGCTTCTCCACCAACACCCTGCCGAAATGGCCGCTGGCGCAGCCGTTCCGCTTCCTCGCCCACAACGGCGAGATCAACACCATTACCGGCAACCGCAACTGGGCCATGGCCCGTCGCACCAAGTTCGCCAACGATCTGATCCCCGACCTCGAAGAGCTCGGCCCACTGGTCAACCGCGTCGGTTCCGACTCTTCGAGCATGGACAACATGCTGGAGCTGATGGTCACCGGCGGCATCGACCTGTTCCGCGGCGTACGCATGCTGGTTCCGCCAGCCTGGCAAAACGTCGAGACCATGGACGCCGACCTGCGCGCCTTCTACGAATACAACTCCATGCACATGGAGCCGTGGGATGGCCCGGCCGGTATCGTCATGACCGAAGGTCGCCATGCGGTGTGCCTGCTCGACCGCAACGGGCTGCGCCCGGCGCGCTGGGTGACGACCACCAATGGCTACATCACCATCGCCTCGGAAATCGGCGTGTGGGGTTACCAGCCTGAGGAAGTCCTGGCCAAGGGCCGCGTCGGCCCGGGCCAGATCCTTGCCGTGGACACCGAGACCGGCCAGATCCTCGATACTGACGCCATCGACAACCGTCTGAAGTCGCGCCACCCGTACAAACGCTGGCTGCGTCAGCACGCCCTGCGTATCCAGGCGACCCTGACCGACGACCAGGGCGTGGCCAGCTACGACGCTGACCAGCTCAAGCAGTACATGAAGATGTTCCAGGTCACCTTCGAGGAGCGTGACCAGGTGCTGCGCCCACTCGGCGAGCAGGGCCAGGAAGCGGTCGGCTCGATGGGTGACGACACGCCGATGGCAGTGCTGTCGCAGCGCGTGCGTTCGCCGTACGATTTCTTCCGCCAGCAGTTCGCCCAGGTGACCAACCCGCCGATCGACCCGCTGCGCGAAGCGATCGTCATGTCCCTGGAAATCTGCCTGGGCGCCGAGCGCAACATCTTCCAGGAATCCCCGGAGCATGCTTCGCGGGTCATCCTCAGCTCGCCGGTCATCTCGCCCGCCAAGTGGCGTTCGCTGATGAACCTGGAGCGCGAAGGCTTCGACCGCCAGCTGATCGACCTCAACTATGACGAGAGCGTCGGCCTGGAAGCGGCCATCCGCAACATCGCTGACCAGGCTGAAGAAGCCGTGCGCAGCGGCAAGACCCAGCTGGTACTGAGCGACCGCTATATCGCCCCGGGCAAACTGCCTGTGCACGCTTCGCTGGCCGTGGGGGCAGTACACCACCGCCTGACCGAGCAGGGCCTGCGTTGCGACAGCAACATCCTGGTCGAAACCGCCACTGCCCGTGATCCGCACCACTTCGCCGTGCTGCTGGGCTTCGGTGCTTCGGCCGTGTACCCGTACCTGGCCTACGAAGTGCTGGCCGACCTGATCCGTACCGGCGAAGTGCTCGGCGATCTCGACGAAGTCTTCAAGTATTACCGCAAAGGCATCTCCAAGGGCCTGCTGAAGATCCTGTCGAAGATGGGCATCTCCACCATCGCCTCGTACCGTGGCGCCCAGCTGTTCGAAGCCGTGGGCCTGGCCGAAGAAGTGGTTGGCCTGAGCTTCAAGGGCGTGTCCAGCCGCATCAAGGGGGCGCGTTTCGTCGACCTCGAAAGTGACCAGAAGCTGCTGGCAGCCGAGGCCTGGAGTGCGCGCAAGCCGATCCAGCAAGGTGGCCTGCTGAAGTTCGTCCACGGTGGCGAATACCACGCCTACAACCCGGATGTGGTCAACACCTTGCAGGCTGCGGTGCAGCAGGGCGACTACGCCAAGTTCAAGGAATACACCACGCTGGTCGACCAGCGCCCGGTGTCGATGATCCGCGACCTGCTGAAAGTCAAGGTCGCCGACGAGGCCCTGCCGCTGGACCAGATCGAGCCGCTGGAGGCCATCCTCAAGCGCTACGACTCCGCCGGTATCTCGCTGGGTGCACTGTCGCCGGAAGCTCACGAAGCCCTGGCCGAGGCGATGAACCGCCTGGGCGCACGCTCCAACTCCGGTGAAGGCGGTGAAGACCCGTCGCGCTACGGCACCATCAAGAGCTCGAAGATCAAGCAGGTGGCTACCGGCCGCTTTGGCGTCACCCCGGAATACCTGGTCAACGCCGAAGTGCTGCAGATCAAGGTTGCCCAGGGCGCCAAGCCCGGTGAAGGCGGCCAGCTGCCAGGCGGCAAGGTCAATGGCCTGATCGCCAAGCTGCGCTATGCGGTACCGGGCGTGACCCTGATCTCGCCGCCGCCGCACCACGACATCTATTCGATCGAAGACCTGGCCCAGCTGATCTACGACCTCAAGCAGGTCAACCCGCAGGCCCTGGTTTCGGTCAAGCTGGTGGCTGAGGCCGGCGTTGGCACCATCGCCGCCGGCGTGGCCAAGGCCTATGCCGACCTGATCACCATCTCCGGTTACGACGGTGGTACCGGTGCTTCGCCGCTGACCTCGATCAAGTACGCTGGCGCCCCGTGGGAACTGGGCCTGGCTGAAACCCACCAGACGCTGCGTGGCAACGACCTGCGCGGCAAGGTACGGGTACAGACCGACGGCGGCTTGAAGACCGGCCTGGACGTGATCAAGGCTGCGATCCTCGGCGCCGAGAGCTTCGGCTTCGGCACCGCGCCAATGATCGCCCTGGGTTGCAAGTACCTGCGCATCTGCCATCTGAACAACTGCGCCACCGGTGTAGCCACGCAGAACGAGAAGCTGCGCAAGGACCATTACATCGGCACCGTCGACATGGTGATCAACTTCTTCACCTTCGTCGCCGAGGAGACCCGTGAGTGGCTGGCCAAGCTGGGCGTGCGCAGCCTCGGCGAGCTGATCGGCCGTACTGACCTGCTCGACGTGCTGCCAGGCGACACCGAGCGCCAGCAGTACCTGGACCTGACCCCGCTGCTGGGCAGTTCGCACATTCCGGCTGACAAGCCGCAGTTCTGCGAAGTCGACAACAACCCGCCGTTCGACAAGGGCGAGCTGGCCGAGAAGATGGTCGAGATGGCCCTGCCGGCAATCCGCGACCAGGCCGGTGGCGAGTTCAGCCTCGACATCTGCAACTGCGACCGCTCCATCGGTGCGCGTATCTCTGGCGAAATCGCCAAGCTGTACGGCAACCAGGGCATGGCCGACAAGCCGGTCACCTTCCGCTTCAAGGGTACCGCTGGCCAGAGCTTCGGCGTGTGGAACGCCGGTGGTCTGAACCTGCACCTGGAAGGTGATGCCAACGACTACGTCGGCAAAGGCATGACCGGTGGCAAGGTGACCATCGTGCCACCCGCCGGCAGCCCGTTTGCCACCCAGCACAGCGCCATCGTCGGCAACACCTGCCTGTACGGCGCCACCGGCGGCAAGCTGTTCGCCGCAGGTACCGCGGGCGAGCGCTTCGCTGTGCGTAACTCCGGCGCCCACGCTGTTGTCGAGGGTACTGGCGATCACTGCTGTGAATACATGACCGGTGGCTTTGTCTGCGTTCTGGGCAAGACCGGTTACAACTTCGGTTCTGGCATGACTGGCGGCTTCGCCTACGTGCTCGACATGGACAACAGCTTCGTCGACAAGCTCAACCACGAGCTGGTGGAAATCCAGCGTATCAGTGGTGAGGCGATGGAAGCCTACCGCAGCCACCTGGCGCGGGTCCTTGGCGAATACGTTGAAGAGACCGGCAGCGAGTGGGGGCGTGAGCTCTTCGAGAACCTGGACGACTACGTGCGGCGCTTCTGGCTGGTCAAGCCGAAGGCGGCCAACCTCAAGCAACTGCTGTCCAGCACCCGTGCCAACCCGCAGTAAGAACAGCTGCAAGTGACGGCCCCGTGCGCGGGGCCTGTCGTGCTCAAGTGATCGTCTTGCAGCTTGCAGCCTGAGGCTGGCAACTGCGGTAAAGAGGTTTTGAAAAATGGCTGAACGTCTGAACAACGACTTCCAGTTCATCGAAGTGGGCCGCAAGGACCCCAAGAAAAAGCTGCTGCGCCAGCGCAAGAAGGAGTTCGTGGAAATCTACGAACCGTTCAAGCCGCAGCAGTCCGTGGAGCAGGCGCACCGTTGCCTGGGCTGCGGCAACCCGTATTGCGAGTGGAAGTGCCCGGTACACAACTTCATCCCCAACTGGCTGAAGCTGGTCTCCGAAGGCAACATCCTGGCCGCGGCCGAACTGTCGCACCAGACCAACACCCTGCCGGAAGTGTGCGGCCGTGTGTGCCCGCAGGATCGTCTGTGCGAAGGGGCCTGCACCCTGAACGACGGTTTCGGCGCCGTGACCATCGGCTCGGTGGAGAAGTACATCACCGACACGGCATTTGCCATGGGTTGGCGCCCGGACATGTCCAAGGTCAAGCCAACCGGCAAGCGCGTCGCCATCATTGGCGCCGGCCCGGCTGGCCTGGGCTGCGCCGACGTGCTGGTGCGTGGTGGCGTGACCCCGGTGGTGTTCGACAAGAATCCGGAAATCGGTGGCTTGCTGACTTTCGGTATCCCCGAGTTCAAGCTGGAAAAGACCGTGTTGAGCAATCGCCGCGAAGTCTTCACCGGCATGGGCATCGAGTTCCGTCTGAACACCGAGGTGGGCAAGGACATCACCATGGAACAGTTGCTCGCCGAATACGACGCCGTGTTCATGGGCATGGGCACCTACACCTACATGAAGGGCGGCTTCCCCGGTGAAGACCTGCCAGGCGTGCACGACGCGCTGGACTTCCTGATCGCCAACGTCAACCGTAACCTCGGCTTCGAGAAGTCGCCTGAAGACTTCGTCGACATGCAGGGCAAGAAAGTGGTGGTGCTGGGCGGTGGCGACACCGCGATGGACTGCAACCGTACTTCGATCCGCCAGGGCGCCAAGTCGGTGACCTGCGCCTATCGCCGTGACGAAGCCAACATGCCGGGGTCGCGCAAAGAGGTGAAGAACGCCAAGGAAGAAGGCGTGAAGTTCCTCTACAACCGCCAGCCCATCGCCATCGTCGGCGAGGACAAGGTCGAAGGCGTGAAGGTGGTCGAGACCCGCCTGGGCGAGCCGGATGCCCGTGGCCGCCGCAGCCCCGAGCCGATCCCGGGCTCCGAAGAGATCCTGCCGGCTGACGCCGTGGTCATCGCCTTCGGCTTCCGCCCAAGCCCGGCCCCGTGGTTCGAGCAGCATGGCATCCAGCTGGATAGCCAGGGCCGCGTGGTGGCGCCGGAGAAAGCCAAGTTCAAGCATCAGACCAGCAACCCGAAAGTGTTCGCCGGTGGCGACATGGTGCGCGGTTCGGACCTGGTGGTGACGGCGATCTTCGAAGGCCGTAACGCTGCCGAAGGGATCCTGGATTACCTGGAAGTCTGACTTTCGACCTCTTCGCGGGCACGCCCGCTCCCACAGGGTTCAGCGAAGAACCTGTGGGAGCGGGCGTGCCCGCGAAGCTTTTGTATACAAAAACGTTTGATCTGTGGCACCTAATAGACAAAACGCATGGCCTTGACCGTGCCTTTTGCGCTGGCGTCTGAGAAAATGCCCGCACTATTTTTCCGGATGCCGACATGACTGCCCTGAAGAACGATCGTTTCCTGCGTGCGCTGCTCAAGCAACCCGTTGATGTCACCCCTGTCTGGATGATGCGCCAGGCCGGCCGCTACCTGCCGGAGTACCGCGCCAGCCGCGCCAAGGCCGGTGATTTCATGAGCCTGTGCATGAACCCGCAGTTCGCCTGCGAGGTGACCCTGCAGCCGCTTGACCGCTACCCGCTGGATGCAGCGATCCTGTTCTCCGACATCCTCACCATCCCCGATGCCATGGGCTTGGGCCTGTACTTCGAAACCGGTGAAGGCCCGCGCTTCAAGAAGACCATCAGCACCCCGGCCGACATCGAAGCGCTGCCGATCCCTGACCCGCAGAAAGACCTCGGTTATGTGATGGACGCGGTGAGCACCATCCGCCGCGAACTCAACGGCCGCGTGCCGCTGATCGGTTTCTCCGGCAGCCCCTGGACCCTGGCCACCTACATGGTCGAAGGCGGCTCGTCGAAAGACTTCCGCAAGACCAAGGCCATGGCCTACGACAACCCGCAAGCCCTGCACCTGCTGCTGGACAAGCTGGCCCAGTCGGTCACCAGCTACCTCAACGGACAGATCCTTGCGGGTGCCCAGGCGGTGCAGATCTTTGACACCTGGGGCGGCAACCTCTCGGCGGCGGCCTACCAGGAGTTCTCCCTGGCCTACATGCGCAAGATCGTCAGCGGCCTGATTCGTGAGCACGAAGGGCGCAAAGTGCCGGTGATCCTGTTTACCAAGAATGGCGGGCTGTGGCTGGAAAGCATCGCCGATGCCGGTGCCGACGCACTGGGCCTGGACTGGACGTGTGAAATCGGCGACGCGCGCCGCCGCGTCGGTGACAAGGTAGCCCTGCAGGGCAACATGGACCCGACCGTGTTGTACGCCAAGCCAGAAGCCATCCGCAACGAAGTGGCGCGAATCCTGGCCAGCTACGGCAAGGGCACTGGTCACGTGTTCAACCTCGGCCACGGCATCACCCCGGAAGTCGATCCGGAGCACGCAGGCGTGTTCATCAACGCCGTGCATGAACTGTCGGCGCAGTACCACCAGTAAGTGCGATGAGACGAACAGCCCGGCCAAGAGCCGGGCTTTTTTTGGCGTTCGACACGCCACTGCTCAGCGATGAAATCGACGCCATTGAACCGAGAAAGAGAAGCCTGAAGAACTCCAGCCCTTTTCCTACATATCGGCCCCTTGGCCATTCCTAAACTCGCGCACTCCTGTCGGGCCTTCCCCGACGCAAGCTCAAGTAGTCCGGAGTGCGTCATGAATACAAGAAAGAATCTGCGCAGGTTCGCTGCAAGTGGAATCTGGCTGGCAGTTGCCGGTGCGGGCATGCATGCCCAGTTGGCCAATGCCCATGGCTATGCCAGCGAGCCGCCGTCCCGTTCGTATGCCTGTCAGTTGGGTTTGAATACGGGCTGTGGTGCGGTTATCTATGAGCCCTGGTCGGTGGGTGAGGCGGCCAAAGGGTTTCCTCAACTCGGCCCCGTGGATGGCAAGATCGCAAGCGGTGGCGATCGCGCTGATTTCGCTTTGGTTGACGAGCAGTCAGCCGCTCGCTGGCATCTGACTCCCATCCTCGACCGTGAAATCGCCTTTGACTGGTACTACACCACTGCACACCCGACCACCAAGTGGGAGTATTTCATTACCAAGACAGGCTGGAATCCCAATGCGCCGCTGGCTCGTGAGGCATTCGAAAGCACACCGTTCTGCACGGTGGACGGCCATGGCAAGTTTGCTACTGGCGGCGACCATGCGGGCAAAGGCCCCGGGGCTGAAAAGCACCGCTGCACATTGCCAGCCGACCGCACCGGGCAGCATGTCGTTCTGGGGCTGTGGACAATCGCCGACACCGGCGCCGCATTCCACAACGTGATCGACGTGGACATCCAGGCTGAAGGTGGACCGGCACCGGAATGGCCTGCAGTTGGCGCGATCAACCCGCATCGAGACCTGGAAGTTGGCGACAAGGTCAAGGTCCGCGCATTTGTGAATGGGGCGGAGAGTGAGCAGTTCAGTACGTCTATCGTCATTGAGCATGCCGAGGAAGGCACTGCCTTCAACTGGTCATACAAACTGGCCAGCCGTATCAATGAAACCCAAGCGCTCGTGCGCGCTGGCAAGCCTAACGCGGATGGCGACTTCGAGCCTGTGCTAGGCGCCAATACGCTATATGCCAAGCGCGAAAGTGGCATTACCAGCTTCGAACTGCAGATCGACGCCGCGACCCCTGAGCCTGGCTACATGCATCTGCATGACCTGAAGCCTGAGTACCAGCTCAAGGATGGCAAGACCACCCTCGACTTCACGGTCATGAGCAACAAGAACCTGCAGGTGAGCGCGCGGTTGTTCGATGCCGATAACAAGCAGGTCGGCTATGTGCGCCAGCAGGTCGAAGGCACTGGCAAGCTGCTGCTGGAAGCCAGCAGCGTCGAGGGGCCGCACACGCTCAAGGTCGTGGGTGTCGACAAGGCACAGCGCGTGTTGCTGCAAGAGCAACGTGAAGTCGCGCTCAAAGCTGCTGCTGAAGGCTACGACTTCGAGTTCCCTCAATCGATTGCCAGCTACAAGGCAGGCACGCTTGTCCTGCAGCCCAAGACCGGTGAGATATTCGAGTGCAAGCCATTCCCGTTCGAGGGTTGGTGCAAGAGCTATTCGGAGAATGCCAACCATTATGAGCCCGGTGTAGGCAGCAACTGGCAAGACGCCTGGATCAAGCGCTAAAGGGAGTGCGGCCTGGCAGCCCGATGGGGCATGCCGGGCCGAGACACGGTATTTCTTATGCAACTACACACTTATTGCTGGCAGCAGATGCTATTGCACTGGGTTTCTGCCTTGGTGATCGTCTGGGCGCTGGTAAGTGGCTTTTACGTGTCAGGCTTTACGGTCGAACCTGCCACAGCACAGAGTATCAGTTTCCTGAATGTTGGCCTGACGACACTGTTCATACCGGTCTTTCTGCTGCGTTGGTTGATGCGCTACCTGAAGCCAAGGCCGTGCGCGCTGAACGAAAACCCCTGGGCACGGCGCATAGCGCATGTTGTTCACGAAGGCATCTACTGGCTGACCGCAATCGTGCTGGCTTCAGGCGTGCTGATGATGGACCGTGCGATTGACGTATTTGGCTGGTTTGCAATCGAGCCCTGGCTAACGGATCCGTTTTGGCTACGCGTCTGGTTCATGCTGCATATCGCAGCAAACGTCGCCTTGGCTTTGGCCGTGGCGGTGCACGTAGGGGCAGTCGCCATTCATGAATTTGCCGGGCGGCGGGTGGTTAGTCGAATGCTGCCCTGAGCCTATGAAGCATTCTTCCGTCTTGTCCTGGGTGGCAATCCCTCTGCTGGCGTTGGTCATGCTGGCCTGGCGCGAAGCCACGCGCCCAGATCTGGTTGAACCTGTCGCGCAAGACAGTGTTGCCCGTGTATTACCCGCACAACAGCCATTGCCCACGGCGACCCTGGCACTGGCCTTTGGCTTTAGCGAGCCAGGGGAACGGCTGGCAAGCCAGGCCGGGTTAGTGCTCAAGGCTTGTTTTATCCCCAGTCGCGGCCAACCCCGTGCGTTGGTGGGAGGCCGCGAGGGTGACAGCTTCTATGGCGTGGGCGATCGCTTGCCGGGTGGCAGCGTGCTGCGCCGAATCGACGTGGGTGCGATCACCCTTTGGGTCGAGGGGCGTGAGGAAGTCCTGACCTTGTCCGGCGGCGGCGCCAATGTCTTCGCTCAATCTGGCAGTAGCGCCGTGCGCGTTTCTGCCCATGCCGAATCACCCCGCCTGTTGCGGGAGGTGCAATGAGATTTCAACGTTACTTGCGGGCAGCCTCACTCGGGGCTTGCCTGAGCTTGACCTGCCCACTGGCCCTGGCTGACGCGTCAACCTGGCAACTGGCGATGAGCGATGCCGATGTGCGTGATGTGGTCCGCGAAGTCGGGGCCATCCTTGACCAGACAATTGTCCTTGACCCACGTGTGCAAGGGCGCATCACAGTACTGTCCAATGAGGCGCACGACCGAGAGGGCGTACGTCGGCTGTTTTACTCGGTCTTGAATGCTCAAGGCTTTGCCGCAGTGAACGACGGTGACCGCTTGCTGGTGTTGCCGGCAAGCGAAGCCAAAGCCTGGGCTAACCAGCAGGCCGATGCGATTCCTTCCGCATTTACCACACGCGTGTTCAGCCTGTCTGGCAGCACTGCCGCCGACCTGGCCGGCCTGCTGAGGCCACTGGTGTCGAGCAACGGCTATATCGGCCCGTCCAGCTCCGCCAATGCCTTGGTCGTCACCGACTCGGCTGCCAACCTCGAGCGTTTGCAGGCTCTGGTGCGCCAACTGGACAGCGGTCAGCGGCATGACTATGAGCTGGTAACGCTGCGTACAGCGCAGGTCGCTGATGTATTGCCTGTCGTCGAGGCTTCGGCAGGCAGCCCGGACAGTGGCGTGCGGGTATTGGCCGATACCCGTGGCAATCGCCTGCTCGTGCTTGGGCCGAAAAAATCCCGCCAACGGTTGGCACGACTGGCCCGCGAACTAGATGTGCCGGCACCTGAAAATTCGCATAACTGGCGCGTGGTGCGCCTTCAGCACGGGAATGCCGAGCAACTGGCCGAGGTCCTCGGTGAGGTGGGCAAGCGGCTGGATGGCAAGCCGGGCACAGAAGCCTTGGGCCAGCCGCTCGCGGCCGGGGCGATGGTCAAGGCAGACTCCAGCCAGAACGCCTTGGTGTTGCTGGGGGAACCCAAGGCCCTGGGCAACGTCGTGCAGATCATCGAGCAACTGGACCAGCCTCGCGCGCAGGTGCTGATACATGCGGCCATCGTCGAGGTCAGCGGCGATATCAATGAAGCCTTGGGATTGCAATGGGGGATGAACACCGGAAGCCTCAAAGGCGGGGTGACATTCCCGGACAGCGGCGCGTTGCTGGCCGATGTGCTGGGCGCGGACAAGGCACTGCCCAGTGGTGCGGCACTGGCGCTGGGCTCTGACCGCTTCGGTGTGCTGGTTTCCGCATTGGCCAGCAACAGCCGTAGCAACCTGCTGTCCACCCCCAGCCTGCTCACGCTCGACAACCAGGAGGCGCAAATCCTGGTGGGGCAGAACGTGCCGTTCAAGACCGGTTCGTACACCACTTCGGGCAATGGCGCGGATAACCCGTTCACCACCGTGGAACGCAAGGATATCGGCATCAGCCTCAAGGTTCGCCCACACATCAACGAAGGCCGAAGCCTGCGCCTTGAGGTCGAGCAGGAAAGCTCGGAACTGGTCCCCAGCACGCTCGAAGGTGATCTGGTCACCAGCAAGCGAACGCTCAAGAGCACCATCCTCGCGGCGGATGGCGAGATCATCGTGATCGGTGGCCTGATCAAGGACACTGTGCGCACAGAGCAACGTGGGGTGCCGTTGCTCAGTCGTATTCCTCTGCTGGGTGGCTTGTTCCGCTGGACCAGGGATACTCAGGAAAAGACCAACCTCATGGTGTTTCTGCGGCCTACCATCTTGCGTACCCAGGCCGAACTGGTTGAGTCCGGGCATCGTGCCTACGATGATGTTCGCGCCTCCGACCCGGCGCGCGTACCCCAGGATCCCCGCGGGTTGTTCGAAGCGCGGTCGATGCCGGAAGGTCGGGAGCCATAGCCTTGAAGCCTTTGATTCCATTTGGCTTCGCCCGGCGTCATGGCATTTTGCTGGACCGGCAGGCAGCCGAACCCGTGTTGTTGATGCGCGACAATGCTTCTCTCGAAGCCCTTTCCGAGGCGCTGCGTGTCGTGGGGCAGGGCTGGCCACTGCGTCTGGTGGATGACGAGCAGTTTGCAGAGCACCTTGCTGCTTGCTACGGCGGCGCGCAGGATGCAGCGCAGTCGGTCATCCAGGGGCTGGATGAGCACATCGACCTGTCAAGCCTGGCTGAGTCGTTGCCGAAGACCAGCGACTTGCTCGATCAACAGGATGATGCGCCGATCATCCGTCTACTCAATGCCTTGCTCAGCGAAGCGGTCAGGTCGCGCGCTTCCGATATCCACCTGGAAACCTTCGAACAGCAGTTGCGTGTTCGCATGCGCGTCGATGGGGTCATGCGCGAAGTGCTGTCGCCACCCAGGGCGCTCGCGGCTCTGCTGGTGTCGCGGATCAAGGTCATGGCGCGCCTGGACATTGCCGAAAAGCGCGTGCCACAGGATGGCCGCATCAGCCTGCGGTTGGCCGGCCATGAGGTGGATGTGCTGGTGTCCACCTTGCCTGCGGCCCATGGCGAAAGGGTGGTGCTGCGCTTGCTGGACAAGCAGGCTGTGCGCCTGGATGTGCAGCACATGCAGATGCAACCCTCGGTGCAGAAGGCGTTCCTGGCCGTGCTGGAAAAACCCCACGGTATTTTCCTGGTGACAGGCCCGACCGGTTCGGGCAAGACCACCACGCTTTATACGGCGCTTTCGGTACTGAACCGTGAATCGCGCAATATCCTCACCGTCGAAGACCCAGTCGAATACCACTTGCCCGGCATCGGCCAGACCCAGGTCAACAGCAAGGTCGACATGACCTTTGCCCGTGGGCTTCGGGCAATCCTGCGGCAAGACCCGGACATCGTGATGGTAGGGGAGATTCGCGACCGGGAAACGGCGGATATCGCCGTGCAGGCATCGCTGACAGGCCATCTGGTGCTGTCGACCCTGCATACCAACAGTGCTTTGGGCGCCATCACGCGGCTGGCGGACATGGGAGTGGACACATGCCTGCTGGCATCCTCCCTTGCCGGGGTCATGGCACAGCGCCTGGTCCGTGTGCTGTGCCCGCATTGCAAGGCCGCGTACGAGGTGGAGGACGCCACCGCCAGCGCCCTGGGCAACCCAGCCGGCCTGCCACGGCTGCTTTACCAGGCTGTAGGTTGTGAGCTGTGCCAGATGGGCTACAGCGGGCGCGTGGCATTGCATGAAATGGTCGTCATTACCCCGCAGCTGGCGCAGGCCATCCATGGCCGCGCATCGTTGGCACAGATGCAGGAATTACTTCGTCCGGGCACGACCAGCCTGTTTCAGCATGGCGTCCAGCGCGTCTGCCAAGGGCAGACCAGTCTCGAGGAACTGCTGCGCGTGACGGGCCAGGACTGAACATGGCGGTTTTCCGATATCGTGCCCAGCGCCTCGGTGGCGCTCGCCAGCGCGGCACGCTTGAGGCTGCCAGTGCGCGTCAGGCCCGGCAACAGCTGCGCGAGCAGGGCTGGTCGGTCATGGCGATCGAGCCGGTACGACCTTCACCATTTGCCGCCCTGCTGGCAGGCAATCGACTTTCCCTGGCGCACCGCTGTTTGCTGACCCGGCAGCTGGCGACACTGTTGCAGGCGGGCATGCCGCTGACCGAGGCGCTACAGGCGGTTGCGGCGCAAAGTGGCCAGCGTCAGTCCAGGCAGGTTTTGCTCGGCGTGGCTGAGCGAGTCGCTGAAGGTAATACCCTTGCCGCTGCTCTGGCCCATTACCCATTGGCCTTTCCGCTGGTCTACCGTGCGACGGTCGAGGCGGCGGAGCGCTCCGGCCACCTGGCGGGGGTACTGGAGCGGCTGGCAGGGCATGGCGAAAATCAGCAGGCCCTGCGCCAGAAAGTGCAATTGGCGATGCTCTACCCGTTGATACTGACGATCGTCGCGCTGCTGGTGGTGGGGTTTCTGCTCGGCTATGTAGTGCCTGATGTGGTGCAGGCATTTGCCCGCGACCAGGCACAGTTGCCGCTGGCGACTCAGTTGCTGATTGCACTCAGCGATGCTGTTGGCCGCTTCGGCTGGCTGGCCTTGCTGGTGTTGCTGGCAGGCGCTACCGGTGCTGCCCTGCTGCTGCGCGCGCCTGCGAGGCGAAGGCAATGGCATGCCACGGCACTGCGCCTGCCAGGTTACGCCAGCTTTGTGCTAGCCAGCGAGGCTGCCCGCTTCATCAGCACCTTGGCGATTCTTGGCCGCAGCGGAGTCGTGCTGGTCGATGCCATGAACATCGCTGCAGGCGTGGTGGGCAACCTGGTTTTACGCGAGCGTTTGCAAACGGCGGTGCGTGAAGTGGGCGAAGGCGCATCGCTGGCGCATAGCCTGGCTCGCAGCCAGAGCATGCCCGCGCTGATGCTGCACATGATCGCCAGTGGCGAGCGTGCCGGGGAACTCAACAGCATGCTCGAGCGCGCCGCCGAGCTCCAGGCCCGGCAACTGGCTGGTCGCATAACCCTCCTGGTCGGCCTGTGCGAACCCCTGATGCTGTTGCTGATGGGTGGCATCGTGCTGTTCATCGTACTGGCCATCCTGCTGCCCATTCTCAACCTCAACCAACTGGTCAACTGATATGTCTTCTGGCTTTGCACATCGTGCGCAGCGTGGCTTCACGCTCATCGAAATCATGGTGGTGGTCATCATTCTCGGCGTGCTTGGCGCATTAGTCTTGCCCAACGTCATGAGCCGTCCGGACCATGCCAAGTTCACGGCAGCACGTGCCGATATCCAGTCGATCTCTACGGCCCTGGAAATATACCGCCTGGACAACGGACGCTATCCGACCACCGACCAAGGCCTGGAGGCACTTGTCCGGCGCCCGACGGTTGCACCCTTGCCACGCCAGTGGAACGCACAGGGCTACCTGAAGAACCAGGCACTGGACCCATGGGGCATGCCTTATCAATACCGTAACCCTGGAACGCGATCAGGGCAGGGGTTCGATCTGTTCTCCTTTGGCGCCGACGGTCAGCCGGGCGGTGAAGATGCGGACGCCGATATCGGTAACTGGGCCGAATGAGTCTGCACCGCTCGAAAGGCTTTACCCTGCTCGAAATGATGCTGGTGTTGTTGCTGGCAGGCGTTGTCATAGGCATGGCGGGGTTAGTGGTGGGGCGCGACCCGCAACGCCTGGCCAACCAGGAGGCCGGTTTGTTCCTGCAAATGGTCGAGCATGCCAGGCAGCAGGCTGTGCTTGAGGGGCAGGAGATGGGGGTGAGCATCGATGCCCGCGGCTATCAGCTGATGAAGGCGTCCGGCAGAAGCTGGGTGGCTGCAGGGCAGCGTCGGGACACTGGGCTGGACCTGCGCCTGAGCATCGACGACTTCCCGGTGATGCTCGCCGGGCCAGGAAACACCGCGCAGGTGGTGTTTGCCCGTAACGACGAGTACACCCCGTTTTCGTTGTCATTCCACGAGGCGGGTGTCGCCCTTGTGCAACTCTCAAGCGATGGCCTCAATGACCCCTGGCTCGAACACTGAACGTGGATTTACCTTGCTGGAAGTGCTGGTAGCGCTGTCTGTATTCGCCGTGCTGGCCGCAGCGGTGACCAGCGCCAGCCAGCAGGTACTGGCACAGTCTCAGGGTATGCGTGATCGACTGTTTGCCAGCTGGATCGCCGATAACCACCTTAACGAGCTTCGCTTGCACGCGACTGCGGCTGCACAGCGTCGGCCCCACGAGATCCAGTTCGATCAGCGCGCCTGGTTCATCGTCGAGTCGAGGCGTTACCAGGCTGAGCTGGCACTTGTGGAAGTTGGCGTGAGCGTCGGCCTCGCATCGGACCGGCAGCCGCTTTACCACGTCGTTGGCTGGCAGGAGGATGCCGATGCAGCGCAGTGAGTCTGCCCGTATCCAGCGCGGTTTTACCCTGCTGGAGCTGTTGCTGGCCATCGCCATCTTTGCCTTGCTGGCGGCAGGTACCAGCCAATTGTTGGCTGCACTGGTACGGGCAGATGCCGCACGTCAGGCCCAGGCCGATGAGTTGCGTTCTCTGGGTCGGGCAATGAGTGTGATGCAGCGGGATGCACTGCAAGGGTACTGGCCCACGAGTAGCAAGAAGGGTGGGAATCATGGGATGTTGCTGACGCCGCAGCGGGTGGGCTGGTTGCTTGGTGCCGAGCGTGATCGTCAATCGCTTCCGCGCAGCGATCTGCGGGTTGTCGAGTACTGGCTGGAGGACGGTGTGTTGTGGCGTCAGCGGCGGACGCTGGAGCACGGGCAGGTTCACCCTCAACGGTTACTTGAAGGTATCGAGGATCTGCGCTGGAGGTTTTATGGAGCAGAAAGCGGGTGGGTATCCCGCTGGACTGCTGCGCAACCGCCCCAGGCACTTGAAATCACCCTGTCGACCCAGCGCTTTCAGGGGATTCGCCGAGTGCTGCCCCTGGCGGGGGCAAGCCTGTGAAGAGGTCGGGGCAGAAGGGCGTGGCGCTCATCACCGTGTTGTTGGTAATGGCACTGTCGACCTTGCTGGTCGCCAGCATGTTGCGAAGCCACCAGTGGATGCTGGGGAACATCCGGAAGCAGATCGATGCCTCGCGCTTGCTGCAACTCGCCCATGCCGGCGAACAGCATGCCCTGAAGCAGCTGAAACAGCAGGCTACAACCTTGTTGCAGGTGACCCATGGCGGTCAACCTTGGGCGCAAACCCGTTTGCTGGAACTTGAGCAGGGGCAGGTTCGGCTGCGCCTGGAGGATCTTTCCGGGCGCTTCAATATCGCTGCGCTGATCGCCCGAAAAACCCTCGACCCTGTGCTGCTCGAACGTTGGCAGCGGTTGTGCCATGCCTTGCAGATCGAGGCGCCAGCGCTGGAGCCTCTGGCCGGGCAGCGCATGCTCGACCCCAGCCAGTTGCGCACCTTGCCAGGCGTTGATGCGCAGGTGATGGCACGCCTGCAGCCATGGGTCGTGGCGTTGCCCACCCAAGCGGGGCTCAACGTCAATACAGCCCTGGTACGGGTACTTGAAGGCCTTGAAGGCGTGGATGCCTCTGTTGCACGGAGCGTGGTGGGCAAGCGGCCCGAAGAGGGCTATGCCAGCGTTCAGCAGTTTCTGGCGCAACCGCAGCTGGTGGGGCTTGGCATCGACAGCCATGGGTTGTCGGTGACCAGCCGCTGGTACCGCCTGGAGGTACAGGCAGCGTTGGAAGGCAGCCTTGGTTATCTCTACAGCGACCTTGAAATCGACCCGAACACACATCAGGTCCGTGTGCTGCGTCGAGTTTTTTCTGCACAGCCGGAGCACATGCAAGATGAGTGAGGTTTACCTGTTTTTGCTGGCCGGGGGCGTAGTCGAAGACGACGGGGCATGGCCGGTGCTTGTGCGCACAGCGCAGGGCCACCTGTACCGGTCGCAGTTGGGCAACTTGCCGCCAGACCTGGCCGCGGCTGCTGTGGTGCTTGTCTTGCCGATGGAGCTGGCGGGCTACTGCGTGATCGGGCCGATACCGGGCAGGCGCCCCAGCCGGGAGACGTTGGGTTATGCGACGGAAGAACAACTGGCCGCACCGCTGGAGGCGCTGCACCTGGCATTCGGGGCAGAAGATCAAGAGGGCCGGCGCAAGGTGTGGGTGATCGCGCTGGAATGCTTGCGCCAGCTGCTGTCGAAGCTTCAGCAGCAGGGCATCGACCCGATCGCCGTACACGTCGATGCCGACCTGCTGAGTGCCGAGCGGGTATGCGCCCTGTGGTTCGAGGGACGATGGCTGCTGGGAGGCAGCGAGGGCGCTTGCCTGGCGCTCAGGGCCCAGGCTGCACAGGCACTGAAGCAGAAATATGCTTCGATGCCCTGGATGGCCGAGGCAGGCTCGGCAGGTGCGGCCGACTGTGATCAGCAAATCAGCAGTGCAGTGGAGATCCTGATGCAAGGCACTGCTGGCGCTGTGGACCTGCGCCAAGGCGCACTGCGTCGGCGGCGCATACGGCCAGCATGGCGAGGCCTGGCAAGTGGCGTGGTGCTGGCATTGCTCATGGCTTGCGTGGTCGATCAGGTGCGTGCGCAGTGGCTTATGCAGCAGGCATCACTGCTGCATGCCGAGAATGTTCGGGTTTTTCAGCGCTGGGCACCTGAGCAGCTTCCTGGTGGCGACCTGGCTACGCAGATCAGGTTGCTCGAACACCGCCCAAAGCAGGCGACTGCCGTGGAGCAGCTGGTGCTGCTTTCGGAGCAGTTGGTCGGCGTTGGCAATGTGGTCATTGAGCGGGCCGAATCGACGCCTGAACAAGGTTGGCGCGTCGACGTTGTTGCTCACGGCTTTGTCGATCTCGAACGGCTTGGCGCTCGCCTTCCCGGTATGCGGATGGAACAGGGTCGGCAGGCCGACCGAGGTGTGTCGGCGACCCTGTCCTGGCGGGAGGCTGAATGAAGTACTGGAGAGAATCTGCGTTGGTACGCCATTGGCAACAGCTATCAACCAGCCGACGCACGCTATTGAAGGCCGCTTCATGGGGCCTGAGCTTGATCGTGATTGGCCAGCTACTGTGGTTGCCTGGGCAGGCCCGCCTGCAAAAGGCAGAGCGAGACCTGGCGCGCGAACATGAACTGAGTGCCCAGCTGCAGCGAATCGTGCAGGGGCCGCCTCGGTCGTCAACCTCCGTGGAGGTGCAGACACCGGCCGGATTGAACGAGCGCGCCAAGGCCGCAGGCCTGCGTATCATCAGCCTGGAGGCCAGCTCCGGGCAGGTGGATGTCAGCCTGGAGGGGGGCGCAGTTGCCGTGCTGGCCTGGTTGCACAGGCTGGAGCAGGAAGGTGGCAAACCGCTCAGCCTCCAGCTGCAGGCCAAAGGCGAGCTGCTTCAGGCACGCTTCGTGATGATGCTGGCCGAAGCTTGATGCCTCGGCCATTCAGGCGGCCTTGGGTTGCAACTTGCTCAAGTGCAGGGCCACCAGCAACGCCACCGCCAGCAGGCTGCCGATAAACAAGCCGATCCCGTTCCACCCCCATTGGTGCCAGAACACGCCACCGGCCGTCCCGGCGACGCTGGAGCCTGCGTAGTAGCTGAACAGGTACAGCGACGAAGCCTGCCCCTTGGCCTTCAGCGCCCGGCGTCCGATCCAGCTGCTGGCCACCGAATGCGCCCCGAAGAAACCAAAGGTGAACACCAGCATGCCAACGATCACCAGCGCCAGCGGGGTCGCCAGGGTCATCAGCAGGCCGCCCGCCATTACCACGATACTGGCCCAGAACACCTTGCGCCGGCCCAGCTTGTCGGCCAATGCGCCGACCTGCGCCGAGCTGTAGATACCCGACAGGTACACCACCGACAGCAAGCCGACCAGCGCCTGATTCATGTGGTAAGGCTCGGCCAGCAGGCGGTAGCCGATGTAGTTGAACAGGGTGACGAAGGCACCCATCAGCAAGAAGGCCTCGAGGAACAACCAAGGCAGCCCGGCATCCTTGAAGTGCATGACGAAACCGTCCAGCAGGCTACGCGGGCTCATCAGCCGAGGGCGGAAGTTGCGCGACTCCGGCAGTACCTTCCAGAACACCAGCGCCGCCACCAGGGCCAGGCCGCCGATGGTCAGCATCGCCGTGTGCCAGCTGACGAAGTCGATCAGTACCCCGGTAATCAGCCGCCCGCTCATCCCACCGATGGCATTGCCGCCGATGTACAGGCCCATGGCGAGGCCGATGTGCTGCGGGTGGATTTCTTCGCTCAGGTAGGTCATTGCCACCGCCGCCAGGCCGCTCAGGGACAGGCCCACCAGGGCGCGAGTGGCCAGCACCAGTTCCCAGCTCGGCATCACCGCGCTGGCCAAGGTCGACAGGGCGGCGCAGACCAGGGCAAAGACCATCACCGGCTTGCGGCCGATGCGGTCGGATATCGGGCCGGTGATCAAAAGGCCGAAGGCCAGCATCGCAGTCGACACCGAAAGCACCAGGCTGCTCTGCGCCGCATTGATGGAAAACTCCTTCGACAGCAGCGGCATCATCGGCTGTACGCAATACAGCAGGGCGAACGTGGCGAAGCCGCCGCTGAACAGGGCCAGCACGGTCTTCATGAAGGCGGGGGTGCCTTTTTCGATCCACATGTCGTTCAGGGGGGCAGGTTCTGGGCTACTAAGGGGGGCTACGGCAGTTTTCACGGGCGGTACCTCTGACGCAATGAAAAAAGCATATAGCTGGCTAATGATTAGATCCAATATATTGTTCGACCTATTTAAGATGTTTAACGACCTAATCGGACCTGATCATGGAACTGCGCCATTTGCGTTACTTCATCGCCGTTGCCGAAGAGCTGCACTTCGGCCGGGCGGCCCAGCAACTGGGCATCTCCCAACCGCCCTTGAGCCAGCAGATCCAGGCGCTGGAGCAGGAGCTGGGCGCCCGTCTGTTCGAGCGGACCAATCGTCGGGTCGAGCTGAGCGAGGCTGGCCGGCTGTTCCTTGAAGAAGCGCGCCAGGTGCTGGCGCAGGTGGAAAAGGCCGCCGATGTGGCCCGGCGTGCACAGTTGGGTGAACTGGGCGAGATGAAGATTGGCTTCACCTCTTCGGCGCCGTTCACCTCGAAGATCCCCAAGGCCATTCATGCCTTTCGCCAACGCTTCCCCGCCGTGCACCTCAACCTCAAGGAAATGAGTAGCCGGGACGTCGCCGAAGGGGTGTTCGACGAAACCATCGAGGTCGGGCTGATGCGGCCGATGCCGTTGCCGGAAGGGCTGGTCGCCACCGAGCTGTTTCGCGAGCCGCTGGTGGCGGTGATCAATGCCTCGCACCCATTGGCCAAAGGCACGGAAGAGGGCGTGCACATGGCTGCCCTGGCCCCTGAACCGTTCGTGTTCTTCCCGCGCAGCTATGGCAGCGGGTTGCATGCACAGTTGTTGAGCCTGGCGCGCCAAGCCGGGTTCAGCCCACATTTCGCCCAGGAAGCGGGGGAAGCGATGACCATCATCGGCCTGGTATCGGCGGGGCTTGGGGTCTCGGTGCTGCCAGCATCGTTCCAGCGCATGCGCATCGAAGGCGTGGTGTACCGCACGCTGCTGGATGAAGAGGCGATGTCGGCGGTGTGGCTGGTGCAGCGTGAGCGCGGGGGTTCGGCGATGGCGCGTGCGTTTGCCGAATTGCTGACGGGACTCATGGCGGGGCAGGGGTGATGTTTCTGGGTGGTGCTGGCGAATGGGCAAATGGCACTGGTCATTGCCGCTGAGCCGCCACATACTCGGGCATTCGTTGATACACGGAGGTCAATCATGCGGCGCGTGGTGTTCAATCAGAAGGGTGGCGTGGGCAAGTCGAGCATCGCTTGCAACCTGGCGGCTGTGAGTGCCAGCGAAGGTTATCGGACCTTGCTGATCGACCTGGATGCCCAGGCCAACTCGACCCAGTACCTGACCGGCCTGACTGGCGACGATATCCCCATGGGGATCGCCGATTTCTTCAAGCAGAGCTTGTCCAGCGGGCCATTCAGCAAGAAGAACAAGGTCGATATCTACGAAACTCCGTTCGATAACCTGCATGTGGTAACTGCCACGGCGGAGCTGGCCGACCTTCAGCCCAAGCTGGAAGCCAAACATAAGATCAACAAGCTGCGTAAGTTGCTCGATGAGCTGGACGAGGATTACGAGCGGATTTACATCGACACGCCGCCGGCGCTCAATTTCTATGCGGTTTCCGCATTGATCGCCGCTGATCGTGTACTGATCCCCTTCGACTGCGACAGTTTCTCGCGTCAGGCGCTGTACGGCCTGCTGGCCGAAATCGAAGAACTCAAGGACGACCACAACGAAGAGCTGCTGGTCGAAGGCATCGTGGTCAACCAGTTCCAGTCCCGCGCCAGCCTGCCGCAGCAGATGCTTGACGAGCTGCTGGCCGAAGGGCTGCCGGTGCTACCGGTGTACCTGGGCAGCTCGGTGAAGATGCGCGAGTCGCACCACGCCAGCCTGCCGCTGATTCACCTGGAGCCACGGCACAAGCTGACGCAGCAGTTTGTCGAGTTGCACTCGCTGCTCGAAGAGAACGCTTAAACCCCCTGGCTACGCAACCACTCCAGCAACGACTGCAGCGGAAACGCCCCGGCCTGGCGGCTGATTTCGCGGCCGTTCCTGAACAGGATCAGGCTGGGAATCGAGCGAATGCCCAGTTGCCCGGCGAGGTTGCGATTGGCTTCGCTGTCGAGCTTGGCCAGGCGGCAGCGGCCGCTGAGTTGGCGGGCGGCCTGTTCGAAGGTCGGAGCAAAGGACTTGCATGGGCCGCACCAGTCGGCCCAGACATCGATCAGCAGCGGCAGATCGCCCTTGATCTGGCTGGTGTAGTTGGCTTCGCTGAGTTCGAAGGGCTGGCTCAGCAGCACATCCTGTTTGCAGCGGCCGCATTTCGGCGCGTCGCCCAGGCGCGCTGCCGGCAGGCGGTTTAGGCCGTTGCAGTGGGGGCAGGGGATGACCAATGGGTCGGACATGTTGGCTCCTTGAGATTATGAAGAGCAGCTGATTTCCAGGTGCTTGCCCCACTCAGGCGGGCGCTCGGCATAAGCCTGCATGCCGGCTTGCTCCTCGAACGGCCGGCTCAAAACCTGATGCAGGCGGCGCACTTCACTGTAATCCTCCGCTTCGGCCGCTTCGATGGCCTTCTGTGCCAGGTAGTTGCGCAGCACGTACAGCGGGTTCACCGCATGCATCCGCTCACGGCGGCCTTCGGCATTAGCGGTCTCGCGCTCGCAGCGGGCCAGGTAATCCGCGCCCCAGGCATCGAAGCCGGCAAGGTCGATGAAGTCATCGCGTACCACCTTCAGCGCTTCGGCGACAGGCTGGTCACCCAGCTTGCGGAAGAACAGGTTGTAGTCCACGCCGCCGCTCTGCATGCGCTGCAGCAGGCGCTCGACCAACGCCATGTCGTCTTCCTCGGCGGTGGTCAGGCCCAGGCGCCGACGCATCAGGTCGAGGTAGTGTGCCTGATACAGCGGCAGGAACAGGCCCAGCGCTTCCTTCAGCGGTTCCACCTCGATCACCGTGGTCAGGGCCTGGGCCAGGGCGCTGAGGTTCCAGTGGGCGATCGGCACCTGGTTGGCATAGCTGTAGCGGCCACGGTCATCGGAGTGGTTGCAGATGAAGTTGGCGTCGAAATCGTCGAGGAAGGCGTAAGGGCCGAAATCGAAGGTGATGCCGAGTATCGACATGTTGTCGGTGTTCATCACCCCGTGGCAGAAGCCATAGGCTTGCCAGCGGGCGATCAGCTCGGCGTTGCGCTCGACGATGGTGCGGAACATGGCGAGGTAAGGCTGCTCGGCATCGCGGCATTCGCTGTAGTGCTGCTCCAGCACGTGGTCAAGCAGTACGCGTTGCTGTTCCGGTTGCTTGGTGTAGTAGAAGTACTCGAAATGCCCGAAACGCACATGGCTCTGCGCCAGGCGAGTGAGCATTGCCGCGTTCTCGCGGGTTTCGCGCCACACCGGGGTGCTTGAGCCGATCACGCACAGTGCCCGGCTGGTGGGGATGCCCAGCGCGTGCAGGGCCTCTGAAGCGAGGAACTCGCGGATTGACGAGCGTAGCACGGCGCGGCCGTCGCCCATGCGTGAATAGGGCGTCTGGCCGGCGCCCTTGAGATGCAGGTCCCAGTGCTCGCCCTGGTCATTCAGCACTTCGGCCAGCAGCAGGCCGCGGCCATCCCCCAGGCGCGGGTTGTAGGAGCCGAACTGATGGCCGGAATAGACCATCGCCCGCGGGTCGGCCTCTTGCCATAGCTTGTGCCCGCTGAAAAGCTCGGCAAACAGCGGCAGATCGGCCTGGTCCGGGGCAAGGTCGAGCAGGCCCATGGCCGCCTCGCTCGCCACCACCAGGCGCGGCTCGGCGATCGGCTCGGGCAGGACCTGCGTGGAGAACGCATCGCCCAGGCGGGCGAAGCGGTTGTCGAAGGTGAGTTGGTCGAGGGCTTTCACGGGCTGCTCCTGAGATTCAGCACAGAATAAAGCATTCGAGCCCACTCAGGCCGGTGCAGTGCCATCCGGTTTAGGTTGCTCCGTCGGGATCAGCTGCTGCTTGCCGCCTTTCGGGTCCATCAGGAACACCTCGACCTGGCGTACCGAGATCTTGATGTTGTGGGCCTTGAACTCGCGGTTGATGTAGCGATTGATCTCGTCCAGCGTCGGGTTGCGGTCACCCAGGTCACGAACGTGCATGCGCAGTTCGTGGTCCAGCGAGCTCTCGCCGAAGTTCAGGAAGTACACGATCGGTTCCGGGTCCTTGAGTACTCGCGGGTTCTCGTGGGCACCCTTGAGCAGCAGGTCGCGTACCAGGTCGAGGTCAGAGCCATAGTCGATGCCCAGCTTCAGCGTCACCCGCGTGACCGTGTCGGTCAGCGACCAGTTGATCAGCTGGCCGGTGATGAAGGTCTTGTTGGGGACGATGATGTCCTTGCGGTCGAAGTCGGTGATGGTGGTGGCGCGGATGCGGATCTTGCTCACGGTGCCGGACAGGTTGCCGATGGTAATGGTGTCGCCGATCCGCACGGGGCGCTCGAACAGGATCATGATGCCGGAGATGAAGTTGGCGAAGATCTCCTGCATGCCGAAGCCCAGGCCCACCGACAGCGCTGCTACCAGCCACTGCAGCTTGTCCCAGCTCACCCCGAGGGTCGACAGGGTACTGACGATGCCGACACCGACGATGGTGTACGACAGCAGCGTGGTGGTGGCGTAGGCGCTGCCCTGGGCCAGGTTCAGGCGCGACAGCACCAGCACTTCCAGCAGGCCCGGCAAGTTGCCCGCCAGGGCGAAGGTGATGCCGACGATCACCAGCGCTCCGAGCAGGTCGCCGAGGCTGATCGGCACCATGCTGGCGGCGGCCCCGGTACCGCTGGTGTACTCGTACAGCACAAAGTTGTTGAGGTAGGCAAATACCGAGATCAGGTCCGACCAGACCCAGTACAGGCCAGCGATGAAACCGCCGAGCAGGGCCAGGCGGATCAGGCGCAGCGACTGCTGGTTGACCTGTTCGATGTCCAGGGTCGGCTCTTCGGTGATGACTTCGCCATCCAGCCCTTCCTTGGCCGCCTGGCGCTTGCTCAGCGCGCGCTGGTAGGCCAGGCGCCGCGCAGCGACCGACAGGCCACGGACAAAGGCGGCTTCGATCACCAGCCAGAACAGCAGCAGGTAGAGGGTATAGATCAGCCGGTCGGTCAGTTTCAGTGCGGTGTAGTAGTAGCCGAAGCACACGGCCACGAACAGCGCGATCGGCAGTGCGGTGAAGGCCACCCCGACAGCCCTGCGGAACAGCGACGTGTCGCGGTGCGCCGGGCTGCTCAGCAGCAGACGGCTGAGCAGCCAGGCCATCAGCGCGTAGCAGGTCAGTACCACGCCGATGCCGAGCACGTCGTCGGCCAGGGCCGAAGGCTGGTGCTCGGCAACTGCCACCACGCCAACCAGCGCCAGCACCACGGTGCCCAACCGGCGTACCCAGCCGCGCAGGAATTCGACCTGCGGTTTGTGCCAGCGGAAGTGGACTTCCGCCACGCCGCCAGGCGCGAGGATGCGGTAGGCGGTGTAGAACACCAGCCAGGCCTGGGCCAGTTGCCACAACGCCGCGCCGAGGTTGGCGTTCTGCCCGCGGGCGTCGATCTGCAGGGCATAGCTGCACAGCGCCAGGCCCAGGCTCACTGGCATCGCCAGGAGGATGTTGATCAGGATGGCCTGGGGGGTGTGCCACTGGCTGTCACGGCGGAAGTGGCCGATGTCCTGGTGCACCTTGCCCAGCCGTTGGTAGAGGTACTTGCGCCGCCACAGCAGGGCGCCGATCGCCAGCAGCAGGGGCAGGAACAGCAGCGGCCGCTGGCCCAGGCCGTCGGCCAGCTCCTTGAAGCCCGAGCCCCAGGGCAGGCTGGCAACCTGTTCGGGGAAGCGTTCCGGCACCAGGCGCAGCCAGTCCCAGTCCAGCGGCTTGTTGCTGGGGATCCAGAACATCTGCTCGTCGAGGGTGTTGCGCAGGCCCTGGGCGGTACCCAGCAGCTGCTTCTGGTTGAGCTGCAGGGTGATCGATTCGTTGAGCAGCGCCGACAGCTCGCGATTCAGGCGTTCGAGCAGGTCGCTGCGGGTGATCGCCACTTCCAGCAGGGCCTTGCGCAGTTGCGGCGTAACGTCTTCCTGCGGCTGGCTGGCCAGCAGCTTGTCGACGTAAGTCACCGGGCTGCTCATCTGCTCGCGCTGCTGGTTGATCTCGAACTGGTAAAGGCGGATATCGGCGATCTGGTCGGCCAGGTCGCGGTCGAGCTTCAGGTGCGGCAGTGCTTGCTTCTGCTTGTAGAGGATCTTCGACAGCAGCAGGCTGCCCTTGAGCACGTTGATCTGCTCATCCAGTGCCTGGTCGGCCTGGGTCAGGCTGTCGAGCTGCTGCTTGGTGCGCAGGTTCTGCTGGGTCAGCTCGTTGAGGCGGTCGGTGCTTTTGAGCAGATAGTCGGAGAGCTTCAGGTTGGCCGCGCTCTCGGTGGCCAGCAGGCTGCTGCCGCCGGCCTTTTGCGCTTCGATCGACTGCTGGGTGACGGCCTCCTGGGACTGGGCCAGGCGTTTCTCGTTGATCAGCGTCTGCAGGTCCTGGATTTCCTGCTCCAGGCGCGCGGCGCGTTCGATCAGCAGGTCATGACGGGCGTTGCCCAGGTCTTGCAGCAGGCCGTTACCGGCCAGCTCCTGGCGACGTAGCAGGGTCAGCGCGTTGAGCGAGGCCAGTTCGGCATTGAGCTGGTTGCGCTGGTCAGCGTTGATCGGCTTGCCGCCGTCCTTGCCGCTCTTGAGGCTGCTGTTGATCTGCTGGGTGCGGGTCTGGTTGTTGCTGATCTCGGCCTGGGCCCGTTCGGGGCGGGTCTGCGAGTTGATGATCAGGCTGTTGGCTTCGGACAGCGCCTTTTGCAAATCTCCCTGCTGGGTGTTGCGTTCGCTGAGCATCTGCTCGAGCTGTGGCACGCTCAGGCTGGCATAGCGCTGGGCGACCGGCTGGGGCTTGCTTTCCTTGAGCTTGGCCAGTTCTTTCTGGCTTTCGCTGGTTTCCTTGGGGGCGCTGGCCAACTGCTGCTTGAGCGCGGCAAGCTTCTTCTCGCTGTCTTCCTTGCTGTTGAGCAGGTTCAAGGTCTGCTCGAGCACCTGCTGCAGGGCCTTCTGGTCGGCCTCGGGCAGCTTGCGCTCGGCGATCTTGTCGAGGCTGTTCTGGATGCTGGCGGTGGTCGGGGCTTCTGCCGCGTTGACCGCGAAAGAAATGGACAGGCACAACCCCAGCAGGGCTGTGCGAAGGTACACGCGCAGGGACATAGGCAGACTACTTGTGGATCAGGCAGAAACGGAGTTTAGAGGAACAATCCTGGTCCGGGTCGCGTTCCTTCGGGGAATCTGACGCCGACTTTCTGGATCTTGTTCCCGTCCATGGTCGCCACGGTCCAGATCGTGCCGTGCCATTCGACCTGGTCGCCTACTACTGGAGCGCCTCCGACCTTCTGTCGGATGAACTGCGCCAGCGGCATTTTCGCGTCCAGGCCGTCCAGTTTGAGGCCATAAAGTGCGGCCACCGCACCTAGCTCGGCATCGCCTTCGAGCACGAAGTCGCCAAAGAAACGCAGGTCCAGACCACGCTGCGGCGCCTGGCTGAACAGCTTGCCCAGCGCCGGAAGGTTATGTTCGTGGCCGATCACGCAGAGCATGTCGCCTACCTCCAGTACCGTACTGCCGGACGGGTGCAGCAGTTGTTCGCCCCGGAACAGTGCGGCGATACGCGTGCCTTCGGGCATCTTGAGCTCGCGCAGGGCGGCGCCAATGCACCACTTTTCCGCACCCAGGCGGTAGACGAACAGCTCCCACTCGCTGGTGACGTGCACTTCCAGCGCAGAGCGCGAGATCGGTGCCGGGTCCGGCGGTACGGTGACTTTGAGCAGCTTGGCCATCCACGGCAGGCTGGTGCCCTGCACCAGCAGCGACACCAGTACGATGAAGAACGCCAGGTTGAAGAACAGCTGGGCGTCCGGCAGCCCGGCCATCAGCGGAAACACCGCCAGAATGATCGGTACCGCGCCACGCAGGCCGACCCAGGAAATGAAGCCTTTCTCGCGGCCGTGGAAGGCTTTGAACGGCAGCAGTGCGGCAACCACCGACAATGGTCGCGCCACCAGGATCATCCACAACGCCAGGCCCAGCGCCGGCAGGGCGATCGGCAGCAGGTCATGGGGCGTGACCAGCAGCCCCAGCACCAGGAACATGCCGATCTGGGCCAGCCAGGCCATGCCGTCGAGCATGTGCAGGATGCCGTGGCGGCTGCGGATCGGCTTGTTGCCCAGCACCAGGCCGCACAGGTACACGGCGAGGAAGCCACTGCCGTGCAGGGCGTTGGTCAGCGAGAACACCACCAGGCCGCCGGCGACCACCAGGATCGGGTACAGCCCGCCGGCTAGGTTGATGCGGTTGACCAGCTGCAGCATCAGCCAGCCGCCACCCAAGCCAAGCAGGCCGCCGATACCGAACTCGCGCAGCAAGTGGCCCAGCAGGCTCCAGTGCAAGCCAGTCTGGCCGCTGGCGATCATGTCGATCAGGGTGACGGTGAGGAACACGGCCATCGGGTCGTTGCTGCCCGATTCGATTTCCAGCGTGGCGGTAACCCGCTCGTTCAGGCCTTTGCCGCCGAGCAGCGAAAATACCGCGGCGGCGTCGGTGGAGCCGACGATGGCGCCGATCAGCAGGCCTTGGATCAGGCTCAGGTTGAACAGCCAGGCAGCTACCATGCCGGTGAGTGCGGTGGTGATCATCACGCCGACGGTGGCCAGCGAAAGCGCCGGCCACAGTGCCACGCGGAAGCTCGCCACCCGCGTGCGCAGGCCACCGTCAAGGAGGATCACGGCCAATGCCAGGTTGCCCACCAGGTAGGCGGTCGGGTAGTTGTTGAAGATGATGCCGCCACCATCGACACCGGCGACCATGCCGACGGCGAGGATGATGACCAGAATGGGGATGCCCAGGCGCGATGACAGCGAGCTGACCAGGATACTTGCGCCCACCAGCAATGCGCCGATCAAGAACAGGCTGTTGATGGTGCTTGCATCCAAAGGCAGGTACTCCGGGATATCGCGGGAAGGGGGCTTGGCGCCTTGACTTGGCAAGTCGCGTGCCAACTGATTCTAACCTGATGAATTGGCAGGCTGTAAAGCGTTTCTGCAGATGAAAAAAAGGCACCGCGGAGGGTGCCTTTTTCTGATGTTGCCTGGGTGGGCCCTTTCGCGGCTGAAGCCGCTCCTACAGTCACCGCGCGGTCCTTGTGGGAGCGGCTTTAGCCGCGAAGGGGCCGGTGCGGGCTTACGCCTGCTTCACTTCACGCATTGGCTTGCCTTTTACCGGTGCACCATTGGCCACATAGTACTTGGCGGTGCTGCGCGGCAGCGGCTTGCGGTTGCGGATCTTGTCCGAGATCTTCTCGGCGATCATGATCGTGGTGGCGTTGAGGTTGCCGGTGATGATGATCGGCATGATCGACGCATCGACCACACGCAGGCCCTTCATGCCATGCACGCGGCCTTCGCCGTCGACCACGGCCATCTCGTCGGTGCCCATCTTGCACGAGCAGGACGGGTGGAAGGCGGTTTCGGCGTGTTCGCGGATGAACTTGTCCAGCTCTTCATCCGTCTGCACGTGCTCGCCCGGGCTGATCTCGCGACCGCGGTACGGGTCCAGCGCCGGCTGGGCCATGATTTCGCGGGTCAGGCGGATGCCGTCACGGAACTCCTGCCAGTCCTGCTCGGTGGCCATGTAGTTGAACAGGATGCTCGGGTGCTGGCGCGGGTCCTTCGACTTGACCTGGATGCGGCCACGGCTTGGCGAGCGCATCGAGCCCATGTGCGCCTGGAAACCGTGTTCCTTCACGCCGTTGGAGCCGTTGTAGTTAATCGCGACCGGCAGGAAGTGATACTGAATGTTCGGCCATTCGAATTCAGGGCGGGTGCGGATGAAACCACCGGCCTCGAACTGGTTGCTGGCGCCGATACCGGTACCCTTGAACATCCACTCGGCGCCGATGGCCGGCTGGTTCCACCACAGCAGCGAGGGGTACAGCGACACTGGCTGGGTGCAAGCGTACTGCAGGTACAGCTCAAGGTGGTCCTGCAGGTTTTCGCCGACGCCTGGCAGGTCGTGCACCACCGGGATGTCGAGGCTTTCCAGCAGGGCGCGCGGGCCAACGCCGGAACGCTGCAGCAGCTGCGGCGAAGCAATGGCGCCGGAGCTTACGATCACTTCCTTGCGGGCGCGGGCTTCGACGCGCTCTTCGCTGTCGCCGACCAGGTAAGTCACGCCAATGGCGCGCTTGCCGTCGAACAGCACGCGGTCAGTGAGGGCGTGAGTGACGATGGTCAGGTTCGGGCGCTTCTTGGCCTGATCCAGGTAGCCACGGGCGGTGCTGGAACGACGGCCCTGCTTGGTTACGGTGCGGTCCATCGGACCGAAGCCTTCCTGCTGGTAGCCGTTGAGGTCCTCGGTGCGCGGGTAGCCGGCCTGCACGCCAGCTTCGACCATGGCGTGGAACAGCGGGTTGTTACCAGCCTTTGGCGTGGTCACGCTGACCGGGCCTTCGCCGCCGTGATAGTCGTTCGGGCCGATGTCGCGCGTTTCGGCCTTGCGGAAGTACGGCAGGCAGTCGAGGTAGGTCCAGTCTTCCAGGCCTGGCAGTTTCGCCCAGCCGTCGAAGTCCATGGCGTTACCACGGATGTAGCACATGCCGTTGATCAGCGACGAGCCACCCAGGCCCTTGCCACGGCCACATTCCATGCGGCGGCCGTTCATGTGCGGCTCCGGGTCGGTCTCGTAGGCCCAGTTGTAGCGACGGCCCTGCAGCGGGAAGGCCAGGGCGGCCGGCATCTGGGTGCGGAAGTCGAAGCGGTAGTCGGGGCCACCGGCTTCCAGCAGCAGTACGGTGACGCCGGCGTCTTCGGTCAGGCGAGTCGCCAGGGTGTTACCGGCGGAGCCTGCTCCGACGATGATGTAATCGAATTCTTGGGACATGAAAGTACCCTCGTGTTGGCGGTGATCAGGGAGCGGAAACGCCCGTGCGGTGGCAACGGGCGTGGCTGGACAGGGCCTTAGAAGACCGAGTTGTAGCCGCCCAGCTCGACCTGGACCGACTTGATGCGAGTGTATTGAGCCAGCGAGCTGACGCCGTTCTCACGGCCGACGCCCGACTGCTTGTAGCCGCCAACCGGCATTTCGGCTGGCGATTCGCCCCAGGCATTGATCCAGCAGATACCGGCTTCCAGCTGGTGGATGATGCGGTGGGCGCGGGAGATGTCGTTGGTGCAGACACCGGCGGCCAGGCCGTAGTCGGTGTCGTTGGCACGGCGGATGACTTCTTCTTCGGTTTCGTAGGTGAGGATGCTCATCACCGGGCCGAAGATCTCTTCCTTGACGATGGTCATGTCATCGGTGCAATCGGTGAATACGGTCGGGGCCACGAAGGCGCCTTTGGCGAAATCACCGGCAGTCAGACGCTCGCCGCCGCACAGCACGCGGGCACCTTCTTCTTTACCTTTGGCGATGTAGCCGAGCACGCTTTCCATGTGCTGGAAGCTGACCAGCGGGCCAAAGTTGGTGTTCTCGTCTTCCGGGTTGCCAACGCGGATGCGGGCAACGCGCTCGGCGATCTTGGCTTCGAAGGCTGCTTTCATTGCCGCCGGGATGAACACGCGAGTGCCGTTGGTGCAGACCTGACCGGAGCTGTAGAAGTTGGCCATCATGGCGATGTCGGCGGCCTTGTCCAGGTCGGCGTCGGCGCAGATGATCAGTGGCGACTTGCCGCCCAGTTCCATGGTGACTTCCTTGAGCGACGAGCTCGAGGCGCTGGCCATGACCTTCTTGCCGGTGGTGGTGCCGCCGGTGAAGGAGACTTTCTCGATGCGTGGGTGCTCGGTCAGCCAGGTGCCGACTTCGCGGCCGCTGCCGGTCAGGACGTTGAACACGCCATTCGGCAGGCCGGCTTCGGTGTAGATCTCGGCCAGTTTCAGGGTCGTCAGCGAAGTGACTTCCGAGGGCTTGAAGATCATCGCGTTGCCAGCGGCCAGGGCCGGGGCGGATTTCCACAGGGCGATCTGGATCGGGTAGTTCCACGCGCCGATACCGACGGTCACGCCCAGCGGCTCGCGGCGGGTGTAGACGAAGGACGACTCGCGCAGGGGGATCTGCTCGCCTTCGATGGCCGGTACCAGGCCTGCGTAGTACTCCAGCACGTCGGCGCCGGTGACGATGTCGACGTAGCGGGTTTCCGAGTACGACTTGCCGGTGTCCAGGGTTTCCAGCATGGCCAGTTCATCGTTGCGCTCGCGCAGGATGTCGACGGCGCGGCGCAGGATGCGCGAACGCTGCATGGCGGTCATCGCGGCCCAGACCTTCTGGCCGCGCTCGGCGCTTTCCACCGCCTTCTCGACGTCGGCCTCGGTGGCACGTTGCACGTGGGCGAGGACTTCGCCGGTAGCCGGGTTGATGGCTTCGAAGGTGGCATCGCTGCCAGCGTCGACGTAAGCGCCATCAATGTAGAGTTTTTGCGTTCCGAAACGGGCCATAGTGTCCTCGCAAGTGCAGTGTGTGGTTGGCTGCGCGTCACGCTCCTGCCGGGTGGGCAAGGGCCGTGCGCGCTTGATCAGCGGCCTGGTCGTCTGTGTCCAGGGTGTGCTGTTTAGCCAGTTGTAGATCCATGTATTCGTATGCAATCCGTATCGCCTGGTCGGTGTCGAATGCATCTCCCGACAGGGCACCACGCAGCCACAGGCCGTCGATCAGGGCTGCCAGGCCGCGGGCTGCCTTGCGCGCATGGTAGAGCGGCAGGGCGCGGCGGAACTGGCAGCACAGGTTGGAATACAGGCGGTGATCGTTGATCCGCTGCAACCTGTGCAAATCGGGCTGGTGCATGCTGGAAGCCCAGAAGGCCAACCAGGTTTTCATTGCCGGGCCGTTCACCTGGCTGGCATCGAAGTTGCCCTCGATGATCACTTTCAGGTGGGCGCGCGGGCTGTCGTCCGTCAGTGCCTGGCGACGTGCTCTAACGCCTTCGTTGAGCATGTTCATGATGTAACCCATCGTCGCTGCGATCAGGCCGTTCTTGTCCCGAAAGTAGTGACTGATGATGCCGTTCGACACGCCGGCCAAACGGGCAATCAGCGCAATGCTGGCGTCACCCAGTCCGACCTGATCGACTGCCTGCAATGTGGCTTCGATCAACTGCTGGCGGCGGATGGGTTGCATACCGACCTTGGGCATCTTGCTATCTCCTCAGGCCTGCGAGCAGACGACAGGCGGCTGACTCGGCGAAGGCCAGTCTATTTTGTTTTGATTGAACGTTCAATCAATAAAGAATAAGCTCTGCGACAATTTGTGCCATTGACAGTCTTTCAGGCGGTCGAGAAGGCACGGATTGACACCCCAGGAAATCGCGTAACCCCCGGAATACAAGGCGTTGACGGGCATGAGCGAGGCGAAATGCAGATTCTGCCGTACGGTCACTGGCCTGCGACAGGCCCTTGGAGCGGGCGGGGTGATCTGTGACGAATGCGCGCACCTTAGTGGAGGGCGTGGCATTTGCAGCAGGCCACCTGTCTGTTTTTTGCAACGTATCGATTCGGGATCGCGGTTTCCAGGGTGCTTTTATAACACCTGATGCAGTGGCGGAATTCCACCAATTGCTCGGGAAAAGACTGATTAGCCTCCAAAGCCGTACTGCCCGGAGCATTCGTGCAATGAGTTCTGCCTCACTTACCAAGCCCCCCGCCGAGAGGGTCCGGGTCAACCGCGTGGTGTTCTTCACCTCCGCGCTGATGATCCTCGTTCTGACTGCCTTGTTGATCGCTGTACCTGAAACTGCCGGCCAGGTGCTGGGCGTAGCCCAGAAATGGCTGACCCGCACCTTCGGCTGGTACTACATGCTGGTGATCGGCGGTTACCTGCTGTTCGTCGTCTACCTGGCCTTCTCTGACTACGGCAAGCTCAAGCTTGGCGGCAAAGACGATCAGCCTGACTTCAGCTACGGCGCCTGGGCCGGCATGCTGTTCTCCTCGGGTATCGGCATTTCGCTGCTGTACTTCGGCGCGTCCGAGCCGCTGGACCACTACTTCAACCCGCCAGAGGGCACCTCTGCCAGCCTCGAAGCCGCGCGCCAGGGCCTGCAACTGACCTTCCTGCACTGGGGCCTGCATGGCTGGGCGATCTACGCCCTGGTCGGCCTGGCCGTGGGTTACTTCGCCTACCGCCACAATCAACCGTTGGCCCTGCGCTCGGCGCTTTACCCGCTGGTGGGTGAGCGCTGGGTCAAAGGCGCTGCGGGCAATGCCGTGGACATCTTCGGCATGTTCGTGACCCTGCTGGGCCTGGTGACCAACTTAGGCATCGGTTCGATGCAGGTGTCCTCCGGCCTGGAGTACCTGTTCGGCATGGACCACAGCAAGACCAACCTGCTGGTGGTGATCCTGGTGATGGCCGGCGTGGCCACCGTGGCGGCTGTATCGGGTGTGGAGAACGGCATTCGTCGCCTGTCCAACCTGAACATCATGCTGTTCAGTGGTCTGCTGATCTTCGTGCTGCTGGGCGGCGAAACCCTGCACCTGCTCAACGGCTTCGTGCAGAACATCGGCGACTACCTCAACGGTATCGTGCTGAAGACCTTCGACCTCTACGTATACGAAGGCGAAGCCGGCAAGTCCGAGCGCTGGCTGGGCCTGTGGACCGTGTTCTACTGGGCCTGGTGGATCTCCTGGGGCCCGTTCGTCGGCATGTTCATTGCCCGTATTTCCAAGGGCCGTACCGTGCGCCAGCTGGTTAGCGGCGTGCTGCTGATCCCGCTGGGCTTCACCCTGGCCTGGCTGTCGATCTTCGGCAACACCGCGCTGGACCTGGTCATCAACCAGGGCGCGGTCGAGCTGGGCAAGACCGCGCTTGAACAGCCTTCGATGTCGATCTACCAACTGCTGGAATACTTCCCGGCGGCCAAGATCGTGATCGGTGTGGCGGTATTCGTCGGCTTCGTGCTGTTCCTCACCCCGGCCGATTCCGGTGCGGTAATGATGGCCAACCTGTCGTGCACAGGCGGCAAGGTCGACGAAGACGCCCCGCATTGGATGGTGGTGTTCTGGTCGGTGGTCATCACCCTGGTCACCATCGGCTTGCTGTTCGCCGGTAACTTCGAAGCCATGCAGACCATGGTGGTGCTGGCCGGCCTGCCGTTCTCGGTAGTGCTGGTGCTGTTCATGTTCGGCCTGTACAAGGCCATGAAGCAGGACGTGGCCGTCGAGCATGAGCGTGCCGAGCTGGCCGCCCGTGGCCGCCGCGGCTTCTCCGAGCGCCTGACCCAGCTGGAATTGCAGCCGACCCAGGCCGTGGTCCAGCGCTTCATGGACAAGCACGTCAGCCCGGCGCTCAAAGAAGCCGCCGCGCAGTTGCAGACCTTGGGCTTCGAGGTGGAAACCCGCGTTGGCCAGTCACGCAACATGATGGGCTTGCGGGTGATGATGGACGAGGGCAACCCGTTCGTTTACGAAGTGAGCCTGGACGGCTACCTGGCCGCACCGAGCGAGGCGCCGGTGGAAGGCGAGCCGGAAGTGCGCCAGCGCTTCTACCGTGCCGAGGTGTATCTGCACGATGGCAGCCAGGAGTACGACCTGATGGGCTTCGCGCCGGAGCAGATCGTGCGCGATGTGCTGGATCAGTTCGAAAGCCACCGGCAGCTGTTGGGGCGTGTCTACAGCTGACACCGTTGCGCTGAACTGAAGGCCTTGCTCTGCGGAGCAGGGCCTTTTTTGTACCCGAGCATTATGTAGCCCAGCCTTGCGAGAGGTTTGCAGCAGCCTGTCGGTTTTCACCAGAGGCCTGCGGCATGAACCCTTCAGACACGCCCACATTCGATTTCCAGCAGGCGGTTGCCACCCAGTTCGGCGATCGCCCAACCCTGCGCGAGGTCGCCAGCGAACACCTGCTCAAGACCTTGCTGGCGAAACTGCCCTGGCTGGCACGGGTGCATCCGGCCCTTTCCTCGGCCGACCCCCTGCTGCTGGACAGTCCCGACCCGGCGACGCCGTACTGGACCACGCAACCGCTGGTAGACCGCCTCTTGCAGGGCTTGCTGGATTCGACCCCGCTCGACCTCGAACCCTTGGGCGAGCGCCATCACAACCTCGGGCTCAGCGAGCCCTATCGGTTTCCAGGCTCACACCACCCGCTCGATACCCGGCAACTGAAGGGCCTGTCAGATGCGCTCAACGAGCTGCTGGCGCAGCTGCCGCAGTATTTCTGCGAGGCCCAGCTCGCCTACTGGAATGCCAAGGGCAGCGCGGGGGTCAGCCGCGATCAGTGGTTGCAGTTGCTGCTCAAGACCGCACTGCTGCGCGCGTTGCCTTTCCAAGGGCTGGATGTGCAGGAGCAGGCGTGCGTGCGCGGCCTGATCCGCGGTGGGCATGATCAGCCCGCGGCGTTTTTCGTGCGGGCGAGCATGGTCAGCGATGGCCGGGAATACGATGAGATGCAGGCCCATGTTCTGCTGCTCGCGGAGCTGGATGAGCGTCAGCTGGTGCTGTATTGCGCGCCTTCAGGCGAGGTGCGTGCGTTCGCTTCGCTGGCACTGTTCGGTCAGGCACTGCGCGATGACCTGGCCCAGCGCTACCGCTTCGAAAGCATGACCTGGCAGCGTCATCCTGTCGAAGGCAATGTGTTCGCCCAGCAGGTGGCTTTGCTGCTGGACGCGCTGTGCCACCGGGTAGAGCGGGCGCGCTGCCTGGGGCTGGCCGATGTCGGTGCGTTGGAGCAGCGCTATGCACAGCTGAGCGATGTGTCGCCGTGGTTCGTTCGCTATGAAAACGAAACGCCGGCGGTACGCCCGCCGCCGGGGCTGCTGGCCACTGCCGCGCAAAACAGTTTCGCTTGCAGCTCCGCGCTGCTCTCGCTGGCGCTGAACCAGCTCGATTCGCAGGGCAAGGGCGCGCTGGACGGCATCCAGACGCTCACGGATTTCGCCCGTGAACAGGTGAGCGCGCAGATGCGTAGTGACCATGCCGAGGACAGTTCGCCTGACGACCTGCTGCTCGACCTCTACCTTGCACGCGGCGTGCCTGGCGGCGCGGCAACCGGTGCCGGTGGTGGGGAGCCGCTGGTCTTCGTCGGCAGCAAGAGCCTGACCGCCTTTGCCATAGGCAACCTCGCATCGCTCAAGGGCGCGAGCATCGAAAACATCCGCCGTAGCGATGGCCGTGCAGCGCCGTCCTGGCTGACCGCCGATGCGGCGCGCACGTTGGTAAGCAAGACTGATATCGGCGGGCGCTATCCGGCCTATGTGGCCGCCCGCCTGGACGACCCTGGCGAGCGCAGTGTCCGTGTCGAGCAGCTGGGGCGGGAATGGCGCAGCGCCTTGCTGTCGGGCGCGGTCACTGCCAGGCTCGACGGCAAGGTGTCGGAGGCCGGGTTGCAGTGCGTGGTCGATTTCTGTGCTGGCCATGTCGATCTGTCGACCCCGCGGATGGCGCTGCTTCCTTTGGCGTTCAGACGAAGCAGCAGCTCGCAGGTCGAAGACCGGGTACGCGGCATGTATCTGCTGTACTGCGCAGAGCCGGCGTTGGTGCTGCTCTACCGTCCGCTGTATCGACGCGACACCGTTCGAGAATATGCCAACCTTGGCGCGTTGCTCGAACATGTGCGTGAATCGGCCCTGCTGCAGGACAGCATCCTCACCTGGCTGGCCCCGCAGGCGCGCGATACCTATGCCCATGGCGGTTTCCGCGAGCCCCATATCGTGCATGTCGGCATTGATCCCTATGTCGCGCTGCAGCGCCCGCAACCGGCAACGCTTGGCTTGCGCTTCTGGCGCAACCAGCTGGACGAACGCTTCTATCAGGCGAACCGTGACCTGCTCGTCGAGCTGGCGGACAGGCAATCGCTGTCCAATGCCGAGAACCGCTGGTCGACCCTGCTCGAAGGTGCTGGGCTTTTGTTCGACGTGGCGACCCTGGCACTGCGTGGTCCGATTGCCAGCGTGGCATGGTTGGCCCAGCTGCTGGTTGCCCTGCAGCATGACATCGACGCCCTTGAACAAGGCAGCGGTTTCGACCGCTCGGCAGCGGTCGTCGATCTGATGTTGAACATCAGCATGACATTGTTGCACGCCCTTCAGCCGAAGCTGGCGGCTGCACCTGGTGCCTGGCCGGATGCCTCGGCATTCGAAGGGCCGGCCCCACAGCGGGGGGCGTTCGCCGAATCGGCAATCGTGCCCCTGGAAAAGCCGCTGGCGCCTGCCCAGATGCCTTTGCCTGCGTTGCAGCTGGACTTTTCCTGGCGCGGCCAGCAGGGCTTCAACTGGCTGCCGAAGCACCAGCGGCAAGCGCTGCAGGCCATGCGCTCAGCGGTTTCGTTGGACGCTGTGAAGCCGATGACGATCGAAGGTCACGAGGAACTTTATCTGCTGGATAACCACCACTATGTTCGCCTGGCGGGGGAAACCTACCGGGTGGCGGTGTCGGCGGTGGGCGTGCGTGTCATCGACCCGAAGGGCGGGCATGGGCCCTGGCTTGCGTTTGTCGAGGGTGCATGGCGGCTCGACCCGGCGCTTCGCCTGGCTGGCGGGATGCGCGGTGCGGCTGGCCGTGAGCGGCTGGCATCGCGGTTCCGGAGCCTGCGCGACACCGTCACTGAGCTGGACAACCAGGTCGTTGCTGGCGCGGCACGCTTCAAGGAACTGGGCAACAGCGTATTGGCCAAGGAGACCGAGCTGCAGAAGCTCAAGACACTCAAGGCCAGCCTTGAGGAGAAGCAAGGGACCGAGGGGGCGCCTGACGCTCAGGCGCTGATCGGCATGTATGGGGAACGGATCGCCCAGCGGCAGGCGGAAGTCACCCGGCTGCGGGATGATTCGATACAGGTGCTGGAAGGCATGGTGCGTGCTGGCAGGCAAATGCTGCCCGCACTGACCACCCTGCAAGAGCCCAAATACGCCAACGCGCGCCGAGCGGCAGGGCTTGAAGGCGTGATCGCCAGCCATCGGGCCAATGTCTTGATCGACCAGATCCGCCACAACGACCTCATTTTTCACGAACTCTGGCAACTTACCGACTATCCGCGGCTTGCCCGTCTGCAAAAGAGCCTCGACGGGCTGCCCTTGGTGGAAGCTTCGGCGCTGTACCGGCAGTTCCGACAAAGGCTCGAGGTGGTCGTGGCGTATCAGGAACGCATGTTGCTGGCCCAGGAGCAGCTCGACGAACTGCTCAGCGATACGCCCGACGACCAGCTGATCAGCACAGCGCCGTCCGAGCCTCCCCGCACTGTCGGGCAGTTGAAAGCCGCACGCCCGTTCAGCACGGTTCAACTGCGCTTTCACCAGGTGCTGAACCTGGCAGACCTGGCCCTGCACCTCGACGATGCCACCGGGCAGAAGCGCCTGGCGCGCTACCGCGACGACCTGGCGGGGATGTCCCTGCGCAATGCAGCGCAGGTGCATGGCGAGCTCGACTTTGCCAACCTGTCCGCTGCGGACAGGATCGTTATCCTGCAAGAGGCTTGGGATGAATACAGCGCGGCACTGCTCAACAGCGGCCGCGTACGGGAGGAAGGTGGCACGCTGATCGAGCCGGCCATGCTCGATCGCTACCGGGAGCATGTCGGCAAGCTCAAGCTCGATGCGGGCGCCCGCCTGGTACAGGCCATCCGCGAACAGGACGGGGGCGGCACATCCGTCAGGGGATCGCCCTACGTGGTGGCCGATGTTCCCCAGCAGATGGTGCGCAACGCTGAGGGCCAGTTGCTGATCGGCACGCCCGTGACGGAGGGCGGTGAGGCGCTGCTCGAAGTGCGCGAGTCGGTCTCCGGGGAGCTATTGGCCACGTTCGAACAGGTGGGTGGCGATTGGCAACAGCGTGGCGAAAAGCTGCCTTCGCTCATCGATGAAGCGCCGTCGGCTGACCTGCCCCTGTGGGTACAGTCGTTGCTCGAGGATAGCGCCGGGGTGCGGGAAAAGGCCAGGTCCTACGTGGAAAACGACATCAAGGGTAATCTCCTGGCCCGGCTGTTCGACCGGCAGCTGGAAAAGCTGGAGCGGGCGGTCGGTATCGTCCGCGATGCCAACGGCAACGACGCACTGCTCAGGACGCTTGAGCGTGAAGCCGGCACGTTGCGGTCGGAAAGGAAACTGCGCTTGACCATGCTGTACACGAACACTCGCTACCCTACGGCCGAGGCGCTGCGCTTTCTGCATGCCGATGGGTTGATCGAGGTCCAGTATGGCGAGCGGCGCACCATGCAGGACGGCAGCGCGTTCGACGAATACCGCGTGCTGCTGCTGCTGCCGACCAAGCGCAAAATCTGGGCTGCGCACTTCCATTTCAATTCGCCTGATGATTTCCCGGAGGACTTCGTTTCCGGCCACTTGAAGACCTGGAGCCAGCGCCGCATGAGCAGCCGCCAGGCGGCCGAAGCAGGTCAGCGCCTGCACCGAGGCAGGCTGACGCTGGAGCAGGCCAGGGGAATCATTCCCTTCCATGGATCCCGTCGCTGAGCAGGGGCACCGCCCGCTGCGTCTGTGCTTCCCTGCACAGGCGCAGCCGCGGCCATGGGGGTGTCAGGAGACATTGGCCTCGAGCAAGTCAGTGCGAAACTCGGAGCTCTGGCGTATGACGTCAATGGCAACGCTGCACAGTTTCAAGGGTAACGACGCGTGTGCGATCACCACGCTCTGGCTGCGCAGCAGGCGATAACCGGAATGATCGTCGCAGTCGGTGGTGGCCGCCGGGCCGCGCTTTACCCGATAGAACACGATATCGGCAGCTCGTGCCCAGTTCACCCGGATGTCCCCGTTCGGCAGCCGTTCGGTGCTCACCTCAGCCTTGGGCCGGCCGGGTGGCAGCAGTTCGACTTCCAGGCTCAGGCTGTTGGCCATGAGCGCACGGGAGGGCAATTGCTCGGGTGATTGCACGCCGACCAGGCACAGGTAGTGTTTACCCGGCGTGGTGCCGATGGGGTCGTAGATGTTGGCCTCATCCGAGGAGATCGTCCCGCTGTAGCCGACCGGGTCCTCACAGGCGAGCGCATCGGTGCTGGACTTGTAGCGGTAGCGTGGCGTGTCGATCAGGAAGGCGAAGTCCCAGCGGGGCTGCTCTAGCGAGCCATCGGCCAAGGTTCTGGCCTTGGCGATAGTTTTGAAACCGCTGCCCTGCGGCGTGAGCTGAAAACCAGGCAGTAATTGGCAGGCGTCCAGCTCCAGGTCGGCCTGCCCGGCGCTGAAGCATCCCTGCACACGCTGGAGCGGGATGGCGCCGACCTCATCGTCATGCACGCTGTTGACCACACTGATCAGGCGCTGCGTGGCGCTGTCGATGACCGGGCTGCCGGAAGCGCCTTCATCGATGCCCTGGCAATCGTTGCGCCTGACGTTTCGCCACACCCAGTTGCCGACGCTGGAATGACTCTGCCAGCGCTCCGTGCAGCTGGACAGACGCAGCCCTTTGCCGAGGGAACTGGGTTCGCCGATGACCTGGACCCTGTTTGTCGATGTGGAGGATGGACCGAGCTTGACCGGCCTGATGCCTTTCGCCAGCAACTCGTCGAGCGTGGCATCCAGTTCCAGCAATGCCAGGTCGGCACCTTGCATGCTGCTCCAGACCGTTCGCTTCAAGGGCACGGTGAGGCGCTGGTCCTGGGTATCGGCAAAGTAATTGAACGCAATGCTGCCGGTCAGTGGCAGGTCGACGATGACTTTGCCATTGACGCCTCCTGCGCAGTGGCCGGCTGTCAGCAGGTAGGCGGGCCCAGTGGTGCCGAAGGTGGCGTCGCGGCTGTCCAGCAGGGTGCCGATGCACAGCCGGTTTCGCCAGGTGAGCCGGCCGACACCGGTCCACTGTGCGTTCTGGCCGGCACTGTTGTACAGGGTAAGCGGCGCTGTGGGCAGGGTGTCGTCGGCGTCAGCCAACTGGGTGAGCAGTATCAGGCCTAACGTCGCCAGACGCATTGATCGTTGCATATTCGTACCTCCTGAGCATGGAGGGACGAAGGGTGAGGGGGCTGGCGAGGCGCGTGGCGGTATATAAGTGACGGGCTTATCTAGCGGTTGGTGTAGCGCCCGTTCTTGCCGTGACCCGGCATGGCAAGGTTGCTGCGCACGGCGATCATCTGCTTGAGCCTGATCAGCTCGATGCCCTGGCTTCTCAGCCTTGGCAATTCGCGCTCAAGCACTTCCAGCGTCTGCGGGTAGGGATGCCCGATCAGCACGGCCGAGCCTTGCTTGCGGGCCAGAGCAACACCTTGCTGCAATTGCCCGGTAATTGCCTCGGTGGTGCGTACGTCATCGAGGAATACATCCCGCGATACATGCGCCAGGCTCTGTGCCTGGGCTTCGGCCGCAGCGACCGTGGCCGCGCTGGTGCGGCTGTCGACGAAGAACAGGTGCCGACGCTGCAATTCGCCCATCAGCCAGGCCATCGGCTCGCGCTGGGCAGTCATGCGGCTGCCCATGTGGTTGTTGATACCGGCGGCATACGGCACCTTGGCCAGGGCTGCATCGAGGCGTCGGGCCAGTTCGTCCAGGGGAATGCCGGGATGCCAGGCATAGGGGCCGGTGGCCGGGTCCATGGGCATGTGCAGGATCACCGTCTTGCCGGCCTTGTGGGCCTGGCGAGCGAAATCGGTGGCGTGCGGGGTGTCGGGCATGATCGCCATGTTCACTGGCCCAGGCAGGGCGAGTGTGCGGCTGTCGCGCTCGGCGTTCTGGCCCAGGTCGTCGATGATGATGCTCATGTAGGCCTTGCCGGCCGGCGCCGCTTGTGCGACCCCGGCCATCAGGCAGACCAACAGACACAGCAGATAACGCATGGGGTGGGTCAGTCGCCCTTGGTGATGTTCAGGCCCTTGAGCAGGCTCAGCGCCTGGCTCAGCTGGTAGTCACTGTCCTGCGGGCGTTCCTGGCGCTTGGTGCTGCCGGTCGGGCGGTCAGCACCACCGTTGCCGTTGCCCAGGTGGCCCTGCAGGTCGGCTTCCTTGAAGGTATCGTTATCGTTGGCATCGGCGGTCAATTTGGCTGGACGCACTTCGATGTCGGGGACGATGCCCTGGGCCTGGATCGAGCGGCCGTTGGGCGTGTAGTACAACGCAGTGGTGAGCTTCAGTGCGCGGTCATTGGCCAGTGGCAGCACGGTCTGCACCGAGCCCTTGCCAAAGCTGTCGGTGCCCATCAGCACGGCGCGTTTCTGGTCCTGCAGGGCGCCGGCGACGATTTCCGAGGCCGAAGCGCTGCCGCCGTTGATCAATACCACCAGTGGTACCCCTTCGCTGGCGTCGGCCGGGTCGGCGGAGAAGCGCAGTTCGGAGTTGGCGATGCGGCCCTTGGTGTAGACGATCAGGCCCTTGGTCAGGAAGTGGTCGGCCACTTCCACTGCCGATTGCAGCACGCCGCCGGGGTTGTTGCGCAGGTCGAGGATCACCCCGCGCAGTTTCTTGCCGTTGTCCTTGCGCAGCTTGGCCAGGGCCTTGCCGACCTCGTCACCGGTCTTGACCTGGAATTGGGTGATGCGGATGTAGCCATAGCCGCTTTCCAGCAGCTGGCTCTTCACGCTCTTGACCTGGATTACCGCGCGGGCAAGGGTGACGTCGAACGGGCTGCCGCCGTCGCGCACCAGGGTCAGGGTGATCTTCTCGCCAACCTTGCCACGCATCTTGTCGACCGCTTCGGTCATGGTCTGGCCGCGGGTCGGGGCGCCGTTGATCTTGACGATCAGGTCTCCGGCCTGCACGCCGGCTCGCGATGCCGGGGTGTCATCGATAGGCGATACCACCTTGATATTGCCGTCCTCCTGGCCCACTTCGATGCCGAGGCCACCGAATTCGCCGCTGGTGCTTTCCTGCAGCTCCTGGAAGTCTTCGGGGCCGAGGTAGGCCGAGTGGGGGTCAAGGTTGCTGAGCATGCCCTTGATGGCGTTCTCCAGCAGGGTCTTGTCGTCCACCGGTTCGACATAGGCCGCCTTGATACGGTCCATGACCTCGGCAAAGGTGCGCAGCTCTTCCAGCGGCAGCGGTGCCTTGGCGGTCACCTCGGTGGCCGGCACTGCGGCAGTCTTGGCTGGCGAGGCCTTCACCGGCTCCGCGGCGCTGGCCAGGGGCGCACCGATCGCCAGGGCGATGGTCAGGGCCAGCTGGGTGAGGCGAGGCGAGTGCAGCATGTCGAACGAACTCCTGATCCTGTAAGCGCTCCCTGCGGAGCATCGGCGCAGCGCCTGGCGCCATGCCGTATGTAATGTGTCAGCCGCGGCACCACTGCGAAGGGTCGGTTGGCCGGCCCTGCTGGCGGATGGCGAAGTACAAGCCTGCGCTGTCCTGGCCACCGCTGTCGCCAACGGTGGAAATGGCTTCGCCGGCCTTGACGATGTCGCCGGCGCTCTTGAGCAGGCTCTGGTTGTGGCCGTACAGGCTCAGGTAACCATTACCATGGTCGAGAATGACCAGAAGTCCAGCGCCGCGCAACCAGTCGGCAAACACCACGCGCCCGCCGTGCACTGCGTGTACCTGGGTGCCTGGGCTGGCGCTGATCATCACGCCGTCCCACTTGGCCCGGGCATCGTTGCCGCGGGCATCACCGAAGCGTGCCAGCAATCGACCATTGACCGGCCAGGGAAGTTTTCCCCGTGCTGCAGAAAATGCACCGCCGTAGCTGGCGCCGTCACTGGAAACCAGTGGGCCGAGGGTGGTGCGGGCCTTTTTCGTTGGCTCGCTATCTTCCCTGTCCGCACGGGCAGCCAGGGCCTCCTGCTGGCGGCGTTTCTCGGCTTCCTGCTGGGCGAGCAGGGCTTTCTTGCGCGCTTCTTCGGCTTCGCGGGCCTGGCGTGCCAGGGTTTCCTCGATGGTCTTGAGCACCTTGGCCAGGTCCGCCTGGTCCTGTTGGCGGGCCTGCAGCTTCTGGTCGCCATCTTTGACGTCGCTGTTGAGCTTGGCCAGTACCTGCTGGCGTTTGCTGCGCTCGGCATCCAGCGCCTGGCGGCGCGTGTCGAGGTCGGCGCGCTGCGCCAGCAGTTGTTCCTGCTGGCGGGAAATGTCCTGCTCGACGTTGGCCAGCTGGCGCAACGTTTCATTGAAGGCCTTGAGCTGGTCGAGGCGCGCCTTGCTCAGGTAGTCGTAATAAGTGAGGGTGCGGGCGAACTTCTCAGGATTCTGCTGGTTGAGCAGCAGCTTGAGGTATTCCTCGCGGCCGTTGTTCTGGTAGGCCGAACGGGCCTGGATGGCAATCAGCCGCTGTTGTTCAACGCGGGCGCTCTGGAGTTTTTTTTTCTCGGTATCAAGGCGCTCCAGCTCGCCCTCGGTCTTTTTTAGTTCTTGTTGCAGGGCCTCCACCTGCTTCTCCAGGTTGCCGATGTCGGTCTCGGTGGCCTTGAGGTCTTTTTGCACACCGGCTTTTTCTTCCTGGAGCTTGCTCAGCGTCTTCTTGAGCTCGGCAATGTCCTGGCGGGTGGCGTCCAGTTGCTGCTGGGTCTGCGCGCGCTCATCGGCGAACGCCGGGCTGAGCAGGCAGGACAGGGCTAATAGGATCAGGGCGCGTAGCATGGGGTTTGGCGTACCGGGGATGGAGACTGGGCTAGTATGCCCGTGCGAGCAGGCAAAAAAAACGCCTCGCTGCCGGGGCAGCGAGGCGTTTGTCCGGAATTCATGTGCAAAGGGGCTGCCAGGCGGCCCCGGGACACTGAATCAGGCGTCGACCAGGATCGAAGTGCCGGTCATTTCGGCCGGTTTTTCCAGGCCCAGCAGTTTCAGCATGGTCGGCGCCACGTCGGCCAGCACGCCGCCTTCGCGGACCCGCACCTTGCGCTTGCCGACGTAGATGAACGGCACCGGTTCGCTGGTGTGGGCCGTGTGCGCCTGGCCGGTGCACGCGTCTTCCATTTGCTCGACGTTGCCGTGGTCGGCGGTGATCAGGGCTTCGCCGCCGACCTTGTCCAGCGCCTCGACGATGCGCCCGACACAGGTATCCAGGGCCTCGACGGCTTTTACCGCAGCCTCGAACACGCCGGTGTGGCCGACCATGTCGCCGTTGGCGTAGTTGGCCACGATCACGTCAAAGCGCTGCTGCTCGATGGCTTCGACGATGCGGTCGGTCACTTCAGGTGCGTTCATCTCGGGCTGCAGGTCGTAGGTGGCGACCTTCGGCGACGGGATCAGGATGCGTTCTTCGCCTTCGAACGGTTCTTCGCGGCCACCGGAGAAGAAGAAGGTGACGTGTGCATACTTCTCGGTTTCGGCGATGCGCAGCTGGGTCTTGCCGTTTTTTGCCAGGTACTCGCCCAGCACGTTGTCCAGGCTGGACGGCGCATAGGCGGCCGGCGCGGCGATTTTTGCCGAATACTGGGTCAGGCCGATGTAGGCCGCCATTTTCGGCAGGCGTGCACGCGGGAACTCGTTGAAGTCCGGCTCGACGAAGGCACGCGACAGTTCGCGGGCGCGGTCGGCGCGGAAGTTCATGAAGATCACGGCGTCGCCGTCTTCAACCTTGACGGCCTCGCCAATGCGCGTGGCCTTGACGAATTCGTCGTTCTCCTCGCGGGCATAGGCCGCTTCCAGGCCCGCCAGTGCGGTGTCGGCGGTGTATTCGGCAACGCTGTCGACGATCAGGTTGTAAGCGGCGCTGACGCGGTCCCAGCGGTTGTCGCGGTCCATCGCGAAGTAGCGGCCGATCAGGCTCGCGATACGGCCCTTGCCGAGCTTGGCGAAGGTCGCGTCGAGCAGTTCGATCGACGATTGGGCGCTGCGTGGCGGGGTGTCACGGCCATCGAGGAAGGCGTGCAGGTAGATTTTTTCGGCGCCACGCTGCGCGGCCAGTTCGGCCATGGCGACGAGGTGGTCCTGGTGGCTGTGCACGCCACCGTCGGACAGCAGGCCGAGGATGTGCACGGCCTTGCCGGCGCCTGCAGCCTTGTCCACCGCCCCGGTGAGCACCGGGTTCTCGAAGAATTCGCCATCGCGGATGGCCTTGGTGACCCGGGTGAAGTCCTGGTAGACGACGCGGCCCGCGCCAAGGTTCATGTGCCCGACCTCGGAGTTGCCCATCTGCCCGTCCGGCAGGCCGACATCCATCCCCGATCCGGAAATCAGGCCATGCGGCTGGGTGGCGCGCAGGCGGTCATAGACCGGTGTGTTGGCGGCATAGATGGCGTTGTATTCGGGGCTTTCGCTGTGGCCGAATCCATCCAGGATGATCAGGACCAGAGGTTTGGGCGTGCTCGTCATCAATCAAACTCACGGTTGTTCAAAGATGATAAAGACACGCATTTTAGGGCAAATACGCCATCAACGGCGAATAATCGTCCTGTCACCCGACCGGCGCGGGCAACCCGGTAACATGAAGGTACCTTTACCTCCGGCCCATCGGGCTTTGGTGGCACTGGGGGGGTGTGTATACTGGCCGGCATTTTCAATCGCCTGGAACACCGCTGATGGTTGCTCACCTGATTCAATTCGCGACAGATCACTACATCCTGGTGGCGATCTTCGTGGTTCTGCTGGTTGCACTGCTCGTCAATGAACTGCGCCGTGGCGGCCAGAGCCTGAGCAACGGCCAGCTGACCGCGCTGGTCAATGCCGACAAGGCGCTGGTCATCGACATTCGCCCGTCCAAGGAATACTCCGCCGGGCACATCGTCGGTGCGCTGAACATCCCGCAGGACAAGCTCGCCAACCGCATGGCCGAGCTCGAGAAGCACAAAGCGAAGACCCTGATCGTCGTCGACGCGATGGGCCAGCAGTCCGGCGCGGTCTGCGGCGAACTGCTCAAGGCTGGTTACACTGCCGCCAAGCTGAGCGGTGGCGTTTCCAGCTGGAAAGCCGATAACCTGCCTTTGGTGAAGTGATATGAAGCCCGTCATCGTCTATTCCAGCGACTACTGCCCCTACTGCATGCGTGCCAAGCACCTGCTCCAGAGCAAGGGCGTTGCCTTCGAAGAGATCAAGGTCGACGGCAAGCCCCAGGTGCGCGCCGAGATGAGCCAGAAGGCCGGCCGCACGTCGGTGCCGCAGATCTGGATCGGCAGCACCCACGTCGGTGGATGCGATGACCTCTACGCCCTGGAGCGCGCCGGCAAGCTCGACGCGCTGCTGGCAGTCTGATTTGCACTGCATTCAAAAACATTAGGATTAAGGATCTGCCATGACTGACCAACAGACCAACGGCGCTGCTGCAGAAGACAACAGCCCTCAGTTCTCCATGCAGCGCATCTACGTGCGCGACCTGTCGTTCGAAGCCCCGAAAAGCCCGCAGATCTTCCGTCAGCAGTGGGAGCCGAGCGTTGCGCTGGACCTGAACACCAAGCAGAAAGCCCTGGAAGGCGACTTCCACGAAGTGGTGCTTACCCTGTCGGTGACCGTCAAGAACGGTGACGAAGTGGCCTTCATCGCTGAAGTTCAGCAGGCCGGTATCTTCCTGATCAAGAACCTCGACGCTTCGTCGATGAGCCACACCCTCGGCGCGTTCTGCCCGAACATCCTGTTCCCGTACGCCCGTGAGACCCTGGACAGCCTGGTGACCCGCGGTTCGTTCCCGGCCCTGATGCTGTCGCCGGTCAACTTCGACGCCCTGTACGCGCAAGAGCTGCAGCGCATGCAGGAAGCTGGCGAAACGCCGACCGTTCAGTAATTCTGCCGGAATCGAAAAAGCGCCTCTCGGGGCGCTTTTTTGTTGCTTGTTCCGGCCTCTTCGCGGGTTTACCGCGAAGAGGCCGTCACAGGCTAACGATCAGCTCCCGGCAAACCCGTTCTGCCGCCAGGCTTCATAGACGGTGACCGCCACGGTATTGGACAGGTTCAGGCTCCGGCACCCTGGCCGCATGGGCAGGCGCAGGCGTTGCTCGGCCGGCAAGCTGTCCAGGACTTCGGCTGGCAACCCTCGGCTCTCAGGCCCGAACAGGAACGCATCTCCAGGCTGATAAGCCACTTCATGGAACGGGTGCGAGCCTTTGGTGGTAAAGGCGAACAGCCGCGGATTGCCCAGGCTCTCCAGGCAGTCGGCGAGGCTCTCATGACGCTTGAGCGTGGCATACTCGTGGTAATCCAGCCCGGCCCGGCGCAGGCGTTTGTCGTCCAGTTCGAAGCTGATCGGCTCGATCAGGTGCAGGGCGCAACCGCTGTTGGCGCAGAGGCGGATGATGTTGCCGGTATTCGGCGGAATTTCTGGTTGAAAAAGGATGACGTGAAACATGCACGGCTCCAAACGTGAAGATGACGAGCATTCTACCCCTGAACCCGACCTGCGTTCGAAGGCCTGGCCGCGCATGCTGCTTTCCCTGGCGCTGTTCGGCGTCTTGGTGGGGTTGATGATTGGCCGTCTGACTGCCCCTGAAGAACGGGTGCTGGAGCAAGTCGAAGTGGTGCAGGATGGCCTGAACCTCTGGTTCAACGACGCGCCCAAGCTGCATGGCGAAAACGTCGAAGGTACGGTCGCGCTGCTGTTCGAGGCCGAGGGCAAGGCACAGCGTGGTCAGCTGGATCTTCAAGGCAAGCCGGTCGGCTGGCGATTGCAGAAGAGCGACAAGGGGTTGTTGCTGACGGTGATCGCCGCGCGTCCCCTGCACGGCGAATGGGCCGGTGCAGAGGACGCTGGACGTTGGCGGGTGCAGGTGAAACTGCACGAATAAAAGAGGGGATATCTCGGCCTGCCTGTACCAAGGTCCCCAAAAGGGCTTACAGAGAATTAAAGGGGGGATGGCCCGGCCTGCCTGTACCGAGGTCCCCAAAACTGGCGTTACTGCGAATAAAAGAGGGGTCACCCGGCCTGCCTGTACCAGGGCCCCCGAAACTGGGTATGCATGAGTTATTGCAGGGGGCGTGCCAGTTTTGAAAAACCCGTGAGTACTGGGCTTTGAGGGTGAATTGGCCGGGTTTTGAGGGGATTTGTGCCTTGGAGAGGTGCATCGGGCACAGGATCGGTGCACAGGAAGGCTGAAATGACTGGGGCCGCAAAAGCGGCCCCGGTTATGTTAGAGGTCTAGCGGCAGGTCAGTGGTCTTCACCCTCGTCATCATCCCCACCGTCCACATTCATCCCCAGTTCCTTGATCTTGCGGGTCAGGGTATTGCGGCCCCAACCCAGCAGCACCGCAGCGTCACGGCGGCGACCGGCGGTGTGCTTGAGCGCGGTCTCGATCATGATTCGCTCGAAGCTGGGCACTGCGCTGTCGAGCAGGTTCGACTGCCCGCGCGCCAGCGCCTGATCCGCCCACTGGCGTAGCGCCTGCTCCCAGTTGGTGACTGGCGCTGCGTCTTGCGGCAGGTTCAGCAGCTCCGGCGGCAGGTCGCCGATCAGCACTTCGCGGCTGGAGGCCATCACGGTGATCCAGCGGCAGGTGTTCTCCAGCTGGCGCACGTTGCCTGGCCACGGCAGGTTGCGGATGAACTCCTCGGTTTCCGGCTTGAGCAGCTTCGGCTCGACGGCCAGCTCCTGGGCGGCACGGCCTAGGAAGTGGCGGGCCAGCGCCGGGATGTCCTCGCGGCGGTCGGCCAGGCGCGGGATATGGATGCGGATCACGTTCAGGCGGTGGAACAAGTCCTCACGGAACTTGCCGGCCGTGACCAGCGACTCCAGGTTCTGGTGGGTCGCTGCAATGATGCGTACATCGACCTTCACCGGCACATGGCCGCCAACGCGATAGAACTCGCCATCGGCCAGCACTCTCAGCAGGCGAGTCTGGGTATCGGCCGGCATGTCGCCGATCTCGTCGAGGAACAAGGTACCGCCGTCTGCCTGTTCGAAGCGGCCGCGGCGCAGGTTGGCCGCGCCGGTGAAGGCGCCTTTCTCGTGGCCGAACAGCTCCGACTCCATCAGGTCCTTGGGGATGGCGGCCATGTTCAGGGCGATGAACGGCGAGGCGGCACGCGGGCTGTGACGGTGCAGCGCATGCGCCACCAGTTCTTTACCGGTGCCGGATTCGCCGTTGATCAATACGGTGATGTTGGAGTGGCTCAGGCGGCCGATAGCGCGGAACACCTCCTGCATCGCTGGCGCTTCGCCGATGATTTCCGGAGTGCGGGCCAAGGCCTGGGGAACATCGAGGCCCTGTTGTTCCTGGGCATGCTGATTGGCACGCTTGACCAGCGACACCGCCTCATCGACGTCGAACGGCTTGGGCAGGTACTCGAAAGCACCGCCCTGGTAGGACGCCACGGCGCTGTCCAGGTCGGAATGCGCAGTCATGATGATGACCGGCAGGCGCGGATGCTGTTCGCGAATCTGCGCCAGCAGGTCGAGGCCGCTGGCGCCGGGCATGCGAATGTCGGAGATGATCACGTCCGGCTGCTGGCGGGCCAGGCGGCCCATGACGCCATCGGCGCTGTCGAAGCTCTGGGTGGTCATGCCTTCCTGTTGCAGGGCTTTCTCCAGGACCCAGCGGATGGAGCGATCATCATCGACGATCCATACGGTTTCACTTCGGCTCATGAGGCGGTGGCTCCTTGTTCCAGGGGCAGGAAGATCGAGAAGGCGGTGTGCCCTGCGTGGCTTTCACATTCGATCAGGCCCTGGTGCTGGCTGATGATGTTCTGGGTGATGGCCAGGCCCAGCCCGGTACCGTCCGGGCGTCCGCTGACCATGGGATAAAAGAGGGTGTCTTGCAGTTCCGCGGGGATGCCCGGGCCGTTGTCGATGATCTCGATACGTGCCGCCAGGCGATGGCGCACATGGCCGATGGTGAACTGGCGCACGGCGCGGCTGCGCAGGGTGATGCGGCCCAGGCGCAATTCGTTCTGCGAACTGATGGCCTGCATCGCATTGCGTACGATGTTCAGTACGGCCTGGATCATCTGCTCGCGGTCGATCAACACGTCGGGCAGGCTCGGGTCGTAGTCGCGCACCAAGGTGATGCAGCCCTGGCTTTCGGCCTCGACCAGGCTGCAGACCCGCTCCAGTACTTCGTGGATGTTGGTCATGGCCAGCGACGGCAACTTGTTCGAGCCGAGCATGCGGTCGACCAGGTTGCGCAAGCGGTCGGCCTCTTCGATGATCACGTTGGTGTAGTCGCGCAGGCCCTCTTCGGGCAGCTCGCGGGCCAGCAGCTGTGCTGCACCACGGATGCCGCCGAGCGGGTTCTTGATCTCGTGGGCCAGGCCGCGTACCAGCATCTTGGTAGTTTCCTGCTTGCTCAGCTGGGCTTCTTCCTTGGTGATGCGCAGCAGGCGATCACGCGGGTGAACTTCGAGCAGCAGCAAGGTATTGCCCTGGTGCAGGATCGGTGTCACGGCATAGTCGACGGTGATGGCCTGCCCGGTCAGCGAGGTCAGTTGCGCTTCACGCTTGGTGAACGGATGCGCCTGTTCCACGGCCTGGCGCAGCGAGTTGAGCGCCTCGGCCGATTCGGTGAACAGCTCACTGATGAACTGCCCGTGGCTGCGCTGGCCACTGACCGCCAGGAGCATTTCTGCGGCCGGGTTCATGTACTCCAGGCGCAGTTCTGCATTGAGCAGGAGCGTGGCGGTGGTCAGGTTGTCCAGAAGCAGACGGTGCTGTGCATCGCTGATGGTCATAAGGCGTCGTTGACCTCTTTTGGCGCTTGTCGGGCGGGCACGGCCATGGCCGGGCAGGCGGCGGATCCGCGAATGCCAGTCTCTGCACAGGAAAATGCAAGAAACAAACCAAGGCTCCGAAAAGAAGCGGAATTGCCCGATAAAAGCCTGGCATTGCGCTTATTCGGATCAGATTGGCCTGATTAATCGTTTCAAATGACCTGTTTTGGGTTGCAGATTGAAGCGCTCTGCGTAGTTATGCACCAATATAGAGCATTGCTGCAGTCAGCGTTTAACGCACAGTTGTGCGGTTGCGCGGACCAAGGCCATGTGCCGGAGCGGCTCGTTGGCATGCAGGGCCAGGGCGTCGGCCAATTGGCGAGGGCAGTCGTTCAGCGGCTTGCGGTCCAGATTTCCCAGCTCGTACAACAGCGTCGCCTGAAGCCTGTCCAGGCGCGGGCGCAGCTCATTGGCGAGGTCCCGGGCTTGCAGTGGGGGCCGCTTTCCCATGGCAGTCCAGCGGTCGATGAGGGCGTACTGCACTAGCTTGTTGGCTTCGATCTGGTTGGCAAAGAAGGCCTCTGCGCGTTCGGGTGGCAGCCCGTAGTCATGCGCCGCAGCTTGAACCTGCTGCAGCACCTCTCGTTCACGCAGTGGCGCTTCGACGGGTACGCCATTGTCCCACTTGTGCACGGCCACGGCGTAGGCCAGGTCCAGGCGCTGCCCGATTGCCGTGAGCAAAGGCCTGAGCTCAGGTTGCGAGGGGGCGCTGCAGCCGAGAAGGGTCATGGTGAGGCAAAGCACGATGGGCAGGGGGCGCATGACAATCTCCTTATTGTTGGAGATTTGATTGTGCGCAGTCAGGTAGAGCCCTGCTTGTAGGAAGCATCTGAAAGAGACAGGCGTAAAACGAAAAACGGCCTTCAGAAGAAGGCCGTTTTTGATGAATCAGATCGGCGCAAGGCGCCAATCGGATCAGCAGCTGTAGTACAGCTCGTATTCCAGCGGGTGTACGAAGGTGCGGACCTTGATCTCTTCTTCGCTCTTCAGCTCGATGAAGGCATCGATGAAGTCGTCGGAGAACACGCCGCCCTTGGTCAGGAACGCACGGCCTTTATCCAGCTCTTCCAGAGCCTCTTTCAGGCTGCCGCAAACCTGCGGGATGTCCTTGGCTTCTTCTGGCGGCAGGTCGTACAGGTTCTTGTCGGCAGCATCGCCTGGGTGGATCTTGTTCTGGATACCGTCCAGGCCAGCCATCAGCAGGGCTGCGAAGGCCAGGTACGGGTTGGCCGATGGATCCGGGAAGCGGGCTTCGATACGACGGGCTTTCGGGCTGCCGACGTAAGGAATACGGATCGAGGCGGAACGGTTGCGAGCCGAGTAGGCCAGCATTACCGGGGCTTCGAAGCCTGGGACCAGACGCTTGTACGAGTTGGTCGACGGGTTGGTGAAGCCGTTCAGGGCCTTACCGTGCTTGATGATACCGCCGATGAAGTACAGAGCGGTGTCGGACAGGCCGGCATAGCCTTCGCCGGCGAAGGTGTTCTTGCCGTCTTTCCAGATCGACATGTGCACGTGCATGCCCGAGCCGTTGTCGCCGTACAGTGGCTTCGGCATGAAGGTGGCGGTACGGCCGTAAGCGTCGGCAACGTTGTGCACGACGTATTTCAGGGCCTGAACTTCGTCAGCTTTCTTCACCAGGGTATTGAACTTGACGCCGATTTCGTTCTGACCGGCAGTGGCCACTTCGTGGTGGTGAACTTCAACGGTCTGGCCCATTTCTTCCAGAGCGTTGCACATGGCGGTACGGATTTCGTGGTCGTGGTCGAACGGCGGAACCGGGAAGTAGCCGCCTTTCACGCCTGGACGGTGGCCTTTGTTGCCGCCTTCCACGTCAGCGCCAGTCATCCACGAGCCTTGCTCGGAGAAGATCTTGAACATGGAACCTGAGATGTCCGACTGGAACTTCACTTCGTCGAAGATGAAGAATTCTGGCTCTGGGCCAGCGAATACGGTGTCACCGATGCCGGTGCTCTTCAGGTACTCTTCGGCGCGCTTGGCGATCGCACGTGGGTCGCGATCGTAGCCCTGCATGCTCGACGGGTCGACGATGTCGCAGGTGATGATCAGGGTCGGCTCTTCGGTGAACGGGTCCAGAACGGCGGTCTCGTCGACCGGCATCAGGATCATGTCGGAAGCTTCGATGCCTTTCCAGCCAGCGATGGAGGAACCGTCGAACATCTTGCCGACTTCGAAGAAGTCTTCGTCCAGGCCATCACGCGCCGGCATGGTCACGTGATGCTGAGTGCCTTTGGTGTCCGTGAAACGCAGATCAATCCACTTGACGTCATGATCTTTGATGAGTTGAACCGACTTCGACATGTTGTCCTCCGGAGGGTCTAGAGCGCGGTGGGCCACTGCTCTGGAAAAAGGGTGTTGCCGGGCGCGGATAGTCGGCCAAGCGTACCTGCCTCACAAGGGAGCAAATTGCATGCCAGTGCCCGAAAATGGCGAGGGCTGGATAAAAAGGGGCGTCTGCGGGCATTTGCCGGGCTGTCTGCGGATAAAAGCGCACCCTTAGGAGGCAGAATTCCAGTGTAGAGCACCAATTTAGTGCACAGACCTAAAGGTGTGCATTTTTTCAGGGCCTCTTCGCGGGTGAACCCGCTCCCACAGGTACTGTACTGTCGTCAGCTTGGCGCGCCCCCTGTGGGAACGGGTTTACCCGCGAAGGGGCCGGAACGGGCGCCGCAAAACCCGGCTGCTGCATTTATCTCAAAGCTTCTGATCAAAAGTTGGTCAAATCCTGAGCAATTTCCGCTATAATTCGCGCCCCTCATTTTCGGCAGGCCTTGCGCGCGCTGTTAAACCAATGAAACTTATCGTCAAAGTCTTCCCAGAAATCACCATCAAGAGCCGGCCGGTGCGCAAGCGCTTCATCCGCCAGCTCGGCAAGAACATCCGCAACGTGCTCAAGGATCTTGATCCGGAGCTCGCGGTCGATGGTGTCTGGGACAATCTCGAAGTGGTCACCCGCGTCGAGGACGAGAAGGTCCAGCGCGAGATGATCGAGCGCCTCACCTGCACCCCGGGCATCACCCACTTCCTGCAGGTCGAGGAATACCCGCTGGGTGATTTCGACGACATCGTCGCCAAGTGCAAGCACCACTTCGGCCACCTGCTGGCCGGCAAGCGCTTCTCGGTGCGCTGCAAGCGCGGCGGTCACCACGACTTCACCTCGATGGACGTCGACCGCTACGTCGGCAGCCAGCTGCGTCAGCAGTGCGGCGCCGCCGGCATCGACCTGAAGACGCCTGAAGTCGTGGTGCGCATCGAGATTCGCGATCAGCGCCTGTATGTGATCCACAATCAGCACAACGGCATCGGCGGCTACCCGCTGGGCGCGCTGGAGCAGACCCTGGTGCTGATGTCCGGTGGGTTCGACTCCACCGTGGCGGCCTACCAGATGATGCGCCGTGGCCTGATGACCCACTTCTGCTTCTTCAACCTCGGCGGCCGTGCCCACGAACTGGGCGTGATGGAAGTCGCCCACTACCTGTGGAAAAAGTACGGCAGCAGCCAGCGCGTGCTGTTCATCAGCGTGCCATTCGAAGAAGTGGTCGGCGAGATCCTCAACAAGGTCGACAACAGCTACATGGGCGTGACCCTCAAGCGCATGATGCTGCGGGGTGCTGCGCACATGGCCGACCGCCTGCAGATCGATGCCCTGGTCACCGGCGAGGCGATTTCCCAGGTCTCCAGCCAGACCCTGCCGAACCTGTCGATCATCGACTCGGCCACCGACAAGCTGGTGCTGCGTCCGTTGCTGGCCAGCCACAAGCAGGACATCATCGACCAGGCTACCGAGATCGGCACCGCCGACTTCGCCAAGCATATGCCGGAATACTGCGGCGTGATCTCGGTGAACCCGACCACCCATGCCAAGCGTCACCGCATGGAGCATGAAGAAAAGCAGTTCGACATGGCCGTCCTGGAACGCGCCCTGGAGCGTGCCAAATTCATCTCCATCGACCACGTGATCGATGAGCTGGGCAAGGACATCGAGGTTGAAGAAGTGGCCGAGGCGCTGCCTGGCCAGATCGTCATCGACATTCGTCACCCCGATGCCCAGGAAGACGAACCTCTGGCACTGGAAGGTATCGAAATCCAGGCCATGCCGTTCTACGCGATCAACAGCAAGTTCAAGCATCTGGACCCTACGCGCCAGTATTTGCTGTATTGCGACAAAGGTGTGATGAGCCGTTTGCACGCACACCACCTGCTCAGTGAGGGACATGCCAATGTGCGTGTTTATCGTCCGACATAAGACGCCAGGGCTCTATGGCGGCAGTATCCGCCATCGCCCTCCCGACCATCGGGCCCGCTGAGCCTCAAACCGTACATATTCGCCGCCTACACTGGCGGCAACCGAATCCTCTGATCGAGATACAGTTGTGATCGAAAATCTGCGTAACATCGCCATCATCGCCCACGTTGACCATGGTAAAACCACCCTGGTCGACAAACTCCTGCGTCAGTCCGGCACTCTGGAGCGTAACGAGCTCAACGACGAGCGCGTCATGGACTCCAACGACCAGGAGAAAGAGCGCGGTATTACCATTCTGGCGAAAAACACCGCCATCAACTGGAACGGCTACCACATCAACATCGTCGACACCCCCGGCCACGCCGACTTCGGTGGCGAGGTCGAGCGTGTGATGTCGATGGTCGACTCCGTGCTGCTGCTGGTCGACGCCCAGGACGGCCCGATGCCGCAAACCCGCTTCGTGACCAAAAAGGCCTTCGAAGCCGGCCTGAAGCCGATCGTCGTGATCAACAAGGTCGACCGTCCAGGCGCGCGTCCTGACTGGGTTCTGGACCAGATCTTCGACCTGTTCGACAACCTCGGTGCCACCGATGAACAGCTGGACTTCAAAGTCGTCTACGCCTCGGCCCTGAACGGTATCGCCGGCCTGGACCACACCGCCATGGGCGAAGACATGACCGCCCTGTACCAGTCGATCGTCGACAACGTACCGGCGCCTTCCGTTGACCGTGACGGCCCGTTCCAGATGCAGATCTCGGCACTGGACTACAACAGCTTCCTCGGCGTTATCGGTGTTGGCCGTATCGCCCGTGGCCGCATCAAGCCGAACACCCCGGTTGTCGCCATCGACACCAACGGCAAGAAGCGTAACGGCCGTATCCTCAAGCTGATGGGCCACCACGGCTTGCACCGCGTCGACGTCGAAGAAGCCCAGGCTGGCGACATTGTCTGCATCAGCGGTTTCGACGAGCTGTTCATCTCCGACACCCTGTGCGCCCCGGATGCGGTAGAAGCGATGAAGCCGCTGACCGTTGACGAGCCAACCGTTTCGATGACCTTCCAGGTCAACGACTCGCCGTTCTGCGGCAAGGAAGGCAAGTTCGTCACCAGCCGTAACATCAAGGACCGTCTGGACAAGGAGCTGCTGTACAACGTTGCTCTGCGCGTTCAGGAAACCGATTCCCCTGACAAGTTCAAGGTATCGGGCCGTGGTGAGCTGCACCTGTCCGTGCTGATCGAAACCATGCGCCGTGAAGGCTTCGAGATGGCTGTAGGCCGTCCTGAAGTGATCATCCGCGAAGTCGACGGCGTCAAGCAGGAACCGTTCGAGAACGTCACCATCGACATCCCTGAAGAATCCCAGGGCAAGGTCATGGAAGAGATGGGCCTGCGTAAGGGCGACCTGACCAACATGGTGCCGGATGGCAAGGGCCGTGTTCGCCTGGAGTACAACATTCCAGCCCGTGGTCTGATCGGTTTCCGTAACCAGTTCCTGACCCTGACCAACGGTGCAGGCATCCTGACCTCGATCTTCGATCGCTACGACACCATGAAGTCGGGCCAGATGTCCGGCCGTCTGAACGGCGTTCTGGTTTCGGTCGAGACCGGCAAGGCACTGACCTACTCGCTGGAAACCCTGCAGGCTCGCGGCAAGCTGTTCGTTGAGCACGGCCAGGAGATCTACAACGGTCAGATCATCGGCCTGAACAGCCGTGACAACGACCTGGGCGTGAACCCGACCAAAGGCAAGAAGCTCGACAACATGCGTGCTTCGGGCAAAGACGAAGTCATCGCCCTGGTTCCGCCGGTTCGCCACACCCTCGAACAGGCTCTGGAATTCATCCAGGACGACGAGCTTTGCGAAGTGACGCCTAAGTCGATCCGTCTGCGCAAGAAGATCCTGGACGAAGGCGAGCGTACCCGCGCTGCCAAGAAAGCCAAGAACTGAGTTAGCTCAGGCTGAATGAAAACGCCCCCGGTCGAAAGGCCGGGGGCGTTTTTGTTTTTCTGGGGATGCAAGTTGTAGTCTGTGTCTCAAGCTGGTGTAGGGCGCTTCTTTCCGTAGTCTCCACGCCTTGTATACGGTTGCTGAGCCACCTAGCGTGGAGTGCTTTCTGTAATAGGAAGCAAGCCCATGAAATACCGATTCGCACTGGCCATCCCCTGCCTGATGGCGAGTATCCATGCCAGCGCTCTGCAGGACTGTAGCGAGCTACGTCCGCAGGAAGTCGCCCGCTGCCATATCGAAAATGTACGCCAGGCACCTCTGGAGGCTCGACTGCTCGAACAAGCCTCCGAACCTGGCTACGAATTCCGTCGCCTGCAGATGGTTTCGCAGGTGTGGGAGCCAGCGCCTGTGGTTGAGCCGCGTCGCTGGGAGCACGATGTCGAGCTGCACATACCGCGCAATGCCTTGCCTGGTAAAGCCTTGCTGGTAGTGAACAATGGCGTGCGGCACGGGCCGGCGCAAACCCCGGACTATACCCGCGAAGCGTTGCGTGAAGTCGCTCTCAAGTCGCAGATGGCTGTGGTCATGATCAGCGATGCGCCCAACCAGTACGTGAATTTCAGCGATGTCGACAAGCCCTTGCGCGAGGACGACGCCGTGGCCCATACATGGGCGCATTCGCTTCGTGGGGCTGCGCCGGAATTGCCGCTGCATGTACCGATGGCTGCTGCGGCGAGCCGGGCGATGGACCTGGCTGAGCAGGAGCTGACAAAGCAGGGTCTTGCCGTGGACCGCTTCATCATCAGCGGGGCCTCCAAACGCGGCTGGAGTGCCTGGCTTACGGCGTTGGCCGATGAGCGGGTGATGGCCATCGTGCCTGCTGTGATCGACGTGGCGGACACCTCGGACATGCTGGCCGGATTACGTAAACGATACGGTGGTCACTGGCCCTTGGCCCTGGGTTCCTATCAGCAGGCTGGTGTGCTGCAACAACTGGGCACCCCGGCATTCGAGCGGCTGATGGCGATGATGGACCCGATGCAGTACCTGAACGAGGAGGGGCAGCGCCTGGCGATTCCCAAGTACCTGGTGTCTGCCAGCGGCGATGATTTTTTTGCGCCGGACCCCGTCACCGATTATCAGCAGCGCCTGCCGGGCCAGACGAGCCTGAGGGTGTTGCCGAACTCGGACCACGGCGGGGTACGTCAGCAGGTGGTCAGCACCTTAGTCCCGGCGGTGACGCGCCTGCGCGATGGCAAACCGCTGCCGAGCGTGCAGGTAACAGATGGCGGGCAGCCCGGGCTGATGGCAGTCAACTTCTCCGAGCCGCCCGTGGCAGTGAGGGTATGGACGGCAAGCAACAGCCAGGATCGCGACTTCCGCTATGCCTGCGGGGTGCGCTACCAGTCCGAAACGCTGGTACCCCAGCAGTACTTGACCCTGCAACGCACGGCGCCCGCGACGGGGTGGCAGGCGCAGTTCGTCGAGGCGACATTCGCGGATGGCTTCGTCGCCACCAGCCCGGTCAGCGTGCTGCCGCAGACCTATCCGGAACATCCGCCGACGGATCACGGTGGTGCTTGCCGCAGCTTCCCGGCGCAGAGCGCGTGAAATGCTGGCTCAGTGCGGCATGCGCAGTTCGGCGTCGTCCAGCAGGGCTTTGGCCAATGCACTGAGGTAGTGCGCGGCCCAGATCAGTTGCGGGTCGTTGTCCATGACGGCGGTCAGGGTCAGGTCGCGCACGCAGCCCAGCAGTTCCGAGGCTTGGTCGCGGGCGTCTTGGCAGGGAATGCCTGCGCAGACCTGAAACAGGGGTTGTTTGTGCTCTTCGCCTTGGTAGAAGCAGGTTTTGCCGGGGGTGGTCGGGTTGATTTCGGTCATTGGTCCATCTCCCTGAGTCTTGTTGTGGATGGCACCGGCTTCGCCGGTGTTCGCGGGGCAAGCCCGCTCCCACAGGTAGTTCGCAAGCCCTGAATACTGTGCAGGTCCTGTGGGAGCGGGCTTGCCCCGCGAAAAGGCGAATATCAATGCGTGCTGCCGGCACGCTCCAGGGCGAGCGACAAGGCATCCGCCTGCCCCCAGGCCAGCTGCATGGCCCTCAAGCCATTCACCAGCGTCTCCCGCGTGCGGTCATCCTCGATGCCGTCGAGGGCGCGGTGGCTGTGGTTGTAGGCGATCATCAGGTAGTGGGTGATGTTGACCACGACGTGGTCGAGGGGGACGAGGTTTTCGCAGATGGCGTGGGTGAGGGTCGTGCCGTCTGGGAGGTCGAAGTGGTGGGGTGGGTCGGGGACGATTTTTTTTCATGGCTGGCTCTCATGTCATTGACCTCACCCGTTCGTTTCCACACGAAAGGGTGGCGGTTGTACACGGAGTGGAAAACCAGGCATGAGAACCCGGCAGGCCTTGCGGCCTTCCGCGTACAACCGCCATAACGACAGTCGCAGTTCTCATGAATTGCCGGGTTTCCACACCCGATCGCTGAACCATTCAGCGACCTGGACAGCCTAGGGGGACAGGTTTCCAGTAACAATCAGACGCGAGTCGACAGGGTTTGTAGGGTATTTCGCTAGGACTGAAGTCGCCAGCTACTACCTGTAGGAATTATCTGCATCTAGAGTGAGAAAGTTTCTTGATACATAGAGGAAAAGTTTTTAGTTGCCTTGGCTGGGGCCGTGTACAGCTTAGATTTTAGGCAGTCTAGAAGACTGATATTTCCAGTGTCGGTTACAACATATTTCTTTGTACTCAATTACTTACCAAGCTGTCTTTGGCAATAGCCGATTGCCTCAGTACGCTGCCTGCTGGCAATTGGTTGAGGCAGAAAATGAAGGGCAAGGGGTGGAAGGAGCACTTGGCTCGTGGCCACATTGAGGTCGCAGGCAGTACGTGGAGTCTGCTCCATTTGCGCCCACTCTCACATCAGTTGAAGATCCCGGGCCACGGGGTGGAGGAAGTAGCGCTGGCGGTCGAGTACTCAAGTCACTGCGTCAGCTATGGCCCCAAGCAAGGTACTGAGCTGGACTTCGATCATTTGGGGCACGATCACTTGCTGATCGATCATCGAGGAATTCGTCGTGCCTTCTGCCCTAACCGTCACAAGCTGTCAGTTCAATTGCCTTCGATTATTGCTTCTTTGCCTGAGCGGCAGTGCCTGTTTACTGGGCATAGCAACTGGTTGACCATCGAGGGTAATCAATTCGGGTATCCGGAAGGCAGCCGATATGAGGTGTATTTCAACTTGCGTCGAGACTCGCCCCGTAGTCTGAAACTCTATGTCGAAAGCGCTTACGTGCGTGACCCTGGCCATCCTTCGAATCGGCCTACGGCGCTGAAACGGCACGAAAAGATCAAAGGCTGGTTGCTGATGCTGAAGAAGCTGAGAAATGAGCCGATTCGACGGCCTGTAAGGCGATAGCAGCCTGTAAAAATACGAAACCCCCAATGAAGGGGGTCGTATCGCGGATGCCCTTAGGGACTAATCCCATCAACCGGCACGGCCGGAACCAGGTGGCGGCGTCTAGACACTTCCTGACGGAAGCTCCGTGTACATCGAGACAGGTGAAAGTCTATTGAGTCCTGGCGGGACCGTCAACGCCCAACCACCTTCGGCTTGTAAGCACAATACCCCGGCCGCGGCCCGACCTTCGGGTGATTGCGGCAGGTATCCGGCCGCTTGTCATAGATGGTGCACAGTCGGCTCTTGCGATCCAGGTACATGCAGTCATCGTTGCTCATCCGGGTCAGGGTGAAGATCCCCGACTTCTGGTTGAAGCGCTCGATGATGCCTTCCTTCTGCAAACGCTTGGCCACGTTCTTCGGCGGTTCGTCTTTCTCGAACTCATCCACCACACCAATACGGATCAGATCCTTGATCTTCACCTCCACGGGCAGGGTGCAACAGGTCGAATGGCAGCCATGGCACATGTTGCTGGTGTAGCGCTGCCAGGTCTCCAGGCGGTCGACTTCGGCGGCGGCGATCAGGGTCGTTTTCATCGTTATGGGGGTGTATCACGGTCTCGGGGGCGCGATCATACCGGAATTGCTCAATTTTTGAACAACCTTTTGAGCGGAAGCGCAAAGGTTCATGAAAACCACGAACACTGGCTGTCGCTCTTGGTCGAAGCGACTAGGCTGATCAATCTGCCTCCGCTTTCGTCAACTTGCCCGAGGATGCCCCATGTCCCAGGAACCTGAAGCTCGTGACGCCGAAGTCGCGGAATTTCGCGCTGCTGTACTGGATAAGCTGACCTACGCGGTCGGCAAGGACCCGGAGCATGCCTTCGACCATGACTGGTTCGAAGCCATCGCCCTGGCCGCGCGCGATCACATGGTCGACCACTGGATGGACCACACTCGCCGGGCCTACCGACGTAGCCAGAAGCGGGTCTACTACCTTTCCCTGGAATTTCTCATCGGCCGCCTGCTCTACGACAGCCTGAGCAACCTTGGCTTGCTGGACATCGCCCGCGATGCGCTCGAAGGCCTGAACGTTGACCTGGAGCGCATTCGCCTGCTCGAGCCGGATGCCGCGCTGGGCAATGGCGGCCTCGGCCGCCTGGCGGCCTGCTTCATGGAGAGCATGTCGACCCTGGGCATCGCCGCCCATGGCTACGGCATTCGCTACGAACATGGGCTGTTCCGCCAGGCGCTGGTCGATGGCTGGCAGCAGGAGCAGACCGAGAACTGGCTGGACTTCGGTAACCCTTGGGAATTCGAGCGCGCCGAGGTGATTTACCCGATCAGTTTCGGCGGTAGTGTCGAAACGGTGCACGATACCCACGGCCAGCAACGCCAGGTGTGGTGGCCGGGCGAGACGGTGCGGGCAGTCGCCTACGACACGCCCGTGGTCGGCTGGCGCGGAGCCAGTGTCAACACCCTGCGCCTGTGGCGGGCACGGGCGCTGGAAGAACTGCACCTGGAGCGCTTCAATGCCGGTGACCACCTCGGAGCGGTCGCCGAAGTCGCACGGGCCGAGAGCATATCGCGGGTGTTGTACCCAGCCGATAGCACCGAGGCCGGCCAGGAACTGCGCCTGCGCCAGGAGTACTTCTTCGTGTCGGCCTCGCTGCAGGACCTGCTGCGCCGCCACCTCAACATGCATGACAACCTGCTCAACCTGCCGGATGCGGCGGCCATCCAGCTCAATGACACTCACCCGTCGATCGCCGTGGCCGAGCTGATGCGCCTGCTGGTCGACCAGCACGAAATTCCCTGGGATACCGCTTGGGAGCTGACGGTCGGCACCCTTGCCTACACCAACCACACGCTGTTGCCCGAAGCCTTGGAAACCTGGCCCGTGGCGTTGGTGGAGCGCATGTTGCCCCGGCATATGCAGATCATCTACCTGATCAATGCCTACCATATCGATAGCCTTCGCGCCAAAGGCCTGCACGATTTCGACGTGCTGCGCGCCGTCTCGCTGATCGAAGAGGACAACGGCCGTCGGGTGCGTATGGGCAACCTGGCATTTCTCGGTTCGCACAGCGTCAACGGCGTATCGGCGTTGCACAGCAAACTGATGAAGAGCACGGTGTTCGCCGATCTGCACAAGCTCTACCCGCAGCGGATCAACAACAAGACCAACGGCATCACCTTCCGCCGCTGGCTGTACCAGTCCAACCCGCAATTGACCGAGATGCTGGTCGAGGCGCTCGGGCCGGAGCTCAAGGACGACCCCGAGGGCCGCCTGGCCGGGCTGGTGCCATTCGCCGACAAGGCGGGCTTCCGCAAACAGTTCGCCGCCCAGCGACTGCACAGCAAGCGTGCCCTGGCCAGCATCATCCAGGACCGGGTCGGCGTCACGGTCAACCCAGAGGCGCTGTTCGATGTTCAGGTCAAGCGCATCCACGAGTACAAGCGCCAGTTGCTCAACCTGCTGCACACCGTGGCGCTGTACCAGGCCATGCGCAACGACCCCGCTACCCACTGGGTACCGCGAGTGAAGATTTTCGCCGGCAAGGCGGCGGCCAGTTACCACCAGGCGAAGCTGATCATCAAGCTGGCCAACGACATCGCCCGGGTGGTCAACAACGACCCGACCGTGCGCGGCCTGCTCAAGGTGGTGTTCCTGCCCAACTACAACGTCAGCCTGGCCGAAAGCATCATCCCGGCGGCGGACCTTTCGGAGCAGATCTCCACCGCCGGTTACGAAGCGTCCGGCACCAGCAACATGAAGTTCGGCCTCAACGGCGCATTGACCATCGGTACGCTCGATGGCGCCAACGTCGAGATGTGCGAGCAGGTGGGGGCGGAGAACATGTTCATCTTCGGCCTGACCGCGCAGCAGGTGGAGGCTCGGCGCAAGGCGGGGGACTTCGGTGCGAATGCGGCTATCGCCGCGTCCAGCCGCCTGAACGATGTGCTGCAGGCGATTCGCAGCGGGGTGTTCTCGCCGGATGATCCGTCGCGCTATGCCGGGCTGATCGACGGGTTGGTGGCCTATGACCGCTTCCTCGTGTGCGCCGATTTCGATGCCTACTGGGATGCCCAGCGGCGGGTCGAGGAACTGTGGCATACACCTCAGGAGTGGTGGCGCATGGCGGTGCTGAACACGGCGCGGATGGGCTGGTTCTCCTCGGACCGGACCATCCGGGAATATGCCACCGAGATCTGGAAGGCGCTGGATTGATGTAAGCCTGTCCGGGCCTCTTCGCGGGTAAACCCGCTCCCACAGGGAACTGCGCAGCTCTTGAAGCCCGTGAAGATCCCTGTGGCAGCGGGTTTACCCGCGAATGGAGCCGGCTCCGACCATCGGCCTGGCGCCGGCTGAACTACCGACCTATTGTGCCGTCAGAGAGCCGTGGCGAGTCTCATCACTCGCTAGCCTGCAACTCTCCCTGTAAACTGCGGGGGTTTTTATCTCCCCCATCCTTTCGGAGCCATACATGTCCCGCGTTACCCTGAGTCGCTATCTGATTGAGCAGACCCGCAGCAACAATACCCCTGCCGATCTGCGCTTCCTGATCGAAGTGGTGGCGCGTGCGTGCAAGGAAATCAGCCATCACGTGTCCAAGGGCGCCCTCGGCGGCGTGCTGGGCAGCATGGGCACAGAAAACGTGCAGGGCGAAGTCCAGAAGAAACTGGACGTGATCTCCAACGATATCCTGCTCGAAGCCAACGAGTGGGGCGGCCACCTGGCGGGCATGGCGTCCGAGGAAATGGACAACGCCTATCAGATCCCGGGCAAGTACCCGAAAGGCGCCTACCTGCTGGTCTTCGACCCGCTGGACGGTTCGTCCAACATCGACGTCAACGTGTCGGTCGGCACCATCTTCTCGGTACTGCGTTGCCCTAACGAGTACCTGAGCCAGAACGAGACCCTGAACGAAAACGCCTTCCTGCAGCCAGGTACCCAGCAGGTCGCCGCCGGTTACGCCATCTATGGCCCGCAGACCATGCTGATCCTGACCCTGGGCAATGGCGTCAAGGGCTTCACCCTGGACCGCGAGCTGGGCAGCTTCGTCCTGACCCACGAGAACATCCGCGTGCCGGAAAGCACCGCCGAGTTCGCCATCAACATGTCCAACCAGCGTCACTGGGAAGCTCCGGTGCAGCGCTACGTAGGTGAACTGCTGGCTGGCGAGACCGGCCCGCTGAAGAAGAACTACAACATGCGCTGGATCGCCTCGATGGTGGCCGACGTGCACCGTATCCTGACCCGTGGCGGTCTGTTCATGTACCCGCGCGATGCCCGCGAGCCGAGCAAGCCGGGCAAGCTGCGCCTGATGTACGAAGCCAACCCGATGTCGTTCATCATCGAGCAGGCCGGCGGCGCCTCCACCAACGGTTACGATCGCATCCTCGACATCAAGCCGGAGAGCCTGCACCAGCGCGTGTCGGTGATCCTCGGCTCGAAGGAAGAGGTCGAGCGCGTCACCGCCTACCACAAGGAGTAAGTCATGCTCGCACCTTGGCAGCCGTTGCTGGAGTGGTGGTTCGGTTGGGGCACCAGTCCCCAGGCCGTGGCTGACGAGAAGAGCACGCTGTGGTTCGGCAAGCATCATGATGCCGAAGCCCAGGCGCTGTTTGGCGACCTGGTCGAGCAGGCCCTGGCGGGTGGGCTCGACGAGTGGCAGCAGAGCCCACAGGGCTGGCTCGGCCTGCTGATCCTGCTGGATCAGCTGCCACGCATGCTCTACCGCGACACGCCGCGCGCCTTCGAAGGCGACCGGCGTGCCCAGGTAGTGGCCATGCAGGGTCTGCAGAAGAACTGGGATTACCAGTTGCTGCCGATCCAGCGGGTATTCGTGCTGCTGGTGCTGGAGCATGCCGAGGTGCTGGACTGGCAAAACCTGTGCGTCGAGCGCTACCAGGTGCTGCTTGAAGAGCAGCCGGAGGACAACCGGCGCTTGTTCGAAGGTTTCCTCGATTACGCCGAACAGCACCAGCGGGTGATTGCCCGGTTCGGCCGCTTCCCGCACCGTAACCTGGTGCTGGGGCGGCCGAGTACCAGCGAAGAGATGGATTTTTTGCTGGAGCCTGGGTCCAGGTTCTAGTGCCATCGGGGCCGCACAGCGGCCCCAACAGTTTCAGATCCTGAAACTGCCCACCAGATGCTTCAACCGTTCGACCTGATGCTCAAGGTCGGTGCAGGCACGCAAGGTGCTCTGCAGGTTCTGCACCCCTTCCTGGTTCAACGTATTGATCTCGTTGATATCGACATTGATCGACTCGACCACGGCCGTCTGCTCTTCGGTGGCGGTGGCCACCGACTGGTTCATGCCATCGATTTCGCCAATGCGCTGGGTCACGCTGCCCAATCGCTCGCCAGCCTGGTTGGCAATGCCCACGCTGTGATCGCTGTGCGCGCGGCTCTGGTTCATGGTGCTGACCGCCACCTGCGCGCCGGCCTGCAACTCTTCGATCAGACGCTGTACCTGCTGGGCCGACTCCTGGGTACGGTGCGCCAGGTTGCGAACTTCATCGGCAACCACGGCAAAGCCACGCCCGGCCTCGCCGGCACGGGCCGCTTCGATCGCGGCATTGAGCGCCAGCAGGTTGGTCTGCTGGGATATGCCGCTGATCACATCGAGGATCTGACCGATGTTGGCGGTGTGGGCATTGAGCGTCTCGATGTTGCCACACGAGTCGCTGATCCGTGCCGACAGTTGGTTCATCACATCGATGGTGCGCCCGACCACCTGCTGTCCATCCTCGGCCAGGCCACGGGCTTCGCTGGAGTGTTGCGAGGCCAGCGCGGCGTTCTGGGCGATTTCCTGGGCGGCGGCGCCCAGCTGGTTGATGGCTGCCGCCACGCTGTTGGTGCGGCTGGACTGCTGGTCGGCGTTGTTGATTGAGGCATTCGAAGCGCTCACTACCTGGGCAGCCACCGCGTTGACCTGGCCGGTGGCCGAGGCCACTTCGCGGATCGATTCGTGAATACGCTCGACGAAGCGGTTGAACGATTGGCCGAGGCTGCCGAATTCGTCCTGGGCGTGGATGGTCAGGCGCCGGGTCAGGTCGCCTTCGCCTTCTGCGATGTCATGCATGGCGCGGCCCATCAGGTGCAATGGCGCCATCAGCACGCGGATCAGCAGGCCGAGCAGGGCGATGATCGCCACCACCGCGATCAAGGTGGCGATGATGGCGGACGTGCGCAGCTCACCCAGCATGGCGAACGCTGCATCCTGGTCGAGTACCAGGGCCACGTACCAGTCTGCCGACGGCACACCGTCGACGTGGGTGAAGCTGATGAACTGCTTGTGGCCATCGACCTCGACTTCCTTCAGGCCGCTGCCGATGCGGGGCGTGTCCTGCGGGTAGATGTCGGCCAGGGTTTTCAGCGCCAGGTCGGCTTTCGGGTGGATGAGGATCTTGCCTTCGCCGTTGACGATGAAAGCATGGCCCTGGCCGTCGAAGTTCAAGGCGTTGATCAGGTTGCTGATGGTCTGCAGGTCGGTGTCGACGCCGCTGACGCCGATCAGCCGGCCCGCTTGCTGTACCGGCGTGGCCAGGGTGATCACCAGCTTACCGGCCGAGGCCGAGATGTACGGCTCGGTGACGACGGTCTGGCCGCTGGCAGTCGCCGCCTTGTACCAGCCCCGCACCCGCGGGTCGTAATCGGCGGCGCGGTTACCCACCGGTACCGACTGCATGCTGCCGTCCTGGCCGCCGAAATAGGTGAGCTGGAAGTTCTTGCCGTAGACCGGCAAGGCCAGGCTGCGGTCCAGGCTGGCTTTGCCCGGCCCATCGACCGCAACTTGCTGGGCCAGCGAGTCGAGCAACTGGATCCGGCTGTCGAGCCAGTTGCGGATGTTGCCGGCGGTGAGGCTGCCCAGGTCCTGCAGCGTGGTCTGCGTGTCGCTGCGCAGGGACTGGCGTTGTCGGTAATCGTTGAACAGCACGAAACAGGTAAAGGCAACGGCCACCACGAGGGCGGCGGCCAGCAGGATCTTGTGGCTGAACTTGAGGTTCTTGGTCATTTTTCTGGTCTGCACAAGGCAAGGCGTAGGAGGGCACTGTGGCAATGCGCCACAGCGTGCTCGCTGTGTCGTCGCGGTGGGCTGAAACATTAATCGTTTGCGCAGGGCCAGCCGACCAACGGTGTACGACGAAAGCGGTGTTGTCAGGGAACCAGGGAGGGATTTTCCCGTCGAAGGTCACTGCAGGCCACTCGCCTGTGTCTATTTACCAGGAGTGTCCCTTCATGTCGTTGCGTTCCCTCGCCCTGTTGTCCTTGTGCGTCGCCCTGACCGCGTGCAGCAAGATCAATCAGGAAAACTATTCCAAGCTCAAGGCCGGTATGAACAAGGCTGAGGTCGAGCAACTGCTCGGCACGCCCACCGAGTGCTCTGGCGCACTGGGCATGAGCAGCTGTACCTGGGGGGACGAGAAGAGCTTCATCAGCGTGCAATACGCGGCCGACAAGGTGCTGATCTACTCCGGGCAGGGCCTCAAATGAGGCGTTTGCACGTTCTGCTGGGGCTGTGCCTGGTGATGCTGCTAGGGGGTTGTGCCACTTCCGCTAACGATCCGCTGGCGCCGAAAACCGCGGGTGATGTCGACCTCAAGCGCTACCAGGGCAAATGGTATGAACTGGCGCGCCTGCCGATGAAGTACCAGGCCGATTGTGCGCAGTCCGAAGCGCATTACAACCTCAAGCCCGATGGCTCGTACGGTGTGCTGAACCGCTGCCGCACGATGGGCGATGAGTGGCTACGCGCCGAGGGGCACGCCTACATCCAGCAACCGGGGCACACCGACAGGCTGTGGGTCGAGTTCGACAACTGGTTTACCCGCCTGGTCCCGGGCGTGGCCAAGGGCGAGTACTGGATCCTGTACGTGGACGACCGCTACCGTACCGCGATCGTCGGCAGCCCGGACCGCAAGTACCTGTGGATCCTGTCGCGCACACCGACCCTGCCGGTGTGGGAGCGCGAGAGCCTGATGTCCAAGGCCCGGCAGCAGGGCTACGACACCAGCCGTTTGATCTGGCGTACCCCGGACAAGCAGATCGTGCAGATGCATTGAGATGAAGGGGGCCGCAGTTGCGGCCCCTTCTGCATTCAGCCCAGTAGCGTTCGCAATACTGCGGCAAACGCCTGCCGGCTCTCCTCGTCATGGGCATGTCGCCCCTGACGCACCACCCACTGACCATTGACCATCACGTCGCGGACCTGATGGTCGCCGCCCGCGAACAGCCAGCGGTTGAGTATCCCGTCACCCTTGGCCATGGCGATGTATGGGTCCTGCCCATCCAGCACCAGCCAGTCGGCGCGCTTGCCGACCACCAGCTCGCCGATCGGTTGCCCCAGTGCCTGCGCGCCGCCGACCAGTGCCGCGTCATACAGCGTGCGCCCGACCATCGGCTGGTCGCCACGGTATAGCCGGTTGCGCCGCTGATCCCGCAGACGTTGGCCGTATTCCAGCCAACGCAACTCTTCGACCACACTCAGCGACACATGGCTGTCTGAACCGATGCCCATGCGCCCGCCCTGGGCGAGGAACTCCACGGCCGAGAAAATACCGTCGCCCAGGTTGGCTTCGGTGGTCAGGCACAAGCCGGCCACTGCACCACTGCGCGCCATGGCCGTGACTTCGTCGGCTTCGGCGTGGGTGGCATGCACCAGGCACCAGCGGCGGTCCACATCGACGTGTTCATACAGCCACTGCAGCGGCCGCAACCCGCTCCAGGCCAGGCAGTCATCGACTTCCTTCTGCTGTTCGGCGATGTGGATATGAATCGGGCACTGCAGGTTACCGGCGGCCAGTACCTCGGAGATCTGGCCGGGCGTGACCGCGCGCAAGGAGTGGAAGCACAGGCCCAGCTGCTGCGCGGGTTGCGCTGCCAGCATTGGCGCCAGCTGCGCCTGCAGGTGCAGATACTGTTCGGTGGAGTTGATGAAGCGCCGCTGCCCTTCGTTCGGCGCCTGGCCGCCAAAACCGGCATGGCTGTACAGCACTGGCAGCAAGGTCAGGCCGATGCCGCTGCTGGCCGCAGCTGCACTGATGCGTCGGGACAGCTCGGCCGGATCGGCGTAGGCTTTGCCTGCCTGGTCATGATGCACGTAGTGGAACTCGGCCACCGAGGTGTAGCCGGCCTTGAGCATCTCGATGTATAGCTGGCGGGCAATGACCTGCAGCTGCTCCGGGGTGATCTTGCCGACCAGGCGATACATCAGCTCGCGCCAGGTCCAGAAGCTGTCGTTGGGGTTGCCCGCGACTTCCGCCAGCCCCGCCATGGCCCTTTGGAACGCATGCGAGTGCAGGTTGGGCATGCCGGGCAGCAACGGCCCGGCCAGGCGTTCGGCGCCTTCGGCCGAAGCGTCGGCTTCGATGCGGCTGAGCAGGCCGTCACTGGACACTTCGAGGCGGACGTTGCTGGCCCAACCCGTAGGCAGCAGGGCGCGTTCGGCAAAATAGGCGGACATCGGAGGGAATCCTGTTATTGTTTAACTTGTATATACATATACAGGCGTTTGCCTGCCGGGTAAACTGCGGCAAGCTACCGCTCATTCCATTGCCTAAGGACTCAACGCCGTGCCGACACCTCCTGTCTCCGCGCTGGTTGCCCAGATGGGCGAGGGCCCGGCGCCGCTGTATGCCCGGGTCAAGCAGATGATCATCCAGCAGATCGAAAATGGCAGCTGGCCGCCGCATCACCGGGTGCCCTCGGAGAGCGAACTGGTCAGCGAGCTGGGCTTCAGCCGCATGACCATCAACCGCGCCTTGCGTGAACTCACCGCTGAAGGCCTGCTGGTGCGGATGCAGGGCGTAGGCACCTTCGTCGCCGAGCCCAAGACCCGCTCGGCGCTGTTCGAAGTCAACAACATCGCCGACGAGATCGCCGGCCGTGGCCACCAGCACAGCTGCCAAGTGATCAAGCTGGCCGAAGAGGCCGCGGGTTCCGAACGCGCCTTGGCCCTGGACATGCGCGAAGGGCAGCGGGTGTTTCACTCGTTGATCGTGCATTACGAAAATGGCGTGCCGGTGCAGATCGAGGACCGCTACGTCAACGCCGCCATTGCCCCCGAGTACCTCAAGCAGGACTTCACCCGACAAACGCCTTACGCCTACCTGTCCCAGGTTGCGCCGCTGACCGAGGGCGAGCACGTGGTCGAGGCGATTCTCGCCGAGCCCGAAGAGTGTCGCCTGTTGCAGATCGAGCGCGGCGAGCCCTGCCTGCTGATCCGTCGTCGCACCTGGTCGGGTCGTCAGCCCGTGACAGCAGCGCGGCTGATCCACCCCGGTTCCCGTCACCGCCTTGAAGGACGTTTCAGTAAATGACCCAGTTGCAGTTGCTGCGTGCGCAGGATTACCCGCGTATGCCGTGGAAGAACGGTGGCGGTTTCACCGAAGAGATTACCCGTGATAACGGCGAGGGGCTCGACGGCTTCGGTTGGCGCCTGTCGATTGCCGATATCGAGGAGTCGGGTGGGTTTTCCGTGTTTGCCGGCTACCAGCGGATCATCACCGTGCTGCAGGGCGACGGCATGCGTTTGCTGGTCGACGAGCAGGCCAGCCGGCCATTGTTACCGTTCGATGCGTTCGCCTTCAGTGGCGAGAGCCAGGTCAGTTGCAAATTGCTCGGTGGGGCGATCCGTGATTTCAACCTGATTTATGCGCCGCAGCGCTATCGGGCGCGCTTGCAGTGGTTCGACGGTACCAGCCGCTTGTACAGCTCGGCGTCGACGGTGTTGCTGTTTGCTGCGAGCAATCAGGTTGAAGTAGCGATGGCTGGGCATGAAGTGCAGCGTTTGGGGCTGTATGACTGCCTGCGGTTGGAGGGCAATGACCAGTTGCTGGGGCTGGAGGTACAGGGTCGGTTCTGTCTGATCGAGCTGATACCACGCTAAGTCCGCTGTAATCAGCAAGGGGCCGCATAGCGGCCCCTTTTGCTTTGAGCAGAAATCCGAGGAGCGGTCCGATTATTTTGGTTGTCCATGCTTGTACATACAAGTAAAGATGTGTTTGTATATTGACCACGACACATCTGCCCGCGGACAACCGCCGAGGACCTTCCCGTGACCGACAACAACAAATACCGTGACGTTGAAATCCGTGCCCCACGTGGCAACAAGCTGACCGCCAAGAGCTGGCTGACCGAAGCGCCACTGCGCATGCTGATGAACAACCTCGACCCACAGGTCGCGGAAAACCCGAAAGAGCTGGTGGTGTATGGCGGCATCGGCCGCGCCGCACGCAACTGGGCCTGCTACGACAAGATCGTCGAGACCCTGACCCGCCTGGAAGACGACGAAACCCTGCTGGTGCAGTCGGGCAAGCCGGTCGGCGTGTTCAAGACCCACAGCAACGCGCCGCGTGTACTGATCGCCAACTCCAACCTGGTACCGCACTGGGCCAACTGGGAGCACTTCAACGAACTGGACGCCAAGGGCCTGGCCATGTACGGCCAGATGACCGCCGGCAGCTGGATCTACATCGGCAGCCAGGGCATCGTCCAGGGCACCTACGAAACCTTCGTCGAAGCCGGTCGCCAGCATTACGGCGGTAGCCTGAAAGGCAAGTGGGTGCTGACCGCAGGCCTCGGCGGCATGGGCGGCGCCCAGCCATTGGCCGCAACCCTGGCCGGTGCCTGCTCGCTGAACATCGAGTGCCAGCAGAGCCGCATCGACTTCCGCCTGGAAACCCGCTACGTCGACGAGCAGGCCACTGACCTCGACGACGCCCTGGCCCGCATTGCCAGGTACACCGCCGAAGGCAAGGCGATCTCCATCGCCCTGCACGGCAACGCCGCCGAAATCCTGCCAGAGCTGGTCAAGCGTGGCGTGCGCCCGGACATGGTCACCGACCAGACCAGCGCCCACGACCCACTGAACGGCTACCTGCCAGCCGGCTGGACCTGGGAACAGTACCGCGACCGCGCGCAGACCGAGCCAGCTGCTGTGGTCAAGGCCGCCAAACAGTCGATGGCCGTGCACGTACAGGCCATGCTCGACTTCCAGAAGCAGGGCATCCCGACCTTCGACTACGGCAACAACATCCGCCAGATGGCCAAGGAAGAGGGCGTAGCCAACGCCTTCGATTTCCCTGGCTTCGTCCCGGCCTACATCCGTCCGCTGTTCTGCCGTGGCATCGGCCCGTTCCGCTGGGCGGCGCTGTCCGGCGACGCTGAAGACATCTACAAGACCGATGCCAAGGTCAAGGAACTGATCCCGGACGACGCCCACCTGCACCGCTGGCTGGACATGGCCCGCGAGCGCATCAGCTTCCAGGGCCTGCCGGCGCGTATCTGCTGGGTTGGCCTGGGCCTGCGCGCCAAACTGGGCCTTGCCTTCAACGAAATGGTCCGCAGCGGCGAGCTGTCGGCGCCGGTGGTGATCGGCCGTGACCACCTGGACTCCGGCTCGGTGTCCAGCCCCAACCGCGAAACCGAAGCCATGCGCGATGGCTCCGATGCCGTCTCCGACTGGCCGCTGCTCAACGCCCTGCTCAACACCGCAGGCGGCGCCACCTGGGTTTCGCTGCACCACGGCGGTGGCGTGGGCATGGGCTTCTCCCAGCACTCGGGCATGGTCATCGTCTGCGACGGCACCGATGAAGCCGCCGAACGTATCGCTCGGGTACTGACCAACGACCCGGGGACCGGTGTGATGCGCCACGCCGATGCCGGTTACGACATCGCCATCGACTGCGCCAAGGAGCAGGGCCTCGACCTGCCGATGATCACGGGCTGATCGCTGCGCTTTGAGTGATACTGAATATAAGAGGGGCCTGCGGGCCCCTGACAAGAATTGGAGTAGCGAAGTGACCGTACTGACCCTCAAGCCCGGTACCCTGACCCTGGCCCAGTTGCGTGCCATCCACGCCGCACCTGTGCGCCTGCAGCTGGACGCCAGTGCCGCGCCGGCCATCGACGCCAGCGTTGCCTGTGTCGAACAGATCATTGCCGAAGACCGTACCGCCTACGGCATCAACACCGGTTTTGGCCTGCTGGCTTCGACCCGCATCGCCAGCCACGACCTGGAAAACCTGCAGCGCTCGCTGGTGCTGTCCCACGCCGCCGGTATTGGCGCGCCGCTGGACGATGCCCTGGTGCGGCTGATCATGGTCCTCAAGATCAATAGCCTCAGCCGTGGTTTTTCCGGTATCCGCCGCAAGGTCATCGATGCGCTGATCGCCCTGGTCAACGCCGAAGTCTACCCGCACATCCCGCTCAAGGGCTCGGTCGGCGCTTCCGGCGACCTGGCACCGCTGGCGCACATGTCGCTGGTGCTGCTCGGTGAAGGCAAGGCCCGTCACCAGGGCCAATGGCTGTCGGCTACCGAAGCCCTGGCGGTCGCCGGCCTCGAGCCGCTGACTCTGGCTGCCAAAGAGGGCCTGGCCCTGCTCAACGGTACCCAGGCTTCCACCGCCTACGCCCTGCGTGGCCTGTTCCAGGCTGAAGACCTGTATGCCGCCGCCATCGCCTGCGGTGGGCTGAGCGTCGAAGCGGCACTGGGTTCGCGTTCGCCGTTCGATGCGCGTATCCACGAAGTGCGTGGCCAGCGTGGGCAGATCGACACCGCTGCCTGCTTCCGCGACCTGCTCGGCGATTCCAGCGAAGTGTCGCTGTCGCACAAGAACTGCGACAAGGTCCAGGACCCTTACTCGCTGCGCTGCCAGCCACAGGTCATGGGCGCCTGCCTGACCCAGATCCGCCAGGCCGCCGAGGTGCTGGGCATCGAAGCCAACGCCGTGTCGGACAACCCGCTGGTGTTCGCCGCCGAAGGCGACGTGATTTCCGGTGGCAACTTCCACGCCGAGCCGGTAGCCATGGCTGCCGACAACATCGCCCTGGCGATCGCCGAAATCGGTTCGCTGAGCGAGCGCCGCATCTCGCTGATGATGGACAAGCACATGTCCCAGCTGCCGCCGTTCCTGGTGGAAAATGGTGGGGTCAACTCCGGCTTCATGATCGCCCAGGTCACCGCTGCCGCGCTGGCCAGCGAGAACAAGGCCTTGTCGCACCCGCACAGTGTCGATAGCCTGCCGACCTCGGCCAACCAGGAAGACCACGTGTCGATGGCCCCGGCCGCTGGCAAGCGCCTGTGGGAAATGGCCGAGAACACCCGTGGCGTGCTGGCCATCGAATGGCTGGGTGCGTGTCAGGGGCTGGACCTGCGCAAAGGCCTGAAGACTTCGGCGAAGCTTGAGCAGGCGCGTCAGGCGCTGCGCCGGGAGGTGCCGCACTATGACCGTGACCGCTTCTTTGCACCGGACATCGAGGCAGCTGTCGAGTTGCTGGCCAAGGGCTGCCTGACCGGGCTGCTGCCTGCGGGTGTCCTGCCTAGCCTGTGATGCCCCCTCGGGGCCGCCTTGCGGCCCTTTCGCGGGCACGCCCGCTCCCACACGCCCTGTAGGAGCGGGCTTGTCCCGCGAAAAGGGCCGCAAGGCGGCCCCCATCGACCTCACGACCACAAAAACAATTTAAGGACGTGACATGCAACAAGCTCAAGGTCTCAAGCGCGGGCTAACGGCCCGCCACATCCGTTTCATGGCCCTTGGCTCCGCCATCGGTACCGGCCTGTTCTACGGCTCCGCCTCGGCGATCCAGATGGCCGGCCCGGCTGTGCTGCTGGCCTACCTGATTGGCGGCGCTGCGGTATTCATGGTCATGCGCGCCCTTGGCGAAATGGCCGTGCACAATCCGGTAGCCGGTTCTTTCGGCCACTACGCCACCACCTACCTCGGCCCCATGGCCGGCTTCATCCTTGGTTGGACCTACGCCTTCGAAATGGTCATCGTGGCCATCGCCGACATCACCGCCTTCGGCATCTACATGGGCTTCTGGTTCCCGGAAGTGGCCCGCTGGATCTGGGTGCTGGGCATCGTCTTCGTGATCGGCGGCCTCAACCTGTGCAACGTCAAGGTGTTCGGCGAAATGGAATTCTGGCTGTCGCTGCTCAAGGTCGGCGCCATCGTGGCGATGATCCTGGCCGGCCTTGGCATCATGGCCTTCGGTTTCAGCCAGGTGAGTGGCGAACATGCCGCAGGCATCAGCAACCTGTTCGAACATGGTGGCTTCATGCCCAATGGCATCGGCGGCCTGATCGCCTCGTTCGCCGTGGTGATGTTCGCCTTCGGTGGCATCGAGATCATCGGTGTCACCGCCGGTGAAGCCAAGGACCCGCAGCGCGTCATCCCCAAGGCGATCAATGCCGTGCCCCTGCGCATCCTGCTGTTCTATGTGCTGACCATGTTCGTGCTGATGTGCCTGTACCCATGGCCGCAGATCGGCAGCGAAGGCAGCCCGTTCGTGCAGATATTCAGCCACCTCGGTATTGGCTCGGCCGCTGCCGTGTTGAACATCGTGGTGATTTCGGCGGCGATCTCGGCCATAAACAGCGACATCTTCGGCGCCGGCCGCATGATGTACGGCCTCGCCCAGCAAGGCCATGCACCGCGCAGCTTCGGCAAGCTGTCGAAACACGGCGTGCCCTGGATGACCGTGGTGGTGATGGGCGCGGCGCTGCTGGTTGGTGTGCTGCTCAACTACCTGATCCCGGAAAACGTGTTCCTGCTGATCGCCTCCATCGCCACCTTCGCCACCGTGTGGGTGTGGCTGATGATACTGGTCACCCAGGTGGCCATGCGCCGCCGCATGAGCGCTGAAGAGGCCGCCCAGCTGAAGTTCCCGGTACCGTTCTGGCCTTACGGCCCGGCCATGGCCATTGCCTTCATGGTGTTCATTTTCGGTGTGCTCGGTTACTTCCCGGATACCCAGGCGGCCTTGCTGGTCGGCGTTATCTGGGTGGTGTTCCTGGTGGCGTCCTACCTGCTGTGGTGCAAGCCGCGCGCAGGCAAGCACGTGCCGGTCGAGCTGCACCGCTAGTCAAGGAGATTGCACATGAGAACCCTCTGGCAGCACTGCCACGCGGCAACCCTGGCCGAGGGCCGTTACTCGATCATCGAGGACGTGGCCATCGTCACCAGCGCCGGGCTGATCGAATGGATCGGCCCCCGCGCCGAGCTGCAGCCATTCGCACTTGACCGCACAGTGGACCTGGGCGGCGCCTGGGTCACCCCAGGGCTGATCGACTGCCACACGCATGCGGTGTTCGGCGGCAACCGCAGCGGTGAGTTCGAACAGCGCCTGCAAGGCGTGAGCTATGCCGAGATCGCCGCCCAGGGCGGTGGTATCGCCAGCACCGTGCGGGCTACCCGTGCGGCCAGCGAGGACGAGCTGTTCGCCAGCGCTCGCCAGCGGGTTCAGGCGTTGATGCGCGATGGTGTCACCACCATAGAGGTCAAGTCCGGCTACGGCCTTGACCTGGCCAACGAGCGCAAGATGCTGCGCGTGGCCCGGCGCCTGGCCGACGAGCTGCCGCTTGCAGTGCGCACCACTTGCCTGGCTGCCCATGCCTTGCCGCCGGAATATGCCGGCAGGTCAGATGACTACATCGCGCATATCTGTGACGAGATGCTGCCCGCTCTGGCTGCCGAAGGCCTGGTGGACGCGGTGGATGCTTTCTGCGAACACCTGGCGTTTTCGCCGGCTCAGGTCGAAAAGGTGTTCATCAAGGCGCACGAACTGGGTTTGCCGGTGAAACTGCATGCCGAGCAGTTGTCATCGTTGCACGGCTCAAGCCTGGCGGCGCGCTACCAGGCGCTGTCGGCCGACCACCTGGAGTTCATGACCGAGGAAGATGCCATCGCCATGGCCAAGGCCGGCACGGTTGCCGTGCTGCTGCCGGGCGCCTTCTATTTCCTGCGCGAAACCCAGCTGCCGCCGATGGACGCCCTGCGCCGCCACGGCGTGAAAATTGCCCTGGCCAGCGACCTCAACCCGGGTACTTCGCCAGGGTTGTCGCTGCGCCTGATGCTGAACATGGGTTGCACGCTGTTCCGCATGACCCCGGAGGAGGCCTTGGCCGGCGTGACGCTGCATGCCGCCACGGCGCTGGGCCTGGGTGGCAGCCACGGTTCGCTGGAGGTCGGCAAGGTCGCCGACTTCGTCGCCTGGCAGATTGCCCGTCCCGCCGACCTTGCCTACTGGCTAGGCGGCGACCTGCCCAAGCGCGTGGTGCGCAAGGGCCATGAAATGCTTAACTGAGCGAGGCACGATGGACAAGGTACTGAGTTTTCACCAAGGCCGCCTGCCGCTGCTGATCAGCATGCCCCATGCCGGCCTCAAGCTGACCCCGGCCGTGGACAAGGGCCTGGTCGAGCAGGCCCGCAGCCTGCCCGACACTGATTGGCACATCCCACGCTTGTACGACTTCGCCCGTGAACTTGGGGCGAGCATAGTGGCGGCGGAATATTCGCGCTTCGTCATCGACCTGAACCGCCCCGACGACGACAAGCCGCTGTACGCTGGCGCGACCACCGGTTTGTTCCCGTCGACGCTGTTCGATGGCGAGCCGTTGTTCAAACAGGGGCTGGAGCCGACCGCCGAAGAGCGCAGCACCTATCTGGAGACGATCTGGCGGCCTTATCACAACACGATTCGCAGCGAGCTGGCGCGCCTGCGTGAAGCCCATGGCTACGCATTGCTGTGGGACGCTCACTCGATCCGTTCGCTGATCCCGCACCTGTTCGACGGCAAGCTGCCCGACTTCAACCTCGGCACCTTCAATGGCGCGAGCTGCGATCCGCAACTGGCCGAACGCCTGCAGGGCGTATGCGCCGCGGCACAAGGCTATAGCCATGTATTGAATGGGCGCTTCAAGGGCGGGCACATCACACGTCACTATGGCGACCCTGCCAAGCACATCCATGCGGTGCAGCTGGAACTGGCCCAATGCACCTACATGGATGAAACCGAGCCGTTTGCCTACCGCGAAGACCGGGCACCGCGCACGCGTGAGGTGCTGAGCCGGTTGCTGGCGTGTGCGTTGGAATGGGGGGCGACGCGATACGCTGCGTAGCCTCGTATCGCGCTTCTCGGGCCAGCGTCAGATACGGTCTGGGTTGGCCAGCAGGGTGAGTTCGCGAATCAGTTCCTGCTCCTGTTCTGTCTTGCGGCGTAGCAGGGCGTCGTACTCGCTGGCCAGGTCTTCAATGGCGGTGTCTTCCGGGAAGTGGTTGGGCAGGTCGAGCACGTTGGCCTGGTACGCTTGCTCGATACTGTCGAATCGATCCGCGTGGAAGGTACGCAAGTAACGGACCCATTCCTGGTTATTCACTGCATACTTCAGGAAGTCCTGGCCATCCTGGTCGTGCAGCACTTGCTCGATCGCACGGGTCAGCTCGTCACGGCTGACATCTGCGATCGCCTCGAAGAGTATGTTGTCGTTGGGTACGCCAAGCTTCAAGGGGTCGTTCGACTCGCGGCGATAAGCCAGGCGAACCTCCGTTTCGTCGCGTTCACCGGCGTTTTCACGGGCGATCTCATCGAGTCGGCTCATGCGGTACAGCCGCCTGAGTTCCTGATAGAGCGCCTGCTCGGTGTCGGCTGTCTCGACCAGCATGCGTTGGCCGGCGATGAGAAACTCCAGGTTCTGGAACACCAGCAATACGCCGTCGTGGCAGGTCTGCTCACCCGTGTCCGGTTGCACCAGCGCCTCTTGAGCAATCTGATCGAACAAGGTGCGATCTTCCTGGTTGACGAGCGCCCTTATCAGCACCAACCGCACCCGTTCGGCAAAGGCTGCACGCGTCTCGCCATTACGAAAGGGCGCCGCCTGTTGCAGGCGTCCCACGAACGTCAACAGGTTGCGTGCATCTCCCGCCTGCTTGAGTCCCTGCCACGCATCGCGCATCGCGTCATTCTGATCCTGGGTGCCGAGCAGCCAGAGCGCCAGGTCCGGCGCATCTTCACTGTCGATGGGCAGGGGATCATGCAGGTGGCCCCTTGGGGGGGCGTCGTCCGAGGGGCTGAAGGCGAAGGTGAAACGCCGCTGGGTCGCGGAGGATCGCCTTGCGCGGTCTACGGTCTCTGGGGTGAGCGGGTTATCGAAGAGCGCAATCGATGTCACCTGCGCGCGGGTGTCGGGGTTGTTGAGGATGTGTTCGGGCAGCACGGTCAGCAGATTGTCGCTGAGATTGAGCAGTTCCAGGGGTAGCAGCGCGTCGACCCAGGTGGGCCACTGGCTGATGGACATGTTGCTCAGGTCCAGACGGTTGAGGTTACGCAAGGACTGCGGTACTTCAGTGATCTCGCCCAGGCGGTTGCCGGCCAGTTCCAGGGTGCGCAGGCTGCCCAGCTGGCCGAGGGTGGCCAGCAGGCTGGAATCGATTTCCAGGCCCATCTCATGCAATGAGAGGTAGCTGAGCTGCGGTAGGTTGAGTAGCGCTGGCACAAGGGTCGGGCTCGTTTGGGCATGATGGCCGAGACTGAGGGCTTCCACTGCGTTGAAGCGCTGCAAGAGCGCTTCCAGTTGCCCGGCTGTGCCACTGGTCCGCTCCATCGACAGGGCGCGGACTTGCGCATAGAAGAATGTCGGTAGCTGCGGCGGGAAGTGCTCCAGCGCGATGTTATCCAGGCGCAGTGGGCTTCGCGAACCCCGCTCGACACTGCGCCAGTAAGCATTGAGGGTCATGCTGATGCGGGTGCGCATTGCCATGGCTGACGGGCTCAGCGGCGCCGTGGAGCTGGACGCATCAGCCCAGCCGTAAGTGGCCTCGTGCAATTGCTCGCGTTGTTCGGTGTATCGGCGCATTTGCTCGCTCAGAGCAGCCGATCGATCGAAGCGGATACGTTCTGGGCTGTTCTCGTGGCTGAGCAGGATGCGTAGTAGCTGATCGTCAATGAGGTTGTTCCCCTCCAGGGACAACACAGTGTGCGGGAGCGTGGATTGCTCGTTGCCAATCAGAAAGTCGGGAAGCGAGCGAATCCGATTGTGCCGCAGCGAAACGGTCCCGATCTGGTTCAAGGCCCGCTGGTTCAGGCTTGCAGGCCAACTGTCCAGTGACATGCGATCAAGGCTCAGATGGTCGAGCGTGAGCCTGCCGAACTGCTCTCTGGCGAATGGCGAAACCCGGTTGCCATCGAGGGTAAGCCGACGCAGTCGTGGCATTGCGCTCAACCTTTCGAAATCCTGGTTTGACAGAATCAGGTTCTGATTGGTCAGATCGAGCGATTCCAGTTCGTGGAGGCTCGTCGCAATCGAAAGCAAGACATCCTGGCTCGCCCTGATGGTTGTGCCACCTTCGCTGACAGGGTGGGAAATTTCCAGTGAACGCAAGAGGGGAAATTGCTCCAATACCCGGGCGAGGCTACGCGTGCGCCGCTGCACCCCCATCGTGTGATCATAGGTATGGTCGATCAGCTCCAGGCGGGTGATCCGTTGGCCAAGGAAAGCGGGTAGGTTGGCAGGGAATGTGTCCAGACGGACGCGTTCCAGGCGCAGGGTTGGCCGTACGGTGCTATCGAATGGCGGAGCATGGTCATACCAGCACTGCATGAGCTGATCGCGCAGCAGGCTGATCGCTTCAATATTGTCACCTGCGCCGGGCAGCGTGTTCTGCCAGGCGTCCAGATGAAGCGTCAGCTGGTTACGCTCCCGGATCAGGCGCAGCAGATCATCGTTGATCTGACGCAAGTTCAAGCCTCTCCGTTCCAGGGTGTGGAGAATGTCCGCGGCGCCTTGGGACATGTGCTGAGGCAGAGCCAGCTGGTTGATCATGCGTATCAGTGTGGGCCTCCTGATGTAATTGCCGACGGGGTTGCCTCCCCCCATCGGGTAGCCCAGCCGGCCGTCGGCCAGGCGCATCGGCGAGCGGTAGCCCGGACGCACAGGTTGCATGCGCAACAACGCTTTGAGCTCGGCACGCGCAAGTGGCGGCCTGGTTCGCAACAAGCGCTTGAGGGCCGAAGCGTTTGCTGTCCCCGTACCGCCAAGTGTGTTGCGTATGGAGGGTGGGATGACCTCAGCCAGCGCGCTGTATAAGGTGTCATGAAGCTGCTCGGAGGCATGCGCTGGGGTGCTGTCGAGCACAATGTAGCCATCGTGGGTGCTAAAGATGCTGATGGCAGGCTCAGCGCTTGTATCGCCTATGCGCATGCTGTCTGCAGGCAGCATGCCCTGGCGTACCAGCTCGATGCGCGTGTCCGCTGGCCAATCGGGTAATTGACCAAGCGTTTGCAGGATCAGCCGGTCGGCATCCCAGTTGCGCACTGCATCCAGATACAACCCTTCATAGGCACGTGCCAGCCGTACCTGTTGCTGGTAGGCCCGAATCTCTTCGGCAAGCTGTGGTTCAACCTTGCCTTCGGCGAGCGAACGCAGCGTTGGCCCATCGGCGTGCTGCAGCAGTTCGTCGATGATGGGGGCGGGAAGTCCAGGATAGCGTCGGAGGGGGGCGATCACGGTAGCGGGCCTGGCGTACAACTGCTCATAGCGCGTCTCGAACGCCTCTCGCAGGGCCTTTGGCTCGCTCTGCATGGAGCGCAGCGCCTGATCCAGCTTGAAACGTGCCAGGGTGTCTTGCAGCAGTGCCGGGGGTTTCTGGTTCTCGACCAGGCTGCGGCGTAGCGCGGCTGCGTCCGTACCACTGACCTCCAGGATGCGCATGGCCTCTTCGTCACTGAATGATGCAGCCTGGGAATCCAGCAGCCTCCTGAGCAACCGCTGGGTCGGCCATTGCAGCGGGCGGTCCAGTTCGTGCAGCCATAGCCCCCTGCCATTGTGGTAGACCGCAGGCTCGTAACTGAACGGTTTGCTCGGGTGTTCGATGTGGTAAGTGCCGTTCTCAGGTTTCCATTTCAGCGAATAGCGCTTGCCATCGAGGTGAAGCCACAGCTTGCCATCGTGTCGGTATAACCCCAGGTCGTCGGCCTGGAGCCCAGGCTCGAACGGCACATCCTGCTCGAAGGGTGTCAGGTCGGGGTTCCATAGGCGCCTGCTGCCATCCGGCATTTCCACTTCCAGCAATTCCTCGATGAAAGAGGGCGCGGTGACGTCGCGCAGAACGGGTTCGGGCTCTGCGACATCGCCCTTCAGCTCTGCCTTCACCGCACCGGCACCGGCTTCGATCACGGCCAGGAATACGATGTTTTCCACGACATCCAGCAAGTAGGCATAGGCCTGCTGACGTTCACCGTGCTGCCAGCTTTCGATGCCTTCGTAAACCTCATGGCCCATTTGCAGGATCATCGACCCAAGCAGCAGGTCATTGACGACAGTCGCCGCGATAGCGACGCCCGGCACCACCAGGCCTATCCCCGGTAACAGGAAACCCACGATGTTCAGGGCATTCAGGGCAATAGACTCGAAGTAGGCCAGGCGATCATGGAAGGTCTTGATGTCCATGGCGAGGGTCGGCACGGCATGGAACCTTGCATCGTCGCGCAGCTTGGTGAAGTTCTGGTAGAGCAACTCGGCCTGGAATGGACGGCTGGTTGCGCGTGGCACGAGCGGGAGTTCGGCGTTCGGGTCGGGGACTCGCTCGTAGGCATTCTTCAGAGTGAAGGTCAGCGGTGTCAGGAGGTCCAGCAGCTGGGTGCTCAGGCGCGCCTTTTGCGCATCCGGCATGTGGCGTGTGATGACCGTCAGGTCTTTCTGGGCCGAGTCGCGCAAGTGGTTGAACAATGCCTCCAGGGACGGGTATTCCTGCAGCGTCGATTCGACGGCATGCGGGGTGTAAAGCACCACACAGGGCAGCGCCCGGAACTGGATCAGCAGCATGCCGTTCAGCTCGGTCTGCCACAGCCTGAGGAAGCTGAAGGTGGCAGGTGCGGCGGGGTCGAGTTCATCCAGCGAAGTAGCCAGCAGGGCGTCATAGGCGGCTTGACTGACCTGAGCTTGCAAGTAGGCAAGGTGCAGGTTTTGCCTGAATGCCGAAAGTTCGACCTGGCCGAGCGTGTCGAGCACCGGCGCCTGGGCGTTCAGCAGTGTCTCCCATGTCTTCGACTGGCCCGGTTGCAGCAGCGGGGCGGGGTAGTAGATGGCATCGATCAGGGCCTGGTATTGGCCGCCAATGTCGAGCTTTCGGCACAAGGCGGCGAAGGCGGTGGGCTCGATGGCTATCACATTTTCGAACGGCGGCCCGTTCTGATAGCCACGCTGATCGAGAATGACCGAGCGCATTCGTGGCGTTGGCACATCCATCCCGCCAGCTTCAGTCGAGGCATGTTCGAAGTTCTGCAGGGCGTGATGTTTCAGTGAACGGACGAAATCTTGCGGTTTGGCCGCGCCCAGTTGGCGCCGGTGGGCATAGCCCACCGCGTCGAACAGGTAGGTGTTCGCCACGTCGATCTCAAGCTGGAACTCTTGTTTGATTGCGGCTTCAAGCTGCTGGGTGGCGAATGTGTCCAGGTCAGGGAGGGTTTCGAACAGCTTGCTTGCCGCTGCCACAGCGGCCCGGTAGTGCTCATGTTCGCGCCCCAGTGCCCGGGTAACCTCGGGATGTCGCAGGCACGCTTGCTCGAGCGAGGCGGGGACCGCCTTGAATGCCGCACGCAGCGTGCTGCTGGCCTGTGCGGGTAGGGCCTTGATCCAGGCCGGCGCCTTGTGTTCGATCAGTTCGTAATGCGGAATGTCGTCGGGTTGTGCATTCAGTGACATGTGCAGGCGCTCCATGGCAATAGTGGAACTGCACTATCCCGGGCCCTGACCTTGGCAGGCGTTATATATCTGTGCTGGAAGCGAGGGGGGAATGCTCAAAGGACAATTCAGGTTTATGATGGCCCACGGCCGAATAAATCCTCACACGGAGTGCGCGATGCAGACCCTCTACCCGCAGATCAAACCCTACGCCCGGCACGATCTGGCCGTGGAAGCGCCGCATGTGTTGTATGTCGATGAAAGCGGCTCGCCGGAAGGTCTGCCTGTGGTGTTCATCCACGGTGGCCCGGGTGCGGGCTGCGATGCCCAGAGCCGCTGTTACTTCGACCCCAACCTGTACCGCATCATCACCTTCGACCAGCGCGGCTGTGGCCGCTCCACGCCGCACGCGAGCCTGGAGAACAACACCACCTGGCACCTGGTCGAGGACCTTGAGCGCATCCGCAAGCACCTGGGCATTGAAAAGTGGGTACTGTTCGGCGGTTCGTGGGGCTCGACCCTGGCGCTGGCCTACGCCCAGACCCACCCAGAGCGCGTTCACGGCCTGATCCTGCGCGGCATCTTCCTGTGCCGTCCGCAGGAAATCGAGTGGTTCTACCAGGAAGGCGCCAGCCGCATGTTCCCGGACTATTGGCAGGACTACATCGCACCGATCCCAGCGGAGGAGCGGGGTGACCTGGTCAGGGCCTTCCACAAGCGCCTGACCGGCAACGACCAGATCGCCCAGATGCACGCGGCCAAGGCCTGGTCCACCTGGGAAGGCCGCACCGCCACGCTGCGCCCGAACCCACTGGTGGTCGACCGCTTCTCCGAGCCACAGCGCGCGTTGTCGATTGCCCGCATCGAATGCCACTACTTCATGAACAACGCGTTCCTGGAACCCGACCAGCTGATTCGCGACATGCCCAGGATTGCCCACCTGCCGGCGGTGATCGTGCATGGCCGCTACGACGTGATCTGCCCACTGGATAACGCCTGGGCGCTGCACCAGGCCTGGCCGAACAGCGAATTGAAGGTGATCCGCGACGCCGGGCATGCTGCCTCCGAGCCAGGGATCACCGATGCCTTGGTGCGTGCGGCCGACCAGATGGCGCGCCGTCTGCTCGACCTGCCGCTGGAAGAAGCATGAAGGGCTTGCTGCAACGCGTGCGGGGCGCACGCGTGGAGGTAGGCGGGGAGATTGTCGGTGCCATTGACCAGGGCTTGTTGGTGTTGGTGGCGGTGGAGCCTGAAGATACACGTGAACACGCCGACAAACTGTTGCACAAGCTGCTGAACTATCGCGTGTTCAGTGACGAGCAGGGCAAGATGAACCTGTCGCTCAAGGATGTCGGTGGAGGCTTGCTGCTGGTGTCCCAGTTCACCCTGGCGGCTGATACCCGCAGCGGCATGCGACCGAGCTTCTCGACCGCCGCACCACCGGCGCTCGGGGCGCAATTGTTCGACTATCTTTTGAGCAAGGCACGCGGCCAGCACGCCAATGTGGCAAGTGGGCACTTCGGCGCAGACATGCAGGTGCACCTGGTCAATGATGGCCCTGTGACATTCTTGTTACAAATATGAGGTCGAAAAACCCTTTGTTTATAGGAAAACAAGGGGTTTTGTACGATAAATAGTTGGTCCACACTGATGCGTTGTAACGCATCCTGCTGGATAATCGCGCGCTGCGTGGGCCTGCGTTCGCAGGTTCGTTTCACTCTGACTCGAGCATTGTCTGGACCCGTTTGGGGAATCATTACGCCCTCATGGGGTCCGAACAGTGCTCGCCAACCCGGCATTTGTCGCTGGCCGTTGGTTTCATGATCTGTTTTCGGCGAGGGTTGCTCGTGATTGTTAGTCCCCAAAAAGCATCAAGAATCCCCGGCACCGGGCTGCGCAAGGCCCTGATGGCCAGTGTGGCACTGGTCGGCCTGATGAGCGCGGGCCAGCTGTGGGCATTCAATCTTGACGATGTTGCAGCCAAGGCAAAGGATCTGGCCGGCCAGAAATACGAAGCACCGAAGAGCAATCTGCCTGCGGTGTTCCGCGACATGAAGTTCGCGGACTACCAGAAGATCCACTTCCTGCAGGAAAAGGCCGAGTGGGCCAAGGACAAGACTCCGTTCAAGCTGTCCTTCTACCACCAGGGCATGCACTTCGACACACCGGTGAAGATCAATGAGATCACTGCGACCAAGGTCGAGGAAATCAAGTACGACTCGAGCCGCTTCGAGTTCGGTGATGTGCCGCACGACCCGGAAACCGTCAAGAACCTGGGTTACGCCGGTTTCCGCGTGCTCTACCCGATCAACAAGGCCGACAAGCAGGACGAGATCATGACCCTGCTGGGGGCCAGCTACTTCCGCGTGGTCGGCAAGGGCCATGTGTACGGCCTGTCGGCGCGTGGCCTGGCCATCGACACCGCGCTGCCGTCGGGCGAAGAGTTCCCGCGCTTCACCGAGTTCTGGGTCGAGAAGCCCAAGCCGGCCGACAAGCACCTGGTGATCTACGCCCTGCTGGATTCGCCACGTTCCACGGGTGCCTACAAACTGATCCTGCGCCCGGGTACCGATACCGTGGTCGACGTACAGTCGCGCGTGTTCCTGCGTGACCAGGTCAGCCGCCTGGGTATCGCCCCGCTGACCAGCATGTTCCTGTTCGGCCCCAACCAGCCCTCCAAGGTGCTGAACTATCGCCCGGCCCTGCATGACTCCGAAGGCCTGTCGATCCATGCCGGCAACGGCGAATGGCTGTGGCGCCCGCTGAACAACCCGAAACACCTGGCCGTGAGCAACTTCAGCGTCGAGAACCCGCGTGGTTTCGGCCTGATGCAGCGCCAGCGCGCCTTCAGCGACTTCGAAGACCTCGACGACAACTACCAGAAGCGTCCAAGTGCCTGGATCGAGCCGAAAGGTGATTGGGGCAAGGGCACCGTCGACCTGGTCGAGATCCCGACCGCCGACGAGACCAACGACAACATCGTTGCCTTCTGGAGCCCGGAGAAGCTGCCTGAGCCAGGCAAGCCGTTCGAATACGCCTACCGCCTGCACTGGACCATCGACGAGCAGCAGTTCCAGGCCCCTGACCTGGGCTGGGTCAAGCAGACCCTGCGCTCCACCGGTGACGTCAAGCAGTCCAACCTGATCCGCCAGCCAGACGGCAGCGTCGCCTTCCTGGTCGACTTCGCCGGCCCGGCCCTTGCCGCCCTGCCGGAAGACACCCCGGTGCGCAGCCAGATCAGCGTTGGCGACAACGCCGAGGTGGTCGAGAACAATCTGCGCTATAACCCGGAGACCAAGGGCTGGCGCCTGACCCTGCGGCTGAAGGTCAAGGAAGCCAACAAGTCCACCGAAATGCGCGCTGCGCTGGTGCGTGACGTGCCGGTCGAGGCAGCCAAGCCTGCTGCTGAAACCAAGCAGGAAAAGGCAGCAGCCAAGCACGCCAAGCATGAGAAGACCGCCAAGGCGGAACCAGCCAAGGCCGAACAACCTGCCGCCGATGCGGCACCCACCAACGGGACCCCGGCCACCACTGAAAAAGTGCTGACCGAGACCTGGAGCTATCAGTTGCCTGCCGATGAGTAACTCAAGCGCAAGGCCAGAATCGCTTGGCGAATACCTGGCCCACCTCCCACTGAGCGATGAGCAGCGCGCGGAACTCGCCAGCTGCACTTCGTTCAGTGAGCTGCACCAACGCCTGGCGGCCAACCCGGCCGCCAACGCCACCGAGGCCGTGCAGGCCTCGGTCGGCCCGCGCCTGACCGTGGGCAGCGCCGCCGAGCTGGAAGACGCCGAGATGCTCGGTGTCGACGGCAGCGGCCGCCTGTGCCTGAAGATCGCGCCGCCGATCAAGCGCACCAAGGTCGTGCCCGAGCCATGGCGCACCAATGTACTGATCCGCATGTGGCGGCGCATGACGGGCCGTGCCAACGCGCCGCAGCCGCCCAAGCGCGAGCTGCCAGCGGCGCGCTGGCGCACGGTCGGCTCGATCCGTCGTTATATCCTGCTTGCCCTCATGATTGGCCAGACCATCGTCGCCGGCTGGTACATGAAGGGCATCCTGCCGTACCAGGGCTGGTCGTTCGTCGACCTGAACGAAATCGTCAACCAGCCGCTGTGGGACACCGTGGTGCAGGTGTGGCCGTATGCCTTGCAGACGTCCATCCTGGTACTGTTCGGTATCCTCTTCTGCTGGGTCTCGGCAGGCTTCTGGACCGCGCTGATGGGCTTCCTCGAGCTGCTCACAGGGCGTGACAAATACAAGATTTCCGGCAGCAGTGCCGGCAACGAGCCGATTGCCCCCGAGGCGCGTACCGCGCTGGTGATGCCGATCTGCAACGAAGACGTGCCGCGCGTGTTCGCAGGCCTGCGGGCGACCTTCGAGTCGGTGGCGGCCAGCGGCAACCTCGACCGTTTCGACTTCTTCGTGCTCAGCGACACCAACGACACCGATATCGCCGTGGCCGAGCAACAGGCCTGGCTGGACGTGTGCCGCGAAACCAAGGGCTTCGGCCGTATCTTCTACCGCCGCCGCCGTCGCCGCGTGAAGCGCAAGAGCGGTAACCTCGACGACTTCTGCCGTCGCTGGGGTGGCGAGTACAAGTACATGGTCGTGCTCGACGCCGACAGCGTCATGAGTGGCGAGTGCCTGAGCAGCCTGGTGCGCCTGATGGAGGCCAACCCGGACGCCGGCATCATCCAGACCGGGCCGAAAGCCTCTGGCATGGACACCCTGTATGCACGCATGCAGCAGTTCGCCACCCGCGTGTACGGCCCGCTGTTTACCGCCGGCCTGCACTTCTGGCAGCTGGGCGAATCGCACTACTGGGGCCATAACGCGATCATCCGCATGAAGCCGTTCATCGAGCACTGTGCCTTGGCGCCGTTGCCGGGCAAGGGCGCGTTCGCCGGGGCCATTCTCTCCCACGACTTCGTCGAAGCTGCGCTGATGCGCCGTGCCGGCTGGGGCGTGTGGATTGCCTATGACTTGCCGGGCAGCTATGAAGAACTGCCGCCGAACCTGCTCGACGAGCTCAAGCGCGACCGCCGCTGGTGCCACGGCAACCTGATGAACTTCCGCCTGTTCCTGGTCAAGGGCATGCACCCGGTGCACCGTGCGGTGTTCCTCACTGGCGTGATGTCTTACCTGTCGGCGCCGCTGTGGTTCCTGTTCCTGGTGTTGTCGACGGCACTGCTGGCGACCAACACCCTGATGGAGCCGCAGTACTTCATCGAACCGTACCAGCTCTACCCGCTGTGGCCGCAGTGGCACCCGGAGAAGGCCGTGGCGCTGTTCTCCACCACGATCGTGCTGCTGTTCCTGCCCAAGCTGCTCAGCGTCATCCTGATCTGGGCCAAGGGAGCCGTCGAGTACGGCGGGCGCATCAAGGTCACCCTGTCGATGCTGATGGAGATGCTGTTCTCCATGCTGCTGGCGCCGGTGCGGATGATCTTCCACACCCGCTTCGTGCTGGCCGCGTTTCTTGGCTGGGCGGCGACCTGGAACTCGCCGCAGCGTGACGACGATTCCACCCCGTGGAGCGAAGCGCTGCGCCGCCATGGTCCTCAGACCCTGCTGGGCTTCGCCTGGGCCGGGCTGGTGGCCTGGCTGAACCCGAGCTTCCTGTGGTGGCTGGCGCCGATCGTTGGCTCGCTGGTGCTGTCGATCCCGGTATCGGTCATCTCCAGCCGCACGCGCCTGGGCCTGGCGGCCAAGGATGAGAAGCTGTTCCTGATTCCCGAGGAATACGCGACGCCGCAAGAACTCCTGGCCACCGACCAGTACACCCACGAGAACCGCTGGCATGCCCTGCATGACGGCTTCGTGCGTGCGGTGGTCGACCCACGGCAGAACGCCCTGGCCTGTGCCATGGCCACTGCCCGTCACGGCCAGGCCGCGCCGATCGAGGCGCTGCGTGCCGAGCGCGTGGCCAAGGCGATCGAGGTCGGGCCGAAAGGGCTGGACCTCAACACCCGCCTGGCCTTGCTCAGCGACCCGGTAGCCTTGAGCCGCCTGCATGAGCAGGTCTGGGCAGGGCACAATGCGGCGTGGATCGATGTGTGGCGTGCTTCCATCAAGAACGACCCACATTCGCCGCTGCTGCCGCTGCATCCGGAGAATGAAGGCCAGCCGGCACTCGTCGGCGCCTGATAAATCGCAATCGCGGTTAAATCCGCTCCTACGAGGGTTACGCCTGTAGGAGCGGATTTATCCGCGATGCTTTTTTTTGGCCAACAAAGTCCCCCCCGGCTCTAGGTCCGAGCGCCGCCATGCGTTAGCATCCCTTTCCGATAATCCGCATCGGCCGGTACGGCCATGCCATGACAATAAGATTCGCTTCTTTACTTGCTAGGGGACTTGGTGATGATCAAGAAATACCTTTCGCGACTGCTGGTCGGTGTCACCGCCCTGGTCGCCGTAACTGCGGCCCAGGCCGGCGCCATTGACGACGCAGTCAAGCGCGGCACCCTGCGGGTGGGCATGGACCCCACCTACATGCCGTTCCAGATGACCAACAAGCGCGGCGAGATCATCGGCTTCGAAGTCGATATCCTCAAAGCCATGGCCAAATCCATGGGTGTGAAGTTCGAGGCTGTTTCCACCGCTTATGACGGCATCATCCCGGCCCTGCTAACCGACAAGTTCGACATGATCGGCAGCGGCATGACCCTGACCCAGGAACGCAACCTGCGCCTGAACTTCAGTGAACCCTTCATCGTGGTTGGCCAGACCCTGCTGATCCGCAAGGAGCTGGCGGGCGAGATCAAGTCGTACAAGGACCTGAACAACGAGAAGTACCGCCTGACCTCCAAGCTCGGTACCACCGGCGAAATGGTGTCCAAGAAGCTGATCGGCAAAGCCAAGTACCACGGCTACGACAACGAGCAGGAAGCGGTGATGGACGTGGTCAACGGCAAGGCTGACGCCTTCGTCTACGACGCGCCGTACAACGTGGTGGCGGTGGAGAAGGCCGGCGCCGGCAAGCTGCTGTTCCTCGAAGAGCCCTTCACCTACGAGCCGCTGGCCTTCGGCCTGAAGAAAGGCGACTACGACAGCATCAACTTCATCAACAACTTCCTGCACCAGATCAAGCATGACGGGACCTACGATCGTATTCACGACAAGTGGTTCAAGAACAAGGATTGGCTGAAGGAAATGGAATAAGGCCCAGGCCACAAGCCCGGCTTTATGACCCCGACGCGCAGGCAAACCCTGCGCGTTCGCATTTACGGAAGTACCCCACGTGATCAAACACAAGAAAGCCCAGTGGCCCTGGCATGGCTTGACCGCCCTGGTCCTGGTGGGCCTGGCGTTCAGCCTGTACATGGCCACTTCGATGATTTCCTACGAGTGGCGCTGGAACCGCGTACCGCAGTACTTCGCCTACAAGGCCGAGGAAGTGCAGCGTGCCGCCGGTAACGGCAGCGTGCAGGAAATCGTCGTTTCCGGTGACGCCGCGCGTGTCACGCTCAAGGATGAAAACGGCGATGAGCAAGTGCTCGACGTGGCTAAGGACAGCCTGCAACTGAGCCGTGGCGACGATGTCGCCGAAGGTGACCAGGTCGGCGTGACCCGTCACTGGGCCGCTGGCCCGCTGGCATGGGGCTTGTGGACCACCTTGTGGATCTCGGTGGTGTCTGGTGCGCTGGGCCTGGTGATCGGCCTGTTCGCCGGCCTCTGCCGGTTGTCGAACAACCCGACCCTGCGCGACCTGTCGACGGTGTACGTCGAGCTGGTGCGCGGCACGCCGTTGCTGGTGCAGATCTTCATCTTCTACTTCTTCATCGGCACCGTGCTCAACCTGTCCCGTGAGTTTGCCGGGGTGGCCGCGCTGGCGCTGTTCACCGGCGCCTATGTCGCGGAAATCGTCCGCGCCGGCGTGCAGTCCATTGCCAAGGGCCAGAACGAGGCCGCTCGCTCGCTGGGCCTGAACGCGGGCCAGTCGATGCGCCACGTGATCCTGCCACAGGCATTCAAGCGTGTGCTGCCACCGCTGGCCGGGCAGTTCATCAGCCTGGTCAAGGACACCTCGCTGGTGTCGGTGATCGCCATCACCGAGCTGACCAAGAGCGGCCGCGAGGCCATTACCACGTCGTTCTCTACCTTCGAGATCTGGTTCTGCGTGGCCGGCCTGTACCTGCTGATCAACCTGCCGCTGTCGCACATCGCCAGCCGGCTCGAGCGGAGGCTTGCGCAAAGTGATTGAAGTCCGTGACCTGCTGAAAGTCTTCGACACCCGTGGCCATGTAGTGCGGGCTGTGGATAACGTCACCACCCAGGTCGCCAAGGGCGAAGTGGTGGTGGTGCTCGGCCCGTCGGGTTCGGGCAAGTCGACCTTCCTGCGCTGCCTCAACGGCCTGGAGCATTTCGACGAAGGCCGCGTGGCCATCGACGGCCTGCAACTGGCCGACCCGAAGACCGACATCAACGCCTACCGCCGCGAAGTCGGCATGGTGTTCCAGCACTTCAACCTGTTCCCGCACATGACCGTGCTGGAAAACCTGTGCCTGGCGCAGAAGGTGGTGCGCAAGCGCAACAAGGCCGAGCGTGAAGCCAAGGCCCGGGCCCTGCTGGAGAAGGTTGGCATCGCGCAGAAGGCCAATGAATACCCGTCGCGCCTGTCCGGCGGCCAGCAGCAGCGGGTGGCGATCGCCCGTGCCCTGGCGATGGACCCGAAGGTGATGCTGTTCGACGAACCGACTTCGGCGCTGGACCCGGAAATGGTCGGCGAGGTGCTGGACGTGATGAAGACCTTGGCCCAGGAAGGCATGACCATGGTCTGCGTCACCCACGAAATGGGCTTTGCCCGTGAAGTGGCGGACCGCGTGCTGTTCTTTGACCACGGCAAACTGCTGGAAGACTCGGCGCCGGCTGCCTTCTTTGCTGCGCCTAAGGATCCGCGGGCCCAGGCTTTCCTGCGCCAGGTGTTGTAGCCGCACTGGCCTCTTCGCGGGTAAACCCGCTCCCCCAGGTATCTTACTGCCCATGAGGCGGCGGAGATCCTTGTGGGAGCGGGTTCACCCGCGAAGCAGGCGACGCGGTCCTAAAGGTTGAACCGCCCCACCATCCCCCGCAACTGTCGCCCCAGCTGCTCCAGCTCCCCGCTCGAAGCCGCCGTCTGCTCACTGGCCGCACCGGTCTGCTCCGACACGTCCCTCACGCTGATCACGCTGCGGTTGATTTGCTCGGCCACCACGCTCTGTTCCTCGCTGGCCGTGGCGATCTGCTGGTTCATCCCCTGAATGCTCGATACCGTGTCGGTGATCTGCCCCAAGGCTTGGCCGGCTCGGCGGCTCAGCTCGACGCTTTGCTCGGTGAGACTCTTGCTGCTGTCCAGCAGCCGGTTCACTTCGTCGGTGCCGTTGTGCAGGCTATCGATCAACTGGCCAATCTCTTCTGTCGCGGTCGAGGTGCGCTGGGCCAGGCCGCGCACCTCATCGGCCACCACGGCAAAGCCGCGCCCGGCTTCACCGGCCCGTGCCGCTTCGATGGCTGCGTTCAAGGCCAGCAGGTTGGTCTGTTCGGACACCGACTTGATCACATCGAGAATGCTGCCGATGCGCTGGCTTTCGCCGGCCAGGTGCTGCATGGCGGCCAGGCAATGGTCCATCTGCCCCGCCAGTTGCTCGATACGGCCAATGGCTTCGCCGACGACCTGGTCACCCAGTTGCGCTTGCTGGTCGGCATTGGTGGCCGCCAGTGAAGCCTGTTCGGCGTTCTGCGCCACCTCCTGCACCGTGGCGCTCATCTGGTTCATGGCGGTGGCGACCTGGTCGGTTTCCTCGCGCTGCTGGTTGATGCGCAGCTTGGTGTCCTCACTGCTCGCAGCCAGCTGCGAGGCCGCCTGGGAGAGCTGGCCGACGCCCTGGTCGATGCCACCGATCAGCTCGCGCAGGCTGGCGATCATCTCGCTCATGCGGGTCTGCAGTTGTCCCATTTCGTCTCGCCGCCGCACCGGCTCGAGCTGGCTCAGGTCGCCTTTGGCGATGCGCGCGGCCAACGCCAGCGTCTGGCGCAGCGGTTGGGTGATCTGCTGGGTAATCAGCCAGCCAGCGATGAAGCCTACGATCAGGGCCAGCAGCGCGACGCTGGTGAGCAAGGAGCGGGCAGCCACGGCCTCGCTGTCGCGTTGCTCGACTTTCCTTTGGCTTAGCTCCAGGCTGACGGCCCTGAGCTCCGTGCCCATTTGTTCCATTTCATTCTGCAACTGCTCGACTTGCAACGCCGTTTGGCGGTACTGCTCCAGGCTGCTGCGGTACTTGCCCAGTTCGATGCCAGGCTGTTCCGTCAGCGTACGTGGCAGCCCTAGTGGCGCAAGGCCCTTGAGCAGTTGACCGAGGCTGGTATCGGCGGCATTCAGTGCCACATCGCCAACCTTGGCGAAGTCCTCGAGGGGCGAGAAGGTGTATGCCGGCACCAGGCTTTGTTGATTGGCAATGTCGACCTGACGGCTCAGGTTATCCATCAGCCCCAGCACGCCGCCCTGGCTGTCGGCGGGCATCTTCAGCAAGGCCTGGGTCTGCAGTTCGTCGATGACCTCGTTGAGCTTTTGCTCTTGGGCCTGCATCGCCGCGCGCACTGCACGGCGCTCGTCGACACTGCGTTGCAACGTGGTGAACGTATCGCGCAGGCGTTGTAGCAGCTGCAGCTTCTGGGTCAGCATCTGGCGTGATTCATCGACGCTGCTGCGCTGTTGCAGGGTGGTCAGCATGGCATCGAGTTGCTGCAGGATGCTGGCGATCTGCGCCTTGCTGGCGTCGTCCGCCAGCACCCGGTAGGTGATGCGCTCGGCGCGCAGGTCCTTGACCAGATCATTGATCCGGCCGATTTCGCTGAGCTGTTCCGAGCGGGTGATGGCACCGTCCAGTGCGCGCCAGCCGCTGACCGTGGTGACCAGGGTCAGCGCGAGGACCACGGCGAAGCCCAGGGCGAGCTTGGCGCCGACACTGATGTTGCCGAGCCTGTGATTGAGGTAGCCGAACATGGCAAGTCTCCGTCCAGTTGGTGGGGATGGAATGCTGGCGTAGTACTGGCATTCCATCCCTGCCAATCGGCGGAGGGCTTGTAGGACTTGACCTGAAAATTCTGTAGGAAAATTCAGCGCAAGTAATGAGCCGTCAGAGCCTGAATCGCCCGACCAACCCTTGCAGGTGGGTACCCAGGCGCGCCAGTTCGACGCTTGAACTGGCGGTTTCCTCACTCGCTGCGGAGGTCTGGTCGGAGATATCGCGAACATTCATCACGCTGCGGTTGATCTCCTCGGCGGTGGCGCTCTGCTGCTCGGCGGCTGTGGCGATCTGCTGGTTCATCGCCTGGATCGACGACACCGTGTGGGTAATGGTTTCCAGCGAGCTGCCGGCGCGGCGGGTCAGTTCGACGCTGCTGTCGGTCAATTGACGGCTGGCGTCCATCACACTGGCCACGCGCTGCGTGCCGTTTTGCAAGCCGGCGATCAGCTCTTCGATTTCCTCGGTGGATTGCTGGGTACGCTGGGCAAGGCTGCGTACCTCGTCGGCGACCACTGCAAAGCCGCGCCCGGCTTCACCCGCACGTGCCGCTTCGATGGCGGCATTGAGCGCCAGCAGGTTGGTCTGCTGGGCCACCGACTTGATCACGTCGAGCACGCTGCCGATCTTGTCGCTTTCGGCCTTGAGCTGGTTCATCGCTTCGCTGGAGTTGACCACCTCGCTGGCCAGGCGCTCGATCTGCGCAACCGCCTCGCTGACCACGCGATCGCCTTCGCGTGCCTGCTGGTCGGCCATAGCTGCCGCTTCCGAAGCTTGCTCGGCATTGCGCGCTACTTCGTGGACCGTGGCAGCCATCTCGTTCATCGCCGTCGCCACCTGGTCGGTCTCGACCTTTTGATTGTTGACCCCGGCGCTGGTCTGCTCGGTGACCGCCGACAGTTCTTCGGCGGCGCTGGCGATCTGCGTCACGCCATCGCCGATGCCGCCGATCAGCTCGCGCAGGCCCTGGGTCATGCGTTGCATGCTGGCTTGCAACTGACCGAGTTCGTCGCGGCGAGTCGAATGCAGGTCCTGGCGCAGGTCGCCGTTGGCCACGCGCTCTGCGGCAGCCAGGGTCTGGCGCAAGGGGACGATGATCTGCCGGGTAATGGCCCACGCCGCGAGCAGGCCCAGTACCAGGGCCAAGGCCGTGGCACCGCCGAGCATGACTTTGGCCTGGGCTGTGCCGGCATCGCGCACTTCGGTTTGCGAAACGGTCATTGCCTCACTGGTCTGCAGCAGCAGCGAGCCCTGTTCAGCCATGCGCTGCAGTGCCTGCTCACTGGCGTTCTGGGCATTGCCGAACTGGGTGACCGCATCGCGGTACGCGGCCAGCGCGCTGGCCGAGTCGTCGAGGCTGGCGGCATGTTCGGCCGGTAGCTTGGCTGGCAGCGCCTTGAGTACGGTCAGCGCCTCGTCGATGGCCTTGAGCGCGGTCTGCTGATACTCAGCGTTGCCGCTGTAAGTGTAGCCACGCACCTGGAAGCGCGCCTGTTGCACCAGCGCACTGACTTCCACGGCATGTTGGTACTGGCTGATGTCGCCGTTCTGCAGCAGGCGCTGTTGCACTCGATTGATCAGCTCGACGGCCTTGTCGGCGCTGTCGCCCAGCACGCCGCGGGCTGCCTCGCGGCGCTGGCCGGCCTGTTTGAGCTCGTTGAAGGCCTGCTGGTACTGGTTCACGGCGGCCTGCTGTTGTTGCAGGCGCTGGCGATCGGTGGGCTGCTCGATTTGTCCGAGCATGAAGGTGATCTGCCGTTCGAGATTGCCCAAGGCCTTTTCCAGCTCGCCGATGGCCGCATCGCTGCGGTCGCGCTGGTAGTGCTGGCGGGCGATGCGCAGCTCCTGGGTGTACTGGTGGATCACCGAGATGTTGCCCAGTTTGTCACCACGCTCGGTGACACTGTTCAAACCCTGCCAACCGGTAAAGGTGATGGCCAGGGTCAACACCAGCACCAGGCCAAAGCCCAGCCCCAACTTGCGATTGACGCTTACATTCCCGAGCGATTGGGAAAACCATTGGTACATGTTCGACTCCCCGGCAACGTGGCAGCACAGATTATTGTAGTGTTGCCAACACCATCGGCTTGCGCCGGGGAAACTTGATAGATAAAAGCTGACCCGTCTGTCAGAAAATCCTTGAGAGCAAGGCGGTTACCGCGGTTTCCACACGAAGAATGCGCTCACCCAGCTGCACGGGTGCCAGGCCAGCCTTGCCGAACAGGTCGATTTCGTAAGGAATCCAGCCGCCTTCGGGCCCAATGGCCAGGGTTACCGGGCCTTCAACCGCGCGTGGGCAGGCCGGGTAGGGGCCAGGGTGGCCGACCAGGCCGAGGGTGCCGTCGGCAATGGCGGGCAGGCGGTCTTCGACGAACGGTTTGAAGCGCTTCTCGATGATCACCTCGGGCAGCACCGTGTCCCGGGCTTGCTCCAGGCCGAGAATCAGGTTCTCGCGGATGGTTTCAGGGTTGAGGAAGGGCGTTTGCCAGAAGCTTTTCTCAACCTTGTAGCTGTTGACCAGGATCAGTCGCGGCACACCCAGGGTGGCCACGGTCTGGAACAGCCGGCGCAGCATTTTCGGGCGCGGCACTGCCAGCACCAGGGTCAGCGGCAGCTTGGCCGGCGGCTGTTGGTTGAAGACGACCTCCAGCTCGGCTTCATGCTTCTCCAGGCGCAGCACGGTGGCCTTGCCCATCAGCCCATTGATGCGGCCCACGCGCAGCGTGTCGCCCACCTCGACACCGTGGATTTCCTGCATGTGGGTGAAGCGCCGATCAGCGAGAACGACACGCTCGGCCGAGACGAAATCGGCCTCTTCAAGAAGTAACAGGTTCACGGCTGGGTCGCTGGCGGCTGGTCGTTAGGGTCGTCGGTGGCTTGGTCGTCGGCATGGCTGCGTTTGCGGATCAGGCTGCCACACAGCACGCCAATCTCGAACAGCAGCCACATCGGCACCGCCAGCAGTGTCTGCGAAAAGATGTCTGGCGGCGTGAGAATCATGCCGACCACGAAACAGCCGATGATCACGTACGGGCGGACCTTCTTCAGGTACATCACGTCGACCACGCCAATCCACACCAGCAGCACCACGGCTACCGGGATCTCGAAGGCGACACCGAAGGCGAAGAACAAGGTCATGACGAAATCGAGATAGGCGGCGATGTCGGTCATCATCGCCACGCCTTCCGGCGTGGCTTTGGCGAAGAAACTGAACATCAGCGGGAACACCAGGAAATAGGCGAAAGCCATGCCGGCGTAGAACAGCAGGATGCTCGACACCAGCAGCGGAATGGCAATGCGCTTTTCATGGCGATACAGACCTGGCGCGATGAAGCCCCAGATCTGCTGGAGAATGAACGGGATCGCCAGGAACAGCGAGACGATCATGGTCAGCTTGAACGGCGTCAGGAACGGCGAGGCCACGTCGGTGGCGATCATCGTCGCATTGGCCGGCAAATGGTCGCGCAGCGGCGCCGACACCAGGGTGTAGATCTGCTGGGCGAAGGAGAACAGCCCGGCAAAGATCAGGAAGATGACTGCCACACAGCGCAGCAGGCGGGTGCGCAGTTCGGTCAGGTGCGAAACCAGCGGCATTGGCTGGTCATGTTCCGGGTTCTCGCTCATGGGGCTCGCGGCGGTTGAGGCGGTTCAGAAGGTGTGGCCGGGGCGGCAGGTGGCTCGACCGGCCTGGCTTCGAGCCCGGCAGGTGGCTGCACGCTGGCCGTGGTTACCGGTGGCTGCGCGGGTGGCGTCAGTGGGTTGAGGATGCGCTTGGCTTCCTCTTCCATCTGCAGGATGTGCTCGTTATGCAGCTGGCGGCGGATGTCGTCGGCGCCGATCTCGCGCTCGACCTCCATCTTGATCGCATTGAAGCTGCGTTTCAGCCGCCCGATCCATAGCCCCGCAGTACGCGCGGCGCCTGGCAGGCGCTCGGGGCCGAGCACCAGCAGGGCGACCAGGCCGACGAGCAACAGCTCGCTGAAACTGATGCCGAACATGGGTCAGTCTTTCCGCTGCGGCTCTTGGACCGGCTGGGCCTGGCCCTCGATGGTGTGGCCTTGCTGCGGCTGGGCAGTGTTCTGCACCGGCGGCACAGGCTGGGCGGGCGGAGGGGTCTGCTCGGCCGGCTTGTTCTCTTCATCGCTCATGGCCTTGCGGAAGCCCTTGATCGACTCGCCCAGGTCGCTGCCGAAGTTCTTCAGCTTCTTGGTGCCGAAGACCAGGACGACGACGACTAGCAGGACGATCCAGTGTTTCCAGTCAAAAATACCCATGGTGCTCTCCTAGAATTCTATTGGCTCAGGCCGAGGGCTGACGCGCGGCCTTTTCATCGTGCCCGGAAAGCCCGAAACGGCGCTCCAGTTCATCTAGCACGGCTTGCGGATGCTGGCCCAGCGCACTGAGCATGACCAGGCTATGGAACCACAAGTCTGCGGTTTCATAGATGACATCACTGTAATCCTTGCTCACCGCAGCGTCTTTGGCTGCGATGATGGTCTCGACGGACTCTTCGCCGAGCTTTTCGAGAATCTTGTTCAGGCCCTTGTGGTACAGGCTTGCCACATAAGAGCTGTCGGGCGCCGCTTGCTTGCGCTCTTCGAGCACTTCGGCCAGGCGGTTGAGGGTGTCGCTCATGTCAGTGTCCTGCGCTGTAGATGGCATCCGGGTCTTTCAGAACCGGGTCGACGGTTTTCCATTGGCCGTCCTCGAAGACGCGGTAGAAGCAGCTTTCACGGCCGGTATGGCAAGCGATATGGCCCAGTTGCTCGACCATCAGGATGATCACATCGGCATCGCAGTCCAGGCGCATTTCATGCAGCTTCTGCACATGGCCGGACTCCTCGCCCTTGCGCCACAGCTTGCCACGCGAACGCGACCAGTAGATGGCGCGTTGTTCGGCGGCGGTCAGCGCCAGCGATTCGCGGTTCATCCAGGCCATCATCAGCACGCGTCCGGTCTTGTGGTCCTGGGCGATCGCCGGTACCAGGCCATCGCTGTTCCACTTGATCTCGTCCAGCCAGTCTTTCATCGTCGACTCCAAAGCGGGCCCGCTCCTGTGTCGGGCCCTTTGCGCTAGTGTGCCAGCCAGCAGCGCGGCTGGCTATTGGCGCACAATCAGGTAAAGCCCGGCAGCCAGCATCAGCCAGGCCGGCCAGGCGCCAGGTGCGGCCAGGCTGGCGGCCTCGGCGGCGCCGGTGGCCAGCACCGCACCGCCGCCAAGCAGGCCGGCACCGAGCAGGCGCAGCGCCCAGCGGTCGCCCTGGCGGCGACGCTCAGGCAGCTGCGGGTCTTCCAGGTGCGGCTGCGACAGGCGTTCGAGCAGGTCGCGGGCCATGCCAGCCAGGTGCGGTAGCTGCTCGACCTGGCCATGAATGTTGCCGAGCACCGCCTTGGGGCTCATGCGTTCGCGCATCCAGCGTTCCAGGAACGGCTTGGCGGTGCTCCACAGGTCCAGGTCGGGGTACAGCTGACGGCCCAGGCCTTCGATGTTGAGCAGGGTCTTCTGCAGCAGCACCAGCTGCGGCTGGACTTCCATGTTGAAGCGCCGGGCGGTCTGGAACAGCCGCATCAGCACCTGGCCAAAGGAAATATCCTTTAACGGTTTTTCGAAGATCGGCTCGCACACGGTGCGAATTGCCGCTTCGAACTCATTGACCTTGGTATGCGCTGGCACCCAGCCCGAGTCGATGTGCAGTTCGGCAACGCGGCGATAGTCGCGCTTGAAGAAAGCGATCAGGTTGCGCGCCAGGTAGTCCTGGTCTTCGGCGGTGAGGCTGCCGACGATGCCGCAGTCAATGGCAATGTACTGCGGGCTCCACGGCTTGACTGTGCTGACGAAGATGTTGCCGGGGTGCATGTCGGCGTGGAAGAAGCTGTCGCGGAACACCTGGGTGAAGAACACCTCGACGCCACGTTCGGCGAGCATCTTCATGTCGGTGCGCTGGTCGGCCAGGGTGGCCATGTCGGTCACCGGCACGCCATAGATGCGCTCCATCACCAGCACCTTGGGACGGCACAGGTCCCAGTACACCTGGGGCACGTACATCAGCTCGGAACCTTCGAAGTTGCGCCGCAGCTGGCTGGCATTGGCCGCCTCACGCAGCAGGTCGAGTTCGTCGTAGATGGTCTTTTCGTAGTCGCCGACGATTTCCACCGGGTGCAGGCGGCGGGCGTCGGCCGAGGCGCGCTCTGCGGCCTTGGCGATCTGGAACAGCCAGGCCATGTCCTGGGCGATGACCGGCTTAAGGCCAGGGCGAACCACCTTGACCACCACCTCTTCGCCACTCTTCAGGCGGGCAGCATGCACCTGGGCGACCGAGGCCGAGGCCAGTGGCTCGACGTCGAAACGGCTGAACACTTCGCCGACCTTGGCGCCGAGCTGTTCTTCGATCAGCGCCACGGCTTTTTTCGGGTCGAACGGCGGCACGCGGTCCTGCAACAGCATCAACTCGTCGGCGATGTCGGTGGGCAGCAAGTCGCGGCGTGTGGACAGCAGCTGGCCGAACTTGATGAAGATCGGCCCAAGGTCCTGCAGCGCCAGGCGCAGGCGCGCACCGCGGCTGAGCTCGGAAGGCTTGCGCGGCAGCCAGCGCCAAGGCATCAGCAGGCGCAGGCTGGCCAGCCACCAGGGCAGCAGGGGTTGTTCGAACAGCAGGTCATCGAGACGGTAGCGGATTACCACGCGCTGGATGCGAAAAAGACGGCGGACGGCGAGCAGCTTCATGCGTTTTCGCTGGTATCAAGGGATCGGGAGAGGCGCTTGAGGCGGGCCTCGAGGCGTTCTGTGTCGAGCTTAAGGGCATCGAGTTCGCTGAAGGCGGCTTCAGCTTCGCGCTTGCCGACCAGGGTTCGGGACTCTTCGGCCAGGTATTCGGACAGGTTCTGGCTGAAACGTGCCAGGCCCTGGCGGGTCCAGCGTGCGCGCAGGCGCAGGTGCCCGGCGAGCATCGCCGTGGCAACCGGACCGAGCCAGCGCTGCAGCTCGTGTTCCCAGTCCAGTTCCAGGTCCTGCAGCATGCCGAACAGGTCGAGCAGCACGGCGCTGTCGCCATGCAGCTCGACCTGCGGGCTGTGCAGCACGGCAGTCTTGTCCTTGGCCACGGCCAGTTGCACCAGGCTGCCGGCAGGGGCGCGCAGGCTGCAGTCGACCCCGCCTTCCCAGTGGGCGGCGAGCATCAGGCCTTCTTCATCGGGCAGGATGAACACCTGCAGGGCCGGCTGGCGGCAGTCGATCTCGATGACCTTGCCTGCGAGCGCGGCCAGCCGTGGCAAGGCCGTGCTGTCCATGCGCAGGACACGGTTCAGGCCATGTTCGACACTGGCGAGCAGCCCGGCCAGCAGCATCAGGGCTTGATTCCCCGGTGCACGGCAACGATGCCGCTGGTCATGTTGTGGTAGGTGACGCGGTCGAAACCGGCCTCGACCATCATGCTCTTGAGGGTTTCCTGGTCGGGGTGCATGCGGATCGACTCGGCGAGGTAACGGTAGCTTTCCGAGTCATTGGTGATCAGCTTGCCGGCCAGCGGCATGAAGGCGAACGAATAGGCATCGTAGGCCTTGGACATCAGCTTGTTGGTCGGCTTGGAGAACTCCAGGATCAACAGGCGCCCGCCCGGCTTGAGCACCCGCAGCATCGAGCGGATGGCTTGGTCCTTGTGGGTGACGTTGCGCAGGCCGAAGGCGATGGTCACGCAGTCGAAGTGGTTGTCCGGGAACGGCAGCTTCTCGGCGTCGGCCTGGACGAACTCGATGTTGCCGGCCACGCCACGGTCGAGCAGGCGGTCACGGCCGACCTTGAGCATCGAATCGTTGATGTCGGCCAGTATCACCTGGCCCGTCGGGCCGACCAGGCGCGAGAACTTGGCCGCCAGGTCGCCGGTACCACCGGCGATGTCCAGCACGCGGCTGCCGGCGCGTACGCCCGAAAGCTCGATGGTGAAGCGCTTCCACAGGCGGTGCATGCCGCCGGAGAGCACGTCGTTCATCAGGTCGTACTTGGCAGCGACCGAGTGGAACACTTCGGCGACTTTCTTCGCCTTCTGGCTTTCAGGGACGTCCTGGTAGCCGAAATGGGTGGTGGGTTCGGCGTGGTCGCCTTTGCGCTGGTCGTTCATATCGCTTCACCGAAAAAAATTACCGCCATTCTAGGGCGAACGGGCGGATTTGTCTTGGCGGGGTGTGCCTTGGGGCAGGGGCGGGCATAATGCAGATTATGTCTACAGACCCAGGAACACCCGCATGACCCAGATCAGCGTCGAACGCAAACACTCCCTCGGCCGCGATGCCGCCCGCGCCAAGGCCGAAGCGCTGGTCGACAGGCTCAGCCGTGAATACGACCTCAAGGCCACCTGGAACGGTGACCGGGTCGACGTGGCGCGCAGCGGCGCCAATGGCAGCGTGCACATCTTTGATGACAGCATCCGCGTGGAGCTTAAGCTCGGCATGATGCTGTCGATGATGAGCGGTACCATCAAGGGCGAGATCGAGCGGGCACTGGACAAGGCCCTGGCCTGAAGCCAGGGCTGTCGCCGGCAAGGGCGTAGCTCACTGGTCAGGGAACGGTATCACGCCGTTCACCTGCTCCAGGCGCAGGTCGCCCCGGTAGACCTGCAAGCGCTCTGCAGCGCTGCTGGCTTCTTCCATCCGCGCCTCACGGTCCTTGCTGCGCGGCTCCCAGAATTTCAGGTGGCCCTTGGCAAAGTCACGGGCCGGTGCATCTTCGCTGCGGTAGTGGAAGTGGGCTTCCCAGAGCACCGTTTGGGGGGCCTCGGTGTCCCTGATCTGGTACACGTCGAGGTAATCGCCGGGTCTGCTCAGGGCCTTGCGCGTGGTAGTACGGCTAATCTGCAGGCGCTTCTGTTGATTGAGGTAACGTAAGGCTTCGCCGTCCGGGTGGCGGGTCTTCAGGTAGGCCTCGGTGAGCAGGCGCTGCTTTTCTGCCGTAACCGTCTGGATGGCCAGGCCCAGGTCGCTGACCAGCTTCATGTCTTTCGGCGTATCGCTGCTTGCCAGTTGCCCGGACACCTCGCGCATGTCCTGGATGTGCCAGTCCATCAGGTCCTTCAGGCTATTGGGCTCGTTGCTATACAGGTTGGCGATCCTGATCCGTTCGTCCTTTCGCTCCAGCAGGTGCTTTGCGCGATAGCGCTGCTCGGATCTGTCCGGAACGCCCGGTTGGGCATCCTGGGCGGGGATTTCGTACCAGGTACCTTCGCGTAGTTCATAGCGGCCAGCCGGTTGCTCGGTGACCGGGTTACGTTGAACCGCCAGGTTGCCCTCCTGCTCACGCTCCACCAGCACCGAGTGCCCTTTCGAGGTTCGGATCAATGTTCGTTTGCCGGGCCGCACGCGGTGGGTGACGCGGCGTGGGGGCGAGGCAATGCCGCTTTCGATGCTTTTGACCACGCCGTCCAGTTCGGCCTCGGTCAGGTCGATCACGTCATCCAGTGCCTTGATGAACTCAGTGAGCATGCCGCTATCGATAGCCGTTTCGTCGAAAGACCGCATGTAATGGGCTTTGCCCAGCGTGCGCAGGTAGTCGCGCAGGGCGTTGGTCAGCACCTCGGCCTGTTGCTCGAGCGGCAGGTTGGCGGCGGTCAGGCCGTCATGGGTCCAGAAGGTGGTGGTCAGCGCCTTGTCGCTCAGGGCGCCCTGCAGCGGCAGCAGCTCGGCCGCAGATTCGGCACTGAGCAAGGTCTTGTCCAGTGTGAGGTACGCCAGGTCGCTCAGCATTTGCGCACGGATGATCAAGGTCGAGTAAGGGCGTGACTTGATGGCTTTGTCGATCTTGCTTTTCTTGTGCTGGAAGTCGACCTGGGTGTCATCGAGCGCTTCGGCCAGCGTCTTGTCCAGTCGCTCGCTGACCTTGAGCAGGCGCCGGCTGACGCTGAGCGCATCGCGGGTGGCATCACGGTACACGATGTACTGGCGTGTCTGTACCTCATCTGTCGGCAGCCTGCGCAGCCCTTGGGCCAGCTCCTTCAGGCGTTCGTGGTCGGGCAGCTCCAGCAGACGCCGCATCAGCAACAGGTCATTGTCGATGCAGGTTTCGGTCCAGTCGTTGTGGCATGCCACCCGCCAGGCTCAGGTCCAGCGACCATTCGCCGTTCCAGCGGGTCAGCCAGGGGCCTTTGCTGCGCTCACGCCCGACGATGTGGTAGCCGTCCGCGCTCCCTTGCCATTGCGAGACCCATTCATCCTGGCTCTGGTCCGGGCCAATCACCTGCACGCCGCCCCAGTTCTCCTGCACCTCGTAAACCGTTTCGCCCAACTTCACGTAGTAGCGCTGCTTAACCTCGTACAGCCCCCGCAGGCGCCCCTCGCTCAACGGCTTCAGGCCAGCGAGCGACTGCCGGGCCTGCAACCTGGCCAGTGCCTGGCGTCGCTCCGTCGACAGGTTACCCAGCCGCTGATTGGCGCGCCAACTGCTGGCATAGGCATGCCCGGGCCGAGTTGTGGCATCAGGGGCCGCCCAGTCACGCTCTGTGGGCGGCTCGCTGGGCGGCGCCTCGTTGAGTAACCGCTCGGCCGGTTGCGCGAAACGCAGCGGTGCCGGCGGCTCGACCATGGGCACAGGAGGGCGCGCTGCGCCGTGGGCGAGGAGCATGGCCAGGTTGGTAAGCAGGTCGGTGACCGCCAGGATACGGTTTTCGTCCGTGCCGTTGGCCAATGCCGACACATCATCCTTGGCTGCCGAGACCGCCAGCACCAGCCACACAAGACTGGCGAGGGGGCCATGCCAGAACAGCGTCAGCGTGTTGAACAGCGCCCACGCCGCCTGCTTCACCAATGCCCATTTCTCTTGGGCATTGGAAACGCTGTTCCTTGAAGCGGCCTGCAACATGGCTTCGACTCTGGCATCGAACAGGTGGCGATCCAGATCGTCGTCCCAGGCCGCGAACTCGATGGTGACTGGCCGCTTGAGCGTGTCCAGCACCGTGTCGACCAGCGCAGAGTCGACGCCCAGCAAATGGGCGATGTTCGACAGCCCGGGATGCAGATGCGGGCGAATGAAACCGTCATTCTCGTAAACAGCCCGGATGTCGTTACCCAGCCAGTCGAGTACGCTCTGCTGCAACTCACCTTTGCTGCGCAGGGCCACCATCAGCGCCTCCAGGGTGGCGAATTGCAGCAGGGTGTTGTTCTCATAGAACGGGCGGTACAGCAGCCAGCCGCTGCGCCCTGGCAATTCGATCAGATACATGCCGTGCGCACGATCGGCGGATTTGGCACCCGGTGCGCAGAGAAAGGCCAGCGGGGCGAAGCGTGGCCGTGGCGCCTTCTCGTCGGCGTGACAGGCATCCAGAAGCGCCTTGCGCGTGGCTTCGTCCAGTTGCCCCTCGCAGCCCGCCTTGAGCGTGCTGAACCGCAGCTGGCTGCGCCACTCGCGGGCAAACTGGCTGACACGCGCAGCCCTGCGGGGCTGGGTGTTGACCTTGTCGTTCACGTATTTCGGGTAGCTGCCGCCGATGTCAGCCTTGATGATCAGCGACTCGATGTCTTCAAGCGTGAGCTCACCTTTGTAGGGCGTGCCGTCGGCGTTGCTGATGCGGGTTGCCACTTCACTGGAGCCCAGCCGGGAAATTGCCAGCTCGGTCAGGGTTTCTTCCCTGAGGAACAAGCTCTGTGGTGCTGTCGGGCTGGACCCTTCGAGCCTTTCGGAAATACTGATGAGCAGTGCATCCGGATTGCATGTTGTCTTGCCCTGATGGGCGACCTGCAACTGCTCACGCAAGCGTCGGCTGGCGTAGCGGCTTATCGAGTCGATATCGCCCAGCGAGGTGGTGCCTTTGAATTGCCCCTGGCTGGCGGCCAGTTCGAGCAACGCCGCGTGATAGTCGAAGCGCTCCGCGGGCTTTGCGTTCACCAGCCAGCCAGGCAGCTTGACGGAGGGCAGGTCATCGACCTGGCAAGCCTGGTCGAGAAAGTGGGGTGATGGGTCGCTGACGCGAGCGAAAGTTGCCTCGAGTTCGGAGACAGAGGCCAGGCCGTTCACTCGCAGGCGCCTGATGTCGTCAAGGATGACATTGAGGACTTCAGTGCCCTGCAGGGCAAAGGGGCTTTCGCCTGCAGGCGAGCGGGCCCAATGCAGCGTGCGGAAGTGGTAACGGTCGGCCAGTTCGGCCTGCAGCGCGGCGCCGAACGCAGGCAAGTCCTTGTAACTGCGAACGACACCGGAAGGCTTGCAGGCCAGCACCCGGTTGGCCGTGCCCCGTGTTGCTGTCAGCAGCAGGGTGGGTAGTGGCGGATGAAAAGTGTCTCCGTCGTGTTCCAGCGTGATCTGCAGGGTATTGATCGACAACCCGTCAGTGGCGCCCGCGAGCATTTCGTACAGCATCGACTTTTCGTCGTCGCGCAGCCCCTGGCGCTGCACATTGGCCAACAAAGCGGCTTTGATGGTTTGCTCGACCCAGCGCAGCCGGGGTACCTGGCTGTCATCGTCATAACCGTTCCAGAAGCTGACCTGGGCTTGCTGGAAGGCTTCGACAAGGGTGCTGAGGAGGTCGTCGAAAGCGCTGTTGAGCCTTGCCATGTCCAGGTTGATTTCCGGCTGCGAAGCGCTGCCAGCGGCGCTTTCCTGCGCGCGAAAGACCTGTGGCGGGGCAATGCTCAGCTGGTCGCTTGCCGTCAGCTGCAGTGGGGTGCGCGCCAGGAAGTGCATCAGTAACACCTCGACCAGTTGGCGTTGCCCGGGCGCGCTGCCTGCTTCGGCGGGGGAGAGGACGACAAACGGGTCAAGCGATGACAGTTGTGGGTGGTTGCGGCGGATCCACGGGTAGTGGTCGACGAGAAGGTGAAAACCCTCGCGAGACAGCACCTCTCGCAAGCGCGGCCGTTTGGCGAAGCAATGTGCGATCGATTGTCTGAAGGTAGGGCTTTGCAGCATGTCGCTCATGGTGAGGCTCCGATCAGGTGAGAGCGTGCACGCTAAGGCACCTGACCGGATGGGCGGCGGTACATGAATGTGGCCGCCGTGAGCTTAGGGTGAGGTTTCTAATTTATTTGCCTACCGTGTGCACAAGCCCAACCTCCATGGGCGGTTTTTCCTCCACTCATGAGCATGAGGTACACAGCATGGCCAAAGTGACTGCGAAGAAAAAGGAAGAAGCCCTGGGCACGCTTGGCGAGGTGCGTGGTTACGCCCGCAAGATCTGGCTGGCCGGTATCGGCGCCTATGCCCGCGTCGGCCAGGAAGGCTCCGACTACTTCAATGAACTGGTCAAGGCCGGTGAAGGCGTCGAGAAACGAGGCAAGAAGCGCATCGACAAAGAGCTCGATGCTGCCAACCACCAGCTCGACGAAGCCGTTGTAGAAGTCAGCCGTGTACGCGGCAAAGTCGAAGTCCAACTGGACAAGATCGAAAAAGCTTTCGACGCACGGGTAGGTCGCGCCTTGAATCGCCTTGGCATTCCGTCTAAACATGACGTTGAGGCGTTGTCCATCAAGCTTGAACAGCTGCATGAGCTGCTCGAGCGCGTCGCGCACAAACCATAAGGAGAGCAGGATGGCTGGCAAGAAGAATTCCGATAAAGAAGGCAGCTCCTGGATCGGCGGGATCGAGAAGTACTCCCGCAAGATCTGGCTGGCGGGGCTGGGTATCTATTCGAAAGTCGACCAGGACGGCCCGAAGCTGTTCGACTCGCTGGTGAAGGATGGCGAGAAGGCCGAAAAGCAGGCGAAGAAGACTGCCGAAGATGTGGCTGAAAATGCCAAGTCCTCGACCACTTCGCGCGTGTCTGGCGTCAAGGATCGTGCACTGGGCAAGTGGAGCGAGCTCGAAGAAGCCTTCGACAAGCGCCTGAACAGCGCCATCTCGCGACTGGGCGTGCCGAGCCGCAACGAAATCAAGGCCCTGCACCAGCAGGTCGACACACTGACCAAGCAGATCGAGAAACTGACCGGCGCTTCGGTCACCCCGATCTCCTCGCGCTCTGCAGCTACCAAGCCGGCAACGAGCAAGGCGGCGGCCAAGCCACTGGCCAAGCCAGCGGCAAAAACCGCAGCGGCCAAGCCTGCAGCGGCTAAACCGGCTGCCAAGGCTGCCGCTGCCAAGCCTGCAGCTAAACCAGCTGCCAAGACTGCCGCGGCCAAGCCTGCAGCTAAACCGGCTGCCAAGCCTGTTGCAGCCAAGCCAGCCGCAGCGAAGAAGCCGGCGGTGAAGAAGGCCCCGGCCAAACCGGCAGCCGCCAAGCCGGCAGCACCGGCGGCCAGCGCCGCGCCGGCCGCTACAGCAGCGCCGGCGCCTACTGCGGCCCCGGCCAGCAACCCGCCATCGGCACCGGCCAGCACCGGTTCGTTGCTCTGATAGCGGTGTAGCGCCCTTCGCGGGTAAAGCGCAGCGGCGCACCGCCGCTGCGCTTTACCCGCGAAGACGTCGGTGCAGCAGTACATCTCCCACCGGTTACCCCTCCAGATACCGCACCGCCAACTCCTCCGCCGCCGCCCGTGCCTGCACCTGCAGATGCGGCGCCACCAGCATCATTACCTGGTACACCACGATCCCCGAATCCCCCTCGCGCCCCAGTACCCGTTGGTAATCCAGCGAGAACATCAAGGTCAGGGTGATCTGCTCAACCAGTTGGCCCAATGCCTGCGTCTCACTGACCACTTGCCCCTGACCCTTCAGGCTGGCAAGCAGTGCCGCCAAGGTGCGCTTGAGTGCGTTGATCAGGCTGCGCATGCCCCTTGCCAGCTTGGGCAGGCGACCGGTCAGGTTGGACAGGTCCTGGAACAGAAACCGGTACTGGGCCATGCGCTCGACGATCAGGTGCAGGAACAGCCAGTAGTCCTCGGCCTCCAGGCGCACCTCCAGCGGTGGGTCGAGCAACGGCATCAAGGCTTCCTCGAAACGCTCGAACAGCCCGTGAATCAATGGCTCCTTGCCGTGGAAGTGGTAATACAGGTTGCCCGGGCTGATGCCCAGTTCGTTGGCGATCTCCAGGGTCGAGACATTGGGTTCGCCCTGCGAGTTGAACAGCTGCAGGGCGCATTCGAGGATACGGTCTCGGGTCTTCATCCAGTCAGCTAGCTCATCGGGTCAGGACATAGGTGCCTGGCGCAGGGCCCAGCGGCGGATAGGTGGCGTTGCCCAGTTCCGTGCGGGGCGCCTTGAGCGGGCCGGAGCGCGGCGTGATCCACTCCAGCCACAGCGGCCACCAGCTGCCGTCGCGGCGCTGCGCGTCATGGAACCAGGCGCGGGGGTCGCTCGATAGCCTGGGGTTTTCCAGGTAGTACGCCTTGGGGTTGCCGGGTGGGTTGATGATGCTCTGGATGTGCCCGCTGTTGGCCAGCACGAACTGCCGGTCGCCACCGAGCAGCAAGGCCGAGCGGTACACCGCGTCCCATGGCGTGATGTGATCGTTGCTGCCCGCCACGGTGAAGCTGTCGAGGTCGACCTGCTTCAGATCGATGGGGGTGCCGCACACCTCCAGGCCTGCGGCGTGGGTCAGCGGGTTGACCTTGAAGAAGTCCAGCAGGTCACCGTGCAGCGCGGCCGGCAGGCGCGTACTGTCGGCATTCCAGTAGAGGATGTCGAAGGCCGGCGGGGTCTTGCCGAGCAGGTAGTTGTTGACCCAGTAGTTCCAGATCAGGTCGTTGGGCCGCATCCAGGCGAAGATCCGCGCCACCTCGCCGCCGTCCAGCACACCGCGCTGGTACGAGCGCCGCTTGGCCGCCTCGATGGTCTGTTCGTCGGCGAACAGGCTGGCCGGGCTGTCGAACTTGCTGTCTAGCAGGCTGACCAGGTAGGTGGCACTGCGTACCCGGCGCAGTTGGTGCCTGGCCTGCAGGTGGCCCTGCAGCGCCGCCATGGTCAAACCGCCAGCGCAGGCGCCCATCAAGTTCAGGTCGCGGCTGCCGCTGATGCTGCGGCAGGCGTTCAGAGCCTCTTCCAGCGCCTGTACATAACTCGACAGGCCCCACTCGCGGTGGCGAGGGTCAGGGTTGCGCCAGCTGACCATGAACACCTGCAGGCCGTTCTTGAGCATGTACTGGACGAAGCTGTTGGTCGGCTGCAGGTCGAAGATGTAGTACTTATTGATTTGTGGCGGCACCACCAGCACCGGCCGGGCATGCTGCTTTTCACTCATCGGCCTGTACTGGATCAGCTCCAGCTGCTCGTTGCGATACACCACGGCGCCGGGCGTGGCAGCCAGGTTGCCGCCGACTTCGAAGGCGCGCTCATCGACCTGACGGGGCAGCCCGTCGTTGTGGCGAAGGTCGTCGAGCAAGTGGGCGACACCGCGCACCAGGCTCTGCCCACCGGTGTTGAACATTTCCTTGACGGCCAACGGGTTGAGCAGCGAGTTGCTCGGTGCCAGCGCATCGTTGATCAGGTTGAACAGAAAGTGCGCACGGGCCCTGTCATCGTCGTCCAGGTGGCTTTCCTCGATCCACAGGCGGGTCTGTTTCTGCCACGCCAGGTAGGCTTGCAGGCCGCGTCGGTAGAACGGGTTCTGGCTCCAGGTCGGATCGTTGAAGCGTGCATCACGCGCGCTCGGCTGATAGGGCGTGTCGCCAAGCATCACCCGGCCCAGTTGCCCGCCCAGGGCCAGCAGGTGGCGGGCGGTGTGCAACGGATTGCGCAGGCCGTGGCGGCCAACACTGCGCAAGGTGGAAATCAGGTCGCGACCCCGCAAGCCGAGGATGGCGTTCTGCACGTTCATGCTGGTGGCGGGAAGCGTTGACGTTCCTTTGGCCGGTTTTTCTTTCATGGCAACAACTCCCTTGTCAGGCCACGGTCGTACTCATCAGTCGTGCTCGTGCAACAGCAAGCAACAATTCAGCCACCAGAGGCCGGACTGGGGTGCATGACCGCGCGCTGACGCTCTTGCTGGAGAAACTTCATGATGATGGGGGCGACAGCCTCGGCCCGGGTGATCAGGAACAGATGACCGTCGTCGATAATGTGTAGCTGGGCATTGGGAATTCGCCAGGCCAGCAGGCGCATGTTGATCAGCGGGATCAGCGGGTCGTCATCGCCGGCCAGCACCAGGGTCGGTTGCTGGATCTTGTGCAGCCAGTGGATGCTGGTCCAGCCAAGGCCGGCGAACAGTTGCCAGTAATACCCCAGCTTGCCGCCCGAGCGCACCTTGGCCGCATGGTGCATGGCCAGGTCGGGGTCGCGGCGAAAACCGCCACCGTAGATCAGCGGCGCGATGCGGATGACATGCGATGGCTGTACGTAGCGCCTGGGGCTGGCCATCATCCACAGCACCTTGGGCTTGCCCGGCACCATCACCGCACCGGCGGCGGTGGCTGCAAGTACCAGCTTCTTGCAGCGCTCGGGGTAGTCGTGGGCGAATTGCTGGGCCAGCGCGCCGCCCCAGGACACGCCGATGACATTGACCTGGCCGTAGTCCAGGTAATCCAGCATGCGTGCGGTCAGCTTGGCCAGGCCGGGAAAGCGGTACGGGTGGCGCGGGGTGGACGAGCCGCCCACGCCGGGCACGTCGAAAGCAATGACTTCCAGGTCTGGGTCGAGTGCCTCGATGAAAGGGAACACCAGCTCCAGGTTGGCGCCGATGCCGTTGAAGATCAGCAGCGGCGTCAGGTGCGGCTTGCCCGGGCGCACCGCAGTACGGATGGATTGGTCGTCCAGCTCGACGGTGCGGAAGATGTAGGGTAGCGGCATGCGCGTGGCTCTATGGCTTGAAAATGTACCGTGGCACGCTGCAGGCGGCCACGGCATTGCGACTCAACGCTCGTGTACGTAAGTGCCGGGTGCCGCCTCGCCGGCGGCATAGGCACGGTTGCCCAGGCGCGTCGGGGCCTTTTTCAGGTCGCCAGCGCGCTCGCCCAGCCAAGTCTGCCAGTACAGCCACCAGGAGTCGGCATGCTTTTCGGCGTTTTCTTGCCAGGCTACCGGGTCGCCCGGGCGGTCGGCGCCGGTCATGAAGCGGGCCTTGGGATTGCCAGGCGGGTTGAGGATGCTCTGGATGTGTCCGCTGTTGGACAGCACGAACTCGATCTTGCCGCCGAACAGGTGCGCCGAGCGGTAGCACGATTGCCACGGGGTGATGTGGTCGGAGGTGCCGGCGACGCTGAAAATGTCGCACTGGACTTTCTTCAGGTCGATGGCGGTGCCGCACACTTCCAGGGCTTGCGGGCGAGTCAGGGGGTTGTTCTTGAACAGTTCGATCAGGTCGCCGTGGAAGGCGGCAGGCAAGCGGGTGGTGTCGTTGTTCCAGAACAGGATGTCGAACACCGGTGGCTCGTTGCCGAGCAGGTAGTTGTTGACCCAGTAGTTCCAGATCAGGTCGTTGGGGCGCATCCAGGCGAATACCTTGGCCATGTCGCTGCCTTCGAGCACGCCGGACTGATAGGAGTGGCGCTTGGCGGCTTCGAGCGTCTGTTCGTCGACGAACAGTGCAACCTCGGTGTCCAACGTGGTGTCCAGCACGCTGACCAGCAGGGTCAGGGCATTGACCTTCTGCTCGCCCAGCGCGGCATAGTGGCCGACCAGCGCGGTGCAGGTGATGCCGCCGGAGCAGGCGCCAAGCATGTTCAGGTCTTTGCTGCCGGTGATCGCCAGTACCGCATCGACCGCCTCCTTCAGCGCATCGATGTATGTCGACAGGCCCCATTCGCGCTGGGCCTTGGTCGGGTTGCGCCAGCTGATGATGAAGGTCTGCTGCTGCGAGCGCAGGCAGAAGCGCGCCAGGCTCTTTTCCGGGCTCAGGTCGAAGACGTAGAACTTGTTGATCTGCGGCGGCACCACCAGCAGCGGGCGGGCATGCACCTGCTCGGTGATGGGGCTGTACTGGATCAGCTCCAGTACATCGTTGCGGTAGACCACGGCGCCTTCGCTGGTGCCCAGGTTCTTGCCGACCTCGAACGCGTCCATGTTGACCTGGCTGGGCATGCCGCCGTTGTTGACCACATCCTTGGCCAGGTTGGACAGCCCGTCCAGCAGGCTCTTGCCGCCGGTTTCGAAGAAGCGTTTGACGGCCGCCGGGTTGGACAGGGTGTTGGTCGGCGCCATGGCCTCGGTCAGCAGGTTGATGACGAACTGCCCGCGGGCGATGTCCTGGGGCGACAGGTCACTGTTGCCGACCCACTCCTGCAACTCCTTGCGCCAGGCCAGGTAAGTCTGCAGGTAACGGCGGTAAAGCGGGTTCTTGCTCCAGGCCGGGTCCAGGAAGCGACGGTCGTCACTTTCCGGGGCGAGGCTGGACTTGCCCAGCAGCACGTTTTTCAGCTCCAGGCCGAAGTGCGCCACATGCTTGGCACTGTGCAGCGGTTGGCGCACGGCCTGACGCAGCACGGTGCGCGCAGAGCTCAGCAGGTCCTTGCGGCGGATGCCGATGACCGGGTTCAGCCCCAGGGTGTTTTCCGAGGCCTGCCGCTGCAACTCATCGTTGTTCTTGTTACTCATCTACGACGCTCCGTTGTCCTGAGACGAGTACCGGATTGCTGTGGCGCAAGGCACAGCGGACAGCCCGGTACTGCTACTCGGGTGACCAGTGATAAGGAACAGCGGTGCTGCGGGCCGGATGCTTTCGGCGATGAGCTGCGGGGGATTCTGCGTGTGAAGACAGCCTGCTTTCGCTCGCGACCTCTACATACCGACCAGTGCCTGATTGCCTTCAAGGCGATGCAGGGAACTTGCCAGCTCCATTGGTTACCCGACTTTCGTGTAATGCGCAAGACAACCCGTTCAAGAGTTGTCTGTAAGGCATTCAAACAGATGAGATTAGAAAATGCGCTCTAATGCCTGGAAGGCTTGCGCTAGAGCATGAGTTTGACCACCGATTCGGCCGGGTCGCGGGACTTGCCGGCCTTGTGCAGCTCATCGAGGTACTCGGCCCACAGTTGCTCCTGGCGCAGGCACAACTGCTCGAGGTACTCCCAGGTGAACAGGCCGCTGTCATGGCCGTCGTCGAAGGTCAGTTTCAGTGCATATTGGCCGGCAGGTTCCAGGCCGATGAGGCCGACATTGATCTTGCCGAATTGCAGGATGGGGTTGCCGTGGCCCTGGACTTCGGCGGAAGGCGAGTGCACCCGCAGAAATTCGGCGGGCAGCTGGTACACCTCGCCGGGGGCGTAGGTAAGGCTGAGGGTCTTGGAGGCTTTGTGCAGGTTGATGGCGGTGGGCAGGCGGGCCATGGTCTGAATCTCTCGGGAGCTGATGGTGCAAGCTTCCAGCTTCCTGTGGCGGGATTCAAGGGCCCTTTCGCGGGACAAGCCCGCTCCCACAGGTTCACCACAATCTTGAAGATTGTGGTGAACCTGTGGGAGCGGGCTTGTCCCGCGAATAAGACGACGCCGCTTTTACAGGATGTAGCGCGACAGGTCTTCGTTCTGCGCCAGCTCACCGAGGTGGCCGTTCACATACGCTGCATCGATGACAATCGGCGCTTCGTCGTGGCTGCTGGCCAGGTCGCCGGCACTGAACGACACCTCTTCGAGCAGGCGCTCGAGCAGGGTGTGCAGGCGGCGGGCACCGATGTTCTCGGTCTTCTCGTTCACCTGGTAGGCAATCTCGGCCAGGCGCTTGATGCCGTCGGCAGCGAACTCGATGTTCAGGCCTTCGGTCTTGAGCAGTGCACTGTACTGCTCGGTCAACGACGCGTGTGGCTCTTTCAGGATGCGCTCGAAGTCTTCCGGGGTCAGCGCCTTCAGTTCGACACGGATCGGCAGGCGGCCCTGCAGTTCCGGTACCAGGTCGCTCGGCTTGCTCAGGTGGAACGCACCGGAAGCGATGAACAGGATGTGGTCGGTCTTGACCATGCCCAGTTTGGTGTTGACGGTGCAGCCTTCGATCAGCGGCAGCAGGTCGCGCTGCACGCCCTCACGGGAGACATCGGCACCGCCGACGTTGCCACGCTTGGCCACCTTGTCGATTTCGTCGATGAACACGATGCCGTGCTGCTCGACCGCTTCGAGGGCCTTGCCCTTGAGCTCTTCTTCGTTGACCAGGCGGCTGGCTTCTTCGTCGCGCACCATCTTCAGGGCGTCCTTGACCTTCAGCTTGCGGGCCTTGCGCTTGCCTTTGCCCATGTTGGCGAACAGGCTCTGCAGCTGGTTGGTCATCTCTTCCATGCCGGGTGGCGCGGCGATCTCAACGCCCATGTTGTCGGCCACTTCGATCTCGATTTCCTTGTCGTCCAGCTGGCCTTCGCGCAGGCGCTTGCGGAACAGCTGGCGGGTGTTGGAATCGGTGCTGGTCTGCGCGGCTTCCTCGCTGAAGCTGCTGACCCGCGCCTGCGGCAGCAGGGCGTCGAGGATGCGGTCTTCGGCGGCGTCTTCGGCACGGTGGCGCACGCGGACGATTTCCTGCTCGCGCAGCATTTTCAGCGCGGCATCGGCCAGGTCACGGATGATCGACTCGACATCGCGGCCGACATAGCCCACTTCAGTGAACTTGGTGGCCTCGACCTTGAGGAACGGTGCGTTGGCCAGCTTGGCCAGGCGGCGGGCGATTTCGGTCTTGCCGACGCCGGTAGGGCCGATCATCAGGATGTTCTTTGGCGTCACTTCGGCGCGCAGCTCGACCGGCAGCTGCATCCGCCGCCAGCGGTTGCGCAGGGCAATGGCGACAGCGCGCTTGGCGTCGTCCTGGCCGATGATGTGACGGTTGAGTTCGTGGACGATCTCGCGGGGGGTCATGGACATGATGAAAATGGTCCTCGAGCGGAGTAGGTCAGCGTGGAAAAGTCCCGCTCTGAGCGGGACGCCAGAACAGCTGCTTACTCGGCCAGGTCCTGCTCCTCGATGGTCAGGTTGTGGTTGGTGAACACGCAGATGTCACCGGCGATGTTCAGGGCGGTCTCGGTGATCTCCCGGGCCGACAGGTCGGTCTTGTTCAGCAGGGCGCGGGCTGCAGCCTGGGCATAACCGCCACCGGAGCCCATGGCGATCAGGCCGTCTTCCGGCTCGACCACGTCACCGTTGCCGGTGATGATCAGCGATGCGTCCTTGTTGGCCACCGCCAGCATGGCTTCCAGGCGGCTGAGGGAGCGGTCGGTACGCCATTCCTTGGCCAGCTCGACAGCGGCACGCACCAGATGGCCGGAGTGTTTCTGCAACTGGGCTTCGAAGCGCTCGAACAGGGTGAAGGCGTCGGCGGTGGCACCGGCGAAACCGGCGATCACTTGACCGTTGTACAGGCGACGGACTTTCTTGGCGTTGCCTTTCATCACGGTGTTGCCGAGGGATACCTGGCCGTCGCCGCCCATGACGACTTTGCCGTTACGGCGGACAGAAACGATGGTGGTCAAGGGGAGAGTCTCCACGCAGCGGGGCAAAATTGCCTGATGCAGACTCATATGGGGGTGGGGGGAAGGATTTCAACCGCGGGGGATGAATGGTCGCGCCTGGCAGGGGCATCTGTGTTGGCCCCTTCGCGGCGGTTCGGCGCCCCGACATGCCCGCTCCCACAGGTTTGTCACAAGGCCAAGGCCTGCGCTAAGCCTGTGGGAGCGGGCGAGCCCGCGAAGGGCCTACTCAGGCCTCGTGACAGACGTGCCCATCGACCAAGGTATAACGCACCGCCGCCGGCAGGCAGTGGCCGATGAACGGGCAGTTCTCGCCACGCGACAGCCATTGCTCACCGGCAATCGTCGAGGCCTTGGCGTCGAACAGCACCAGGTCGGCGGCGCCGCCGACTTTCAGCTCGCCGGCCGGCAGGCGCATGGCCTTGGCCGGGCCGCTGCTAAGGCGGGCGAGCAGGGTCGGCAGGTCGAGCAGGCCGTCCTCGACCAGGGTCATGGCCAGCGGCAGCAGCAGTTCGACGCTGCTGATGCCCGGCTCGGTGGCACCGAACGGGGCCAGCTTGGCATCGCGTTCGTGAGGCTGGTGGTGGCTGGAGATCGCCTGGATTACCCCCGATTTAACCGCCGCACGCAGGCCGTCGCGGTCGGCGGCGGTGCGCAGTGGCGGCTGCACGTGGTACAGGCTGGAGAACTCACGCAGCGACTCGTCGGTCAGGATCAGCTGGTACAGCGCCACGTCGGCGGTCACCGGCAGGCCCAACTGCTGGGCCTGTTCGATTAGCCTTGCGCCGCGGGCACTGGTGATCTGGGTGAAGTGCGCACGCACGCCGGTCTGTTCCACCAGCAGCAGGTTGCGCGCCAAGGCTACGGTCTCGGCGGTCTCCGGGATGCCGGGCAGGCCGAGGAAGCTGGCCATGGCGCCTTCGTGGGCCAGGCCACCCTGGGCCAGGTCGTGGTCCTGGGAGTGGAACACCACGGTCAGGTCGAAAGTGGCGGCGTACTCCAGGGCACGGGCCAGGGTACGGTTGTTGGGAATTTCCTTCAGGCCGTTGCCGAAGGCCACGCAACCGGTGTCGCGCAGTGCGACCAGTTCGGCCAGTTGCTCGCCCTCCAGGCCCTTGGTCAGGGCGCCGATCGGGTAGACCTTGCTGTTGGCCGCTTCGCGGGCGCGGTCGAGGATCAGTTCGGCCACAGCCGAAGTATCCAGCACCGGCTTGGTCTGCGGTGGGCAGCACAGGCTGGTGACGCCACCGGCCACGGCGGCGCGGGTTTCACTGGCGATCGAGCCCTTGCGGCTGTAGCCCGGCTCGCGCAGCGAGACGCCAAGGTCGACCAAGCCGGGCGCGGCGATCAGGCCGCCGGCTTCGATCGTGCGGCTGGCGCTGAAGCCGGCCGGGGCGGCGCCGATGGCGGCGATGCGGCCGCCATCCAGGTGCAGGTCGGTGACCTGGTCCAGGCCGCTGACAGGGTCGATGACCCGGGCGCCAAGAATGCTGATGGTCACTGAGCGTTCTCCTGGTCGAATTGACGTTGCGCGTTCTGCCCGCTCATGGCCATGGACAGCACGGCCATGCGCACGGCGATGCCGTAGGTAACCTGGTTGAGGATCACCGAGTGTTTGCCGTCGGCCACCGCCGATTCGATCTCCACGCCGCGGTTGATCGGGCCCGGGTGCATGACGATCGCGTCGGGCTTGGCCCCGGCCAGGCGCGCGGTGGTCAGGCCGAACAGGCGGTAGAACTCGCCTTCACTGGGCAACAGGCCACCGGCCATGCGCTCGCGCTGCAGGCGCAGCATGATCACCACGTCGACGTCCTTCAGGCCCTCGGCAAGGTCGGTGTAGACCTTTACGCCGTACTGCTCGATACCGACCGGGATCAGGGTTTTCGGGCCAATCACGCGGATGTCCGGGCAGCCCAGGGCCTTCAGCGCGAGCATGTCGGAGCGCGCCACGCGCGAGTGCAGGATGTCACCGACGATCGCCACCGAGAGGTTCTCGAAGCTGCCCTTGTGACGGCGGATGGTCAGCATGTCGAGCATGCCCTGGGTCGGGTGCGCGTGGCGGCCGTCACCGCCGTTGATCACCGCGACCTCCGGGCACACGTGCTCGGCGATGAAGTGCGCCGCGCCGGAGTCGGAGTGACGCACGACGAACATGTCGGCAGCCATGGCTTCGAGGTTGCGCAGGGTGTCGAACAGGGTCTCGCCTTTGCTGGTCGAGGAGGTCGACACGTTCAGGCTGATCACGTCGGCCGACAGGCGCTGGGCGGCCAGTTCGAAGGTGGTGCGGGTACGGGTCGAGTTCTCGAAGAACACGTTGCATACGGTCTTGCCGCGCAGCAACGGGACTTTCTTCACGGCCCGGGCGCCGACTTCGAGGAACGAGTCGGCGGTGTCGAGGATCTCGGTGAGCAGTTCGCGGGGCAAACCGTCGAGCGAGAGGAAGTGGCGCAGCTGGCCCTGATCATTGAGCTGCAGCGGGCGCTTGGCGTCGATTGGCGTCATCGCGAGGGGACTCTTAAAGGACAGAAGCGGTGGCGAGGTCCTGGCGCTCGAGGGCGAGCGGGGCGGGTCCGGTCAATTTTACCCGTTCATGGGCGGCCAGCGACAGGGTGGCGCCGAGCACGTTGGGGCGAATGGGCAATTCGCCAGCATCCAGGTCGAGCAGGCAGACCAGGGTGACACTGGCCGGGCGGCCATAATCGAACAGTTCGTTGAGCGCGGCGCGGATGGTGCGGCCGCTCATCAGTACGTCATCGATCAGCACCAGGTGCTGGCCTTCGACTTCGAAGGGCAGCTCCGAGGGGCGCACCTGCGGGTGCAGGCCGTTCTGGCTGAAGTCATCGCGATAGAACGACACGTCCAGGGTGCCGAGCGGGCTCTGGTCGGCCATCGCTTCCTGCAGGGCCTGGGCAACCCAGACGCCGCCAGTGCGGATGCCGATGAAGCGCGGCTCGGCGATATTGCGACGGGCCAGATGGGCGCGAAGGTCGACAGCCATCTGCCGGATCAGGTCGGCGGGATTGGGTAGGCTCATTGCGTATCTCCTGGGGGGCGCCGGGGGGGCGTTGTCATTGCCTCGACGTAAACGCGGGAAAAATCAGGTGTTGGCCTCCAGCCAGCCTTGCAGCAGCAAGGCTGCGGCGATGGCGTCGACCGGGTTGTCACGGTAGCTGCCGCGCTGGCCGCCACGGGCCAGGCGCTCGCCTTTGGCCTCGAAGGTGGTCAGGCGTTCGTCGTGGGTGTGCACCGGCAGGTTGAAGCGGCCATTGAGGCGGCGGGCGAACTTTTCCGCGCGCTCGCTCATTTCGCTGGGTGTGCCGTCCATGTTCAGCGGCAGGCCGACGACGATGGCATCGGGCTTCCACTCGCTGATGAGCTTTTCCACCTGAGCCCAGTCCGGCACGCCGTTCTGCGCCTTCAGGGTGCACAGCTCGCGAGCCTGCCCGGTTATCACCTGGCCGACGGCCACACCGATCTGTTTGCTGCCATAGTCGAAGCCCAGCAGCAGGCGCAGTTCGGCCATCAGGCGTGCCCCGCCTGGCTGGTCAGCAAGCTGAGGTTGATCCCCAGGCTGCGGGCGGCGGCGCCCAGGCGTTGCTCGCTGGCCATGGCGAAGAGGATGTCCGGGTCGAACGGGCAGTTGAGCCAGGCGTTGTCGGCCAGTTCAGCTTCCAGTTGGCCCGCTTCCCAGCCGGCATAACCAAGGGTGATCAGGCTTTGTTGTGGCCCTACGCCTTCGGCGATGGCAAACAGCACGTCCTGCGAAGTGGACAGCGACAGGCCCTGCAGTCCGACGGTGGCCTGGTAGCTGCACTCGCTGCTGTGCAGGACAAAGCCGCGGTCAGTCTGGACCGGCCCACCCTGGTAGATGGGCACCTGCAGGGTGCTGGCCGGAGGTACCTCGTTGGGGCGCAACTGCTCGAGAATGTCGGCCAGGTTCAGCTCCTGTGGTCGGTTGACCACCAGGCCCATGGCGCCATTGGCGTTGTGCTCGACGATGTACGTGAGGGTCTGGGCGAAGTTCGGATCGGCCATGTGCGGCATGGCGATCAGGAACTGATGCTTGAGGTAGCTCGGGGTGAGGGTTTTCATGGGGGATAGTGTGGCGCCAGGTGGCGAGGCTGACAAGGTGCGCAACAAGGCTTGCGCGCTCCCAAAGAAGAGAGAGCAGGCTGAGGATCAGTTACTGGACAGGCGGTCGCCGCGGGCAAAGCGCCAGGTGCGGATGATCTCCAGCCGGTCAAACTCGGCCAGGTCCCCGGTAAACGGCGCAAAGGGCGCCGCCAGCCGCACGATGCGCTGGGCGGCCTGGTCCAGCACCGGCTGCCCGGATGACTCCAGCACCAATACCTCATACAGCGAGCCATCGCGGTTGATCGACACCATCATGCGCAAGTTGCCGTATATCTGTTGCCGGCGTGCCTCGTCGGGGTAGTTGAGGTTACCCACCCGCTCGACCTTCTTGCGCCACTCCTCCTTGTACCAGGCGCCCTTGTCGCGCATGGTCGAAGCCGCATTGAGGCGGTGAATCTTCGGACGCTTGGCGTACATCTGCTGTTCGTTGGAAAGTTCCGCCTCAAGGCTGGCGATCTGGCTCGACAATTGCGAACTGTCGAAGTCCGGGGTGGCCGCTGGCGCCTTGGGCTGTGGCTTGCTTTCCTTGGGCTTGGGCTCGACCTTCTGCGCTTTCGGCGCCTTGGTCGCCACCGCGGATTTCTCCGGCGCGGGCGGTGGAACTACCTCCGGCTTGGCCGCAGGTGGCGGGGTGACCTTGTTGATCTTGCTGTCCTGGAACGGCGCCACTTCGGTGGTGGTCGGCACCGCTTTCTTTTCCAGCGTGCCGCTGCCCTGCTGGTTGGCCTGGGCTTGGTAATCAGCCTTCTTCGGTGCCTTTTCGCTCTTGAAGGTGGCCAGGGTGATGTCCATGGTCTGGCGGATTTCGGCGGGTTTGACCACGGTAAAGCCCACGCCAAGGATCAACGCCAGGTGCACCAGGGCAGCCAGGAACAAGGTAAAGCCAAGCCGGTCCACCGGGCGAACGCGCGGTGGCAGCAGGTCGGAAGGGATGTCGGCAGGCAGCGTCATCAGGTATCCAGCAACCGCAGGGCGGGGCAGCAGCTCAGTCGAAAAGGACCGGCATCATACCCCACTCCGCGCATTTGCTCCGCGTCGGCGGTCAGCGCGCCTTGAGCTGGCGATCAATGGCATCCATCAGCTTGCCACCGATATCGGTGTTGTAGGCAGCGTCGATCTCGCGGATGCAAGTGGGGCTGGTGACGTTGATTTCGGTGAGAGAGTCGCCGATCACGTCCAGGCCAACGAACAGCAGGCCCTTTTCACGCAGGGTCGGACCGACCTGGGCGGCGATCCAGCGGTCGCGTTCCGTCAGCGGGCGGGCTTCACCACGACCACCGGCAGCCAGGTTGCCACGGGTTTCGCCGCTGGCCGGGATACGCGCCAGGCAGTAGTCGACCGGTTCGCCGTCGATCATCAGGATGCGCTTGTCGCCGTCGACGATCTGCGGCAGGTATTCCTGGGCCATGATCTGCTGGGTGCCATGCTGGGTCAGCGTTTCCAGGATGACCGACAGGTTGGGGTCGTCCTTGCGATGGCGGAACACCGACGCACCGCCCATGCCGTCCAGCGGCTTGAGGATCACGTCACCCCGGCTGTTGGCGAACTCACGCAGGATGTCGACGCGGCGGCTGACCAGGGTGGGCGCCATGCACTGCGGGAACTGGGTGGCGAACAGTTTTTCGTTGCAGTCGCGCAGACTTTGCGGGCGGTTGACCACCAGCACACCTTCGCGCTCCGCTTGCTCCAACAGATAGGTGCTGTAGACGAACTCCATGTCGAACGGCGGATCCTTGCGCATCAGGATCACGTCCAGTTCGGCCAGGGCACTGTCTTGCTCGTCGCCCAGCTCGAACCAGCGCGCCGGGTCGGCGAAGACCTTCAGCGGGCGCATCTGCGCACGGGCCTGGCCGGCACCCAGATAAAGGTCGCGCTGCTCCATGTAGAACAGCTCCCAGCCGCGGGCCTGGGCGGCCAGCAGCATGGCCAGCGAGCTGTCCTTCTTGTAGGAGATGGACGCGATCGGGTCCATGACAATGCCGAGGCGAACGCTCATGGGGTGGTTCCTCTTGGCGGCGGTTGGCCGCGGTCAATCGAAAGAAAAGTGGCTCAGGGTGGCGCCGTGAACGCCGCGGGTCAAGGGGGCGGTAGATGGAATGGCCCCCCGGAGTGTGCTAAAAATGCCCTCAGCTTCAAGCTGCAAGCCATCAGTGGCTCGCAGCCCACACTGTGCAGCGATGGTAGCGCAACTTATGGAACAGCCCCTGAAGGTGATGGTGATCGACGACTCCCGCACGATCCGCCGCACCGCGCAGATGTTGCTCGGCGAAGCGGGCTGCGAGGTGATCACCGCCAGTGACGGCTTCGATGCCCTGGCCAAGATCATTGACCACCAGCCACAGATCATCTTCGTCGATGTGCTGATGCCCCGTCTGGACGGTTATCAGACCTGTGCGGTGATCAAGCACAACAGTGCCTTCAAGGACATCCCGGTGATTCTCCTGTCATCTCGCGATGGCCTGTTCGACAAGGCCCGCGGCCGGGTGGTCGGTTCCGACCAGTTCCTGACCAAACCATTCAGCAAGGAAGAACTGCTCGACGCAATCAGGGCCCATGTGCCCGGTTTCGTCGCGCCCGAACAAACCGCACCCTGACCACGCCGCGCTGGCGCGGCCTTTCATTTCCTGATGGGGAAACAGCATGGCCCGAGTTCTGATTGTCGACGACTCGCCGACAGAGATGTACAGATTGACCGAATGGCTGGAAAAGCACGGTCACCAGGTGCTCAAGGCCAACAATGGAGCCGACGGCGTGGCCCTGGCCCGCCAGGAAAAGCCCGATGCGGTGCTGATGGACATCGTCATGCCCGGCATGAACGGGTTCCAGGCGACCCGTCAGCTGAGCAAGGACCCTGAAACCCGCGCCATTCCTGTGGTGGTGGTGACCACCAAGGACCAGGAAACCGACCGTATCTGGGCCACGCGCCAGGGCGCCCGCGACTTCCTGACCAAGCCGGTGGAAGAGGACGCGCTGATCGCCAAGCTCAAAGAAGTGCTGGGCGCTTGACCACCCGCCCACAGGGCGCGTCGCTGACCGCCTTCGAGCTGTTGCTGGACATCGACCGGCGCTGCCGCCTGCTAGTCGCCGACCAGCCGCCGCAGGACACACGCCTGCAGCAATGGAGCGGTATCGGTTTTCGCATCGCCGGGCAGTGGTTCGTCGCCCCCATGGGCGAGGTCGCCGAGGTGCTGCGCGAGCCGCGCAGCAGCCGCGTCCCCGGCGTGCAGCCTTGGGTGTGCGGGGTGGCCAACCTGCGCGGCCGGTTGTTGCCGGTCATGGACCTGAGCAGTTTCTTCGGCCTTGGCCCCGCTGCGCCAGGCAAGCAGCGACGGGTACTGGTGCTGGACCATGACGACCTGTTCGTCGGCCTGCTGGTTGACGAGGTACTGGGGCTGCAGCATTTCGCCCTGAGCAGCCTGGACCTGTCGCCCCCGCAGCCATTGCTGCGGGCTGCTGCCCGCTTCGTGCAGGGGCACTTCCCGCGTGAACGCAACTGGGCGATCTTCAGCCCCTTCGCCCTGGCCCAGGCGCCGGGCTTTCTTGACGTGGCGCTATAGGACTTTCGAACGTGAACAAGCCGGCCACACCCGTCGCCCCCGCCAGCATGACCCCCCGCACGCGCAGCATCGTGCAGATCACCGTGCTGTTCGTGATCCTGATCCTGTCGATCATCCTGTTGTTCGCCAACTTCGCCTACCTCAATACCCAGGCCAATCACGACAAACAGTACATCGGCCACGCCGGCGAGCTGCGGGTGTTGTCCCAGCGTATCGCCAAGAACGCCACCGAGGCCGCGGCGGGCAAGGCCCTGGCATTCAAGCTGCTGTCGGATGCGCGCAACGACTTCGAGCGGCGCTGGAGCTACCTGCGCGAAGGTGACAAGTCCACCGGCCTGCCAGGGGCGCCGCCTGCGGTGCGCGATGAAATGGAAGCGGTGCGCCAGGACTGGGAAAACCTGCGCAAGAACACCGACACCATTCTGGCCAGCGAACAGACCGTGCTGTCGTTGCACCAGGTGGCGGCGACCCTTGCCGAAACCGTACCGCAATTGCAGGTCGAATATGAAAAGGTGGTCGAGATCCTGCTGCAAAGTGGTGCCCCGGCCAATCAGGTAGTGGTGGCCCAGCGCCAGCTGCTGCTGGCAGAGCGTATCCTCGGGTCGGTCAATACCGTGCTGGCTGGCGACGACACCGCGGCGCAGGCCGCCGATACCTTCGGCCGCGATGCCAGCCGCTTCGGCCAGGTGCTCGAGGGCATGCTCGGCGGCAACCCGGCGATCCAGGTGACCCGCGTCGAGGACGCCGACGCCCGCGCGCGCCTGGCGGAAATCGCCGAGCTGTTCCAGTTCGTGGCAGGTTCCGTCGATGAAATCCTCGAAACCTCGCCCGAGCTGTTCCGCGTGCGCGAAGCGGCGGGCAACATCTTCAGCCTGTCGCAAACCTTGCTCGATGAGGCCTCGCACCTGGCCAACGGCTTCGAAAACCTCGCCAGCGGCCGCACCCTGGATACCGTCGGCGGTTATGCGCTGGGCCTGCTGGCGCTGGCTTCGATCATCCTGATCGGCCTGGTGATGGTCCGCACCACCCACCGCCAGTTGCAGGAAACCGCGGAAAAGAACGAACGCAACCAGCAGGCGATCATGCGCCTGCTCGATGAAATCGAAGAGCTGGCCGACGGCGACCTGACCGTCACCGTGTCGGTGACCGAAGATTTCACCGGTGCCATCGCCGATTCGATCAACTACTCGGTCGATCAGCTGCGCGACCTGGTGGCCACCATCAACCACAGCGCCGAGCAGGTCGCGGCTGCCGTGCAGGACACGCAGAACACCGCGCGCCAACTGGCCAAGGCCTCGGAGCACCAGGCCGAGCAGATCAGCGAGGCGTCCGAGGCGGTCGGCGATATGGTCGAGTCGATCGACCGGGTTTCCGCGCATGCCTATGAATCGGCCAAGGTCGCCGAGCGCTCGGTGGCGATCGCCAACAAGGGCAACGAAGTGGTGCATAACACCATCAATGGCATGGACAACATCCGCGAGCAGATCCAGGACACCGCCAAACGGATCAAGCGCCTGGGCGAATCTTCCCAGGAAATCGGCGACATCGTCAGCCTGATCGACGACATCGCCGACCAGACCAACATCCTTGCCCTCAATGCCGCGATTCAGGCCTCGCTGGCAGGTGAGGCCGGTCGCGGCTTTGCCGTGGTCGCCGATGAGGTGCAGCGCCTGGCCGAGCGCTCGTCCTCGGCAACCCGGCAGATCGAAGCGCTGGTGCGGACCATCCAGGCGGACACCAACGAGGCCGTCATCTCCATGGAGCAGACCACCGCCGAGGTGGTGCGCGGTGCGCGGCTGGCCCAGGATGCCGGCGTGGCACTGGCCGAGATCGAGGGCGTATCGCAGAACCTCGCCGAACTTATCCACAGCATCTCCGATGCCGCACAGCTGCAGACCTCTTCTGCAGGGCAGATTTCCCACACCATGGCGGTGATCCAGCAGATCACCGCGCAGACCTCCGCCGGCTCCAGCGCCACCGCCGACAGCATCCGCCACTTGGCGCGGATGGCTAGCGAAATGCGCCGCTCGGTCTCTGGTTTCACCCTGCCGGCGCCCGCCGAGCGAAGCTGAGGACCACCCATGGCTTCTGCCGTCGTAAGCCCTGAACGCCACGATACCGTGGCCCTGGCCTGGACCCGGGCCGCCATTCTCGATTGCCTGAGCCAGGCCCGTCAGGCCCTGGAACGCTTTGCCGGCGAGACCGACGACTTGTCGATGCTGGCCTTCGTTGTGGATAACCTGCATCAAGTGCACGGCTGCCTACGCATGCTCGAGCTGCGCGGTGCCACGCGCCTGGCTGAAGAGCTCGAGTTGCTGGCCAAGGCTTTGGCCGAGGGGCAGTTAAGCCCCCGCGGCGACTGCCTGGGGCCGCTGTTCCGAGGCCTGGAGCAGTTGCCGTCCTACCTGGAGCGGTTGCGCGGAGCGCGCCATGACCTGCCCCTGGTGATGCTGCCGCTGCTCAATCAGCTGCGTGCCTGCCGCGGCGTCGAGCCTTTGGCCCAGGCCAGCCTGATCAGCGGTGCCGCGCAGCGCTTTGCCGGCTCCGATGACCTGGCCAACCTCGACTTGTCCTTGGGCAGCTGGCGGGAGCAGATGCAGGCCGGGCCGGGGCGTGACGCTTTGCGCTCGGTGGTCAGCGCCCTGTGCGACGACCTGATGCGGATCAAGGAGCGCCTGGACCAGTTCGTGCGCGGCGACCGCCAGCACAGCGAGGACCTGGACGCACTGCTCGCACCGTTGCGCCATGTGGCCGACACCCTGGCAGTGCTGGGCTTCCAGCAGCCACGCCGGGTCATCATCGACCAGGTGCTGGCGCTGCAGGCCCTGGCCCAGGGTGAGCGTGCGGTGGACGACGCGGTATTGATGGATGTGGCCGGTGCGCTGCTGTATGTGGAGGCCACGCTCAACGGCATGGTCCTGCCGCTGGAGGAAGGCGGGCAGGGCGGCCTGCCCGGTTCGGACCTGGCCGAGATTCGCCAGCTGGTGCTGAACGAGTCACTGTCGGTATTGCAGCAGGCCAAGGACCTGATCGGCGATTGCCTGGAGTCTGGCTGGCCCCGTCAGCGCCTGCAGCCTCTGCCGGGGCTGTTGCAGCAAGTGCGTGGCGCGTTGGCGATGCTCATGCTGCCGGCCGCCGCCGAAGTGTTTGCCGGCTGTGCGGGCTATGTGCAGGGCTGGTTGCAGCACCTCGAGGAGGAGCCGCCTGCGGACGAGCTGACCCACCTGGCCGAGGCCCTCAGCGCCGCCGAGTGTTACCTGCAATGGCGGGTCGCCGACCCGCTGGCCGACGCTCAGCCGTTTCTCGACATGGCCCGGACCAGCCTGACGGCGCTGGGCGTGCAGTGCAGCCATGCGGGCCCGTCCGAGGCGCAGGATGGCAGCGATGGCATCGATGATGAATTGCGCAAAGTGTTCCTGGAAGAGGCCGGCGAATTGCTGCCGGAGATCGAGCGACACTGGCTGCGCTGGCGCGCCGACAACAGCCTGCGCGACGCGTTGATCGAGGTGCGCCGTGACCTGCACACGCTCAAGGGCAGCGGGCGCATGGTGCATGCCGAGGCGGTAGCGGAGCTGGCCTGGGGCGGTGAACACCTGCTCAATCGGGTGCTGGAGGGGCGCATCGCCCTGACCCCCGAAGGCGCCGTGGCGCTGCAGCAAGTGTTTGTCCATCTGCCGGACTTGCTGGCCGACTTTGCAGCTGGCCAGTTGCCGCAATTGAGCGAAATCGAACAATTGGCGAGCCATCTGCACGCCTTGGCCGAGAACGATACCCCGGCCAGCGCCGACATCGATGGCCTCGACCCGCAATTGCTGGATATCTTCCGCAACGAGGCGCAAGGCCACCTTGCCAGCCTGGAAGGCTTTGTGCAGGGCGCCGACGGCCAGGGCAGCGAAGTCAGCGACAGCCTGCAGCGGGCCTTGCACACGCTCAAGGGCAGCGCTGCCATGGCCGGGGTCATGCCGATCGCCGAACTGGCCACTGCCTTCGACCGCCTGGTACGTGAGTACCGAGGGCACCAGTTGCCGTTGCAGGCAGCGGAGATGCAGTGGCTGCACACTGCCCATGGCTTGTTCCTGCAGGGCCTGGCGCAGCTCGGCAGTACACCGTTGGCGACCATTCCGGGGGCGGCGCAGCTGATCGAGCAGGTCGGCGAGGCGGTGGACCTGCGCCTGGCCAGCCTGCATGCCGAGCCTCAACACACACGCACTGGCAAGCGTGACCCACAGCTGATCGCCAGTTTCCTGGCCCAGGCCATGGACATCCTGCTGGATGCCGAGTCGCTGCTGTCGCGCTGGCAACAGCAGCCCGGGCAGCGCGAACCGCTGGAAACCTTGCTCGATGAGCTGACCAGCCTTGGCCACGCCGCGCACCTTGCCGACCTGTGGCAGATGGATGCCATTTGTGAGGCACTGCTCGATCTGTACGGCGCGGTGGAAGAGGGCAGCCTGGGCGCCAGCCCACGCTTTTTCGCTGTTGCCCGGCAAGCCCATGAAGCCCTGCTGGACATGCTCGACGAAGTGGCCGCCGGACAGGCGCTCAGCCCACGGCCTGACTGTGTCGACGCCCTGCGCGACGTGTTGGAGGGTGCGCTGGCGGCGGATGCGACCGGCTTGGTAAGCGCTGATGCGGTTACGCCGCTTGCGGGCTCGCTGGAGCACGAAGAGGATGCTGACAGCCCCGGCGACAAGGAGCTGCTCGAGGTCTTTCTCGAAGAAAGCTCGGACATCGTCGAAAGCGCCGCCGCCGCCCTGGCGCGCTGGCAGGCCGACCCGCGCAACAGCGTCGAAGTGGAGAACCTGCTGCGTGACCTGCACACACTCAAGGGTGGTGCGCGCATGGTCGAGATCAGCGCCATCGGCGACCTGGCCCATGAGCTGGAATTCCTTTACGAGCTGCTCGCCGCCGGGCGCCTGCCGCCGAGCCCGGCGCTGTTCGCACTGCTGCAGAACTGCCATGACCGCCTGGCGCACATGCTCGATGCCGTGCGCCTGGGCCAGCCGCTGCACACCGCTACCGCGCTGATCGACTACATCCGTAACTTCAGCAGTGCCGCACTGACCGACAGTGCGGCCAGCCAGGTCCCGGCGGACACCTCCCCGGCCGAAATACCGGCCGCGGCACCGGAACGGGTGCCGGGCGACATGGTCAAGGTCGACGCCGAGCTGCTCGACGACCTGGGTAACCTGGCCGGCGAGCATTCGGTCATCCGCGGCCGTATCGAACAGCAAGTCAACGATGCCCAGTTCGCCCTCAACGAGATGGAAACCACCCTGGAGCGCATGCGCGACCAGCTGCTGCGCCTGGACATCGAGACCCAGGGGCGGATCAGCAGCCGCCAGGCGTTCGAGGGGGACGCCTACGAAGATTTCGACCCGCTGGAGATGGACCGCCATTCGCAACTGCAGCAGTTGTCGCGGGCTTTGTTCGAATCGGCCTCCGACCTGCTAGACCTCAAGGAAACCCTTGCCCAGCGTGCCCAGGAGGCCTACAGCCTGCTGCAACAGCAAGCCCGGGTGAACAGCCAGTTGCAGGAAGGCCTGACCGCGACACTGATGGTGCCGTTCGAACGCCTGGTGCCGCGCTTGCAGCGGGTCGTGCGCCAGGTGGCCAGCGAACTGGGCAAGCAGGTCGAGCTGGTGGTCGGCAACGCCGAGGGCGAGCTCGACCGCAGCGTGCTCGAACGCATGGTCGCGCCCCTGGAGCACATGCTGCGCAATGCAGTCGACCATGGCCTGGAAGCGCGCGAGATTCGCCTGGCCGCGGGCAAGCCAGAGCAGGGCACCATTCACCTGAACTTGCTGCATGAAGGCGCCGACATCGTTATCGAGATGACCGACGACGGCGCTGGCGTGCCGCTGGAGGCGGTCCGGCGCAAGGCAATCAAGCGCGGCCTGCTGGACCCGCAGGCACAGCTGAGCGATCACGAGATCCTGCAGTTCATCCTGCGCCCCGGCTTTTCCACGGCGGAGAAGATCACCCAGATTTCCGGGCGTGGGCTGGGCATGGACGTGGTCCATGAAGAGGTCAAGCAACTGGGCGGCTCGATGACCATCGAGTCGGCCCAGGGCAAGGGCGCACGGTTCCTGATCCGCTTGCCGTTCACCGTGTCGGTCAACCGGGCTTTGATGGTTCATCTGGGCGAGGAGCAGTACGCCATACCGCTCAACACCATCGAAGGCATCGTGCGTGTCCCTCCGGCCGAACTGGCCATCTGTTATCAGCTGGACGCCCCGCGTTATGTGTATGGCGGCCACGAATACGAGTTGCGTTACCTCGGTGAACTGCTACAAGGGCTGCCGCGCCCAGTGCTGCTGGGGCAGAGCGTGCCGCTGCCGGTGTTGCTGCTGCATTCCCAGGAGCAGTCGTTCGCCATCCAGGTAGACAGCCTGTCGCCGAGCCGTGAGATCGTGGTCAAGAGCCTTGGCCCGCAGTTCGCCGCCGTGGCGGGCTTGTCGGGTGCGACCTTGCTCGGTGACGGCCGCGTGGTGCTGATCCTCGACCTGCTGGGCCAGCTGCGTGGCCAGCAGCGGCGGCTGGCGCGCTTGCCCGGTGGCAGCGGGGTGCAGCGCACCTTGTTCGGCCCGGCGCCCCGGCGGGCCACGCTGGTCATGGTGGTCGACGACTCGGTCACCGTGCGCAAGGTCACCGGCCGCCTGCTGGAGCGCCATGGTATGAGCGTGATGACGGCCAAGGATGGTGTCGATGCCATGGCCCTGCTGGAAGAGCACCGCCCCGACGTGCTGTTGCTCGACATCGAGATGCCGCGCATGGACGGTTTCGAAGTGGCCACCCGCATTCGCCGCGACGAGCGCCTGAAAGACCTGCCGATCATCATGATCACCTCGCGCACCGGGCAGAAGCACCGCGACCGGGCCATGGCCATCGGCGTCAACGATTACCTGGGCAAACCCTATCAGGAGTCTGTGCTGCTGCAGAGCATCGCCCACTGGAGCCAGACCCATGCTTGAACTGATAGCAGGGCAACGCAGCAGCCTCACCGGCCTGCTGCTGCCGCTGGGCGACCGCACCCTGGTATTGCCCAATGTCGCTGTGGTCGAACTGATCGGCCAGCGCAACCTGGTGTGCGAACCGGGTGACCCGGCCTGGCACCTTGGGTGGATCGACTGGCGGCAGCAGCGCCTGCCGTTGATCGGTTTCGAGGCCGCCTGCGGCGGTGAGACGCCCTGTGGCGAGCGGGCGCGGATCGTGGTGCTGAATGCGCTCGGAGACACCGGCTTGCGCTACCTGGCCGTGCTGCTGCAGGACATTCCGCGCTCGTGCAAGCTCGATAGCCAGCTCAATTATGTGGATGTGCCGCTGGGCAGCCTGGAGCTGGCCGCGGTGCAGGTAGGCGAGCAGGTGGCGCGTGTGCCGGACCTGGTCGGGCTGGAAAGGCTGGTGCGTGACGCTGAACTGCAACCTGTGCTTGGGTAGGATGCAAGGCTGACTCAGGAACCCAGCCCACCTCAGGAGGTCTGTGTTTGCATGTACTACGGTGAACGCTTCAATGCCTGGACCCACCTGGTCGGTGCCGTCCTGGCCTGTATCGGTGCCATCTGGCTGATCGTCGCTGCTGGCCTGCAGGGCGACCCCTGGAAGATCGTCAGTTTCTCCATCTACGGCAGCACCTTGCTGTTGCTCTACAGCATTTCCACCCTCTACCACAGCACGCGCGGACGGGCGAAGGTGATCATGCGCAAGCTCGATCACCTGTCGATCTACCTGCTGATCGCCGGCAGCTACACCCCGTTCTGCCTGGTCAGCCTGCGCGGGCCTTGGGGCTGGAGCCTGTTCGGCGTGGTCTGGGGCCTGGCGGTGATCGGCATGCTGCAAGAGATCAAGCCGCGCTCGGAAGCGCGCATCCTGTCGATCATCATCTATGCGGTGATGGGCTGGATCGTGCTGGTGGCGGTCAAGCCGCTGCTGAACAGTCTTGGCACTGCCGGCTTCGCCTGGCTGACGGCCGGCGGCGTGTTCTACACCGTCGGCATCATTTTCTTCGCCCTCGACAGTCGCCTGCGCCATGCACATGGCATCTGGCACCTGTTCGTAATCGTCGGCAGCCTCATGCACTTCGTGGCGGTGTCGCTGTACGTGCGTTAGCTTTTTGTTTACGAAAAATCACCCCACAGCTGCTGCGCGACCGACAGCGCCACCACCGGCGCTGTCTCGGTTCGCAGTACCCGCGGCCCGAGGCGTGCGGCATGGAAGCCAGCCGCCTTGGCCTGGTCGACTTCCGCCTCGCTCAGGCCACCTTCCGGGCCGATCAGGAAGGCCAGCGTTGCCGGCCTGTCATGGCTGGTCAGTGGCTCGGCGACCGGGTGCAGGACCAGCTTGAGCTCGGCTTCGGTGCCCTTGAGCCATTCGGCCAGGGTGACGGGTTGATGGATGACCGGCAGCGTCGAACGGCCGCACTGTTCACAGGCACTGATCGCCACTTGGCGCCAGTGGGCAAGGCGCTTGTCGGCACGCTCGTCTTTCAGGCGCACTTCACAACGCTCGCTGATGATCGGGGTGATGGCGCTGGCACCCAGCTCAGTGGCCTTCTGGATCGCCCAGTCCATGCGCTCGCCGCGGGACAGGCCCTGGCCGAGGTGAACCTGCAGCGGCGAATCGGGCTGGCCGGCGACGGCCTGGTCGAGGCTGACGCGTACCGTCTTCTTGCCGACTTCGAGCAACTGGCCGAGGTATTCATGGCCGCTGCCGTCGAACAGTTGCACGGCATCGCCAGGGGCCATGCGCAGGACGCGGCCAATGTAGTGGGCCTGGGCTTCGGGCAGGTCGTGTTCGCCAAGGCTCAGGGGGGCATCGATGAAGAAGCGGGACAGTCTCATGGTTCGGCTCGGGCGAAAAGGGATCATGTGACGCTGTGGGCTTGCAGGTTTACTAGCCCGGGTCGCGGAAGTCGGGGTGGAAGTTGGCCGGTACGGCGACGCTGACGCTGTCGCGGGTGGCGATGTCGATGCCTTCGCTGGCCACTTCGGCGAGAAAGTCGATCTGCTCCGGGGTAATCACATACGGCGGCAGGAAGTACACCACGCTGCCCAACGGGCGCAGCAGCGCGCCGCGGGTCAGGGCGTGCTCGAACACCTTCAGGCCGCGACGCTCCTGCCATGGGTAGGCGGCCTTGCTGGCTTTGTCCTGGACCATCTCGATGGCCAGGGCCATGCCGGTCTGGCGGATTTCGGCGACATGGGCATGGTCGGCCAGGTGCGCAGTGGCGCTGGCCATGCGCGCGGCCAGGGCCTTGTTGGCCTCGATCACGTTGTCCTGCTCGAAGATGTCCAGCGTCGCCAGGGCGGCGGCGCAGGCCAGCGGGTTGCCGGTGTAGCTGTGCGAGTGTAGGAACGCGCGCAGGGTCGGGTAATCGTCGTAGAAGGCCTGGTACACCTTGTCGGTAGTCAGGCAGGCGGCCAGCGGCAGGTAGCCACCGGTCAGGGCCTTGGACAGGCACAGGAAGTCCGGGCGGATGCCGGCCTGCTCACAGGCGAACATCGTGCCGGTGCGGCCGAAACCAACGGCGATCTCGTCATGGATCAGGTGCACGTCATAGCGGTCGCAGGCTTCGCGCAGCAGCTTGAGGTACACCGGGTGGTACATGCGCATGCCGCCGGCACCCTGGATCAGCGGCTCGATGATCACTGCCGAGAGGGTTTCGTGGTGTTCGGCCAGGGTCTGTTCCATGGCGGCGAACATATTGCGCGAGTGTTCTTCCCAGCCCATGCCCTCGGGGCGCAGGTAGCAGTCGGGGCTTGGCACCTTGATGGTGTCGAGCAGCAGCGCCTTGTAGGTTTCGGTGAACAGGGGCACGTCGCCGACCGACATCGCGGCAATGGTCTCGCCGTGGTAGCTGTTGGTCAGGGTCACGAAGCGCTTTTTCGCCGGTTTGCCGATGTTCTGCCAGTAATGGAAGCTCATCTTCAACGCCACTTCGATGCACGACGAACCGTTGTCGGCGTAGAACACCCGGTCGAGCCCTGCCGGGGTCATGGCGACCAGACGTTCGGACAGCTCGATCACCGGCTGGTGGCTGAAGCCGGCGAGAATGACGTGCTCCAGCTGATCGACCTGATCCTTGATGCGCTGGTTGATGCGCGGGTTGGCATGGCCGAACACGTTGACCCACCAGCTGCTCACGGCATCCAGGTAGCGTTTGCCGTCGAAGTCCTCGAGCCACACCCCTTCACCGCGCCGGATCGGGATCAGTGGCAGATGCTCGTGGTCTTTCATCTGGGTGCAGGGGTGCCACAGGACCTTGAGGTCGCGTTGCATCCACTGATCGTTGAGGCCCATGGGCACTTCTCCTGACTTACTGCCTGCTTTGACCGCGTAAGCCTAAGCAAAGCCAGGGGGGAGGACAACCGCTGGTACTCAATGACGGCAGGTGCGGGTCCATTCCAGCTTGCGGATATGAACGGTACCGGCCTGTGAAGTGGATATGGTCAGGCGACGAAAAGGCCCTTGGATGACTTGATGGTAGGGGGCTGTGGAAACCGGGCCCGGCCTGAAATCGGTATAGCCGCTGCCGGAGAGCGTAAGCCAGTAGAAATTGCGCGGGACCGGGACGATCAGGTCCCTATCGTAGCCGTCGGTGTCCAGCAGCATCTGCACATCGTCGAAGTGCTGGTCGCAGACAACGTAATACTCCAGCCGCAGGCATTCGACTTCCTGGTTGAAGGTGATTTCCACGTCACTGTGCTCGCCAATCACCAGCTCGGTGCCTTCATCGCCTTTGAAAGCTTCATGCAGGCCGGTCCATGACGTGCCGTTGGAGCGAATCTTCAGGCCTGAGGGTGTGAGTACGGTCTGGTTATGCCACAAGAATTGCCTTTCTACCTGTGCGAAATGCTCCTCATAGGTCATGGCGCAGCTCCTTTTGTCGGTTTTATCAGCCACCTGCGCCAGCTTCGCCTAATGGCCAGAAGCCTGGCTACTGACAAAAATGCCAGTTGCCAGAGGCACTTGATATCGCCGTGCTGGCAGGGTCCGAATACCTGACGTATTCTTAGCGCATCGATTCTCGGGGCAGTCCTGCCTCTTCCCATCCCTGCAATTTTCAACTCGGAGTCTGCCGACATGGCTGCTGCTTGGGTGCGCCTGTGCGCGTTGGTATTGATCGGTGTGTCCAGCGGCGCCGCGCTGGCAAAGGACAAGACACCTTCGGCAATCGTCGTGGGTGGCGGCCTGGCAGGCCTGACCGCGGCCTATGAACTGCAGAGCAAGGGTTGGCAGGTCACCCTGCTGGAGGCCAAGTCCGGCATGGGTGGCCGTTCGGGCCTGGCCACCAGCGAATGGATCGGTAACGCCAAGGCCCAGCCGGTGCTGAACCAGTACCTGGACCGTTTCAAGCTTGAAACACTGCCCGCCCCAGAGTTCGTACGTACTCCCGGCTACCTGATCGACGGCGAGTATTTCAGCGCCACCGACCTGACCACCAAGCAGCCGGCTACCGCCGAGGCGCTCAAACGCTACGAGAAGACCCTCGACGACCTGGCCCGTTCGATCGATGACCCGCTCAACCCGCAGGCGAACAGCACCCTGTTCGCCCTTGACCAGATCAACGTCGCTACCTGGCTCGACAAGCTGCAATTGCCGGCCACCGCACGCCAGTTGATCAACCAGCAGATCCGTACCCGCTACGACGAGCCATCGCGCCTGTCGCTGCTCTACTTCGCGCAGCAGAACCGCGTCTACCGTGGCGTCAGTGATCGCGACCTGCGTGCCGCGCGCCTGCCTGGCGGCAGCCCGGTGCTGGCCCAGGCATTCGTCAAGCAACTGAAGACCATCAAGACCAGCTCACCGGTCACGGCGATCGTGCAGGACAAGGACGGCGTCAGCGTCAAGGTCGGCAGCACCGACTACAAGGCTGATTACCTGGTGATGGCGGTCCCTCTGCGGGCGCTGGCCAAGATCCAGATCACCCCTGGCCTGGACACCCAGCACATGGCGGCGCTCAAGGGTACCAACTACGGCTGGCGCGACCAGCTGATGCTCAAGTTCAAGCAACCTGTATGGGAAAGTCGCGCGCGCATGTCGGGCGAGATCTTCAGTAACGCCGGCCTCGGCATGCTGTGGATCGAGCCGGCGCTCAAGGGCGGTGCCAACGTGGTGATCAACCTGTCGGGTGACAATGCGCGGCTGCTGCAGGCCTTTGGCGATAAACAGATGGTCGACCAGGTGCTGATCCGCCTGCATGCGTTCTATCCAAAGGCCCGCGGTGCGTTCACCGGTTACGAGGTCAAGCGTTACAGCATCGATGCCGGTACCGGTGGCGCTTACCTGGCGTACGGCCCAGGGCAGATCAGCAAGTACTGGCGCCTGTGGGAGCGCCCGGTGCAGCGCATCACCTTTGCCGGTGAGCACACCGATGCGCTCTACCCAGGCACCCTCGAAGGCGCCCTGCGCAGCGGCCAGCGTGCTGCCAGCCAGGTACAGGACTTGCTCGCCGGCAAGTCGTTCGACCCGGCCAAGGCTGCGACCGTCGCGGCAGCGGCGACAGCCGGTGCCGCAGTGGCGAAGAAGGACACTGGCGGCGGGTTCTTCTCCCGTCTGTTCGGCGGTTCCGACAAGCCTGAGGCGAAGGCTGCGCCGGTTGCCAAGGTTGAGGAAGCCGCACCAGCAGTGGCACCAGCTCCTGCCGTCGCCCCCGCTACCCCTGCACCTGCAGTCGTTGCCAAGGAAGAGCCGGCCAAGCCCGCCGCGACCAAGCCCGCCGCGACCAAGGCAGCCCCGGCCAAGCATGCCCCGGCGCACAAGCCTGCAGCCAAGCAGACGAAAAAGCCGGTCGAGGCGAAGAAGGCCACGGTCAAATCAGAGCCGGTGAAGAAGCCAGTAGCCGATACCCAGGCCAAGGCAAACTGAATCCATTGCCGGCCCCTTCGCGGGTTCACCCGCGAAGGGGCCGGTACTGGAAACCGCTAACTCTCCAACTATTGTTAATGTTTCCTTAATAGGTAACTTACACACTATTAATCGTATTTCTCGATAATCCAAAGCAGTTTTTTAAGCTTTTATTCGATACGTTACGCGCTAGTCTGTGCACAGCTTTCACGGGGAACTACGTCATCATGCAACTGCGCAATTCACCATCTCGCTATGGCGTGGTCAGCATCGTCCTGCACTGGGGCGTTGCACTGGCAGTCTTCGGCCTGTTCGGCCTGGGCCTGTGGATGGTCGATCTCGGCTACTACGACCCTTGGCGCAAGGCCGGCCCTGACCTGCACAAGAGCATCGGCCTGGTATTGCTGGCGGTGATGCTGTTGCGTGTGGTCTGGCGTTTCATCAGCCCGCCACCGCCGGCACCGGCCAACCACGGGGCATTCACCCGCGTGGCGGCCAAGCTGGGGCACCTGGCGCTGTACCTCGGGCTGTTTGCGGTGATGATCGCCGGTTACCTGATTTCCACTGCCGACGGCGTCGGCATTCCGGTGTTCGGCCTGTTTGACGTACCGGCGCTGGTCAGCGACCTGCCCGACCAGGCGGACGTCGCCGGCGTGATCCACCTGTGGTTGGCATGGGGCTTGGTGATCTTCGCCGTGCTGCATGCCCTGGCGGCCCTGAAACACCATTACATCGACCGTGACGCGACCCTGACCCGCATGCTGGGCCGCAAAGCTTGACTCTCAACCTCAATTGCATAGGAAGGAAGTAAGGATGTTGAAAAAGACTTTTGCCGCTCTGGCGCTCGGTACCGCTCTGTTCTCCGCCGGCCAGGCCATGGCTGCCGAGTACGAGATCGACAAGGAAGGCCAGCACGCGTTCGTTGATTTCAAGATCAGCCACCTGGGCTACAGCTTCATCACCGGTACCTTCAAGGACTGGGATGGTAACTTCAGCTGGGACCCAGCCAAGCCTGAAGCCAGCAAGATCGACGTCACCCTCAAGACTGTGAGCGTGGATACCAACCACGCCGAGCGGGACAAGCACATCAAGAGCAAAGACTTCCTTGACGTAGCCGAGTACCCCACTGCCACCTTCAAGTCGACCAAGGTGACCCCGACCGGCAAGAACGCCGAAGGCCAACTGACTGCCGATGTCGCCGGTGATCTGACCCTGACCGGCGTGACCAAGCCGGTGGTGATCAAGGCCACCTTCATTGGTGAAGGCAAGGACCCATGGGGCGGCTACCGTGCCGGCTTCGAGGGCAAGCTCGATATCAACCGCAAGGATTTCGCGCCGAAATCCATGGACCTGGGCCCGCTGTCCGATAAAGTTGAGCTGTACTTCGTGTTCGAAGGTGTTCAGCAGAAGTGATATTGCTGAACAGGCAATAAAAAAACGCCGCCCATTGGGCGGCGTTTTTTTATGCCTGATGCATGAACTCAGCCTTTGCGGGTGAGCAGCGCAGGTCGCTCACCACGCGGGCGGCTCGGCAGGTCATCCAGCTGCTCTGGCGTCGGGTAACGGTCGAGCTTGGATTCCTTGCGGATGATCACGGGCTGGTGCTGTTCGCGGGTGCTGCGCACTGCCGGCTCCTGGCGCGAGGCATCGTTACGCCCGGCCGAGCGGTTGCGGCCACCGCCATTGTTGTCACGACGTGCACCACCACCGTTGGTATTGCGTGGGCGCTTGTCGCCACCGCCGCCGCCGCTGCGCTGCTGGCCGCCTGCATTGCGGCCTTGGCCACCGCCGTTGTTGCTGCGCTGGCTTGTGCCTTGGCTCTGGCCCTGGCCTTGACCTGCACCACCCGGACGGCGGTTGCGGCCTTGGCCTTTAGCGTTCTGGTAAGGGCTGACGTAGTCGGCGCGGTTGCCGAAGTTGTCGATATCGTCGTCCAGGAATTCCTCTGGATCACGGTCGGCAGCGGCTTTCGGGATAGGGCTGTTGCTGGCCTGCTGTTGCTGGCGCGGCTTCTTGTCACGCGGCTTGCGCTGCTGCTGTTGCTTGTCGCCGGACTTTTCCTTGTCGGCCGGCTTGTCCGCTGCCTGCTGCTTGGCCTTGCCTTTGTCCTTGCCCTTGTCCTTGCGGCCGCCGTTGGCGTCTTTGCCGCCATCGCTGCGGGCCTGCTGGTTGCGACCGCCGCGGCCGCTGTTCTGCTGGCGCTCGCGCACTTCAGGCTTTTCAGCTTCTACCTGGCTGGCGTCAAAGCCCATCAGGTCGCCATCCGGGATCTTCTGCTTGGTGACCCGCTCGATGCTTTTGAGCAGCTTTTCTTCATCCGGCGCAACCATCGAGATGGCCTCGCCCGAGCGCCCGGCACGGCCGGTACGGCCGATGCGGTGCACATAGTCTTCCTCGACGTTCGGCAGCTCGAAGTTGACCACGTGGGGCAGCTGGTCGATGTCCAGGCCTCGGGCGGCGATGTCGGTGGCCACCAGCACGCGTACGCTGTTGGCCTTGAAGTCGGCCAGGGCCTTGGTGCGGGCGTTCTGGCTCTTGTTGCCGTGGATAGCGGCAGCGGTCAGGCCGTGCTTTTCCAGGTACTCGGCCAGGCGGTTGGCACCGTGCTTGGTGCGGGTGAATACCAGAACCTGTTCCCAGGCGCCCAGCGTGATCAAATGCGCCAGCAGGGCGCGTTTGTGGCTGGCGGGCAGCCGGTAGACGCGCTGCTCGATGCGCTCGACGGTGGTGTTTGGCGGGGTGACCTCGATACGCTCCGGGTTGTGCAGGAGCTTGTCGGCGAGGTCGGTGATGTCTTTGGAGAAGGTCGCCGAGAACAGCAGGTTCTGGCGCTTGGCCGGCAGGCGGGCGAGGACCTTCTTCACGTCATGGATGAAGCCCATGTCGAGCATGCGGTCGGCTTCGTCGAGGACCAGGATTTCCACATGGGCCAGGTCGACCTTGCCTTGGCCGGCCAGGTCGAGCAGGCGCCCCGGGCAGGCGACGAGCACGTCGACACCCTTGGCAATGGCCTGGATCTGCGGGTTCATGCCGACGCCGCCGAAGATGCAGGCGCTGACCAGTGGCAGGTCGCGGGCGTACACCTTGAAGCTGTCGTGTACCTGGGCGGCGAGCTCGCGGGTCGGGGTCAGGACCAGGACGCGCGGCTGGCGCGGGCCGTGACGCTGGGATTTGTCAGGGTGGCCGGCCGGGAACAGGCGCTCAAGGATCGGCAAGGCGAAGCCGCCGGTTTTACCAGTGCCAGTCTGTGCGGCAACCATCAGGTCGCGGCCTTGCAACACGGCGGGAATGGCCCGCTGTTGCACCGGAGTCGGCTGGGTGTAGCCCGCTGCCTCGATAGCGCGGACAAGAGCCTCGGAGAGACCGAGGGAAGCAAAGGACATGGGCAATCCTGTTCTCGTGTGGGCTGGGCCCGTTGGGATGTTCTGCCTGGCGCGACGGGCATCCAGGGGATGCGATCGCGTCCGGTCCAGCTGGGCTTTCACTGCACATCCGGGAAGCGGAGGGTGGACGCCAAGGGGCGTCGATGCCGATCGGGATGCCTGTTGCGAGGCCGAGCGTCCGGGCGTGAGCCGGGCGGGAAGGCCCGAGTATAACAGAGCTGACGCCGCGTGCTGCTTTCCTGCTGCTCAACGGCGCCCACAAGATCGCCTGCGCCGTCGATGAAGTGTTCGATAATCGCCTCGTAGGGCCTCAGCGATGCGACGAACGCAGCAGGTGCGCCTCGATATCCTTGCGCCGGCCGCCCAGTGACAGGCGTAGGCTCGGGTGGCGCAGGCACTGACGCAATTGCTCGGGCTCGATGCGCCCATGGCGTTCGTTGAGGTTCTCCAGCGCCTTGTCCCACCAGGCCGATGCACAAGCGCGATCGAACTCGTTGGGGTAGGGGTAGCAGCCATACAGCAGTTCGCGTACGAACTGGCGCTCGCGGCTGGGCATGGTTAGGCTCAAGGCCTTGTAACCCAAGCGCTGCAAGGCCGGAGGGCGTGGCAGTTGGTCGTTGACCAATGCCACATCGGCAAGCGCGGCAGGCCCCAGTGGGTCATGGCCGTGTTTACCCAGCCAGGCCTGGATCTTGGCGCGGAACTGGGCCTTGCGGCTCCAGTAGTGGTGAATGACGTCTGTGCATTCGGCCAGCTCCATCTTGCGGTAAGCGGCCACCGCCAGGCAGAACTCTTCCAGGGTGTAGGCGGTGCGGGCCAGCGGGTAGAACTCGTCCATCATGGCAATGGAGCGGTCCAGTACATCGGTGTCCTCGGCGCAGAGGCCGATCACGCCGGAGTTGACCAGCGGCATCTGGCAGTCGGCCAGGCCGCGTGACTCGAGAATGCCGAGCAGGTTGGTGTACAGCAGGCACTGCTGGTTCGCGCCATAGCGCGCGCCAATGGCATTGCACAACAACGTGCCGGGTCTGACCCGCTGGAACAGCTGCAGCGGCGACTTGCGGAAGAAGGTATCGGTGTCGATCAGCACCGCCTGAGGGTGTTGCTGTAGCACCTGGCGCAACAGCACATGCTTGCTGCGAAAATGATAGCCGTGTGGCTGGTTCCAGGCCTTGCGGGTAGCCTCGTCGAGCAGATGAACGGTGACTGGCAGTTTGCCGTAAGGCTCGGCATTGTCGGTATAGACCTGGATGTCGATGGCCAGATTGGCACTGCCCCCCAGATGCGTAATTGCGCTGACAATGCTGAAGCAGGCTTCCTGATGATAGGTGGCCGGGCCGAACGCCAAGTACACGAGCTGAGGGCGAGATGGCAGGAAATGTTGCATTGCAGACGACACCTATCAGAGCCACAAAGTAAATAAGGCCCTAGTCTACGACTAAAGCCTTAATTGTTTCAGAATCTGATGATGCCAAAAAGTTTCAGCGCGGCAGTTTCAGGTTGTTCCAGATCGCCAGGCTCGCCTCGGCCTGGTTGAGGGTATAGAAGTGCAGGCCCGGTGCGCCGCCTTGCAGCAGTTGTTCGCACATGCGGGTGATGACTTCTTCGCCAAAGGCCTGGATGCTCGCCGTATCGTCGCCGTATGCCTCCAGCTGCTTGCGAATCCAGCGCGGGATCTCGGCGCCGCACGCATCGGAGAAGCGCGCCAGTTTGCTGTAGTTGGTGATCGGCATGATGCCGGGCACCACCGGGATGTCCACGCCCAGCTTCTGCGCCCGCTCGACGAAGTAGAAATAGCTGTCGGCGTTGAAGAAGTACTGGGTGATGGCGCTGTCGGCACCGGCCTTGACCTTGTGCACGAAGTTGCCCAGGTCAGCCTCGAAGTTGCGCGCCTGTGGGTGCATTTCCGGATAGGCGGCTACTTCCAGGTGAAAGTGGTCGCCGGTTTCCTGGCGGATGAACTCGACCAGGTCGCTGGCATAACGCAGCTCGCCACTGGCCATCCCCATGCCCGACGGCAGGTCGCCACGCAGGGCGACGATGCGCTTGATGCCGGCGGCCTTGTATTCGGCCAGCAGGGCGCGCAGCTCGTCCTTGGTGTCACCCACGCAGGACAGGTGCGGTGCGGCAGGGACCTTTACTTCGCTTTCCAGCTGCAGCACGGTGTTCAGTGTGCGGTCGCGGGTCGAGCCACCGGCACCGTAGGTGCAAGAGAAGAAGTCAGGATTGTACTGGGCCAGCTGGCGGGCCACGCCCATCAGCTTTTCGTGACCGGCGTCGGTCTTGGTTGGGAAGAACTCGAAACTGTAACGGCGATCTTGGGACATCTGGCGTTCCTCGAGCAGCAAGCCTCAAGCAGCAAGCTGCAAGTAAAAGCCAGATCGGTGGTGGCCGATCTGGCTTGGGCATCGTTCAGGTTTCGGCGTTGAAGCGTGTCGCTTCAAGCCTGCCGCTTAGTAGCGGTAGGCGTCCGGCTTGAACGGGCCTTCGACGGTCACACCGATGTACTCGGCCTGTTGCGGGGTCAGCTGGGTGACCACGCCACCGAAGCCGCGGACCATTTCCAGGGCCACTTCTTCGTCGAGTTTCTTCGGCAGCACTTCCACGGTCAGGCGCTCGGCCTTCTTGGCAGCTGGCAGTTCGGCGAACTTCTGCTCGAACAGGAAGATCTGTGCCAGCACCTGGTTGGCGAACGAACCGTCCATGATGCGGCTCGGGTGGCCAGTGGCGTTACCCAGGTTCACCAGGCGGCCTTCGGCCAGCAGGATCAGGTAGTCGTCGTTCTGCGGGTCGAAGGTACCCGCGCCAGTGCGGTGGATCTTGTGAACCTGCGGCTTGACCTCTTCCCATGCCCAGTTCTTGCGCATGAAGGCGGTGTCGATCTCGTTGTCGAAGTGGCCGATGTTGCAGACCACGGCACGCTTCTTCAGGGCCTTGAGCATGTTGGCGTCACAGACGTTGACGTTACCGGTGGTGGTGACGATCAGGTCGATGCGGCCCAGCAGGTCGGCGTTGATGCCGGCTTCGGTACCGGTGTTGATGCCATCCTTGAATGGCGAAACGACTTCGAAGCCGTCCATGCAGGCCTGCATGGCGCAGATCGGATCAACTTCGGTGACCTTGACGATCATGCCTTCCTGACGCAGCGACTGGGCCGAGCCCTTGCCCACGTCACCGTAGCCGATGACCAGGGCTTGCTTGCCCGACAGCAGGTGATCGGTGCCGCGCTTGATGGCATCGTTCAGGCTGTGACGGCAGCCGTACTTGTTGTCGTTCTTGCTCTTGGTGACCGAGTCGTTGACGTTGATCGCCGGGACTTTCAGCTCACCTTTGGCCAGCATGTCCAGCAGACGGTGCACGCCGGTGGTGGTCTCTTCGGTCACGCCGTGGATCTTTTCCAGCATGGCCGGGTATTTCTTGTGCAGGATTTCGGTCAGGTCACCACCGTCGTCCAGCACCATGTTGGCGTCCCAAGGCTGGCCATCTTTCAGGATGGTCTGCTCGATGCACCACTCGTATTCCTGCTCGGTTTCACCTTTCCAGGCGAATACAGGAATGCCGGCAGCGGCGATGGCGGCAGCGGCCTGGTCCTGGGTGGAGAAAATGTTGCACGACGACCAGCGGACTTCGGCGCCCAGTGCGACCAGGGTTTCGATCAGCACGGCGGTCTGGATGGTCATGTGGATGCAGCCGATGATCTTCGCGCCCTTGAGCGGCTGCTCGGCTTGATACTTGCGGCGCAGGCCCATCAGTGCGGGCATTTCCGATTCGGCGATGATGACTTCCTTGCGGCCCCAGTCGGCCAGGGAAATGTCGGCGACCTTGAAGTCGGAAAAACCAGCAGGCGTGTTTACAGCGCTCATGAGAGCCTCCATTCGTAGTGTGCGAATGGGCGCCGTTGTGCGTTGAGCGTCCGCTTCAGCGGACAACGCCCCAACCGAGCCTGACAGGCCGAGCCTGCTGCAGCGCCCCTCGGATGGGTGGCGGGATGGCCGCCAGTGTGGGCAGCCATGAGAATCGGCAGCGATTATAGCCGTGGCTGTGTGACACACCCAAGGCTTTCTGTCGATTTATCGCGACGATAGTCGATGTTCAATGGAGCGGTGGCGGCCGCTCTGCCATCATTACTTCACGTTAGCCAAGCCGGTCAGGAGTACAGATGAACTTTCACACCCGCAAATGGGTTAAACCCGAAGACCTCAACCCCAACGGCACGCTGTTCGGCGGCAGCCTGCTGCGCTGGATCGACGAAGAAGCGGCGATCTACGCGATCGTCCAGCTAGGCAACCAGCGCGTGGTGACCAAGTACATGTCGGAGATCAACTTCGTCAGCGCCTCGCGCCAGGGCGACATCATCGAGCTGGGCATCACCGCCACCGAGTTTGGCCGCACCTCGATCACCCTCAAGTGTGAAGTACGCAACAAGATCACCCGCAAGAGCATTCTGACGGTCGACAAGATGGTCTTCGTCAACCTGGGTGAGGATGGCCTGCCGGCGGCGCACGGGCGGACCGAGATCAAGTACATCCAGGACCAGTTCCCGGATTCAGCAGTCGAATGACAGTCTGGGGCCGCTGGGCGGCCCCAGTGTTTTCAAGGTTGTACGCTGACCTTGCGCACCACGCGCCCGATGCTCAAACCCTGCACCAGGATCGACGACAACACCACGATGTAGGTGATCGATAGCAGCAGGTCGCGTTCGTCGCCCATTGGCAGCGACAGCGCCAGGGCCACCGACACGCCGCCCCGCAGGCCACCCCAGGTGAGCACGCGGATGGTGCCCTGGGGCACCGGCCGCCAGCGACGCAACAGCACGATCGCCGGGGCCACGGTCAGTAGCCGCGAGAGCAGCACTGCCAGCGCCAGCACACCACCCGCCGCCAGGTGCAGCCAGTTGAACGGCAGCAGCAACAGCTCCAGGCCGATCAAGGCGAACAGCAGGGCATTGAGCATGTCGTCGATCAGTTCCCAGAACCCGTCCATGTAGCGGCGGGTCATGTCGTTCATCGCCAGGTTGCGGCCCAGGTTGCCGATGATCAACCCCGCGACCACCATGGCGATCGGTGCCGAAACATGCAGCTCGTAGCACATCGCCGAGCCACCGATCACCAGCGCCAGGGTCAGCATCACCTCGACCTGATACTGCTCGACGCTCTTGATCATGCGGTAGGTGGCATAGCCGATCACACCGCCGAACAGCACCCCACCGATGGCTTCGCGGGCGAACAGGAGGGCTGTGTCGGCGACGCCCGGCGTCTCGCCCAGCTGGATGATGCCCAGCAGGACGGTGAACACCACGACCGCGGTACCGTCGTTGAACAACGATTCGCCGACGATGGTGGTCTTCAATGGCTTGGAGGCATTGGCGGTACGCAGCGCACCCAGCACGGCGATCGGGTCGGTCGGGGAGATCAGCGCGCCGAACAACAGGCAGTAGATCAGCGGCACCTGCCAGCCGAACAGGGCGAATACCCAGTGCGACAGGTAGCCGATCACCACGGTGGCGATCAGCACGCCCAGGGTGGCCAGCAGGCCAATCGGCCAGCGGTAGCTGCGCAGGTCGCTGAGGTTGACGTGCAATGCCCCGGCGAACAGCAGGAAGGCCAGCATCCAGTGCATCAGCAGGTCGTTGAAATCGATCTGGTTCATCAGGCCTTCGACGCGTTCTTCCAGGCCGGGGAAGCCGATCAGGCTCAGGCCCTGCAGGATGAGGGAGAACAGCAACGCCGTGACCATCACGCCGATGGCGGGTGGCAGGCCGATGAAACGGTAATTCACGTAGGTGAGGAGGGTGGTGAGGCAGATAAACGCGGCAACTAGTTCAAGCATCCCGAATCCTGTGACAGTGGCTTCCAAGTCGTACCCGAATGGCTCGGGCAGTTCTTTGATGATCTGGCGAGGGGGTCGGGACACAGGATTTGACCAGGATTGTTGGAAACGTTCCGGGTGGTTGTGGTTAGAGGGCGCATTATGGCGGCTGGGGGCATGCCGCAACATGTTCAGCGCCTGGGAGATCGAGCGCCGCCCGCGCGGCGCTCGATCTCCCAGGCGCTGAAACTCTACCGGCGTATACATCCCAGGCAACCCGCAGCCCAACGCTATATATTCATCCCTCAAAAAACGTCACAAGGATTCAAAGGCGTGCTGGCAACTTCCCTGGTTTTGGTCGCCGCCCTGTTGCACGCGACCTGGAACACCCTGATCAAATTCAGCGCCGAGCGCCTGTTGGTGATCGCCAGCATGGATGCCGTGGCGCTGCTGTTCGCCGTGTGTGCCGTAGCCTTCACTGAGATCCCGCCCGCCGGGATCTGGCCCTGGCTGCTGGCTTCGGCGCTGGCCGAGCAGTTGTACCGGTTCTTGCTGATCCAGGCCTATCGGGTCGGTGATCTGGGGCTGGTCTATCCTCTGATGCGTGGCTTGTCACCGCTGGTCGTATTGGGGCTGACCCTGGCGTTTGCAGGTGAGTCGCTCACCCAGCAGCAGATCATCGGCATCCTGCTGATCCCGTGTGGCATGGCTTGCCTGTTGTGGCAAGGCGGAGGGGGTGATCGGTTGCCCTGGTCGATGTTGCCGGTGGTAGCGCTGATCGGCCTGTGTATCGGTTGCTACACCTGGTTCGATGGCCAGGCGGTGCGTTTGTGGGGCAAGCCTTGGGATTACCTGGTGTGGTTGACGCTGCTCAGCGCCTGGCCATTCCCGTTGCTGGCCGGGGTGGCGCGGCGGGCGCCATTCGTGCTGTTCTGGCGCTCCCAATGGCGTTTGGGATTGGCGGTGGGCTTTTGCGTACTGTTCAGTTACGCACTGGTGCTGTGGGCCATGCACCTGGGGTCTGTGGCCGAAGCGGCGGCCCTGCGCGAGTTGAGTGTGATCCTGGTGGTGCTGATGGGCATGCGCTACCTCAAAGAACCTTTTGGCGGGCCGAGACTCCTAGCTTGCGGGCTGGTCCTGGCAGGTATGCTGGTGATGAAGCTCTAACCCATTTTCGAACAAGGAGTCATGAGCATGACCGTTGCCCTGTGGTGCATCCTGATCGCGCTGCTGTTGAACCCGCTGTGTGCCTTGATCGCCAAGGTCAGCAGTGGCCGCTTCGGCCTGAAGGACAATCATGATCCGCGTGCTTTCCTTGATACGTTGTCGGGCCTGCCAAGGCGTGCCCATGCCGCGCAGCAGAACGGCTACGAGGCCTTCCCGGCGTTTGCCGCAGCGGTACTGGTGGCGGATATCGTCGGCAATGCCGAGCAGGTAACCCAGGATGTGCTGGGGGTGATGTATATCACCAGCCGCCTGCTTTACATCATCTGCTACCTGGCGGACTGGGCAGCGCTGCGGTCGCTGGTGTGGTTTGCCGGGTTGGCGATGATCGTGGCGTTCTTTGTGGTTTCCGTCTGAAACCGAGTCGCCTGCTTCGCGGGCTTGCCCGCTCCCACAAGGCTGACGCGATACCTGTGGGAGCGGGCGAGCCCGCGAAGAATCCACCGCCGATCAAGGCACTTTAGGCACCTCAGGCAACGCCTTGCCCTTGGGCCACAGCATCCAGATCTGCCCCTGCTGCTTCATGTTCCCCGCCAGCTCACCGGCCTCTGGCCCGGTGCCCCAGAACAGGTCGGCACGCACCTCGCCGGCAATCGCTCCACCCGTGTCCTGGGCCGCCACCGGGCGTACCACCGGCGACCCATCCGGGCGCGTGGTAGACAGCCACAGCAGGCTACCCAGCGGAATCACCTTGCGGTCGATGGCCACGCTATATCCAGCGGTCAGCGGCACGTTCAGCGAGCCGCGAGGCCCTTCGTTGCTGTCCGGGCGAGCACTGAAGAACACATAACTCGGGTTGCTGGCCAGCAGTTCCGGCACGCGCTGCGGGTTGGCCATGGCCCAGGCGTGGATGCTGCCCATGGTCACGTCTTCTTTTTTCAACTGGCCTTGCTCCACCAGCCAGCGGCCGATTGGCCGGTAGGGGTGGCCGTTCTGGTCGGCGTAGCCCAGCCGCAGCTGGCGGCCATCCTCCAGCTGGATCCGGCCCGAACCCTGGATCTGCAGGAATTGCAGGTCCATCGGATCGGTCAGCCAGGCCAGCACAGGCGCCTTGACGCCATCGCGGCTGATTACCTCGGCGGTGTCGTAGGGTTTGAGCACGCGACCGTCCAGGCGGCCACGCAGGCGCTTGCCCTTGAGTTCGGGGTATACGCTGGCCAGATCGACCACGATCATGTCTTCGGGTACGCCATAAACCGCCACGTGGGCCGCTTCGGTGCGCTTCAGACTGCCGGGGTAGACCGGCTCGTAGTAACCGGTGATCAGGCCGTTGGCGTTGTTGTCGGCGGCACGCAGGCCATACACCTGCAGGTTCTGCTCAAGGAACGTACGTACCTGGGTGGCACTCGCCGTGTCGTTGCCGGCCGCTTCACAGGTGGCGGCCCACACCGGGTCGCGCTTGAGTTTCTCGCAGCCGCTGCGCCAGGCGTAGAAGCCGGCCAGCAGGTCTTCATCGCTGACCGCAGGCAGGTCTTTCCAGGTAGCAGGGGCATAGGTAGCAATGGCATGAGGCTCGGGCTTGGCGTTTTCGCCGCCGTTGCAGCCGGCCAGCAGGGCGAGTGCCGGGAGTGTCCAGGCCAGATGGCGCAGGGCAGATTTCATCAATGGTTACCTGTGGCTGGCGAACATGAAGATTCGCCCTTGTGTTTTATGTGGCTATTGGTCTTTGCCTGACAGGCGGCGATACTGGCCGCCCCTTTGCGTAGGCTGAAGTGACTGTGATGTTCAAGCGATTGACCGTAGTACTGCTCGCTGCCCTTGCCCTGACGGCCTGTGACCGGGTCGACCCCAATTCGCCGCTGGGCAAGCGCAAGGCAATCTTCAAGGACATGCTCAAGACCAGCGAAGACATGGGCGGCATGTTGCGCGGCCGCTTGCCCTTCGACGGGGTGAAATTCGCCGCAGGTGCGTTGAAGCTCGATGGCCTTGCCCATGCGCCGTGGCAGCATTTTCCACAAGCGCGGGACGAGGGTGACAGTAGCGCGCGACCGGAGGTGTGGGAACGTCAGGCGCGCTTCCATGAACTTGCCCGGCAACTGGAGAGCGTGACCGGTGAGTTGGTTGACGTGACCCGGACCCAGCCGTTGGACGCGGCGCAACTGAAGGCGCCGATGGACAAGGTCGAGGCGGCGTGCAAGGCGTGTCATAGCGAATTCCGCAACCATTGATCGCCCCTGTGTCAAAGGGCGATCAGAAGATCAGCGATCCAGGTCGTCCACCGCTTCCTGCAGCTCTTTACGGGACTCGGCAAGCTTGTCCTTGCGCTTGTTGATCTTTTCCGCGTCGCCTTTTTTCTCGGCCTTCTTCAGGTCCTTCTCGCGCTGCGCCACCTCGTGACGGGCATCGAGCACTTTCTGCTCGCGCTCTTTGCGCAGGCCGGCGTCGGTGCAATTGTCGACGCCACGCAGTGCTTCCTCGAGCCCTGCTACCTGATCGCCGTTGCCGTTGCCGTGGTCGCGGGCGATTTTCAGCTGGTTCTCGATGGCACTGCGCTTGGCGGCGCAACCGGTCAGGCCCTCGTCGGGCTGGGCGGCCTGGGCAGCGCCAGCAGTCAGGCCAAGCGTGGTCAGCAGCGCCAGGGTGGAAAACAATTTCATCAAAGCCTCCTTGAGGGGGCGGGGCAGCAAAAGATGGGGCAAATCCTGCCTTGGTTTTGCCTATTTAGGAACCCTTGTTGGATATTTCTGGAACAATCCAGGCCATCTCCTACAACGGTTTTTGTAAAAACTCATTGCCTCACACCGGTGGCAGCAGCAGGGAACCCCTGGATGCCGCTTTCGCTCAGCTGCTGCGCCAGTGCCTGCACCTGCTCTGCCGCGAAAAATGCGTGTAGCTGGCTGGCACGGGATGCGCCAATACCGGGCAAGGCTTGCCATTGCCTGGCTGAACGCCGGGTGAGGGTTGCCCAGTCGCCCTCGAGTTGAAGAGTGCGGGGTATTGGCACGCCAAGCCCGCTGATCCACTGGGCGAACGGCCTGCTACGGCCAGCCTCGAAGCTTCGTTGCAGGCGCAGGGCGCCGCTATCGCTGATGCCAGGCAACTGGGCCATTCGCTCGGCATCCAGCGCCAGCCAGTCTGCCAGCGATGTGACCTGCCCGCCTCGTACCAGTCGTCGCCATGTACCGGGCCCGGTACCCGGCATGGCCAGGCCCTGTTTGCCGCTGAGCCAGGTGAGCCGGGCAATGAACTGGTCTTCACAGCCTTCGCTAGCCTGCCAGCATGTCATAGCGTTGTATTGATCTGGCGCAGGCGCCGCGACCGCACCACGCTCGGTGGCGCGCAGCACTACCTGCTCGAAGCGCGGGATGGTCAGCCCCGCCAGGCTGATGGCTACATGGTCTCCCGGGCGAATGTCGAGTTCTTGCCAGCGAGCCAGGGAGCCCAGGCTCACCTGGGTGACAAGGCGGTCGTCAAGCCTTACTGGCTGCAGCTTCAGGACAGGTGTGATGCGGCCCGTGCGGCCAATGCGAAAGCGCACGTCACGCACTTCGGCCAGCGCCCGGGCATAGGGATACTTCCAGGCGGCAATCCAGTAGGGCGCATTGGTTTGCCAGCGTTCGGCCGATGGCCGTGTGTTCTGGCGCAGGATCACCCCATCCGTGGCAAAGGGCAGGGCAGAGCGATACCAATGCTCGCGCCAGTGTGCCGCCTCGCCAGCGCTGCTGATAGCCACGCTGTAGCGCTGGCTATCGGGAAATCCCAGTGCCGCCAGCTGAGCCACACGCTCGCCTTGATCGCTCGGCCCTTGCGGCCAGTCCCAGACAAACAGCGCAATGGCTGCGCCTTGTTCACGGGCCAGCCGCTTGCGTGCCAGCAAGCCCGCGACGGTAGCGCGAGCGTTGACGCTACCTTCATGCGCCTGCACATGGTCACCCAGGCGCAGGTACAGTTCCCCTTGCAGGACCAGGTCCAGTGGAGTGGGCAACTGCCGGTTGATGCCTTGGAGAACCTCTATATGCCGGCTCCAGTCATGCCCCTGGGTACCGTCACCACGGCTGAGCAACTGCACCAGCCTGCCTTGGCGATATACCAAGGTTACCGCGACGCCATCGACCTTCGGCTGCAGCCATACGCCTGTCTTGCCGGCCATCCATTGGCCCACGGCCTGTTCATCCGGGAGCTTGCCGACACCGGTGTGGCGGATCGGGTGGGCAATTGGCCCGCGTGCGCTGGCCAGTGAGTCCAGCTCGCTCTCCAGGGCGAAACACCCTTGCAAGTGGAGCAGGCGTTGCCGGCCCTGGTCATAAACCTCATCGGCCACCAGGGATTCGCCCAGGCGGTGGTAATGGTCATCCCATTGGCTGACCGCCTCGCGCAGGCGGGTGACTTCGGCACCTGCCCGCTCGGCCGACCAGTTCGGACAGCCAGTGGCTTGCGCGTGGAACGATAGAACGAGCAGAAACAGGAGCAGCAACGGCATGGCCAGCATCCTTGCTTGGCGGAGGGGAAGCCTCAGCCTAGGCAACGGCAGCGAGCGTTGCGTCGCGCAGTTGTCAGCCGATATGTCACAAAAAAGCCCCTGCCGATCACTCGGCAGGGGCTTTCATTTACCGCTGCAGGAAAAATTACAGGCCGGCAGCGTCACGCAGCGCCTGGGCGCGGTCGGTGCGTTCCCAGGTGAAGGTGGTGAAGGTGTCGTCGCCGACGGTCTTCTGCTGCGGCTCGCGGCCGAAGTGGCCGTAGGCGGCGGTTTCCTGATACATCGGGTGCAGCAGGTCGAGCATCTTGGTGATGGCGTACGGGCGCAGGTCGAAGCACTCGCGCACGATCTGGATGATCTTGTCGTCGGACACCTTGCCGGTGCCGAAGGTGTTGATCGAGATGGAGGTCGGCTGGGCCACGCCGATGGCGTAGGACACCTGGATCTCGCAACGCTCGGCCAAGCCGGCGGCAACGATGTTCTTGGCCACATAGCGGCCGGCGTAGGCGGCGGAGCGGTCGACCTTGGACGGGTCCTTGCCGGAGAACGCGCCACCACCGTGACGGGCCATGCCGCCGTAGGAGTCGACGATGATCTTGCGGCCGGTCAGGCCGCAGTCGCCCACCGGGCCACCGATGATGAAGTTGCCGGTCGGGTTGATGTGGAACTGGGTGCCTTTGTGCAGCAGCTCGGCCGGCAGGGTGTGCTTGACGATCAGCTCCATCACGGCTTCCTGCAGGTCTTTGAGCGAGACCTCAGGGTTGTGCTGGGTCGACAGCACCACGGCGTCGATACCGACGACCTTGCCGTTTTCGTAACGGCAGGTGACCTGCGACTTGGCATCCGGGCGCAGCCACGGCAGCAGGCCGGACTTGCGCGCTTCGGCCTGGCGCTCGACCAGACGGTGCGAGAAGCAGATCGGTGCTGGCATCAGCACGTCGGTTTCGTTGCTGGCGTAGCCGAACATCAGGCCCTGGTCGCCCGCACCCTGGTCTTCCGGCTTGGAGCGGTCGACGCCTTGGGCGATGTCCACCGACTGCTTGCCGATGATGTTCATCACCGCGCAGGTAGCGCCGTCGAAGCCGACGTCGGAGCTGTTGTAGCCGATATCGATGATGACCTTGCGCACCAGCTCTTCCAGGTCGACCCAGGCGGAGGTGGTGACTTCGCCGGCGATGATGGCGACACCGGTCTTGACCAGGGTTTCGCAGGCCACGCGGGCATACTTGTCCTGGGTGATGATGGCATCAAGGACCGCGTCCGAAATCTGGTCGGCGATCTTGTCCGGATGCCCTTCGGACACGGACTCGGAGGTGAAAAGGGAGTATTCGCTCATCTCGACGGGTTCCTAAAATTTACCGATGGTGAGTGTCGCCAGCCGTCCGCTGAAAATGGCGGACCTGGATCTGGAAACCGTTACGCAAGCCCACATAGAGGCTGTCCCCGGGGACCAGCCCGGCTGCTGTGGCCCAACGGGCCAGGTCGTCCTGTTCGAAGCCGAGCCAGAGGTCGCCGCAGGCTTCCCGCGCCCAACCCTGGTCATGGCTGCACAGTTCGGTGACCAACAGGCTGCCGCCTGCCTTCACCCGTTTGGCCAGTTGGCACAGGGCCAGGGCCGGGTCGCTGAAATGGTGCAGGACCATGTTCAGCACAACGCAGTCGGCGTCCACATCCGTTGCACCCAGTGCATCGGCCAACTGCAGGTTTACATTACCCAGGCGTTCGCGCTCGCAGACCTGGCGTGCCAGCTCGAGCATGGTCGGGCTGTTGTCCAGGGCCGTGACCTGGGCGAAACGCCGTGCCAGGTCTGGCAGGAAACCGCCATCGCCGGGGCCGACTTCCAGCGCGCTGGCGGTCGGCGCGAAGTTCAGCGTGTCGAGCAGCGCCAGCAGGCTTTCGCGGTATTGCGGCAAGCCGGCGATGAGGTCTTGCTGGGCGCGGAATTTTTCCTCCACGCGCAGGAAGAAGTCCTGGCTGGTGGCGGCGCGGCGTTGCTGTACCTGGGCGATACGGGCCTGGACATCTTCCGGCAAGGTCAGGTCGTCGACCTCATCGAGCAGGGCCATGTGCAGGCGCCCGCCGAAACGCTGGCCGTCGGGCAGGGCACGGCGGTAGAAGATCGCATTGCCTTCGCGGCGCGTGGCCACCAGCTCGGCCTGGGCCAGCACCTTGAGATGGTGGCTCATGCCCGACTGGCCGACGTCGAAGATCTGCGCCAGCTCCAGCACGCCGAACGAATCACTGGCCAGGGCACGCAGGACGTTCAGGCGCAGCTCGTCGCCACTGGCCTTGCACAGGGCGGCCAGTGTGTCGCTTTGCTGAGGGATCGGTTGCGCACGGAGGTTCATGGGACGGCAGTCTAGACAGGCGAGGCTGCCCCCGCAAGGTCAATATCAAAAAGTTTTGATATTGGCGGATGGGCGGGGTGCGCCTGGCGGTTTTTTCGCCGTTATGCAGGCCAATCACAGGAAAATCCCCCAACTGCGACCATCCGTCATTGCCCCCAGCCCCCGCAGTGGGCGAAAATGGCCGCCTTTTTCGTGACACCACCTATTCAAGCCCCAGGAGATCAGCGATGCCCAGCCGTCGTGAACGTGCCAACGCCATTCGTGCCCTCAGCATGGATGCCGTGCAAAAGGCCAACAGCGGCCACCCAGGTGCCCCCATGGGCATGGCGGATATCGCCGAAGTGCTTTGGCGCGACTACATGAAGCACAACCCGAGCAACCCGGACTTCGCCGACCGCGACCGCTTCGTGCTGTCCAACGGCCACGGCTCGATGCTCATCTATTCGCTGCTGCACCTGACCGGCTACGACCTGTCGATCGACGACCTCAAGGCCTTCCGCCAGCTGCACAGCCGCACCCCGGGCCACCCGGAATACGGCTATACCCCAGGCGTGGAGACCACCACCGGGCCGCTCGGCCAAGGCATTGCCAACGCCGTGGGCTTCGCCCTGGCCGAGAAAGTGCTGGCCGCCCAGTTCAACCGTGACGGCCACACCATCGTCGACCACAACACCTATGTGTTCCTCGGCGACGGCTGCATGATGGAAGGTATTTCCCACGAAGTCGCCTCGCTGGCCGGCACCCTGGGCCTGAACAAGCTGATCGCCTTCTACGACGACAACGGCATCTCCATCGACGGCGAAGTGCACGGCTGGTTCACCGACAACACCCCGGCCCGTTTCGAAGCCTACAACTGGCAGGTCATCCGCAACGTCAACGGCCACGATGCCGACGAAATCAAGATGGCCATCGAGACCGCGCGCAAGAGCGACCGTCCGACCCTGATCTGCTGCAAGACCATCATCGGTTTCGGCTCGCCGAACAAGCAGGGCAAGGAAGACTGCCACGGCGCACCGCTGGGCAACGACGAAATCGCCCTGGCCCGCAAGGAACTGAACTGGAACCACGGTCCATTCGAAATCCCGGCCGACATCTACGCCGAATGGGATGCCAAGGCGGCCGGTGCCAAGGCCGAAGCCGACTGGAACCAGCGTTTCGACGCCTACGCCAAGGCCTACCCGGAGCTGGCTGCCGAGTTCAAGCGCCGTGCCAGCGGCGAGCTGCCGGCCGACTTCAGCGAGAAGGCCCAGGCCTACATCAACGAAGTCGCCGCCAAGGGCGAAACCATCGCCAGCCGCAAGGCCAGCCAGAACGCGCTGAACGCCTTCGGCCCGCTGCTGCCTGAGTTCCTCGGCGGTTCGGCTGACCTGGCCGGCTCCAACCTGACCCTGTGGAAGGGCTGCAAGGGCGTAGAAGCCAACGATGCCAGCGGCAACTACGTGTTCTACGGCGTGCGTGAGTTCGGCATGACCGCCATCATGAACGGCGTCGCCCTGCACGGTGGCCTGGTGCCTTATGGCGCGACCTTCCTGATGTTCATGGAATACGCCCGCAATGCCGTGCGCATGTCGGCATTGATGAAGCAGCGCGTGATCCACGTCTATACCCACGACTCCATCGGCCTGGGCGAAGACGGCCCGACTCACCAGCCGATCGAGCAGCTGACCAGCCTGCGCAGCACGCCGAACCTGGACACCTGGCGCCCAGCCGACGCGGTCGAGTCGGCCGTGTCGTGGAAAAACGCCCTGGAGCGCAAGGACGGCCCGTCGGCGCTGATCTTCTCGCGCCAGAACCTGCAGCACCAGGAGCGCGATGCCCAGCAGATCGCCGACATCAGCCGCGGCGGCTACGTGCTCAAGGATTGCGCTGGCGAGCCTGAGCTGATCCTGATCGCCACCGGTTCGGAAGTGGGCCTGGCCGTTCAGGCGCACGCCAAACTGACCGAGCAGGGCCGCAAGGTGCGCGTGGTTTCCATGCCTTGCACCAGCGTGTTCGATGCCCAGGATGCCGCCTACAAGCAGTCGGTGCTGCCGCTGGAAGTGGGTGCGCGTATTGCCATCGAAGCTGCTCATGCCGACTTCTGGTACAAGTACGTCGGCCTGGAAGGTCGTGTCATCGGCATGACCACCTACGGTGAGTCGGCTCCGGCCGCTGCACTGTTCGAGGAGTTCGGCTTCACCCTGGAAAACATCCTGGGTACCGCCGAAGAGCTGCTGGAAGACTGATACAGGCAAGGCGAGGGCCGTAGGCCCTCGTTCGCGGCGCAAGGCCGCTCCCACAGGGTCCGCTTGCATCGCGGTCTTTGTGGGAGCGGCCTTGTGTCGCGAATGGGCCGCATGGCGGCCCCAATAGCCATCATGCGTTAGCGAGCCAACGAATGCCCCACCCGCGTCCCTACAAAGTTGCACTCAACGGTTACGGCCGCATCGGCCGCTGTGTCCTGCGCGCACTGTTCGAGCGAGGGGCAAAGGCCGGTTTCGAGATCGTTGCGCTGAACGACCTGGCCGATCAGGCCAGCATCGAATACCTGACACGCTTCGACTCCACCCACGGGCGATTCCCCGGCGAGGTGAAGGTCGACGGCGACTGTCTGCATATCAATGGCGACTGCGTGAAGGTCATGCGCAGCGCCACCCCTGAAGGCATTGACTGGGCCGCCCTGGGTATCGACCTGGTGCTGGAGTGCTCCGGTGTCTATCACTCCCGCGCCGATGGCCAGCGTTTCCTCGATGCTGGCGCACCGCGCGTACTGTTCTCGCAGCCGATGGCCAGCGAGGCCGATGTCGATGCCACCGTGGTCTATGGCATCAATCAGGAATGCCTGACGGGCCGCGAACGCCTGGTGTCCAACGCCTCTTGCACCACCAATTGCGGCGTGCCGCTGTTGCGCGTGCTGGACCAGGCATTCGGCATCGAGTACGTGCAGATCACCACCATCCACTCGGCGATGAACGATCAGCCGGTGATCGATGCCTATCACCACGAGGACCTGCGCCGCACGCGCTCGGCCTTCCAGTCGGTGATACCGGTGTCCACAGGCCTGGCGCGCGGCATCGAGCGCTTGCTTCCGGAACTTGCCGGGCGAATCCAGGCCAAAGCGGTACGCGTGCCGACCGTCAACGTCTCGTGCCTGGACATCACCCTGCAGACCGCCCGCGACACCAGTGCGGCCGAGGTCAACCGGGTGTTGCGCGAGGCCGCGCAGAGCGGCCCGCTGAAAGGCTTGCTGGCCTATACCGAACTGCCGCACGCCAGCTGTGATTTCAACCATGACCCGCATTCGGCGATCGTCGATGCCAGCCAGACCCGCGTTTCAGGCCCCCGCCTGGTGAACCTGCTGGCTTGGTTCGACAACGAATGGGGGTTTGCCAACCGTATGCTCGACGTTGCCGAACACTATCTGCACGTCGTTCACCCAACCCGCAGCAAACAGCCCTGAAGGACTGCATTCATGACCGTGTTGAAGATGACCGACCTCGACCTGCAAGGTAAACGCGTACTGATCCGCGAAGACCTCAACGTACCTGTCAAGGACGGTGTGGTAACCAGCGATGCGCGTATCCTGGCAGCGCTGCCGACCATCAAGCTGGCCCTGGAAAAGGGTGCGGCGGTAATGGTCTGCTCGCACCTGGGCCGCCCGACCGAAGGCGAGTTCTCTGCCGAGAACAGCCTCAAGCCGGTTGCCGACTACCTGAGCAAGGCCTTGGGCCGTGAAGTGCCGCTGGTTGCCGATTACCTGGACGGTATTCAGGTCAGCGCCGGCGACCTGGTGCTGTTCGAGAACGTACGTTTCAACAAGGGTGAGAAGAAGAACGCCGACGAGCTGGCCCAGAAATACGCCGCGCTGTGCGACGTATTCGTGATGGACGCTTTTGGCACCGCTCACCGTGCCGAAGGCTCCACCCATGGCGTTGCCAGGTTCGCCAAGGTGGCGGCCGCTGGCCCGCTGCTGGCTGCAGAGCTGGACGCGCTGGGCAAGGCCCTGAAAGCCCCGGCCAAGCCGATGGCGGCCATTGTCGCCGGCTCCAAGGTATCGACCAAGCTGGACGTGCTGAACAGCCTGAGCAGCGTCTGCGACCAGCTGATCGTCGGTGGCGGCATCGCCAACACCTTCCTGGCTGCTGCCGGTCACCCGGTGGGCAAGTCGCTGTACGAGCCTGACCTGGTAGAAACCGCCAAGGCCATCGCCGCCAAGGTCAGCGTGCCGCTGCCGGTCGACGTCGTGGTTGCCAAGGCGTTCGCCGAGGACGCCGAAGCTACCGTCAAGGCCATCGCCGACGTTGCCGCCGACGACATGATCCTGGACATCGGCCCGCAGACCGCTGCCAACTTCGCCGAGCTGCTGAAGTCGTCGAAGACCATTCTGTGGAATGGCCCGGTCGGCGTGTTCGAGTTCGACCAGTTTGGCAACGGCACCAAGGTGCTGGCCAAGGCCATCGCTGAAAGTGCAGCGTTCTCCATTGCCGGTGGTGGCGATACTCTGGCAGCCATCGACAAATATGGCGTCGGCAAGGATATCTCCTACATTTCTACCGGTGGCGGTGCCTTCCTCGAATTCGTCGAAGGCAAGGTACTGCCAGCCGTGGCGATCCTGGAAGAGCGGGCAAAAGCCTGACAATGGCGACGCCTGGCAAAGGGAGCGACCTGATGGTCAAGCAATTGCCTGTAATGATTCTGGCCGGCTTGCTGGGCGCCTGCGCCAGCAGCCCGTCTTCGGATGCCGACCCGGCGCAGCCGCCCAAGGGCGGCTGCTACCAGTCCGCGTGGCAGGCCGAGACCGTGCCGGTCATCAGCAAGCGCGTTGGCCCGGACGGCCTGGAAAAGTACGACGAAGAACACCAGCGCCAGGCGCCGGGTTGCCCCTGATGCTGTGCGTTTCGTCGGAGCAGGCAACCAAGTGACCGCTATGTGGTCCTCTAGAGGATGTGTAATGAAAGCGCTACTGGCCTCGATGGCTCTGGCGACACTGGCAGGATGCTCGCTGATACAGCCGGCACCTTCGGCCCCGGCGGACAACTGGACCCGCTGGGTCTGTGACACCCAGGCCGAAGTGCTGTGGCGCTTCGCTGACGCACAGCGGGACCAGGTTGACGTACGCCTCGGCGGCGGTGACCAGGTCTATCGGCTCAAGGCCGAGCCGGGCGCCTCTGGCGCGCTGTACAGCGATGGCGTGCTGGCCTTCCACACCAAGGGCGACGAAGGCCTGGTGTACTGGGTGGCAACCAACGATCTGATTGGGCGGGGCTGCAAGGCACCGTGACTGGCCGGGCCGCGCAGGCGGCCCACACTACTTGAACAGCAACCGCCCCTGCGGCAGGCTTGCACGAAACAAACGACGCTTGTCGGGAGAGAGATACACAATGGCACTCATTAGCATGCGCCAGATGCTGGACCACGCCGCCGAGTTCGGTTACGGCGTTCCAGCTTTCAACGTCAACAACCTTGAGCAGATGCGCGCCATCATGGAAGCGGCCGACAAGACCGACTCCCCGGTGATCGTCCAGGCTTCGGCCGGCGCCCGCAAATACGCCGGTGCCCCGTTCCTGCGCCACCTGATCCTGGCTGCCATCGAAGAATTCCCACACATCCCGGTGTGCATGCACCAGGACCACGGCACCAGCCCTGACGTGTGCCAGCGCTCCATCCAGCTGGGTTTCAGCTCGGTAATGATGGACGGCTCGCTGGGTGAAGACGGCAAGACGCCGACCGACTACGAGTACAACGTCCGCGTTACCCAGCAGACCGTCGCCATGGCCCACGCCTGCGGCGTTTCGGTAGAAGGCGAGCTGGGCTGCCTGGGTTCGCTGGAAACCGGCATGGCCGGTGAAGAAGACGGCATCGGTGCCGAAGGCGTGCTGGACCACAGCCAGATGCTGACCGACCCGGAAGAAGCCGCCGACTTCGTCAAGAAGACCCAGGTCGACGCCCTGGCCATCGCCATCGGCACCAGCCACGGTGCCTACAAGTTCACCAAGCCACCGACCGGCGACGTCCTGGCAATCGACCGCATCAAGGAAATCCACAAGCGCATCCCTAACACCCACCTGGTGATGCACGGTTCTTCCTCGGTACCGCAAGAGTGGCTGGCGATCATCAACCAGTACGGCGGCGACATCAAGGAAACCTACGGCGTACCGGTCGAAGAGATCGTCGAAGGTATCAAGCACGGCGTGCGCAAGGTCAACATCGACACCGACCTGCGCCTGGCGTCCACCGGTGCCATGCGCCGCCTGATGGCACAGAACCCGAGCGAGTTCGACCCACGCAAGTTCTTCGGTGAAACCGTGAAAGCCATGCGCGACGTGTGCATCGCCCGTTACGAAGCGTTCGGCACTGCCGGCAACGCCTCGAAGATCAAGCCGATCTCCCTGGAAGGCATGTTCCAGCGCTATCTGAAGGGTGAACTGGCCGCCAAGGTCAACTGATCTCCCAGCGTCAATGAAAAACCCGCAGCGATGCGGGTTTTTTTTATGTGTCGAAAAGGCTGCGCGGCGACCGTTAGTCGGCTACCGTGAAACTAATCAATTGATAGCGATCTGATTGCATTGCTTGTCGCAACTGCAGGTCTAGAGTATCAGCTGGATCCAATAGCAAGTCGAAGTCTGTCAAACAAGAGAAGCAGCATGGATGGCGCTTACCCTGAACCACTGGATGGAAAATCGGTTCTCCTGGTGGTAGACGATTACCCGGAAAACCTGATCAGTATGCGGGCCTTGCTGGCGCGCAACGATTGGCAAGTGCTGACGGCAAGCTCGGGGATGGAAGCCCTGGGAACATTGCTGGAACATGAAGTCGATCTGGTACTGCTCGATGTGCAGATGCCGGAAATGGACGGCTTCGAGGTCGCCCGCCTGATGCGCGGCAGCCAGCGAACCCGGCTGACCCCGATTATCTTCCTCACCGCCAACGAGCAGTCCGATGCCGCCGTGCTCAAGGGCTATGCCAGTGGTGCGGTGGATTACCTGTTCAAACCGTTCGATCCACAGATTCTCAAGCCCAAGGTGCAGGCGCAGCTCGACCAGCAGCGCAGCCGGCGCATGCTGCAGCAGCTGACCCGCGAGCTGGAGGCTGCCCGTGCATTCAACGCTTCGATCCTGGAAAATGCCGCCGAAGGCATCCTGGTGGTCGACGCCGAGGGTGCCATCAGCTTTGCCAACCCGGCGATCTCGCGCTTGCTGCAGAGCTCGGTGGAACACTTGCAGGGTGCCCAACTGCTCGATCTGCTGCAATTGGCCAATGCCACCTTGTGGAGTGAGTCCGAGTTTCGCAACGCCTACCTCGCACGGCAGATCGTGCGGGTGCATGATGCCCACCTGCGCACGCCCGGTGGCCAGCTGGTACCCGTTGCGCTGTCATGCGCGCCGTTACCGGCGGAGCAGCAGGCCATGGTGGTCACGGTGCTGGACATGTCGGTGGAGCGTAACCTGCATCAGCAACTCGAATACCAAGCGGTGACCGACCCTCTGACCGGCTTGCTCAACCGTCGTGGTTTCTACCAGGCCGCCGAAGGCGCGTTGCTGCGCGGCGAGCGCTCGAACAAGGCCCAGGCCCTGATGTACATGGACCTCGATGGCTTCAAGCGGATCAATGATTCGCTGGGCCACGAAGCGGGTGACCGGGTGCTGCTCTGGGTGGCCGAACAGATCAAGGAATGCCTGGGCAGCGAGGCGCTGCTGGCACGCTTGGGCGGCGATGAGTTCACCGCATTGTTCGACGGCCTGCCGTACCCGGAGCAGGCCGGGCGCTATGCCGAAAAACTGCTCGAGCGGGTGTCGATCCAGCAGCAGGTGGACGGCATCGACATCTGCCTGGGCGTCAGCATCGGCATCGCCACTTTCCCCGACTGCGGGGGTAATGTCGAAGGCCTGCTGCGCGCGGCCGACACGGCGATGTATGCAGCCAAGCAGGCAGGTCGCCAGCAATACCGCTTCTATGACCAGGAACTCAATGGCCGCGCCCGCTCGCGGTTGATGCTTGAAGACAGCGTGCGCAATGCCATCGAGGTGCAGGACTTCAGCCTCGTCTATCAACCGCAGGTGGCCTTTGCCGATGGCAGGCTACGGGGCTTCGAGGCGCTGCTGCGCTGGCAGCACCCAAGTGTTGGCGATGTGCCGCCCGGGCTGTTCATACCCTTGCTGGAAGAGGCTCGGCTGATCAACCGCCTGGCCAGCTGGATCTACCGCCAGGGCGCTGCTCAGCGCCAGGCCTGGTGCCAGCGTTTCGACCCGGAGCTGGTGTTGGGTATCAGCCTGAGCCGCGCACAATTCTCCATGCCCAGCCTGGCCGATGAACTGCAGCGGGTGATACAGGATTATCATCTCGACCCGTCGCAACTGGAGGTCGAGGTCGCCGAGACCTCGCTGATGTACAACATCGACGCGGCGATCAAGCAGATTCACCGCCTGCGCGAACTGGGCGTTCGCGTGGCGCTGGACGATTTCGGCGCGGGTGACTGTTCGTTGCGCATGTTGCGCGACCTGCCCATCGACACCTTGAAGCTGGACCGCCATCTGGTGGCACGTCTGCCAGATTCGGCAGCGGATGCCGCATTGGTGCGAAGCGTCATCGTCCTGTGTGCAGACTACGGCATCACCGTGATCGCAGAAGGGGTCGAAACGCAGGCCCAGGCTGCGTGGCTGAAGGCAAACGGTTGCGCCTACGTCCAGGGTTTTCTGGTTGCGCACCCGATGACAGCGGCGGATGCCACTGGCTTCCCGGTGATTTTTCCCTGGCTGCTGCCGTGATTGGCTAGAATCGGCATTCGTTACGCCGAATGCCACGCCATGACCGTATTACGCTATTTGCAAGCCTACCCACCGCACCTGCAGGAGCAGGTGCGGCAGATGATCGACAGCGACCGCCTGGGCGAGTACCTGCAGCGCCGCTACCCGGGCCGCCATGACGTGCAGAGCGACAAGGCGCTGTACGGCTATGCCCAGGACTTGCGCCAGCAATACCTGCGCAGTGCGCCAAACCTGGACAAGGTGCTGTTCGACAATCGCCTGGACCTGACCCATCGGGCCCTGGGGCTCAATACCGCAGTTTCGCGGGTGCAGGGCGGTAAGCTGAAGGCAAAGAAGGAAATCCGCATTGCCTCGCTGTTCAAGGAGGCAGCGCCCGAGTTCCTGCGCATGATCGTGGTGCACGAACTGGCGCACTTGCGCGAGCGCGATCACAACAAGGCGTTCTATCAGCTCTGCCAGCACATGGAGCCGGCCTACCACCAACTGGAATTCGACCTGCGCGTCTACCTGACCTACCGGGAGTTGCCAGGCAACCTGTAAGGATCACGCAGCATGGATGTGAGCAAGACCAAGAGCAGTTTCTACCGCCGCCTCTACGTGGCGTGGCTGATCGATAGCCAGACCGCCACCAGCGTGCCGGCGCTGATGGAGGCCACCGGCATGCCGCGGCGCACGGCACAGGACACTATCGCCGCACTGGCCGACCTGGACATCGTCTGCGAGTTCGAGCAGCAGGAAGGCGCACGCAACCATGCCGGGCATTACCGCATCCATGACTGGGGGGCGATAGACAAGCAGTGGATCATCCGGCACCTGCGGCAGATCAGGGCAGTACTGGGGTATCCATGACCTTGCGCATGCCGATATGCGGGATGTCATCCTCGAGGTATTGCTCGCCCACCACGGCAAAACCGTGCTGGGCATAAAACCGTTGCAGGTGTGCCTGCGCCGACAGATACACCGGTGTCCCGTGCCAGCAATGCCCGGCTGCTTCCAGCCCTTTCAGCAGCAGCGGATGGCCGAGTTTCAGCGCGCGCGCCTCGGGCGAGGTCACTACCCTGCCGATTACCACATCGCCGCCCTGCGACTGCGGATCGAGCAGGCGCAGGTAGGCCACCAGCTTGTCATCCTGCCAGCCCATGAGATGCAGGGTGTCGCCCTTCAGGTCCTGGCCATCGACTTCCTGGTAGGCGCAGCGTTGCTCGACCACGAACACGGCGGTCCGGAGTTGCAGGATGGCGTAGAGCTCATGCGTGTCGAGGTCGGAGTGGTGCTTGCAAAGCCAGTGGATGGACATGGTGGTAACTCCTCGAAATGGATGGCCGATCATCGCAAATTTCCCCGCCTCGGCCAAAATAGAGGCTAAATGACATCATTGGCCGCTGCCCGAATAGCAGCCTTTGTGTATTCTCATCTGCGCGTCGCCTTCCTCAGCGTGTGTCTTCCACTGCAAAAGGACTTCTGCATGCGGCCACTGCTTCGCATGTTGGGCTTGCTGGGCATGTTCCTGGCAGCACCTGTATTCGGCCAGGACAAACTGCGTCTGGTGGCCGACACCTGGCCGCCGTTCACCGACAGCGCCATGCCAGGTGGCGGCCTGGCGACCAGCCTGGTCACAACGGCGCTGGCCCGCGCGGGGTACGCCAGCAGCTACGAGGAAGTGCCTTGGGCGCGAGCGTTGATGGGCATCGGCGAAGGGCGCTACGACGTGCTGATCAACGCTTGGTACAACGACGCGCGCCAGCAGATCGGGCAGTTTTCCAAGGGTTACCTGACTAACCGCATTCGCCTGCTCAAGCGCAAGGGCGACACGTTCCGCTATAAAAGTCAGGGCGATCTTTATCCCTACAGCATCGCGGTGGTGCGCGACTACGCCTATTCACCCGCTTTCGACGGTGATGCCCGCTTGCACAAGGTGGCGGTGCGCAACTTCTCCACCGCGGTGCGCATGCTGGCAGCCGGCAGAGTGAACCTGGCCGTGGAGGACGAATACGTGGCGCGCTACAACCTGCAGCGCGAGCCGCAAGACGTGCGCGATGGCGTGACCTTGGTGGAGCCGCCGCTGGCGGAGAATACCCTGCATATTCTGGTGAGCCTGAAACACCCCGACCACCAGCAGATCGTCGAACGGTTCGAGCAGGCCATTGCAGGGATGAAGGCCGATGGTAGCTATGCGCGGCTGCTACGCCAGCATGGCTTCTGACCTCTACCGCCTGTTCTGGGCCCTTCGCGGTCTTGCCCGCGAAGAGGCCGGCACAGGAAAACTCAGGCTGACGGTGCCTCTTTGACGAGGTGGGCGGCCAAGGTCCGCAACGGCGCCAGCTGCCGGCAGATCAAGGCCAGCTGTGTCTGCACCAACCGCTGGTGCTCATCCAGTTCTTCCGGCATCTGCTCCAGGGCGGCGGCCAGCGATTCTTCGGCATCACTGTGAATCGCAACCGGCAGCCGTGCAGCCAGGCCATTGGCAATCTCGTCCAGGCTATTGGCCAGACTTTGCGCAGCACCATCGATCAACTGCTCCTGCACCTCTGCCGGCAAGGCCGTGTCGCGGTGCGCGCCCAACCCTGACAGGTAGCTGAGCAAGGTGTGCGACAGCACCAGGAAGCGGAAGCCCACATCGGCCTCCTTACGGAAATGCCCCGGTTCCATGAGCATGTTGGCCAGGGTGGTCGACAGCGCCGCATCGGCGTTGTGGGCGTTGCGCCGGGCCAGGCGGTAGGCGAGGTCGTCGCGCTTGCCATGGGCGTACTGCTGCATGATCTGGCGCAAGTACACGCTGGCGCAGGCCAGGGTGTTGGCCAGCGCCTTGTTCAGGCGGCGGCCCTGCCAGTCGGGCAGGAACAGGAACACCGCGAGGATGGCGATCAGGCTGCCGACCAAGGTATCGAACAGGCGTGGCAGGAACAGGCCGTAGCCATCGCCGATCTGGTTGAAGCAGAACAGCACCATCAGCGTGATCGCTGCGGTGGCCAAGGTGTAGCGGGTGGTGCGGTTGACGAAGAACACCACCCCGGCAGCCACCGCGAACAGCGACTGGATGACCGGGTTGGGGAACAGGTCGAACAGCGCCCAGCCGACAGTCAGGCCGATCGCGGTGCCGAAGATCCGTTGCACCAGCTTGCGCCGGGTGGCGCCATAGTTGGGCTGGCAGACGAACAGCGTGGTGAGGATGATCCAGTAGCCCTGGGTCGGGTGGATCAGGTGCACCATGCCGTAACCGATCGACAGCGCCAGCGGCAGGCGCAGGGCGTGACGGAACAGCAGTGAGGTCGGTGTCAGCTGGGTGCGCAAGCGTGTCCACACGTCCTTCAGGTTGCGTGGTGAGCGGTCGAGCAGGCTGCTGTCACTGGCGTCGGCCAGGCTGTCTGGGTTGCTGGCAGCGCTGAGCAGGCGGTCGAGGGTCGCCAGGTTGCCAGCCAGGGCGCGCAGCGAACGCAGCAGGCTGCGCCAGGCCGGGTTGCTCTGGATGCGCAGGTGTTCAAGCGAGGCGTTGAGATCTTCCAGGGCCTCGGCGAATCCACTGGCCAATACGAACGGCTGGCGCAGGCGGATCGAGCGCGCCAGTTCCTGGCAGGAGGCCCCCTGTTTACGCAGCAGGCGCTGACAGCGGAACATCACATCACTGTGGAAGAACGCTTCGGTCAGGGCGTTGTAAGGGTAGTGCGAAGCGCTGACCCGTTCGTGGATGTCCTGGGCCAGGAAATACAGCTTGAGGTAGCGGCTGACCTTGGAGTTCGGCTGGCTGTTGCCGACCCGGTGCAGGATGATTTCCTTGGCCGCGTTGAGCGCCGCCACCACCTTGCCGTTCTGCCGGGCCAGTTCCAGGCGCTGGGCCTCGACATCGAGGTTGCGGATCGGCTCGAACAGGCTGGCCTTGAGCTTCAGGTAGCTGCCGAGTTCGAAGAACAGCTTGGCCAGGCTCTGCTGCACCGGCTGGTTGGAAAACAGCGCCTGCCACAGCACCGAAAGCAGGCCGTACCAGGCGGCGCCTGCCACCAGCAGCATCGGCTCGTGCCAGAAGTCGCTGACCTGGCCGCCACGCTGGTCCACGCCGATCATGGTGTACACCGAGGTGATCAGCGTCGCCGAAGCAATCGCGCCATAGCGCTCGCCCAAGGCGCCGAGCATGGTCAGGCCGAACGCTGCCAACGCCAGCGCGGCGACGAAGATCCACGGGTAGGGGAACAGCAGCTCGACAGCCAGCGCTGCGATGGCAAAACAGGGAAGGGTAACGGCCAGGGCGCTGAGGCGGCCTTGCCAACTGTCGTCGGTCTCGGCCAGGGCGCTGGCGATGATGCCGAGGAACAGTGGAATCAGCAGTGCCATCTCGTTCTGGTACCAGCACAGGGCCAGGCTGCCGGTGAGGGCGATGGTGACCCGGATGCTGTAGCTGAACTTGTCTTGGCCCCACAGGCGACGCAGTGACTGACTGAACGAACTCGATGACATGATGGCCTGCTAGGCAGTGATCGAATGAATGCATTGCAGCACGGCCAGCAAGAAGCGTTCCGTGCTGCTGAATGGATTCTACTCTACACGAACTGCGCAGCGGCGTTGGCGGATGCCCAGGCCCACTGGAAATTGAAACCGCCCAGATGGCCGGTAACGTCGAGCACCTCGCCGATGAAATACAGGCCGGGGCTTTTCAGCGATTCCATGGTCTTGGATGACACTTCGCGGGTGTCGACCCCGCCGAGGGTCACTTCCGCCGTGCGGTAGCCCTCGGTGCCGGCCGGCACCACTTGCCAGTTCGCCAGTTTTTCGGCGATCTGCGCCAGTTCCCCCGGGGTGTACTGCTTCATGGGGCGGGACTCGAACCACTGCTCGGCCAGCAGGTTGGCCAGCTTGCGGGTGAACACCTCGCCCAGCACGGTCTTCAGTTCGGCGTTGGCACGTTCGGCCTGCATCTGCTGCAACCAGGCCAGCGCATCGCGATCGGGCAGCAGGTTGATTTCCACTGTATCGCCGGCTTCCCAGAACGACGAGATCTGCAGGATCGCCGGGCCGCTGAGGCCGCGATGGGTGAACAGCAGGTTTTCGCGGAAGCTGGTGCCGTTGCAACTGGCAGTGCAGTCCAGCGAAGTGCCCGACAATTCGGTGCACATTGCCTTGAGTTGGGGCTCGGTAATGGTGAACGGCACCAGCCCGGCGCGGGTTGGCAGCAGGGTGTGGCCGAATTGGCGGGCCACCTGGTAACCGAAACCGGTGGCGCCCAGGGTCGGGATCGACAGGCCGCCAGTGGCGATCACCAGCGACTGGCAGGCGAACTGGCCGCCGCTGGTCTGCAGCAGGTAGCCTGCTTCGGTTTTCTCGATATGTTCGATGCTGGTGTGCATGCGGATTTCGGCCCCCGCGTCGTCGCATTCGGCCAACAGCATGTCGAGGATGTCGCTGGCCTTGTTGTCGCAGAACAGCTGGCCGAGCTTCTTCTCGTGGTACGGCACGCCATGCTTGCTCACCAGTTCGATGAAGTCCCATTGGGTGTAGCGGGCCAGGGCCGACTTGCAGAAGTGCGCGTTCTGCGAGAGGAAGTTGGCCGGCTCGGTGTACAGGTTGGTGAAATTGCAGCGCCCGCCGCCGGACATCAGGATCTTCTTGCCGGGCTTGTTGGCGTGGTCGAGCAGCAACACCCGGCGGCCGCGGCGAGCGCTGAGCTGGGCGCACATCAGGCCGGCGGCGCCGGCGCCGAGGATGATCACGTCGGTGGAGTGCACGGTGTTACCTCTTCAGAATTACCGGGGCTGCTTTGCAGCCCTTTCGCGACACAAGGCCGCTCCTACAGGAATATGCGATCCCTGTAGGAGCGGCCTTGTGTCGCGAAAGAGCCGCGAAGCGGCCCCAAAATAGGTCAGACGATACGGACTTTCAGGGACCGGCCCTTGATCTTGCCGCTGTTCAAGCGCTGCATGGCCTGCTTGGCCAGCGCCCGTTCCACAGCCACAAAGGCCTGGAAGTCGAAAATGGCGATCTTGCCCACCTGCTTGCCCGGGATCCCGGCATCGCCGGTCAGTGCACCGAGGATGTCGCCCGGGCGCAGCTTGTCCTTGCGCCCCGCGGCAATGCACAACGTGCTCATCGGCGGCAACAACGGTTCGCCCTTGTGCTTCAGGCTGTCCAGCTGATCCCAGTGCAGCGGACGCTTCTGCAGGGCTTCGATGGCCTGGGCACGATGGGCCTCGGCTGGCGCCACCAGGCTGACTGCCACACCTTTCTCACCGGCACGGCCGGTACGGCCGACTCGGTGCACATGGATCTCGGCATCGCGTGCCAGTTCGACGTTGATGACCATGTCCAGGCCGTCGATATCCAGGCCGCGGGCGGCCACGTCGGTGGCCACCAGTACCGAGCTGCTGCGGTTGGCGAACAGGGTCAGCACCTGGTCTCGGTCACGCTGCTCGAGGTCACCGTGCAGGGCCTGGGCGACGATACCCTTGGCGGTCAGGTGGGCTACCACGTCCTCGCACTGCTGCTTGGTGAAGCAGAAAGCCACGCAGGATTGCGGGCGGTAGTGGCCAAGCACGCGAGTGACGGCTTCCAGGCGTTGCTGCGGGTCGATCTCGATGAAACGCTGCTCGATCTGATTGTCGGCGTGCAGGCTCTCGACCTTGACCTGCTGCGGTTTGCGCATGAAGTCGGCGGCCAATTGCTCGATGCCCGCCGGATAGGTGGCCGAGAACAGCAGGGTCTGGCGACGCGCCGGGGTCTTGCCGATGATGCTGGCGATGGCGTCGAAGAAACCCATGTCGAGCATGCGGTCGGCTTCGTCCAGCACCAGCGTGTTCAGGCCGTCGAGCACCAGGGTGCCCTTGTCCAGATGCTGCTGGATGCGCCCCGGGGTGCCGACGATGATGTGCGCGCCGTGCTCCAGCGAGGCGATCTGCGGGCCCAGCGACACGCCACCACAAAGGGTGAGGATCTTGATGTTGTCCTCGGCGCGGGCCAGGCGGCGCAGCTCTTTGGCGACCTGGTCGGCCAGCTCGCGGGTCGGGCACAGCACCAGCGCCTGGCAGCCGAAGTAGCGCGGGTTGATCGGGTTGAGCAGGCCGATGCCGAAGGCGGCGGTCTTGCCGCTGCCGGTCTTGGCCTGGGCGATCAGGTCCTGGCCGCGCAGGATGACAGGCAGGCTCTGGGCCTGGATCGGCGTCATCGAGGCATAGCCGAGGGCGTCCAGGTTGGCCAGCATGGCGGTGGACAGCGGCAAGGTGGCAAAGGCGGTGGATTCGGTGGTCACGAGGCGGGCCTGCGGTGCGAAGCGAAAAATGCCGCACAGTTTACCAGCCTCGTGGCCATTCGCCCTACGACTCCATGTGTTGTTCCGGACGACGGGCACGCCTTCCGTCCGTCGGCGACAGTTGCAGGAAGATTGCCGCCGCCAGCATGGCCATCACGCCGATGGTGACGAAGGTCAGCTGGAACGCGCCGAGCGTGGTTTCCACGCCGTCGGCGCTGCCCGCCGCGGTGAAGCCGCCGAGCAGGGCGCCGGCACAGGCCACGCCGAGGCTCAACGACAACTGCGCGACCACCGACAGCAGGCTGTTGCCGCTGCTGGCGCTGGCGTCGTCGAGGTCGATCAGGGTCACTGTGTTCATGGCCGTGAACTGCATCGAGTTGACGGCGCCGAGCAGGGCCAACTGCACCAGCAGCAGCGCATACGGCGTCTGCTCGTCGACCAGGCCCAGGCTGGCCAGCAGGATGCCCAGCAGCAATGTGTTGCCGGTCAGCACGATGCGATAGCCCAGCCGCTCTATCAGCGAGCGGGCGACCGACTTGGCGAGCATCGCCGAGGCGGCCAGCGGAATCATGCTCATGCCGGCCTGGGCCGGCGAATAGCCCAGCGCCACCTGCAGCAGCAACGGCACCAGGAACGGCAGGGCACCGCTGCCCAGGCGTGCGAACAGATTGCCCAGGATGCCGATGGCGAAAGTGCGCACGCGGAACAGGCTGGGTGAGAACAGTGGCTCCGGGTCGCGCCCGGCGCGCAGCCAGTAGGCCGCCAGGCAGGCCATGCCAGCAAACAGCAGCAACATCACCCGCAGGTGTGGCAGGTGCAACTCGCCCAGGCCTTCCATGGCGATGGTGATCAGCACCATCGCCGCGCCGAACAGGATGAAGCCAGGGCCGTCGAAGCGGGTGCGCTCGGCCCCGCGCAGGTCGGGTATGAACTTCCACACGGCATAGCAGCCCAGCGCACCGACTGGCAGGTTGAGCAGGAAGATCCAGTGCCAGCTGAGAATTTCCACCAGCCAGCCGCCCAAGGTCGGGCCCAGCAGCGGGCCGAGCAGGCCGGGGATGGTAATGAAGCTCATGATCCGCACCAGCTCGGTTCGCGGGTAGGCGCGCAGCACCACCAGGCGCCCGACGGGGAGCATCAGCGCGCCGCCCAGGCCCTGCACGACGCGGGCGAAGATCAGGAAGCCGAGGCTGTTGGCCGTGGCGCACAACAGCGAGCCGAAGCTGAACAACATGATGGCGCTGAAGAAGATGCGCTTGGTGCCGAAGCGGTCGGCGATCCAGCCGGAGGCGGGGATCAGCAGGGCCACGGTGAGCATGTAGGCGATGATCACGCCTTGCATGCGCAGGGGGTCTTCAGCCAGCGAGCGGGCCATGGCCGGCAGGGCGGTATTGAGGATGGTGCCGTCCAGGGATTGCATGAAGAAGGCGATGGCCACCACCCAGGGCAGCCAGCGGGCGGTGGTCGGGTCCAGCGGTGCTCGATCGGGCATGACGTCCTCTTTTGTCTGTTCTGGCCTCGATCCCCTGTGGGAGCGGCTTTAGCTGCGAAGAGGCCGGTACTGCCAATCACAATGTCAAGGTCAGTCCTTTGACCAGCGCCCCCGGCAGATGACTCGACCCGGTACTGCGCTGCCCATAAGTGCTGGTCGACAGGATCATCTCGCGCTCACGCGTCAGCTCCTCCAGCTGGCTGCCAAGCAGACTGTACAGGCTGTCATCGAAGCGCATGGTGCTCACCGGCCCTTGGATCTCACCGTTCTCCACCCAGAAAGTAGCGAAGCGGGTCAGCCCGGTCATGCGTGCCGCCGGCAGATCAGAGTAGTTCAGGTACCACAGATTGCTGATGTACAGCCCGGTACCGAGCCGCTCCAGAATCTGCTCGCTGGGCAAGCCACCGGGCGCCAGGCTCAGGGCGCACGGCGACTCGTAGCTGTCGGCACCATTGGCCCGCAACTCGAACTCCGCTGCGCTGCGGGCGCTGACCAGCCGCTGCATCGCGTGACCCTGCTGGATCAATGGTACATCCAGGCGCGGTGAACCCTCGTCGCTGAATGCCGGGCTCAGCGAGCCGCTGACCTGCTCGCTGAAGTTCACCAGCGGGTGCAGTTGCGCATCGCCGTGGTACAAGCGCTGCAGGGCGCTATTGCCGGTGGCCAGGGCCTGCGCGGAGAAACCACCCCAGCAGAGCATGCCAGCGATTTCGTCCATGGCCGCAGGTGCCAGGTAAGCGCGATAGCTGCCGGGCGCGAGGGTCACTGCCGGGCGGCCAAGGAAACCCAGTTGTTCCCGTGCCAGGCGCAGGCGGGCGCTGAAGTCGTCGGCGTTCCACAGTTGACCGGCATAGTTGGCCTTCACCGCCTCGCCGTTTTCGTGGAACAGGCTCCAGTCGAAGTTGAAGCTGTTGGCCTGATGCCAGCCAATGGCCCCGAACGAGCTGGCGAAGCCCCGGAAGATCGGGCCGGCGGCGTAGATGCCGACCAGGTCCAGGTCACCGGCCTCGTGTTCGAGCAGGGCCAGCACTTCGCTCAGTTCGGGCAACGGCTGCTCCTGCTGGCTGTGGCTGTGCCACGCGCTTTCGTCGAGGCTCAGGTACGGGTCGACGGCCAGCAATGGCAAGGTCTGGCGCAACTGCTCGAGCGCTGCGATCAGGCGTTGCCGGTCAAGCTGCGGGTCGCCACTCAGGGTCACGTGTTGTTCCGCCTGGCGGCCATCGCGGATCAACCGCAGTTGCGCGCTGGCCTGGCTTACTTCGCCGGCCTGGCGCACCTTGGCATGGTTGAAACGCACGAACTGCGACTGTTCGGCACTGTAGCCGAAGGTGAATTGCTCGTCGGCTTGCAGGGCGTGGCGCACATCTGCGAGCAGGGCTTCGAACACCGGTTTCATCAGGCGTCTCCTCCGAATACGTCGATCTGGCGGAACACGCAGGCGGGCGAAGCATGCCCGACCCGTACCACCTGGTTGGGTTCGCCCTTGCCGCAGTTGGGCGTACCCAGGACCTTGAAGGTGCTGCGGTCGCCGACCGCCGTGAGGCTGCGCCAGAATTGAGCCGAGAGCCCACGGTAGTTGGGGTTCTTGACCACGCCCTTGAGCTCGCCATCCTCGATCAGCTGGCCCCATTCACAGCCGAACTGGAACTTGTTGCGTGCATCGTCGATGGACCAGGAGCGGTTGGTGCGCATCAGGATGCCGTGCTCGATGCCCTGGATCAGCTGGTCGAGGGACTGGTCGCCCGGTTCGATGTTGAGGTTGGCCATGCGGTCGATCGGCGCACGGTTCCAGCCACAGGCGCGGCTGTTGGCAACACCATCCAGGCCCGAGCGGAACTGCGACAGGGCGCCCCCCAGCGGGCGCACCAACAGGCCATCGCGGATCAGGAACTGCTTGCTGGCGGCGGTCCCGTCATCATCGAAACTGTAACTGGCCAGCTCTTCGCCGATGGTCGGGTCGAAGGTCACGTTGAGCAGGCTGGAGCCGTATTGCAGGTGGCCGAAGTCGCTGGCTTTGACGAAGCTGGTGCCGGCGTAGTTGCGCTCGTCGCCGAGGATGCGGTCCATTTCCAGCGGGTGGCCGATGGATTCGTGGATCTGCAGCATCATCTGGTCGGGCATCAGCAGCAGGTCGCGCGCGCCGCCAGGGGTGTTGGGCGCCAGCAGCAGCTGTAAGGCTTCATCGGCGACCTGACGGGCCGCGCCGACCAGGCCACAGCGCTCGACGATTTCGAAACCACCTTGCTGGCCGAAGTTGTCTCGGCCCAGGCTGCGGCTCTGGCTGTCCTGGCCGTCGCTGGCGGTGACGCTCAGGCCCGGGAACAGGAAGCGCTGGGCATGGCGCAGTTCGGCGCCAGCCGAGTTCAGGTAGGTCTGCTCGACCAGGCTCAGGCCCAGGCTGGCCTGCCAGTCCACCAGGCGGCTGTCCTTGGGCACGCTGGCCGATTCGGCGGCGAGCAGGCCAAGGCAGTCGGCAAGGCTTGGTACCGGCTGGTCTAATTGGGGCGAGATGTGGTCGTGGCGAGCGCTTGTCACCGGCTGCTGGCGCAGGTCGAGCAGGTTGTACGGGGCGATCTGTCGCGCCAGGGCCTCGGCCTGTTCCAGCGCTCGTTGCAGGCCAGCCTGGGACAGGTCGGCAGTCGCCGCATAGGCCTCCACGCCGTTGAGCCGCACCGTGAGCATGGCACCTTCGTCGTGGCTGAAGGACGGTGGTTCGGCGACATTGCGGCGAACCGAAAGCGCCTGGTGCGACTGCTTCACATGGCGCAGGGAAAACATGTCGGCCGTACTGCGCAGCGCGGCAAAGCGCTGGCGCAGCAGGGCGCTGGAATCGAACATCTGGAAGCCTCCGTTTTCACGGTGGCTCCCCCTAGAACCACCCTTCTTGCATGGCGAGGCAAGTGTCGTCGCGCGCCTCGAGCAATGCCAGGTCATTATGGCAGGCGGGGATTTCCCAAGTCAGGAAATAACGCGCGGCTTGCAGCTTGCCGAGGTAGAAGTCGCGGTCGGCGGCATGGCCTTTCAGCAGGCCGAGCTCGGCGTGGATCGCCTGTTCCAGCCAGCGCCAGCCGATCACGCAGTGGCCGAAGGCCTTGAGATAGAGGGCGGAGTTGGCCAAGGCGCCTGCAACTTTGCCCTCGGCCAAGTCGCCGAGCAGCGCCAGGGTGACGGATTGCAGGCGATTGACCAACTGTTCCAGCGGCTGGCGCAGAGTGTCCAGGCTCGGGTGATGGCTGGCGCGCTCGGCGGTGGCGGCTATCAGGCGGATCAGCTGCTTGAGGCCGGCACCGTTGTTCTGCGCCAGCTTGCGCCCCAGCAGGTCGAGCGACTGGATGCCCTCGGTGCCTTCGTGGATCGGGTTCAGGCGGTTGTCGCGGTAGTACTGCTCCACCGGGTACTCGCGGGTGTAGCCGTGGCCACCGAGAATCTGGATCGCCAGTTCGTTGGCCTTGAGGCAGAAGGCCGAGGGCCAGGACTTGACGATCGGGGTCAGCAGGTCGAGCAATTCCAGGGCTTGTTTGCGGGCCGTTTCGTCGCTGGCGGTGTGGCTGTCGTCGAACAGCCGCGCGGCATACAGGCCCAGGTCGAAAGCGCCCTCGACATAGGCTTTCTGCATCAGCAGCATGCGTTTCACATCGGTGTGCACGATGATCGGCACGGCTGGGCTGTGCGGGTCCTTGTTGTCCGGCAATCGGCCTTGAGGGCGCTGGCGAGCGTACTCCAGGGAGTAGAGGTAGCCGGCGTAACCGAGCATCACCGCGCCCATGCCAACGCCGATGCGCGCCTCGTTCATCATCTGGAACATGCACGCCAGGCCTTGGTTGGGCTGGCCGAGCAGGTAGCCGACGCACTGGCCGTTGTCGCCGAAGTTCAGTGCGGTGGAGGTGGTGCCGCGCCAGCCCATCTTGTGGAACAGCCCGGCCAGCAGCACGTCATTGCGCGGGCCGCGGCTGCTGTCTTCGTTGACCAGGTACTTCGGCACGATGAACAGCGAAATGCCCTTCACGCCGGGCGGCGCGTCCGGCAGCTTGGCCAGCACCATGTGCACGATGTTCTCCGACAGTTCGTGGTCGCCACCGGAGATGAAGATCTTGTTGCCCTTGAGCCGGTAGGTGCCATCGCCAGCGGGTTCGGCGCGGGTGCGGATATCGGCCAGCGACGATCCCGCATGGGGCTCGGTCAACGCCATGGTGCCGAAGTAACGGCCTTCGATCATCGGCTGCAGGTACAGGCGCTTTTGCGCTTCGGTGCCGAAGCTCTCGATCAGGTTGGCCGCGCCCATGGTCAGGAACGGGTAGGCCGTGGTGCCGGCGTTGGCCGCCTGGAAGTGGGCGAAACAGGCCTGTGAGACCAGGCTGGGCAGTTGCATGCCGCCGACTTCGAAATCGCGGTTGGCGTTGAGGAAACCGGCTTCGAGGAAGGCTTCGACGGCGGGCTTCACCTCAGCAATCAGCTCGGCGCGGCCATCAACGTAGCGCGGCTCGTTCTCGTCGGCCTTGCGGTTGTGCGGGGCGAAGTACTTTTCGGCGATAGTGCGCGCGGTGGTCAGAGCCGCATCGAAGGTTTCGCGGCTGTGCTCGGCGAAGCGCGGGCGTTGGGTCAGGGCTTCGGCGTCGAGGACTTCGTAGAGTTCGAAGGCGAGGTTGCGGGGGCTGAGCAGGGTCTCGGGCATGGTAGGGGTCCTTGGGCGGGATGCTGCGAGTCTGGCGGAATAATGAAGTGAAGGGCAGGTTAATAAGCGTGGGTGATGATGAGGCAGTCATCTAGGTGCCAGGAGCGCCCGTTAGCTCTTCGCAAGATAGGAATATGCCTACATCCATCGCGGAAAACTCCTACAACCATAGCAATGAAAAAAGAGGTAGATGTTGTTCTTTGCTAGGGAGGAAGTCTTGTGGATAGAATTTGTCATTGGCATGATATTTGGGAAGAAGAGATTAGCAGGACTGAAGATCCTTTCTTTGCCCAGTCCATAGTCCGAGATTTACTGCAGAGAAATACTCAGCTGCGCGGGCTGAGCGAATTCCTTAAAGATTGTAGTTTGCCTGTGGGGCGAGCATTGCTCGGCGATGAAATAGAGCGAGCTTCGAAATTGATGGGTGAGGGAAGATGGTTTCTTGTTCGCGAGGAGGTACGCTGTCCCATTGACGTGTCGTGTTATCCCGCGTTGAAGTGGGCGCCATCAAAAACTGATTGTCAGTTGCATGAAAGTAGATATGAGGAGGCTGTGGGGCCTGGTAAATGGAGCACTTTTAGTATTGATGCAGACCGGCTCTGGTCCAGCGTAGCCTTCGCGGCAAACTTCATAACTTCGCGAGGTGACGAAGGGCGTCTTTTTGCAAGCGAGGGTAAAGACTATGCCAATACCAGGCGCGTTGTGAGTCAGAGGTGGGTGCCGTTGAAAGCTAATGAGCGTGATTTCGCCAGGTTGTCAGCAGTGCACCGCTATGGAACTGTGCGGAGAACAACGCAATATTTTGTCGAGGCCAGTGATGAGTGGGCGATAAGTGGCCAATCTTGGCATTGGCGCCCTGTGGTGGCTAACGAGGTATATGAGTTTCGGGAAGGTGCATATTGAATGAGTCAAAGGATAGGCTGCAGCAATTCTTGTTCCTGGTTTGGGCTGGCATGGATGCGTTTTACATTTTTTTGTATTCTCTGCGCAGCGCCGCCCGTGGAGGGGTGCCGTTCTGGTCGGATTTTGAAAGTGGTCTTGATGTTGTGCGTAGTTGGGGCGGGCCGGAAGCACTGATATGGGCCGGTCTGGTTCTGCAGGGCTCGGTAGCCGTCTCGTGCATCGGTTTTTATGCAAGGAAGAAGTGGGTTGTTTATTTGGCGATGATGCAGTTGCCATTTAGATATTTCTTTATTGTTCCGTCAATTTCGGCAATCTTGCTTCTGCCGATGATCACTGCTGAAGTCAATAATTGGCTATGGGGGGGATTGCTGTTTTCTTCAGAGGCCGTCAAAGGTTGGAGTCTATGGTGGTTGCGTCGTCAGGTTAAACCGCTGAAGTGTTAGTGGGGGGCAGGGGGCCGTAATACTCCCCAAGAAACGCCCATAAAAAGGGAGAGCCGAAGCTCTCCTTTTTCATCAACCACCCATGGCCTCAGCCAATAGTCATGAGGCTGGCATTACCACCCGCCGCTGCAGTGTTCACACTCACCGCCCGCTCGATCACCAGGCGCTCCAGTGCAATCTGGTGATCGCCGCTGGACAGCCCGTGCACACCGACGATGGCCCCGGCGCGCTTGGCCACCTGCTGGCATACGGCGCGCAGCTGGTCCGAGTCGCCATGGTGGATCACAGCGTCAAATGCCACTTCATCCTTGCTCCAGTCAGTCACCAGCTTGACCTTGGCCTGCAGCTCACGCGGCAGGCGGCCGCGCAGGGCCTTGCCTGGCTCGCTGTCAGCCCACACCGCCGAGCTGCCCACTGCCAGGACGGCAGCGAATTGCGCCAGCAGGTCGGTCTCGTTGTCCGCCAGGCACAGCACGTGCTCGCGCGGCAGGATGGTGTAGGTGTTGCGCTCACCGGTCGGGCCTGGCAGCAAGCGGGCGATGCCGCTCTGCGACTGGCCGGCGAACTGGCTGCACAGGGCGGCCAGGTCGGCGTGCTGGTTGCTCTCGGCCCAGGCCTTCAGAGCGTGCAGCGGCTTGATCAGCTGGTCGTGCAGGGTACGGTCCGGCTGGCCTTCGCCGTCCTGATGCTGGAAGTGACGGCCAATGGCGTCGGCCGGGCGGGTCGACAGCAGACGATACAGGTACAGCGGGCCGCCCGCTTTCGGGCCGGTGCCGGACAGGCCTTCACCACCGAACGGCTGCACGCCCACCACGGCGCCCACGATGTTGCGGTTGACGTACATGTTGCCGGCGTTGGCGGTTTCAACCACCTTCGCGATGGTTTCGTCGATGCGGGTGTGCACACCGAGGGTCAGGCCGTAGCCGGAAGCATTGATCTGTTCGATCAGCTGGTCCAGATTGCGGCGGTTGTAGCGCACCACGTGCAGTACCGGGCCGAAGATTTCACGCTTCAGTTCGTCAAAGCTGTCCAGCTCGATCAGGGTTGGCATGACGAAGGTGCCACGCTTGATCTCGGCCGCATCGGCGATTGCGACTTGATAGACCGTGCGGCCTTTCTCGCGCATGCCCTGGATGTGCTTCTCGATACCAGCCTTGGCTTCGGCGTCGATCACCGGGCCGATGTCCACGGCCAGGCGGTCCGGGCAGCCCAGGCGGCTTTCGGCCATGGCGCCCTTGAGCATTTCGATCACGCGGTCGGCGGAGTCTTCCTGCAGGCACAGTACGCGAAGTGCCGAGCAGCGTTGGCCGGCGCTATCGAAGGCCGAGGACACCACGTCGATCACCACCTGCTCGGTCAGGGCCGAGGAGTCGACGATCATGGCGTTCTGGCCCCCGGTTTCGGCGATCAGCGGGATAGGGCGGCCCTGGTTGTCCAGGCGGCCAGCGACATTGCGCTGGAGCAGGCGGGCAACTTCGGTGGAACCTGTGAACATCACGCCTTTGACGCGCTCGTCACCGACCAGGCCGGCACCGACGGTTTCGCCGCGGCCTGGCAGCAGTTGCAGCACGCCTTCCGGAATACCGGCCTCCAGCAGCAGGCGCACGGCCTGGGCGGCGATCAGCGGGGTCTGTTCGGCAGGTTTGGCCAGTACCGGGTTGCCGGCCGCCAGGGCAGCGGCAACCTGGCCGGTGAAGATCGCCAGCGGGAAGTTCCACGGGCTGATGCACACCACAGGGCCCAGCGGGCGGTGGGCGTCGTTGCTGAAGTCATTGCGTGCCTGCACTGCGTAGTAGCGCAGGAAGTCCACGGCCTCGCGCACTTCGGCGATGGCGTTGGCAAAGGTCTTGCCGGCTTCGCGGATGAGCAGACCCATCAACGGCTGGATCTCTGCTTCCATCAGGTCGGCGGTGCGCTCAAGGATTGCGGCACGCTCGGCGGGCGGGGTGGCTTGCCAGATTGGCGCAGCGTTCAGGGCGCACTGGATGGCATTGTCGACGTCGGCGACGGTGGCTTCCTGCACGTGGCCGACCACATCGCGGTGGTCCGCCGGGTTCAGGACTGGCACGGCAGCGGCTTCGCTGGCAGCGCAGGCCAGCATCGGGGCGGCTTTCCAGTCGTTGTTGGCAGTGGCCAGCATGGCGCAGGACAGCGACGCCAGGCGGTGTTCGTTGGCCATGTCGATGCCGGCCGAGTTGGCCCGCTCGCTGCCATACAGCTCACGTGGCAGCGGGATGCGCGGGTGCGGCAGGCCGATGCTGCCTTCCTGGGCGCCCATGCGTTCGATGCTGGCGACCGGGTCGGCAACCAGTTCCTGGATGGAAATCGAGTGGTCGGCGATGCGGTTGACGAACGAGGTGTTGGCGCCATTTTCCAGCAGGCGGCGGACCAGGTAGGCCAGCAGTGTCTCGTGGGTGCCGACCGGTGCGTACACGCGGCAAGGGCGGTTCAGCTTGCCGTCGGCGACCTTGCCTACCACCTGTTCGTAGAGCGGCTCGCCCATGCCGTGCAGGCATTGGAACTCGTACTGGCCCGGGTAATAGTTCTGGCCGGCGATGTGGTAGATGGCCGACAGTGTGTGCGCGTTGTGGGTGGCGAACTGCGGGTAGATGGCTTCCGGTACGGCCAGCAGCTTGCGGGCGCAGGCGACGTAGGACACGTCGGTGTACACCTTGCGGGTATAGACCGGGTAGCCTTCCAGGCCTTCGACCTGGGCACGCTTGATCTCGCTGTCCCAGTAGGCGCCTTTCACCAGGCGGATCATCAGGCGGTGGCGGCTGCGCTTGGCCAGGTCGATGACGTAGTCGATCACGTACGGGCAGCGCTTCTGATAGGCCTGGATGACGAAGCCGATGCCGTTCCAGCCCGCCAGGGCCGGCTCGAAGCACAGGCGCTCGAGCAGGTCGAGGGACAGCTCGAGGCGGTCGGCCTCTTCGGCGTCGATGTTCAGGCCGATGTCATATTGCTTGGCCAGCAGGGTCAGCGACAGCAGGCGCGGGTACAGCTCTTCCATCACGCGTTCGTATTGGGCGCGGCTGTAGCGTGGGTGCAGAGCAGACAGCTTGATCGAGATGCCCGGGCCTTCATAGATGCCCCGGCCATGGGAGGCCTTGCCGATCGAGTGGATCGCCTGCTCGTAGGAAGCCAGGTACTTCTGGGCGTCGTGCTCGGTCAGTGCGGCTTCACCGAGCATGTCGTAGGAATAGCGGAAGCCTTTGGCTTCGAAGCGGCTGGCGTTGGCCAGGGCCTCTGCGATGGTTTCGCCAGTGACAAACTGCTCGCCCATCAGGCGCATGGCCATGTCGACGCCCTTGCGAATCATCGGCTCGCCGCTCTTGCCGATGATGCGGGTGAGCGAGGAGGTAAGGCCGGCTTCATTATGGGTGGAGACCAGCTTGCCGGTCAGCAGCAGGCCCCAGGTGGCAGCGTTGACGAACAGTGACGGGCTGTTGCCCAGGTGCGGTTGCCAGTTACCGTTGCTGATCTTGTCACGGATCAGGGCGTCGCGGGTACCTTTGTCGGGTATGCGCAGCAAGGCTTCGGCCAGGCACATCAGGGCGACGCCTTCCTGGGACGACAGGGAAAACTCCTGCAGTAGGCCCTGGACGATGCCGGCACGGCCGCCAGCACTCTTCTGGTTACGCAGTTTTTCGGCGATACCCGCGGCGAGCTTGTTGGTGGCTTCGGCCAGCGGAGCGCTCAGGCGCGCCTGCTCCAGCAGCATCGGCACCACTTCCTGCTCGGGGCGGCGGTAGGCGGCGGTGATCGCCGAACGCAGTACCGACTGCGGCAGGATGCTCTCGGCAAATTCGAGGAAGCACTGGTGGGCGTGGTCTGGCTGGACTTCGCCGGCGTCATCGGCCATGTTGCTGGCGTGACCGTTGAGTTCGGTCAGGGTGGCGCCACCCTCGAGCTTCTCCAGGTAGTTGAAGATCGCTTGCTTGATCAACCAATGCGGCGTGCGGTCGATGGACTGCGCAGCTGCCTTGAGTCGCTCACGGGTCGGGTCGTCAAGTTTGACCCCAAGGGTGGTCGTCGCCAATTTTCTTATCCTCATTATTGCCACGGGTGTGGCTTAAGCTGCGCCAAGATTAGCTGTAGCCGTTTTCGGGTGCAACCAGGTGCAACCCGAATTTTTTGATGAAAAGGTGCAACTCGTCTGAGGGCGTTTCCTACAGCTTAAAAAGCGCTCATAACGGTGCATTTTTTTATGAAAAACTACGTTCTTGCTCCCAAAAGGAGCAAACGATGGGGTTTCCCGCGAAGCGCACAGCAAGGTGCAACTTGCAAATGAAAAATGGTTGCACCAGCTTTGCGTTGTTGCATAGCATTCGCCGCCTGGGTGCAACCGTCTGCGAAGAAGGTTGTGCATGAGATAAAAACAAACGCCAGGGCACACGCATGGGCAATCCACTCACGATCACCTTCGTGATCTATATCGCGGCAATGGTGCTGATCGGTTTCGCAGCCTATCGCTCCACCAACAACCTTTCCGACTACATCCTCGGCGGTCGCAGCCTGGGCAGCGTGGTCACGGCACTCTCTGCCGGTGCTTCCGACATGAGCGGCTGGCTGCTGATGGGCCTGCCGGGCGCCATTTACTTCTCCGGCCTTTCCGAAGCCTGGATCGCCATCGGCCTGACCGTCGGCGCCTACCTCAACTGGCTGTTCGTCGCTGGCCGTCTGCGTGTGCAGACAGAGCACAACGGCGACGCGCTGACCTTGCCGGACTATTTCTCCAGCCGCTTCGAAGACCAAAGTGGCTTGCTGCGAATCATCTCGGCGATTGTGATCCTGGTGTTCTTCACCATCTATTGCGCCTCCGGCATCGTTGCCGGTGCCCGTCTGTTCGAAAGCACCTTCGGCATGCCGTATGAGACTGCCCTGTGGGCCGGTGCCGCCGCGACCATCGCCTATACCTTCGTCGGTGGCTTCCTGGCGGTGAGCTGGACCGACACTGTGCAGGCCTCGCTGATGATCTTCGCGCTGATCCTCACGCCCGTGATCGTATTGATCTCCACGGGGGGCTTCGATACCACCTTCCTGGCCATCGAAGCGCAGAACCCGGCCAACTTCGACATGCTCAAGGGCGCCACCTTCGTTGGCATCATCTCGCTGATGGGCTGGGGCCTGGGCTACTTCGGCCAGCCGCACATCCTGGCGCGCTTCATGGCCGCCGACTCGGTGAAGTCGATTGCCAACGCCCGTCGCATCTCCATGACCTGGATGATCCTGTGCCTGGCCGGCACCTGCGCCGTCGGCTTCTTCGGCATCGCCTACTTCTCGGCGCACCCTGATGTGGCGGGCCCGGTCACCGAGAACCATGAGCGCGTATTCATCGAGCTGGCCAAGATCCTGTTCAACCCGTGGATCGCCGGTGTTCTGCTGTCGGCCATCCTGGCTGCGGTGATGAGCACCCTGAGCTGCCAGCTGCTGGTCTGCTCCAGCGCCCTGACCGAAGATTTCTACAAGGCCTTCCTGCGCAAGAACGCTTCGCAAGGCGAGCTGGTGTGGGTCGGCCGCCTGATGGTGCTGGCCGTGGCCCTGATCGCCATTGCCATGGCGGCCAACCCGGAAAACCGCGTGCTGGGCCTGGTGGCCTATGCCTGGGCCGGCTTCGGTGCCGCCTTCGGCCCGGTAGTACTGATTTCGGTGCTGTGGAAAGGCATGACCCGTAACGGCGCGCTGGCGGGTATCGTGGTGGGTGCGTTGACGGTGATCCTGTGGAAGAACTTCGACACGCTCGGCCTGTACGAAATCATCCCTGGCTTCTTGTTCGCCAGCATTGCCATCGTTCTGGTGAGCAAGCTGGGCAGCCCATCGCAGGCGATGGTGCAGCGCTTCGAAACTGCTGATGCGGCGTATCACGCTGACAAGTAATTCCCGTTGATTCGGCGGCGCCTGCCTGGCAGGTGTCGCCGATCAGCAGTCAGGCCTGACTCCGCCTGCAAGGCAAGGTAAACTTGCCAGCCCCGCAGGAGTTGCCATGAACTATCGTCACGCCTTCCACGCCGGCAACCATGCCGACGTCCTCAAACATATCGTGCTGACCCGCCTCATCGCCTTGATGTCGCGCAAGGAACAGCCGTTCGCCTACATCGACACCCATGCCGGCCTCGGTCTGTACGACTTGCAAGGCGATCAGGCGACCCGCACCGGCGAGTACCTGGAAGGCGTCGCCCGCCTGTGGAACCGGGATGACCTGCCCGCGATGGCCGCCGACTACCTGCGCATCATCAAGCGTCTGAATGCCGACGGTGAGCTGCGCTACTACCCGGGTTCACCCGAGCTTGCGCGTCGCCTGATGCGCCAGCAGGATCGTGCTCTGCTCAACGAGAAGCATCCGGAAGACGGGCCGCTGCTCAAAGAAAACATGAAAAAAGACCCGCGTGTGGCCGTGCACCTGGGAGAAGGCTGGCATGTCCCGCGTGCCTTGCTGCCCGTGCACGAAAAGCGCGCCATCATGCTGATCGACCCGCCGTTCGAGCAGGCAGACGAACTCAAGCGCTGCACCACCTCGATGAAAGAAGCGATTGGCCGGATGCGCCAGACCGTCGTGGCCATCTGGTACCCGATCAAGGACCAGCGCTCCCTGACCCGCTTCTACCAGGACCTGACCAGCACCGGCGCGCCGAAGCTGCTGCGGGTCGAACTGTATGTGCATCATCAGGACAGTCCGCAGGGCCTCAACGGTTCGGGCCTGGCGATCGCCAACCCGCCTTGGGGGCTGGAAGAGGAACTGCGCGAATTGCTGCCATGGCTGGCCAAGGAGCTGGCGCAGACGGCAGGCAGCTTCCGCATGGACTGGCTGATCGCCGAATAAACGGCGCTGCGTTATAATCTCGCCCTTTAGCCGCCACCCGCCCATGAGGCCGCTGGCGCATCTCTACCGAATGAAGAGGCTAATCCCTTGGCATTGACGATTCTTGGCCTGTCCGGCGCCCTTAGCCATGACCCTTCCGCGGCCCTGTACATTGACGGCAAGCTGATTGCCGCCGCCGAAGAAGAGCGCTTCGTGCGTGACAAGCATGCGAAGAACCGCATGCCCTACGAGTCGGCGAAATTCTGCCTGGAACAAGCCGGCATCAAACCGTCCGACGTTGACGTGGTGGCCATTCCGTTCGCCCCGATCAGCCTGTTCGGCAAGGCCCGCTGGCACTACGCCAAGCGCTACTGGTACGCCCCGGACCGTGCCCTCGACGCCATCCTGATGGGCAACCGCCGCTACAAGCGCTACCGCAAGAAGATCGTCTGGTGCCTGGAGCAGCTGGGCTTCGACCCGAAAAAGGTCAAGATCGAGCCGGTCGAACACCACCTGGCTCACGCCTCCAGTGCCTACCATTGCTCGGGCTTCAAGGAAAAGACCGCGATCCTCGGCATCGACGGCAAGGGTGAGTACGCCACCACCTTCTTCGGCTACGGCGAAAACGGCAAGATTCACAAGATCAAGGAGTTCTTCGATCCGGACTCGCTGGGTGGCCTGTATGGCGCGATCACTGAATTCCTCGGCTTCGAGATGCTCGACGGTGAATTCAAGGTCATGGGCATGGCGCCGTACGGCGACGCCAGCAAGTACGATTTCTCCCGCCTGGCCAGCTTCGAGAACGGCGAACTGGTGATCAATACCGAGTACGCCAACGTCATCGGCCTGCGTCGCTATAAAGAGAAGGGCAAGGGCTTCTACTTCTCGCCGAAGCTGATCGAATGGCTTGGCCCCAAGCGCGAAGGCGACATCGCCGACGAGCCGTACATCCATTATGCGGCCAGCATGCAGGCGTTGTTCGAAAAGATCGCCCTGCAGATGATCGACCACTACCTGGGCGACACCCTGCGTGAAACCGGCAAGCTGGCCTTCGCCGGCGGCTGCGCGCTGAACGTCAAGCTCAACCAGAAGATCATTGCCCGTCCTGACGTCAAGGAGCTGTTCGTCCAGCCGGCTTCCGGTGACGCCGGTACCGCCGTCGGTGCGGCTGCCTACGTTTCCCACGCCCGTGGCGTGCCGGTCGAGAAGATGGAACACGTCTACCTCGGCCCTTCCTATTCCAACGAAGACGTGATCGCTGCCTGCGCCCGTCACCCGAACGCGCCGAAATGGCGCAAGCTCGACGACATGCCGCAGCGTATCGCCAAGATCATGGTCGAGGGCAACCCGGTGGCCTGGTTCCAGGGCCGCATGGAGTTCGGCCCGCGTGCCCTGGGTGGTCGTTCGATCATCGGCTGCCCGAGCGTGCCGGGCGTGGCCGACCGCATCAACGAGCAGATCAAGTTCCGCGAACGCTGGAGACCTTTCTGCCCGTCGATGCTCGACACCGTCGCCCCGCAAATGATCAAGGTCGACCACCCGGCGCCGTTCATGACCTTCACCTTCGAAGTGGCTGAAGAGTGGAAGACCCGTGTGCCGGAAGTGGTGCACGAGGACGGCACCTCGCGTGCCCAGGTGCTCAAGCGCGAGTACAACCCGCGCTACTACGACATGATGAAGGCGCTGGAAGACCTGACTGGCAACGGCGTGTCGCTGAACACCTCGCTGAACCGCCGTGGCGAGCCGATGATCTGCTCGCCGACCGACGCGCTGAACATGTTCTTCGGTTCGGACCTGCAGTACCTGATCATGGAAGACATCCTGGTCGTGAAGGACGGCGCCGCCGCCTATGACCAGCCGCTCTGAAGCGCGGGTCCTGCAGTTCTGCCATGGCTATGACGGGCCGTTCCTCGATTGCGCCCGTCAGTACGCCAGCCTGTTCCAGGGCAGCGGCTACAAGGTCACCACCGTGTTCCTCACCGGCGCCGCCGACCCGCAGGTTGCGGCTGGCTGCGCGTCGGACGAGGTGCTGTTTCTCGAATTCAGTTCCAAGGCCGTGCGTGGTCTGAAGCTCGGTGCAATACGCGCCCTGCGGCGTATCGCGGCCGAACGCGATTTCAGCTTCTGCATCGCTCACCGTTTCAAGCCGATCTATGTCGCGCTGCTGGCGACCGGCTTGCCGGTGATCGGCGTGCACCATGCGTTTGGCGATTATGAGCGCAAGGGCCGGCGCCTGTTCGCCAACCTGTTCAGCAAGCGCCTGAGCTTGCTGGGTGTGTCGGATGCGGTACGGGACGACATGCGCCGCTGCTTGCCGCAGTGGCCGGCCGAGCGTATCCAGACGTTGTACAACCGTATCGACATCGACGCCCTGCAGGCCGCTCTGCTACCCCGTGCCGAGGCCCGCGAGGCATTGGGCCTGGATGCCCAGGCATGGGTGGTCGGCAATGTCGGTCGCCTGCACCCGGACAAGGATCAGGCGACCTTGCTGCGTGGCTTTGCCGAGGCGCTGCCGGGCCTGCCGGCCAGTGCTCGCCTGGCTGTTCTTGGCAAGGGCCGCCTGGAAGCCAAGCTCAAGGCACAGGCTGCCGAACTGGGGATTGCCGCCCAGGTGGACTTCCTCGGTCAGGTGCCGAATGCCCGTCGCTATTTCCGGGCCTTCGACGTGTTTGCGCTGAGCTCCGACCATGAGCCGTTCGGTATGGTCCTGCTCGAAGCCATGGTCGCTGGCGTGCCCGTACTGGCCACGGCCTGCGGTGGTGCGCGCGAAGTCGTGGAAGGCGTTGGTGTGCTGTTCCCGCTGGCCGACGCCGGGCAACTGGCGCAGGGCCTCAAGCACATGGCTGCGCTGGATGAACAGCAACGTTCAGCCTGCGCCGCGCACATGCTGCGGCGCTTGCACGAGCGTTTTTCCGACCAGGCCGTGCGCGAGGCGTTCTGGCAATTGCCACAGGTTCGTGCGCTGGCGGGGAAGGCGTGATGCTCAATCATATCCGGGCCTTGCGCGAGCGCGGTTGGCAGGCCATCGATGCACCTGCCTACGCCGAGGCGTGGGCGCGATTCGGTGGCAGCGTCGCGACGCACCCGTTGGTGGTCGAGCAGCTGGCGGATCTGGCGCAGGTGCCGGTGCGTTACCTGGGTTGGTACCAGGCAGACGAATTGAAAGCTGCCATCCCGACCTGGGGGCGGCACCTGGCGTTGTCCAAAGACGTGCTCAAGCGTGTCGGCAAGAAGGCCCTGTTCGACCTTGGCAATGCCGAGATCATCCTGCCGGCGGCGGCTGATGCCGGCGCGCCGTTGCGCCATGGCGCACGCTACCTGTCCGAACTGAACCAGGGCCGCTTCAGCGGCCTCAAGGTGCAGAAAGAGCAGCTGGCCATGGCCCGCCCCCATGAAGACCTGTCGAAGAAGTTCCGCTACAACCAGCGCCGCGAATTGCGCCTGCTGGAAGAGGCAGGCGGCGTGGTGCGACCGATCAGCGACTTCACCGCGCAGCAGATCGCCGCCATGTACTGCGACCTGTTCCTGCGCCGCTGGGGCTTCCCGGCCACCGGTGCCGAGCGCATGGCCGAAGTGCTGGAACGCCTGCGCGAGCTGCTGATCGGCTCGGTACTGATGCTTGACGACAAACCCATTGCCATCCAGCTGGTGTATCGCGTTGAAGCGCCTGAGTGGATCAGCGTCGAATACATCAACGGTGGTGTCGATCCCGAAACCAAGGCGTTCAGCCCGGGTAGCGTGCTGAGCTTCCTCAATACCCAGGCGGCCTGGGAAGACGCCAATGCGCGCAACAAGCCCTTGCGCTTCTCGTTCGGCCGCGCCGACCGGGAGTACAAGGATCGGTGGTGCAACCCTGTGCCGGTGTACCAGTCGTGAGCCGCAAGCAGCAGTTGCTCAAGCGCCATCGGCGCAACAAGCGCCTGGGCTTGCTGGCCAGTCTGGTCGTGCTGCTGGCGCTGGGCGTCTTCACTTGGTGGTGGCTCCCGCTGTTGCTGCTGCCATTGCTCTGGGCCGCGCACGAGGCCTGGTTCGCCGACCACCTGTTCTATGCGCCCGGCGAGGATTACGCCTACCGCTTCGGCGAGCTGAGCCAGGAAGCGCCGGTCGTACTGCGCGACGGGTTGCTCAAGGTGGACGCGGCGTTGCAGGGTGATGAAACCCTGGTGCTTGAAGTGCGGGTGAAAAGTGGTTGGCTGGGACGCTTCCTCGATCCGCGGGTCGAGTTGGACGGCAGCGAATGCAGGGATCGGCAAACCTTCGAGCGTGGTGTCGATGGGGTGCGTTTCCTCAACCTTACCGGGCTGGCGGCCCCCCTCCAGGCGGGCACGCTGCGTCTGCGCGGGCGCCATTGCCAGCTGCAGGGTGAACCCCGCCTGTGGGTAACCCCCAGCGTCGCGCTTCAGCGCCGCCGCGTGATGGTCATCGCGCCGCATGCCGATGATGCCGAGCTGGCGGCTTATGGCTTGTACAGCCAGGCGGACGAAGCCTGGGTAGTGACCCTGACCGCAGGTGAAATCGAAGCCGAGCACTATCAGCAGATGGGCCTGGGCAAGACGGAGGCTGCCCGCCTGAAGGGGCGCCTGCGCGCCTGGGACAGCATCGCCGTACCGCGCTGGGCCGGCGTACCCGAGTCACGTTGCGTGCAGTTGGGGTATTTCTGCCTGCAACTGCCGGCCATGCAAGCTGCGCCTGATCAGCCTGCTGCGTCCCGCGAAGCGGACATGGCCGATATCCGCCCGTTCCGCCAGTTCAACCCGTTCTCGCTGCCTGCCGACCGCGATGGTGCGCCAACCTGGCAAAACCTGCTTGCCGACCTGCGGGCCCTGCTGGAGATGGCCAGGCCTGAAGTGCTGGTCATGCCGCATCCGCAACTTGACCCGCACCCCGACCATATCTGCGCCCAGGCGGCCGTCATCGAGGCCCTGCAGGGCCTCGACTGGCAGCCGCAGACGCTGCTGTGTTACGCCAACCATCTGCATGACAACGACCGCTGGCCAATGGGCGACAGCGGCGATGGCGTAGCCTTGCCGCCGCAACTGACTGCCGGGCAGGCCTGGGCCCCATGTGCCCTGCTGCTGGATATCGCTACCCAGCGCGACAAGGCCATGGCCTTGGGCATGATGCACGACCTGCAGCCCCCTGCACCGTTCAAGCGCCGCCTGCGTCGCGTGCTGCAGCGCTGGCTGGCAGGGCGCCAGCCGTCGCCTTATGGAGAGAACGAGTTCTTCCGCAAGGCTGTGCGCCGGCATGAATTGTTCTGGCGGCGTGAGCTGTAAACCCGACCGCGATGGCGCAGAGCGCCCAAGGAAAGCAATGAAAGTCCTATTTCTGGTACAGAAGGAACAGCGCGCGATCCTCGATCGCCTGTACGACGGCGTCGCGGCCAACTGCGAATGCGACCTGCGCTGGCTGACCAGCGAAGACCAGCGCAACCTGCGCCGCTACTTCAAGCGTGAAGTGCAGGCCGAGCGCTATGACCGCATAGTCTTCTTCCTGCGCTTCAAGCAAGAGATCCGTCAGGCGGCCTTCATCCGTACGGTGCCAAACCTGGTCATTCTCGAGCATGACGCTTACCAGAACTACATCCCTTGCAAGTACACCGGCAAGTTCAGCGCGCATTACCGCAAGATGCCGTGGGCGCGCGTTATCAGCTCGGGCTACACGGTCAGCGAGCGCCTGCGCCAGGAGGGCTTCGACGCGGTGTTCGTGCCCAAGGGCTACGATGAACAACTACTGGCCGACCAGGGCCGTGAGCGCGATATCGAACTGGCATTCGTCGGCAGCACCAACAGTGTTGCGTACAGCGGGCGCAAGGCGCTGCTGGACGAACTGGGGCAGGTCGAGAACCTGGTGGTGACCCGCACCAAGTCCGGCGAGGATTACTGCAACACGCTCAACCGTATCCAGTACTTCGTCAGCGCCGATGTGGGCATGGGCGAGTACATGATCAAGAACTTCGAAGCCATGGCCTGCGGCTGTGTGCTGCTGGCCTACGACCAGGGCGAAGCAGAGAATCGCGCATTGGGCCTGCAGGACATGCACAACGTCGTCTTTTATGGTGACATCCCGACGCTGCAGGCGAAGCTGCGCATCCTGCGCGATGATCCCGAGCTGGCACGGCAGATCGCCAGAAACGGGCGTGAACTGGCGGTGTCCCGGTTCAGTTTTGCGGCTGTCGGGCGAAGCATCGTCGAGCATATGCTCCCGGCGCTCAGGCCTCGGCCGCCGCTGTCTGCATGGCAGCGCTTGCGCCTGAAACTGGGATTTTGATCTGAATATTCCAGCCTAGGCTGGAGGCATATGGCTTGCACGGGAGAGCAGCGCTATCCCCATGAATATCGTCAACATGATGTGGGCAGGCGGTTCTCCGTACATGTCCATCCATAAAGTGCATCAACAGGTACTGTCGCAAGCGGGGGCTGACGCCCGCATCAGCAACTGGCTGCTGCTTGGCGGTGAGCTGTGCCATGGGCACGGTCACACGCGCGTATGGCACATGCCGCAGCGTGCGTTGAAGGGCAAGCACCTGTGGCGCCTGTTGCGGCCCTGGCTGCGCCTGCGCTTGCTAATGGCGTTGAAGGCGGCCGGAGCCAACGTGGTTTTGCTCGACGGCATCGGGGTCGCACGGCTGGTGTTGCCCGTGCTGCAAAAGATCCCTGAAGTTCGGGCCAAGGTGCTGTTCCATGGCATGACCCGCCTGACTGCCAGTGATGTCAGCGTGTTGAACCGACTGCCCGCCGAGCGCTTGACCATCGCGGCGGTCTCGCAAACCCTCGCGCGGTCTCTGGAGCAGGACATTGGCCGGCCTGTGCAGACGTTGCGCATGGCGTTCGACCCTCAAGCCTTCACCCGCCCGCTGCTCATGCGTGAGCAGGCGCGCAAGGCACTGGCGTTGCCGCACACCGGTGGCGTGGTGCTCGGCGCCGTGGGGCGCCTTGTCGACAGCAAGGGTTTCGAGATGCTTGTCGAAGCATTTGCCAAGGCCGCGCAGTTCCAGCCAGGCATGCGCTTGGCAATTGTTGGCGATGGCCCGTTACGGGCGAGCCTGCAGGCTCGGATTGATGGGCTGGGCCTCGCCGATAGCGTGCATCTTTGCGGCCATCATGATGATTTGCAGCGGCTGTACCGCGCGTTTGACTGGCTCCTGGTACCTTCGCGTGCCGAAGGCCTGGGCCTGGTCGTGCAAGAGGCGGTCATAGCGGACGTGCCGGTAGTCTGCAGCGACTTGCCGGTGTTCAGGGAGCAGCTGCAGGCGTCGGGCTGCTACCTGCCGGTGGGCGACGTAGAAGCCTGGGCGCACGAGATTGCGCGCTGTGATGCGCCCCGTGCGTTGGCCGTGGCCGCCCGGCAGCGGCAGACGCTGTCACCAGAGGCGGCATGGCGGGCGTTCTGCGATGGCTCGCACCACTTGCTGCGCGGTTGAGGTCAGCGCGCCAGCAAAGCGGCTTCGAATTCGGCAAGGGGGAAACGGTCACCCAGTTTCTCTCGCTCGATGTAACGCACCATGTGCTGCACATTGCGGCGGATCATGCGGGCGGATAGCGGCGCACGCAGGAAACGCATGTCTGCCACATCGATCAGGCCGAGGCGTTGGTCAGGGGTGACGACGACATTGCCCAGATGCAGGGATCGGAAATAGATGCCGCTGCGGTGCAGGTGGCGAATCAGCTCGATCAGGCGGGGCAGGTAATGGCCCCAGCTGAAGCCAGCGTCGCGAGACATTTGCAACAAAGTGCGCCCTGGCAACGGGCGATAAAGCACCGCTGTTCTGCCCGGCACGTCGAGCTTGTGCTGGCTGATGACCTCGAGGGTAGGGATGCCCAGTTGTGCAAGGCGTGCGGCGTTGTCCACGAAGCGTTGTGAGTAGGGGCGCAGCAGCGCAGATGAAATCAGACGCTTGCGGCGAAACACTTTAAGGAAATTACCATCGCCAAGCAGGTAGACTTTGGCGCCATGACTGTCAGCCTCCAGTATCTGGGCGCCAAGTGTCAGCTGATCGAAGTCGACCTGGGAGAGCCGGGAGCATTGCATGAGTTGAGCCTTGTCGTCTGGCGAACAGATTGACCGGCAATAATGCCGAAAATAATGCTGAAGCACCAATGCATGGTGTCGATGATTGACCGAGGGGGCCTATGGTCTACGAAAAAAGCTGGGTTCAGGCCTGGTTGGGTTTTGGTCTGGTGTGGTTCTTGGGGGCGATTGCCCTGGCGCCCAGTAACAAGCTTTATCAGCAAGGCCTGGTCGTATTCCTCTGGGTACCGATGCTGCTGCTGGCATGGCCGGCTCGGCGGGTACTGGTCGAAGCCTGGCGACGCCAGCCGGCACTATGGGGCAGCATCGTTTTGCTGATGGTGTGGGGGCTGATCAGCTTGGCCTGGACCTCTGCCGAAGATGCTGGCCGTGAGGCCAAGCGCTTGCTGTACATTCTCGTCTTCCTGCTGGCGTTTCCCGTGTTGGCGCAGGCCGGCAGTGCGCGTGTCCGGCAGTTGCTGCAGCTGGGGGGGGCTCTACTGGCTCTCGCCGCGTTGCTGTCGATCGTGCATTTCTATGTCATGCAGGCCATGCCTTTGACTGGGCGGCTGGCCGGTATCGGTGGCATTTCGCACCCGATACTCGGAGCCTATGTGGTGGCAGCCGGAGCGTTGCTGCTGTTGTATCAGATGCCTCGGCAACGGCTTGCCCAAGTGGGTTGGTTGCTGGCACTGGCCTGTCTGGGTGCCTTCGTCGTGCTCAGTCAGAGTCGCGGTGCAGTGCTCTCCTTGCTGTTTACCGTGCTGCTGGCACCGCTGTGGTGCCGTGACCGGCTCAGTCGCGTGATCGCAGTGATGGCAATTGCCACACTCGGTTTGGCCATTTGTGTCATGTACGACCTGCTGACCGCTCGCGGAACGTCTTTTCGGCCGCAGATCTTCGAGGTGGTGCTGGGCATGATCAGCGCACACCCATGGGGGGGCCTGGGCCTTGGCTCCGCATACAGTGTGAGCGCTGTGGGCCTTGTATTCGATCACTCCCATAACATGTTCACTCACGTCGCCCTGGAGTTGGGACTGCCCGGTATGGTGCTGTGGACCGCAGTCTGGCTATTCGCCCTGGGTGAGATCGTGCGAGCCCGGCATAGCGCGATCGGCAAGATCCTGCTTGGTCTGTGGGTCTTTTCCACCATGGCGATGCAGTTCGATGCGGCCAGCCTGACGGCCACGCCGCGCGCCGAGTGGTTCGTCAGCTGGCTGCCGGTTGCTCTGGTCATGTGGTTGCCATGGATACGTGCCGAAAATAACGCCTGTGGTAAAATTTCCGGTTCAACCTGAACAGCGAGCTTGATGATGGCCGAAACACCGCTACCGGCGGAGCACAGCTCCAGCCTGAAGATCTACTTCCGGCTGCTGAGCTACGTGAAACCCTATGTCGGCATTTTCCTGCTGAGCATTGTCGGTTTTGTGATCTTTGCTTCGACCCAGCCCATGCTGGCCGGGATTCTCAAGTATTTCGTCGACGGGCTGAGCAACCCGGAAGCGGTACTGTTCCCCAATGTCCCTTACCTGCGCGACTTGCAGTTGCTGCAGGCGGTGCCGCTGCTGATCATCCTGATCGCGGCGTGGCAAGGCCTGGGCTCGTTCCTGGGTAACTATTTTCTGGCCAAGGTTTCCCTGTGCCTGGTGCACGACCTGCGCGTTGAACTGTTCAACAAGCTGCTGGTGCTGCCCAATCGATACTTCGACAACCACAACTCGGGCCACCTGATTTCGCGGATCACCTTCAACGTGACCATGGTCACCGGGGCTGCCACCGATGCGATCAAGGTGGTTATCCGTGAAGGCCTGACGGTGGTATTCCTGTTTGGCTATCTGCTGTGGATGAACTGGCACCTGACCCTGGTGATGGTCGCCATCCTGCCGGTGATCGCGGTGATGGTCAGCGTTGCCAGCAAGAAATTCCGCAAGCAGAGCAAGAAAATCCAGTCTGCCATGGGCGACGTGACGCATGTCGCGTCCGAAACCATCCAGGGTTACCGCGTGGTGCGCAGCTTCGGCGGCGAAGCCTACGAGCGGCAGCGCTTCGGTAATGCCAGCCAGAGCAACACCGACAAGCAGCTGCACATGACCAAGACCGGCTCGCTGTACACGCCGCTGCTGCAGCTGGTGATCTACACCGCCATGGCAGCATTGATGTTTCTTGTGCTGTTCCTGCGCGGTGAGTCCACTGCCGGTGACCTGGTGGCCTACATCACCGCGGCAGGCCTGCTGCCCAAGCCCATTCGCCAGCTGTCGGAAGTCAGCTCGACCATCCAGAAGGGCCTGGCGGGTGCAGAGAGCATCTTCGAGCAGCTGGACGAACAGCCGGAGATCGACACTGGCACCGTCGAGAAGGATCGTGTGGAGGGCCGGCTTGAAGTGCGTAACCTGAGCTTCACCTATCCTGGCACCGAGCGCGAGGTGTTGAGCGACATCAGCTTCATCGCCGAGCCTGGGCAGATGATCGCGCTGGTCGGGCGTTCGGGTAGCGGCAAGTCGACCCTGGCGGCGCTGATACCGCGTTTCTACCACCATGACCAAGGGCAGATCCTGCTCGATGGCGTGGAGATCGAGAACTATCGCCTGCGCAACCTGCGTCGCCATGTGTCCCAGGTGACCCAGCACGTCACCCTGTTCAACGACACCGTGGCCAACAACATCGCCTATGGCGACCTGGCTGGCGCCCCGCGTGCCGATATCGAAGCGGCTGCCGCAGATGCCTATGCCAAGGAATTCGTCGAGCGCCTGCCAAAAGGTTTCGACACCGAAGTCGGTGAAAACGGCGTGCTGCTCTCCGGTGGCCAGCGTCAGCGCCTGGCGATTGCCCGGGCACTGTTGAAGAATGCCCCGCTGCTGATCCTCGACGAAGCCACGTCGGCGCTGGATACCGAGTCCGAGCGGCATATCCAGGCCGCCCTGGACCATGTCATGGAAGGCCGGACCACGCTGGTGATCGCGCATCGCCTGTCAACCATCGAGAAGGCCGATCAGATCCTGGTAATGGACCAGGGCCGCCTGGTCGAGCGCGGTACCCACGCCGAATTGCTCGCGGCCAATGGCCATTATGCCCGCCTGCATGCCATGGGCCTGGATGAACCGGCCAAGGCCGATATCACCTGACCCGCCTTGATCGGGGCCGTATCGGCCCCGATTGTCACGGGAATTTTCCAGGGTGCATCTGGCCGTAAAGCCGTCCACTACCCTGTGCTAATATCCTGCCCCTGTTCATTATTTCCATATGGGTTGCCCATGAAGTTGTCCATGCCGCGTTTCGATCAAGCCCCGGTACTGGTGGTCGGCGATGTCATGCTCGACCGCTACTGGCATGGCGGTACTTCGCGTATCTCGCCTGAAGCGCCAGTGCCGGTGGTCAAGGTCGATCAGATCGAGGATCGCCCTGGCGGCGCGGCCAACGTTGCCTTGAACATCGCCGCCCTCGGTGCGCCTGCCTCGCTGATCGGTGTCACCGGCCAGGATGAGGCCGCCGACAGCCTGGCCAACAGCCTGCAGGCCGCTGGCGTGCGTTCGGTGTTCCAGCGCATCGCGCACCAGCCGACCATCGTCAAGCTGCGGGTCATGAGCCGTCACCAGCAACTGCTGCGCATCGATTTCGAAGAGCCGTTCGCCACCGACCCACTGTCGCTTGGGGCGGAAGTCGACACGTTGCTCGAAGGCGTCAAGGTCCTGGTCCTGTCCGACTACGGCAAGGGGGCGCTGAAGAACCACCAGAGCCTGATCCAGGCTGCACGTGCCAAAGGCATTCCCGTGCTGGCCGACCCCAAGGGCAAGGATTTTTCAATCTACCGAGGCGCCAGCCTGATCACCCCGAACCTCAGCGAATTCGAGACCATTGTCGGCCGCTGCGCCGATGAGGCCGAACTGGTCGCCAAAGGCCTGCAATTGCTGCAGGACCTGGACCTTGGTGCGCTGCTGGTGACCCGTGGCGAGCACGGCATGACCCTGCTGCGCACCGGTCAGCCGGCGCTGCACCTGCCAGCCCGCGCTCGCGAAGTGTTTGATGTGACCGGTGCCGGCGATACCGTCATCTCGACCCTGGCGGCTGCCATTGCCGCAGGTGAAGACCTGCCCCACGCGGTGGCCCTGGCCAACCTGGCTGCAGGCATCGTGGTCGGCAAGCTGGGTACCGCCGCAATCAGTGCCCCGGAACTGCGCCGGGCGATCCAGCGCGAGGAAGGCTCCGAGCGAGGCGTGCTGGGCCTGGAGCAACTGCTGCTGGCTATCGACGATGCGCGGGCGCACAAAGAAAAGATCGTCTTCACCAACGGCTGCTTCGACATTCTGCACGCCGGGCATGTCACCTACCTCGAGCAGGCGCGTGCGCAAGGTGATCGCCTGATCGTCGCCGTCAACGACGATGCGTCGGTCAGCCGCCTGAAGGGCCCGGGCCGTCCGATCAACAGCGTTGATCGGCGCATGGCCGTGCTGGCCGGGCTGGGGGCGGTGGACTGGGTGATCAGCTTCCCCGAAGGCACGCCGGAAAACCTGCTGAGCCAGGTTAGGCCGGATGTGCTGGTCAAGGGTGGCGATTATGGTATCGACCAGGTGGTGGGTGCCGATATCGTCAAGGGCTATGGCGGCACCGTGAAGGTGCTGGGGCTGGTCGAGAACAGCTCGACCACGGCGATTGTCGAGAAAATTCGCAAGAACTAATAATTGGGGCCGCATAGCGGCCCCAATCATTTGTTCAGGGAGGTACGCGCCCGCTCCAGCAGCGCTCGCGCCTTGTCGCCAAACCGCTGCAGGTGCGACGCCCGCACCGGCTTGCTCTCCACCAACCCCTGCTGCTTCAGCCACTCCTTCCAGCGCACCCGCTCGTCCGTCACCACCCAGCCTTCCTGCCGGGCAAAGCTCTCGGCCAGGTACAGCCCGCGCGTGCTCGCCGGCACCAGCTCGTCCTTCTTCAGGGTATACAGCTCAGCCAGCGGTTGGCCGTCTTTCAACGGCATCAGGTACAGGTCCGGCCGTTTGCGGTTGAGCCGCGCCACCAGCTGGTCGCCCTCAAGCCGCTCATCAACGTGGAACAGGCTGAGCTTCTTGGCCTCCCGGGGTACCTGCAGGCGCATGTCGTAGATCAGTTGCAGCGAGGCGGTGGGCAAGTGTACATAGGCCCGTGGCCGTTCCAGCAGCATCAGCTTGCCGCAATGTACCGGGCGGGCCGCACCGGACTCAGGGGCCAGCACGAAGTGCGGGGCTTCGCGGTAGTGCAGGGCGGCAGCGTAGGGCACCGGCAGCCAGGTGTCGTTGAAGCGCCCGCCCAGCCAGCCTTCCGGGGTTTCCAGCAGGCATTCCTCGGCCACTTCCTGCACGGCCGTGTGCAACGGCAGGTTCAGCTCCTGCGCCGGCACATAGCCGGAAATCAGCTTCAGCACTACATCGCCACGGTCTTGCCGGCGCTGGCGCACCAGCACCCAGTAATCGCGGTTCTGCCAATGCAGGGTCAGTCGCACCGACACGCCCAGGTTGGCCAGTTCGACCACGAAGCGCTGTGCGTCGGGCAGCTGGATGGCCTTGCGCCGCTGCTGGGTCTGGGCAAAGTTCAGTGGCATGCCGATGCTCTGGTAGATCAGCCCTTCGGGCGTAGCCTCGACATGCAGCGGCAGTGTCTTGAAGTTGCTCGGGTTCTTGCGGATCAGCGTTCGCGCCACGAGGCTCCTCCTTGCGTCGGGTCAGTCTCCAGGCCCTTGGGCCTGGGGCAACTCAATGCTGGCCCAGGATGCGGGCGACAGTGGCCACATTGTGGGCCAGGTGCAACGGATTGATGGTGCCGACGATAGCACTGCTCACGCCCGGGTGGGCGAACAGTAGCTCGAAGCTGGCTTGCACCGGATCGACACCCGGGGCAAGGCAGATGTGCCCGCTGGCCAGTGCCTTCTTCACCAGAATGGCTTTGCCGTGTTCGGCAGCGTAGTCCAGCACCGGGCGTTCTGCCTGCTCGTTGAGGTTGTAGGTGACCATGGCGCAATCGCCTTGCTCCAGCGCCTTCAAGCCACCGGCGACCGTCTTGCCGGAAAGGCCATAGCCGAGAATCTTGCCTTCCTGCTTGAGCGCGGCCAGGGTCTGGTAGACCTCCTGCTGCTCGAGGATTGCCAGGTCATTGCCATCGGAGTGCACCAGCACAAGTTCGATGTGGTCGGTTTCCAGGCGGCGCAGGCTGCGCTCCACCGAGCGGCGGGTGTGGGCGGCGCTGAAGTCGAAGCTGGACTGGCCGTCTTCGAATTCCTCACCCACCTTGCTGACAATTACCCATTCATCGCGCTGGCCGCGCAGCAGCGGCCCCAGGCGCTCTTCACTGCGGCCATAGGCTGGGGCGGTGTCGATCAGGTTGATACCCAACTCGCGAGCCTGGGCCAGCAACAGCCTGGCTTCGTCATCGCCGGGGATGGTGAAGCCATTGGGGTATTTGACGCCCTGGTCGCGGCCCAGCTTGACCGTGCCCAGGCCCAGTGGCGAAACCTTGAAACCGGTGCTGCCCAATGGGCGGTGCAAGCCATGCAAGGTAGGCAAGGTCATGGCAGCAGTTGCTCCCAGGCCGGTACACCCAGCGCCGGGCGCGGCAGGCCGGAAAGGTCGGCCTGCGCTGTCGGGCGCACGCCATCGCGTTCGAGGCTGGCCAGTACGCGGTCACTGAAGTCCGGTGCCAGTGCCAGTTTGGTCGGCCAGCCCACCAGCAGGCGCTGCTGTTCGGCGAGGAAGGCGTTGTCGGGGCGCACCAGGCCGGATTGCGCAGGCTCGGCGCGATCGACGCGCAGGGTCGCCCAGCGCACCTGGCTTTGATCGACCCATGGCAGCAGGCTGGCGATTTCCTTCTGCGCGGCGGCAATCTGCGCGGCAGGCTCGCGGGCTACGCCGTCGGCTTCGGCAAGATCGCCGCCCAGGTACCAGACCCACTGGCCGTCGGCGGCCGGGTGGGTGGTGACGGTTACACGCGGCTTCGGCCCACCGCCCAGGCAGTGTGCATAAAGCGGCTTGAGGTTCGGCCCTTTGGCCAGGACCATGTGCAACGGCCGGGTCTGCATGGCGGGTTGCTCCAGGCCCAGGGCATGCAGCAGCTGTTCGGTGCCAGCGCCGGCGCTGAGGACGATGCGCTGGGCGCGGATTTCGCGGCCGTCGATGCGCAGGCCAGCCAGCTGTTCCCCCTCGCGCAGCGGTTCGATCCGTTCGCCCGCGAGCAGGCTGTCGCCGGCCAGCTCGGCCAGGTTCGCAAGCAGGCTCGGCACGTCGATCACCAGCTCTGCCAGGCGGTAGACCTTGCCCTTGAAGCCACGATCCTGCAGGGCCGGCGGCAATTGCTCGCCCTTTACCTGATCGACCCGGCCGCGCACCGCCTTGCTGGCAAAGAAGCTGGTCAGGTTGCCGGCCAGGGTGCCGGGCGACCAGAGATAATGCGCGTCGGAAAGCAGGCGGGTGCCGGTCAGGTCCAGTTCGCCGCTGCCGTTGATCGCTTCGCGCCAGCGTCGCGGCATGTCGGCAATAGCTTCCGAGGCACCGGTCAGGGCGCCATGCAGGGCGTATTTGGTGCCACCATGGATGATGCCCTGGGACTTGATGGTCTGCTCACCACCGAGGCTGGCGCGCTCCACCAACACTGTCGAGTAACCCAGGCGACGCAGGCGGGCATTGAGCCAGAGGCCTGCGACCCCGGCGCCGACGATCAGTACGTCAGTGTTAATGGCGGTTGGCATGGCGGTACCTCGAAGACTGGGACAGCTGGCAAGTATACAGGCTGCCTCAGTGCCCGGCAGTTTTGGAAAACAGCTGAATCACAACCACCCCACCCACGATCATCGCCATGCCCAACATGGCCGGTACATCCAGCTTCTGCCCATAGACCACCAGTGCCGCCACGCTGATCAGCACGATGCCAAGGCCCGACCAGATCGCGTAGGCGATGCCCACTGGGATGCTGCGCACCACCAAGGTCAGCATCCAGAACGCGATCCCGTAGCCAACCACCATCAACAGCAACGGCAACGGCGTGCTCAGACCCTTCACGGCCTTCATGGAGGCGGTGGCGATGACTTCGGCGCAAATGGCGATGGCGAGATAGGTATAAGCGTTCATGGCAGGATCCTCCGGTTACTGGCTGGGCATTCTAGAGGCTACCCGGATGCGGTAAAGTCATTACCCATCCATTTGAGAGATAGGTTGATGGCTGAGCAATGGAATCTGGAGCAATTACGGACCTTTCTGCGTGTCGCCGAATTGCGTTCGTTTTCCGCGGTGGCCCGCGAACAGCGCAAGGCCCAGTCGGCCATCAGCAATGCCATCGCCCTGTTGGAGACCGACCTGGGTGTCACGTTGTTCGAGCGCAGCAGCGGGCGCCAGCCGAAACTGACCGAAAATGGCACCGCCTTGCTTGAGGATGCCCGCGAACTTTTACGCCAGTGCGAACGCCTGGATGGTCGTGCCCTGGCCCTGATGCGGGGGCAGGAAGCCCTGTTGCGGGTTGCCCAGGACGAGGCAATGCCCTATCAGCCGGTGATTGACAGCCTTGACGAGCTGGCCAGCCGTTACCCTTATCTGGAAGTGCAGCTGGCCAGTGGCGCCCAGGGTGACGTGGCGCGCAAGCTGGCTGAGCGCCGTGCGGACCTTGGGCTGTTCTTCCACCACGAGAGCATCCCGCCCTCACTGGAGCGTCGCGCGTTGGGCAGCGTGGAAATGGTCACCGTGTGCGCGGCAGGTCATCCACTTGCCCGCGAAGGCCAGGTCACCCGCCAGCAACTGGCCCGTCACCGGCAACTGCTGATCACTCCGCAGCAAAGCGGCTACCCCGGCGGCGAAGCGATCAGCCCGCAGGTCTGGCGCGCCGACAGCTTCTACGCCATGGCCGAGCTGCTGATGCGTGGCCTGGGCTGGGCCTGGCTGCCGCGGCATGTGGTGCAATACCCGACCTACCAGGCGCACATGGTCGAGCTCGACAGCGAATGGCGCCCGCCTGCACTGGTGGCCGAACTGGCCTGGCGCCGCGATGAACCGCTGGGCCCGGCTGCGCAATGGCTGGCCGAGCGCTTTGCAGTGCACCTGCGTGCGATCGGGTAAACTCCGCGGCCATGAACAGAACACTCTATACCTTGCTGTTTCATCTGGGCCTGCCGCTGGTTGCGCTGCGCCTGTACCTGCGTGCTCGCAAGGCACCGGCCTACGGCCAGCGCATCGGCGAGCGCTTTGCCTATAACCTGCCGGCCATGCGTCCGGGAGGGATCTGGGTGCATGCGGTGTCGGTCGGCGAAAGCATTGCCGCGGCACCGATGGTGCGTGCGCTGCTCAAGGCCTACCCGGGCCTGCCGATCACGCTCACCTGCATGACCCCGACCGGCTCCGAGCGCATTCGCGCGATGTTCGCCGATGAGCCACGCGTCCAGCATTGTTACCTGCCTTATGACCTGCCATGGGCGGCCGGGCGCTTTCTTGACCATGTGCGCCCGCGGCTGGGCATCATCATGGAAACCGAACTGTGGCCCAACCACATCCATCAGTGCGCCAGGCGCGGCATTCCGGTGGCCTTGGCCAATGCCCGGCTGTCCGAGCGCTCGGCCCGTGGCTATGGACGCTTTGCCAGGCTGACCCGGCCGATGCTGAGTGAGATGAGCCTGATCGCCGTGCAGACCGAAACCGAGGCCCAACGCTTCCGCGAGCTGGGAGCCCGCCCTGAGTGCGTGCAGGTAACCGGCTCGATCAAGTTCGACCTGAAGATCGATGAGCACTTGCAGCCCCGTGCCACGGCACTGCGCGAGCAGTGGGGCGCCGACCAGCGTCCGGTATGGATCGCTGCCAGCACCCATGAGGGTGAGGATGCCTTGATCCTGCAGGCGCACCGGGAGTTGTTGCAGGTGCATGGTGATGCGCTGCTGATTCTGGTGCCGCGTCATCCTGAGCGGTTCGAGGCCGTGCATGCCTTGTGCGCCGGGCAGTTTGCCACGGTGCGCCGCTCTGCCGGCACACTGGTGGATGGCCGCACGCAGGTGTTGCTTGGCGACACCATGGGCGAGTTGTTGTTCCTCTATGCCCTGGCCGACATCGCCTTCGTCGGTGGCAGCCTGGTGGCAACGGGCGGCCATAATCCGCTGGAGCCTGCAGCACTGGCCCTGCCGGTGCTCATGGGGCCGCATGTTTTCAACTTCCTTGAAATCAGCGCGATGTTGCGCGAGGCAGGGGCGTTGCAGCAGGTCGATGATGTCGAAGGGCTGGCCGGGGCGGTGCGGCGGTTGATCGAATTGCCGCAGGATGCGCAACGCATGGGTGAGGCGGGCAGGGCGGTGATGCGGGCCAACCAGGGCGCCTTGCAGCGCTTGCTGGATGGGCTGGGCAAGCTGCTCAGCTGATTTCTGTGCTGGCTTCTTCGCGGGTAAACCCGCGAAGCAGCCAACACCGGTCTCAAGGTTTGCGCTCGAAGTTCTTCGCAGCAGCGGCCGCCAAATCCGGTGGCAGGAAGTCCTTGTCCGGGTTGTAGTCCGGTTTCAGGTACTGCTTGAGGTCCTGCAGGTCCTGCGGGCTCAAGGTCCCAGCCGCCTGTTTCAGGCTCAGGTTGTCGAGGATGTAGTCATAGCGGCTGTTGTTGTAGTCGCGTACCGAGGTGTACAGCTGGCGCTGGGCGTCGAGCACGTCGACGATGTTACGGGTGCCGACCTGGTAGCCGATTTCGGTGGCTTCCAGGGCGCTCTGGTTGGAGATGATCGACTGCTTGCGCGCCTGCACCTGCTCCACATCGGTGTTCACCGCGCGGTGCAGGTTACGGGTGTTCTCCACCACCTGGCGGCGCAGGCTTTCCCGTTGCTGTTCGCTTTGGCTGAGGCGCTGGTAGGCCTCGCGTACCTGCGAACTGGTCAAGCCGCCGCTGTAGATCGGAATGTTCAGCTGCAGGCCGATGCTGGTCTGCTCGACATCCCCGCTGTAGCGCTGGCCGAACGGCGACGGGTTGGTGAAGCCCAGGCTGTCGTTGTCGCCTTTTTCGTACTTGGCCACCGCATCGAGGGTCGGCGCATGGCCGGCCTTGCGCTGGCGCAGGGTTTCTTCGGCGGCGGCAACCGCGTGGTTGGTGGCCAGCAGGTTGAGGTTCTGGCGGCCGGCGGTTTCCACCCAGGCCTTTGCGTCGTTGGGCGTCGGCACCTTCACCGGTAGCGTGTGGACCACACCCTGGATTGCGGTGTATTCGCGGTTGGTCAGGGTGACCAGGGCCTCGAAGGCATCCTGCACCTGGCGTTCGGCGATGATCCTGTTGGCCCGGGCGGTGTCGTAGCTGGCCTGGGATTGCAGCACGTCGGTCTTGTCCGACAGGCCGACGTCGAACCGTTCGTTGGACTGGTCCAGCTGGCGCTTGAAGGCGGCTTCTTCAGCTTTGGTCGCTGCCAGGTTGTCCTGGGCGCGCAGCACGGAGAAGTAATCCTGCGCAGTCTGCAGGATCAGGTTCTGCTCGGTAGCCGACAGTTGCAGCGCCGCCTGCTCGTTGACCGCTTCGGCAGCCTGCAGCTGGAACCAGCGGTCCGCGCGGAAGATCGGTTGCGCCAGGGTCGCGCTCCAGGTGTTGCCACTGCGGTTGGTGGTGGCGGACGGCTGGTCGATCTTGGTGCGGGCATTCATCATCTCGGCGCCGGCCGAGAGGTTTGGCAGCAGGCCGGCACGCGCCTGCGGCACCACTTCTTTCTGGGCGCCATAATCGGCACGGGCAGCAGCAAGATCGGCGTTGTTATCAACCGCTTCCTGGTAAACACTGACCAGATCGGTCCTTACCGTCGTGGGCATGTCCGCTGCCCAGACCATTCCGTTGGACGCACAAGACACGGCTATCGCCAGTGAAAGTTTGCGCAGCATAGAGGCAATCCTTGTACGAAATTTAATTACTGAACTGTTGAGTATCGAGCGACGGGCCAGTGTAGTGCCATGCGCATCCGCCAACAATCATAGGTTGCGCCTTTCATCTCCCCTGCGTTTTACCCGCTTGGCTTTGCCGACCACTCCAGTCTAGACTGCGCATGTTCTTGTCGGGGTGCCTTGAAGCAAAGGCTGAGATCGCAGAGGTGCGGATCCCGTTGAACCTGATCAGGTTAGCGCCTGCGTAGGGAACAAGATTGCTCGCCTTCCCGGGGAGCCTCTTGTGCCAGGTCCGGGAATGTCGCAGCTGCATGCAGCTTCAGGCACCCCCATCCGGCACTGCACCCGTCAACGGGTGCGTCCACGTCTTTCAGGTTCACCCCGACATTCCCCTGCTAGGAAGCCGTCTGGAGAGCCTGTGATGACCAAACAAGAAAAAACGATCAACCTCAGCGAATCGGCACAAGTCGATCAGCAGTCCGTGCAGCTGTTCCCGCGTTCGCGCAAGGTCTATGTCGAAGGCTCGCGCCCGGACATCCGCGTACCCATGCGCGAAATCAGCCTGGACGACACGCCCACCGACTTCGGTGGCGAAAGCAATGCGTCAGTTCTGGTCTACGACACCTCTGGCCCGTACACCGACCCCAACGTCATCATCGACGTACGCAAGGGCCTGGCCGATGTGCGTTCGGCCTGGATCGAGGCACGCGGTGACACCGAGCGCCTGGGCGGGCTGAGCTCCAACTTCGGCCAGCAGCGCCTGAACGATGCGGAACTGGCCAAGCTGCGCTTCGCCCATGTGCGCAACCCGCGCCGGGCCAAGGCTGGCGCCAACGTCTCGCAGATGCATTACGCCCGCCAGGGCATCATCACCGCCGAGATGGAATACGTGGCCATCCGCGAGAACATGAAGCTGCAAGAAGCCCGCGCTGCCGGCCTGCTCAACGAGCAGCATGCCGGCCACAGCTTCGGTGCCAACATTCCGAAAGAAATCACCCCGGAGTTCGTTCGCCAGGAAATCGCCCGTGGCCGCGCGATCATCCCGGCCAACATCAACCATCCGGAACTGGAGCCAATGATCATTGGCCGCAACTTCCTGGTGAAGATCAACGGCAACATCGGCAACAGTGCCTTGGGTTCCTCGATCGAGGAAGAGGTGGCCAAGCTGACCTGGGGTATCCGTTGGGGCTCGGACACTGTCATGGACCTGTCCACTGGCAAGCATATCCACGAAACCCGCGAGTGGATCATCCGCAACTCGCCGGTGCCGATCGGTACCGTGCCGATCTACCAGGCCCTGGAAAAGGTCAACGGCGTCGCCGAGGACCTGACCTGGGAGCTGTTCCGCGACACCCTGATCGAACAGGCCGAGCAGGGCGTGGACTACTTCACCATCCACGCCGGTGTGCTGCTGCGCTATGTGCCGCTGACTGCCAAGCGGGTCACCGGGATCGTCAGCCGTGGCGGCTCGATCATGGCCAAGTGGTGCCTGGCGCATCACAAAGAGAACTTCCTGTACACGCACTTCGATGAGATTTGCGAAATCATGAAGGCTTACGACGTCAGCTTCTCGCTAGGCGACGGCCTGCGCCCTGGCTCGATCGCCGACGCCAACGACGCCGCCCAGTTCGGTGAGCTGGAAACCCTCGGCGAGCTGACCAAGATCGCCTGGAAGCACGATGTGCAGTGCATGATCGAAGGCCCTGGCCACGTGCCGATGCAATTGATCAAGGAGAACATGGACAAGCAGCTGGAGTGCTGCGACGAGGCGCCGTTCTACACCCTCGGCCCGCTGACCACCGACATCGCCCCAGGTTACGACCACATCACTTCCGGTATTGGTGCGGCAATGATCGGCTGGTTCGGTTGCGCCATGCTCTGCTATGTCACGCCCAAGGAGCACCTGGGGCTGCCGAACAAGGATGACGTCAAGACCGGCATCATCACCTACAAGATCGCCGCCCATGCGGCCGACCTTGCCAAGGGCCATCCAGGCGCGCAGATTCGTGACAACGCCTTGTCCAAGGCGCGTTTCGAATTCCGCTGGGAAGACCAGTTCAACCTGGGCCTGGACCCGGATACCGCGCGAGCCTTCCACGACGAAACCCTGCCGAAGGAATCGGCCAAGGTCGCACACTTCTGCTCGATGTGCGGGCCGAAGTTCTGCTCGATGAAGATCACCCAGGAAGTACGTGAATACGCGGCCAAGATCGAGGCCGTGGATCTAACGGTCGAGCAAGGCATGCGTGAGCAGGCCGAACGGTTCCGCCAGGAAGGCAGCCAGCTGTACCACAAGGTCTAAGACGCGGCACCTTACCCTGTGGGAGCGGGCGTGCCCGCGAAGCAAGCACCGCGGTGCATGGCACCGGCTTTGCCGGTGTTCGCGGGCGAGCCCGCTCCCACAGGGTGCTGCATGCAACTCAACATTCTTCCTGCGAACATAACAATGACATCACCCAGCCAATTCTCCCCCGACCACCCGGTCCCCACCCACCAGCGCATCTTCGGCGCCCGCGACCTGTTCTCGCTGTGGTTCTCCCTCGGCATCGGCCTGATGGTCCTGCAGGTCGGCGCCATGCTTGCCCCTGGCCTTGGCCTGGCCGGCGCGGTCCTGGCCATTGCCCTTGGCACCGGTGTCGGTGTGCTGCTGCTCGGTGCTGCCGGGGTCATCGGCAGTGACACAGGGCTGTCGGCCATGGGCACCCTGAAGCTGAGCCTGGGTAGCCATGGCGCGCGCCTGCCAGCACTGCTAAACCTCCTGCAACTGGTGGGCTGGGGCGCATTCGAGCTCATCGTCATGCGCGACGCCGCCAGCCTGCTGGGCGCGCGAGCGTTCGGCGAGGCCAGCGCCTGGAACAGCCCGATGCTGTGGACGCTGTGCTTCGGCGGCCTGGCCACCCTGCTGGCGGTCAGCGGCCCATTGGCGTTCGTGCGCAAGGTGCTGCGTGCCTGGGGTATCTGGCTGCTGCTGGGCGCGTGCCTGTGGCTGACCTGGAACCTGTTCGCCAAGGCTGACCTGGCGGCGCTGTGGAACCGTGCCGGTGATGGTTCGATGTCGCTGGCGGTGGGCTTCGACATCGCCATCGCCATGCCGTTGTCGTGGTTGCCGCTGATCGCCGACTACTCGCGTTTCGCCCGTAACGGCAAATCTGTGTTCGGCGGCACCGTTGTCGGCTACTTCATCGGCAACACCTGGCTGATGAGCCTGGGCGTAGCCTACACCTTGGCCTTTGCCGCCAGCGGCGAGGTCAATGCGCTGCTACTGGCCCTAGCGGGCGCCGGGATGGGCATCCCGCTGCTGCTGATCCTGCTGGACGAGTCGGAAAAGGCCTTCGCCGATATTCACTCGGCTGCCGTTTCTACGGGCGTGCTGTTGCCCCTGAAGGTCGAGCACCTGGCCTTGGCCATTGGTGTGCTATGCACCTTGATCGCAATGCTGGCGCCACTGGCCCAGTACGAGAACTTCCTGCTGCTGATCGGTTCGGTGTTCGCACCGCTGTTCGGCGTGGTGCTGATGGATCACTACGTGATTCGCCGCCGTCGCCTGCCGGCGCAGGTCAATGGCTTGCATTGGCAGGCGCTGCTGGCCTGGGTGGTGGGTGTGGCGGCCTATCACCTGATCGCCGCCAAGGCGCCGGAGCTGGGGGCTACCCTGCCAGCACTGCTGCTGGCAGGCGGGCTGCATGGCCTGCTGAGCTTCAGCCGCGGCCGGGAAACAGCTCAGGCTTGAGCACGCCGTTCAGGCGCGGGTAAGGGATCTTCAATTCCACGTGGCCCATGGAGTAGGGCGCAATGGCGTAGACCTCGTACTTCACCACCAGCGCGCCGTACGTCAGGGCGATGTGCGGCGACCGCTTGAAGGGCCAGGTCTTGACGAACTCGGCGTCCTTGTCCATGCCCACGCTGATCAACCAGGCCCGGTGCGATTCCTCCACGGTCTTCCAGAAGGCTTCCTCCTGGCCTGGCACCAGCATGTCCTGCAGGGTCAGCACCTTGTCCAGCTTGCGTGAATAGTTGATGAAGCCGCGCCCCGGCATGCCGTGGGCACCGCCGCTGTCGAGGTAGCTGGACAGCTCGATGATCACCAGCCCGTCATGCTGCTCGCGTACCTTGGCTTGCAGGTAGCTGCTGTTGCGTTTGTCGGCACTGGCCAGGTACTGCTGCTCGTAAGCCTGCAGGGTGCTTGGCGCGGTGCCATGCTGATTGTCTTCGGTCAGCTGCAGCAGGCGTTTTTCGACGATGGCATCGAGCTTGGGCTGGGCCGGAAAGTGGACGGTGTCGATGTTCACCAGCGGGCAGTCGCTTGCGCTGCAGCCTGGCTTGATGTGCTCCCAGGCATCACGCTTGACCTCGAGCGGGGTCCGGTAATTGGGTGCGAACAGGCTCTGGCAGGCACCCAGAGCGAGTGCCATCACGGCCACGGAAGTCAGTTTGACAAGTGTCATGGTGATCCTTGCAGAACAGGGAAAAGTCGGCCTTTGACCGTCTGCGCGGCCTTCAGTTCGCCACTAAGCTAACAGAGTGAAGACGGACTGTCCCGAGTGCGCGAACGGTTGCCGGAAAGGGGTGAAACGGGCAACCGTGCAGAGTAGGATGGCGCGATGCGGTAATGAGGTGATGAGGATTTCCATGTCAGACACGTTGAATTCGGTGCCCAGGGCGGTCGAGATCGTCGAGCGGGCCAACTGCTTCAAGGGCTTCTACAAGCTCGACAAGGTGCACCTGCGCCATGAACTGTTCGCAGGCGGCATGAGCCGAGAGATCAGCCGTGAGCTGTTCGTGCGTCACGATGCGGTCTGTGTGCTGCCTTATGACCCGTTGCGCGATGAGGTGGTGCTGATCGAGCAGTTCCGTGTCGGTGCCCTGGGCAAAGTCGATAACCCTTGGCTGATCGAGATGGTCGCCGGGCTGATCGACAAGGCATCCGAGGAGCCGGAAGAAGTGGCCCACCGCGAAGCCGAAGAGGAGGCTGGGCTGTCCATCAGCGCCCTGTGGCCGATTACCCGCTATTTCCCTTCGCCCGGCGGCAGTGATGAGTACGTGCACCTGTATCTTGGCCGCTGCAGCAGTGAAGGCGCGGGCGGCCTGCATGGCCTGGAAGAAGAGGCCGAGGACATCCGCGTGCGCGTCTGGTCGTTCGACGATGCAATGCAGGCTGTACGCGATGGTCAAATCTGCAACGCGGCGACCATCATCAGCCTGCAGTGGCTGGCGCTGAACAAAGATGAAGTTCGAGGTATGTGGAAGTGAACCTGTTGCGTGAGCGTTATCGGGTCGATCTGGCCGGGCTGCAGGCAGCCTGCGAGGCCAACTATGCCCGGCTCATGCGCCTGCTGCCCGATATGCGCACCACCCAGAGCTCGCGGCGCATCGGCATGACCCAGGGCGACCAGATGCTCGGCGTGCTGGTGCTCGATGTGCTGCTGGCCTGCCCCTATACCACTACCTTGCGTGTGCGCCAGGAGCACAGCCTGCCCTGGCTGCCGGTGCCGCACCTGGAAGTGCAGGTGTATCACGATGCACGTATGGCCGAAGTGATCAGCGCCGAGCACACCCGCCGCCTGCGCAGCATTTATCCGTACCCTAACGAGGCCATGCACCAGCCGGACGAGAAGGCGCAGCTCAATCTGTTCCTTGGCGAATGGCTCAGCCATTGCCTGGCCTGTGGCCACGAACTGGCAAGTGTGCGCTGAAATGTGACCTGGGTCGGTTTCGAGTGTTTGCTCGTAACCGTTCCAGCGCCATAATTCGTGCAGAATCCGTTCGAGGAGACGGCCCTTGCCGCACCTAGACCCTAGCCCTGCGCCCGTGCATGTGGTGCAACTAACCGACGCCCATCTGTTCGCCAACCCGGCGGGTACCTTGCTGGGCCTTAATACCCGCGACAGCCTGCGCCATGTGGTGGCCCAGGTACGCCGCGAGCAGCCGCGTGTCGACCTGCTGTTGTGCACGGGTGACCTGTCTCAGGATGGCAGTGTCGCGTCGTATGAAGCTTTCCGCGCACTGACCGGCGGCATTGCCGTGCCGACCCGCTGGTTGCCGGGCAACCATGATGAAGCCAAGGTCATGGCACAGGTTGCACCAGAGCTGGTGCAGTCGGTGACGGATATAGCAGGCTGGCGCGTGGTCATGCTTGACACGGCGGTACCGGGCGCTACCCATGGGCTGCTTGGGCAGGACCAGTTGTCGATCCTCGATGAAGCCTTGGCCTCGGCCGGCGAGCGCCATTGCCTGGTGTGCTGCCACCATCAGCCGGTGGATATCGGCTGCGCCTGGATCGCCCCGATCGGCCTGCGCAATGCCGATCAGCTGCTGCGGCGCCTGAAGGGGTATCCACAGGTGAAAGTGTTGCTGTGGGGGCACATTCACCAGGAGTGGGATGAACAGCGCGATGGCGTGCGCCTGCTGGCCACGCCGTCGACCTGCATCCAGTTCGCGGCGGGCAGCGAGGACTTCAAGGTCAGCGAAGAACAGCCTGGATATCGCTGGTTGCGCCTGCATGCCGATGGGCGGGTGGAGACCGGGGTAGAGCGGGCCGCTGATTTTGCAGTGAACCTCGACTTCAATAGCGCGGGATATTGAAGACTCGAGCCACGCCGCGGCCCAGCGCTTCGAAGAATGTGTTGCCAAATCCCTGCCGCGGCGCCAAAGCTCGGCGAACGCGATACACTGCGCGTCCCTGCGCCCACTCGATCGGGTGCGAAGCCACAGATTCCGGGGTCAGCATGTCGGGTTCCATCCTCTATATCCATGGCTTCAACAGCTCGGCGCTGTCCACCAAGGCACGCCAGCTCGCGGCAGTCATGCAGCAACTGGGCCTGGCGCAGCAGCTGCGCATCCCGGAGTTGCATCACCACCCACGCCAGGCGATTGCCCAGCTCGAAGCCGCCATCGCCGAGCTCGATGCGCCGCTGCTGGTCGGCAGTTCGCTCGGCGGCTACTATGCCACCCATCTGGCCGAACGCCATGGGCTGAAGGCCCTGCTGGTCAACCCGGCGGTCACCCCGCACAAGCGTTTCGACGGTTATCTGGGGACCCAGCGCAACCACTACACTGGCGAGGCCTGGGAGCTGACGCTGGATCATGTGCAGGCGCTGGCCGAACTGGAAGTGCCGGCGCCGACCGACCCTGGCCGCTACCAGGTGTGGCTGCAGACCGCCGATGAAACCCTGGACTACCGCCACGCCGAGCATTATTACCGGGCGTGCGCCCTGCGCATCCAGGCCGGTGGCGATCACAGCTTCCAGGGCTTTGCCGCGCAGTTGCCAGGCCTGTTGGCGTTCGCCGGCATTGCCCGGCAGCAGTATGCGGCGCTCGATTTTTCTGTATTTTGATCTTTTTGCATTCACCAGACTGACGACGAGAATCCATGGCCAATCCCAGCGCTAGCGCCTATAACGCAGACGCCATCGAAGTCCTCTCCGGCCTCGACCCGGTGCGTAAACGCCCGGGCATGTACACCGACACCAGCCGGCCCAACCACCTGGCCCAGGAAGTCATCGACAACAGTGTCGACGAAGCCCTGGCCGGCCATGCCCGCTCGGTGCAGGTCATCCTCCATGCCGATCATTCGCTGGAGGTCAGCGACGATGGCCGTGGCATGCCGGTGGACATCCACCCTGAAGAGGGGGTATCGGGCGTCGAGCTGATCCTCACCAAGCTGCACGCCGGCGGCAAGTTCTCCAACAAGAACTACCAGTTCTCCGGCGGCCTGCATGGCGTGGGTATTTCGGTGGTCAACGCCTTGTCGACCCAGGTGCGCGTGCGCGTCAAGCGCGACGGCAACGAGTACCAGATGACCTTCGCCGATGGCTTCAAGGCCAGCGAGCTGGAGGTGGTTGGCACGGTCGGCAAGCGCAACACCGGCACCAGCGTGTATTTCAGCCCGGACCCGAAGTACTTCGATTCGCCGAAGTTCTCCATCAGCCGCCTCAAACACGTGCTCAAGGCCAAGGCCGTACTGTGCCCGGGCCTGCTGGTCAGCTTCGAGGACAAGGCCAGCGGCGAGAAGGTCGAGTGGCACTATGAAGATGGCCTGCGTTCCTACCTGGTCGACTCGGTCAGCGAGTTCCAGCGCCTGCCCTACGAGCCGTTCTGCGGCAGCCTGGCGGGTAACAAGGAGGCCGTCGACTGGGCGTTGTTGTGGCTGCCCGAAGGCGGAGACAGCGTTCAGGAAAGCTACGTCAACCTGATCCCCACCGCCCAGGGGGGAACCCACGTCAACGGCCTGCGCCAGGGCCTGCTCGATGCCATGCGCGAGTTCTGCGAGTTCCGCAACCTGTTGCCGCGTGGCGTCAAGCTGGCGCCGGAAGACGTCTGGGAACGCATCACCTTTGTCCTCTCGATGAAGATGCAGGAACCCCAGTTTTCCGGCCAGACCAAGGAGCGCCTCTCGTCCCGAGAGGCAGCAGCGTTCGTTTCGGGCGTGGTCAAGGACGCCTTCAGCCTGTGGCTCAACGCCCACCCGGAGCTGGGCATGCAGCTGGCGGAACTGGCCATCAGCAACGCCGGTCGTCGCCTCAAGGCCAGCAAGAAGGTCGAGCGCAAGCGCATCACCCAGGGCCCGGCATTGCCAGGCAAGCTGGCCGATTGCGCCGGGCAGGACCCGATGCGTGCCGAACTGTTCCTGGTCGAGGGTGACTCCGCCGGTGGTTCGGCCAAGCAGGCGCGTGACAAGGAATACCAGGCCATCCTGCCGCTGCGTGGCAAGATCCTCAACACCTGGGAAGTGGATGGCGGTGAAGTCCTGGCCAGCCAGGAAGTACACAACATCGCCGTGGCCATCGGTGTCGATCCGGGCGCGACCGACCTGTCGCAGCTGCGCTACGGCAAGATCTGCATCCTCGCCGACGCCGACTCCGACGGCCTGCACATCGCTACCTTGCTCTGCGCACTGTTCGTCCAGCATTTCCGTCCGCTGGTCGAGGCCGGCCACGTCTACGTCGCCATGCCGCCGCTGTACCGCATCGACCTGGGCAAGGAAATCTACTATGCCCTCGACGAAGCCGAGCGTGACGGCATTCTCGACCGCCTGGTGGCCGAGAAGAAGCGCGGCAAGCCGCAGGTCACCCGATTCAAGGGGCTGGGTGAAATGAACCCGCCGCAGCTGCGGGAAACCACCATGGACCCGAACACCCGGCGCCTGGTCCAGCTGACCCTGGACGACGTGCAGGGCACTACCGAGATCATGGACATGCTGCTGGCCAAGAAACGCGCCGGTGACCGCAAGAACTGGCTGGAAACCAAAGGTAACCTGGCTGAGGTTCTGGTTTGATTCGTCTGCTGGTCGCGGCCTGCCTGACCCTGGTTGCCCTGCCGGGCCTGGCGGGCAATTGGCCGGAACTGAAGCTGGCCTCCGAGCACCCGATCGAGGGTATGCGCGGCGGCAACCTGTCCGGCCTGGCCGAGTGCCGGGGCGGGCTGTGGGGTGTTTCCGATCGGGATGACGACCGTATTTACCGCTTCGACCAGCAGAGCGCCGTCTGGCGCGCGCAGCCGCTGACCTTCACACCACCTTCGGTACCCGAGAGCGGCCTGCCGTGGGGGCTGAAATCGCGTAACTGGGCGGCGTCCTTTGTGCGCGGTGGCGAGCTGGATTACGAGGGCATCACCTGTGACCAGGCGGGCAACCTCTTCCTGGTCAGCGAGGCCCACGCGGCCGTGCTGCAGTTGCCTGCCGACGGTGAGCCGGAGTGGCTGAAGATCGACCCGGCGATGGTCCGCCAGGCTCGGGCCAGCGGCATGCTGCTCAACTTCAATGCCCTGTTCGAAGGCCTGGCGATCAACCCGCAAGGTGACCGCCTGTGGCTGGCGGCCGAGCGCGAGCGGCGCGGCCTGGTGGCCATCGAGCGCCAGCAGTCGGTATGGACGTGCGGGCGCAGCTGTGTGTTGCTGAGCGAAGCCGGGGTCGAGATGCAGCCGCCACAAATGCCCAACCCCCGGGCGCTTTCACGCGATTTCGCCGACCTGGCCTGGTTCGAGGGCAAGTTGTTTACCCTCGAACGCAACGCTTACCGTGTGTGCCGGCGCGACGCTGCGAGCGGCAAGGTGGAGCAGTGCTGGTCATTCGCCGCCGAGGCGCTGGTGCCGGAGCGCCGCTACGATCAGCCGTATGGCCTGGCTGAAGCGCTGGTGATCGATGCCAAGGGCGCCTGGGTCGGCCTGGACAACAACAACGGTGACCGGGCCGATGGCGAAAGCCGGCCGATCGTCTGGCGCTTCGAAGCGCCGCAGGGCGGCTGGAGCGCCAACCCATGACCCCGGCACCGGGCAAGCGCGCTGGCAAGGTCCTGATGGTCGTTGCCTGGGCGGCGGGGCTGTTCCTTGCCACGCGATTCTTCGGGCAGTGGGAGGACCATGAGCGCAACCCGAACACCCAGATACAGTCGTCCCATGGCGACGGTTTCATCGAAGTGCGGCTGCTGAGCAATGGCCAGGGCCACTTTGTGCTGGACGGGGCGATCAACGGCGAGGTTGTGCATCTCATGCTCGACACCGGTGCCACCGACGTGGCGATCCCGGAATCACTGGCCAACGACCTGGCCCTGCAGCGCGGCAGCCCGGTGGTGCTGAGCACCGCCAACGGCCGCACCGAAGGCTACCGCACCCGGCTGACGACCCTGCAGTTGGGCGATATCCGCCTGCAGAACGTGCGCGCCCTGGTGGTGCCTGGCCTGGACGGGCAGACCGTGCTACTGGGCATGAGCGCCCTGAAACAACTTGAATTTACCCAGCGCGGCGGCACCATGCTGCTGCGCCAGAACCTGAAATGACGAGGCCCGCATGAGCGACTCACTGGAACTCAGCCTGGACGGCGTCGAACGCCGCTCGCTGGCTGACTTCACCGAACAGGCCTACCTCAACTATTCCATGTACGTGATCATGGACCGGGCCTTGCCGCACATCGGCGACGGCCTGAAGCCGGTGCAACGACGCATCGTCTATGCCATGAGCGAGTTGGGGCTCAATGCCGACGCCAAGCACAAGAAGTCTGCCCGTACCGTCGGCGACGTGCTCGGCAAGTTCCACCCCCACGGCGATTCGGCCTGCTACGAAGCCATGGTGCTGATGGCACAGCCGTTCAGCTACCGCTACACCCTGGTCGATGGTCAAGGCAACTGGGGTGCACCGGACGACCCGAAGTCGTTCGCCGCCATGCGTTACACCGAGGCACGCCTGTCGCGCTATTCGGAAGTGCTGCTCAGCGAAGTGGGCCAAGGCACCGTCGACTGGGTGCCGAACTTCGACGGCACGCTGGAGGAACCTGCGGTACTGCCGGCGCGCCTGCCGAACATCCTGCTCAACGGTACCACCGGTATCGCCGTGGGTATGGCGACCGACGTGCCGCCACACAACCTGCGGGAAGTGGCCAGCGCCTGTGTGCGCCTGCTCGACGAGCCCAAGGCCACCATCGAGCAGCTGTGCGAACACATCCAGGGGCCGGACTACCCGACCGAAGCCGAGATCATTACCCCGCGTGCGGAAATCCAGAAGATCTACGAGAGCGGTCGTGGCTCGATCCGCATGCGCGCCGTGTACCGTGTCGAGGATGGCGACATCGTTGTCACCGCGCTGCCGCACCAGGTCTCCGGGGCCAAGGTGCTCGAGCAGATTGCCGCGCAGATGCAGGCCAAGAAGCTGCCGATGGTCGCTGACCTGCGTGACGAGTCGGACCACGAGAACCCGTGCCGCATCGTCATCATCCCGCGCTCCAACCGCGTCGACGCCGACGAACTGATGCAGCACCTCTTTGCCACCACCGACCTGGAAAGCAGCTACCGGGTCAACGTCAATATCATCGGCCTCGACGGTCGCCCGCAACTGAAGAACCTGCGGGCGCTGCTGCTGGAGTGGCTGGAATTCCGCACCAACACCGTTCGCCGCCGTTTGCAGCACCGCCTGGACAAGGTCGAGAAGCGCCTGCACCTGTTGGAAGGCTTGCTCACCGCGTTCCTCAACCTGGATGAAGTGATCCATATCATCCGTACCGAAGAGCACCCCAGGCAGGCCCTGATCGAGCGCTTCCAGCTGACCGAGATCCAGGCCGACTACATCCTCGAGACCCGCCTGCGTCAGCTGGCGCGCCTGGAAGAGATGAAGATTCGTGGCGAGCAGGACGAACTACTCAAGGAGCAGGCCAAGCTGCTGGCCCTGCTGGGCAGCGACGCCAAGCTGCGCAAGCTGGTGCGCAGCGAACTGATCAAGGATGCCGAAACCTATGGCGACGACCGCCGCTCGCCCATCGTCGAGCGCGCCGAAGCCAAGGCCCTGTCGGAAAACGAACTGATGCCGACCGAGCCGGTCACCGTGGTGTTGTCGGAAAAGGGCTGGGTGCGCTGCGCCAAGGGCCACGACATCGACGCAACCGGCTTGTCCTACAAGGCCGGCGACGGCTTCAAGGCTGCTGCTGCGGGCCGTTCCAACCAGTTTGCCGTGCTGATCGACTCCACCGGGCGCAGTTATTCGGTGGCCGCGCATACCTTGCCCTCGGCGCGAGGCCAGGGCGAACCGCTGACCGGCCGTCTGGCGCCACCGCCCGGGGCGACGTTCGAATGCGTGCTGCTGCCTGACGATGAGGCGCTGTATGTAGTGGCCTCGGATGCCGGTTACGGCTTCGTGGTCAAGGGCGAAGACCTGCAGGCCAAGAACAAGGCTGGCAAAGGCTTGCTCAGCTTGCCCAACGGCGCCAAGGTCATGACCCCGCGCCCGGTGGCCGACCGTGACCAGGACTGGCTGGCAGCGGTGACCACCGAAGGTCGCCTGTTGGTGTTCAAGGTTTCCGACCTGCCACAACTGGGCAAAGGCAAGGGCAACAAGATCATCGGTGTGCCCGGTGATCGGGTCGCCAGTCGTGAAGAATTTGTCACCGACCTGGCGGTGATTGGCGAGGGTTCGACCCTTGTTTTGCGGGCCGGCAAGCGTACCCTGTCTCTTAAGCCGGATGACCTGGAGCACTACAAGGGCGAACGTGGCCGCCGCGGCAGCAAGTTGCCGCGAGGGTTCCAGCGGGTCGACGGAATGCAGGTGGAAGCGCCGGCATAATCCGACGAAATGTCTGGAACGGCAATTTCAGCGCCGTTCCAGGCAGAAATGCTGGAGTCGCGCCAATATTTCGCGGATGATAGTGCCCCTGCGGTGCCGGCGTGGCCGTGTGCCCGATTGAATCTCTATCAGTATCACTGCGGTTTGCCTGGTGGCGACCGCCTGGATGGGTTGAATGAAATTCCTGCGCCTTCCATTTGCGCTGTTGATGACGGGTTTGTTGGGACTGGGCGGATGCAGCATGCATCAGCCGGTTGCCCTGTACCAACTCGACAGCGGTGATCCTGGCCAGCCTTCACAGAGTGCGGGCATGGCCGTGGTACTCGGCCCGGTGTCGATAGCCGATTACCTGCAGCGTGAAACCTTCTTGCAACGTCAGGCCGATGGCAGCCTGAGTTCGGCGACCGATGGTCGCTGGGCGGGTAGCCTGTCAGCGGACATCGATCAGTTGCTGGTACGTCAGCTGGCGTGGCGCCTCGACAGCCAGCGCGTAGTGCTGGCCCCGGCCAGCGCCGGCTTCACCCCGGACGTGCAGGTGCTGTTGTCGATCACTCGCCTGGACTCGGGCAAGAACCAGCCTGCGATTCTCGATGCGCAATGGCGCCTGCTCGATCGTCGTGGCCGTGTGCGTGACAACCGCATCGTTCACCTCGAGCAGCACCATGAGGGCAGCGAGTCGTCTCAGGTTCAAGCCCAGGGGCAGCTGCTGCAGAAGCTTGCCGAGCAGTTGAGCACAGCGGTCAAGCCGCTTGCCAATCAGCCTGCGGTTGTTGAAGAAGCACCGAAGAAACAGGCGGCGCCGGTACAGGTCAAGAAAGAACCGGAGAAGTCCAAGATCCCGATGGCTTCGCCGATTCGTACCGATATGGAAGTCTATCGCTTCTGATCGAACCGCCAGCCACAAAAAAGCCCGCATGTTGCGGGCTTTTTTGTGGCTGAAGATTTTGTATGCGCCTGTCAGGCCCGGCGTTCGTGCATCCGCGCCAACTGGCGCTCCAGCATCGATGGGTAAGGCTCCAACAGGCGCTCCACACAGCACGCCCCTTCAGGGCTGGCAATCGGCCGGATGCGGGCGCGCTTGCGGATCAGCTCGTCATCACTGATCTGCCGCTCGACTAGCAGCAGATTGCGGCTGTGCTGAGACAGCGCCAGCGCGTCCTGGGCCTTTTCGGCCATCAGCAGGTCGACCTGCTCCAGCCCTTGCAGGTCATCGCCCAGGGCCAGGCCCAGCTGCAATTGCAGGGTGATGCCGCTGTCGGCCACTTCGATCTGCAGGGCGTGGCCCAGCGCGCGCAACAACTCGCCACAACAGATGGCGTTGGTCAGGTAGTCCTCACCGCAATCGCGGCTGTGGAACAGGACCAGGGTGCTGCCGTCGTTGAGTGTGTGGATGTCGCCTTCATACAGCGAGGCAGCCTGCTCCAGGCAGCCACGATAGCGTTCCAGCAGCTCGGTCAGGCGTGTGCGAGGCAGGCGACGCAGTTGCTCCTGGGAGCCCAGTTGAACGGCCAGTACGGCAGTGTTTTGCGGTTCGTCGGATTCGGCCAGGACAGGCTTGGCAGCAGGTTGCTCCTCGTCGTCCAGCAGGCCGGCGAAGGCTTCGTCGTCATCCTCGTCCGCCTGGACCACGGCCTTGGCACGCTGTGCGGGCTTGGCCGGCGCCTCGTCGTGCAGGTCGTCGAACTCGTCTTCTTCCTCCTCCGGTTCCGGCTCTGGCGGCGGTGGTGGAGCCAGGCGTGCATGAAGCTGGCGAGCGATGTCGCCGATCTCGTCCTGGCGATCGATGGCCGGTGTGTAAGGGTGCGGGTCACGCAGCCACACCCGCAGTTGCAGCAGCGGCAGGGTGATGTGGCGGCCTTGGCGCAGGCTCAGGCTCAGTGCCAAGGCCAGCAGGATGGCGGCGAGGATGCCCATGCTCTGCAGGCTGATCAGCATCGGCTGCTGGAACTGGCTCATGTCCAGGCTGATGCGCAGCTGACCGGCGGTCACGTCCTGGAAGGTGATCTTGGTCTGGTACAGGCCTTCGGCTTCACCCAGCAGACTGTTGCGCGGGCGCTGGCCAGCCTCGGCGAGGATACGGTTATCCACGCTGTAGATGGCCGCATGGGCCACCAGCGGGTTCTTCACCAGGTTGCCTAGCAACACATTGAGGCTGAGGATGTCATTGGACACCAGCAGCTCGGTTGCCGAGGTGGCGGTCTGGGTGGTCAGGCTCTGGCCGAGGGCGTCGGCCTGCTCGTGCATGGCCTGCTTGAACTGCAGGCCCATCACGCAGGCATAGATCACCAGCGCCAGCGCCACCAGGAAAATGTTGGTGGTGGCGATACGCAATGCCAGTGGCACGCGACGTTGGCGCAGGGCTCGGAAGATCATTATGAAGAAATTGTCGGTTTTGACGGGCGTGGGCCGGTTCACAGAGCGCGGCTCTTAATGGCATAAAAGTGTTGGGCAGTATAGCGAGCAGTGTTTTGTCGGCAAAGTAGAGTTCGCGCCCGATGGTCATGGAAAATCGGTAGAATGCGCATTTTTCATCGAAGTCGGAGCCAGGTTGTGCGCGAAATCGTTCTGATCAACATCACCGGTGAGGACCGCCCGGGTCTTACCGCCGCCATTACCGGCGTCCTGCTCCAGGGCGGTGTGAACATCCTCGACATCGGCCTGGCGGTCATGCACGGCACGCTGTCGTTCGGCATTCTGGTCGATATCCCGGATAACGAAGTGGCTACCAGCCTGCTGCAGAGCGTGCAGTCCAAAGCCCACGAGCTGAACCTGCAAGCGCGTTACACGCCAATCTCCGAGGCCGACTACCAGCATTGGGCCGATGCCCAGGGCGAAGCACGTCATATCGTGACTCTGCTCAGCCGCAAGATTACCCCCGAGCAGTTGCAACGCGTCAGCGCAGTCATCAGCCAGTATGGCCTGACCATCGAGCGTATCGAGCGCCTGTCGGCGCGGGTTGCCTTGAATGCTTCGAGCGAGAAGAGCAAGGCGGCGCTGGAAATTTCCGTGCGTGGCGTGCCGAGCGACGCTCAGGCATTGCGGGCTGACTTCTTCGCATTGTCCGAAGAGCTGAACATCGACATCGCGTTCCAGAAGGACGACCTGTTCCGCCGCAATCGCCGCCTGGCGGTATTCGACATGGACTCGACGCTGATCGAGGCGGAAGTCATCGACGAGCTGGCCAAGGCCGCTGGTGTGGGCGAGCAGGTTGCTGCGATCACTGAGCGAGCCATGCGCGGCGAGCTGGATTTCCGTGCCAGTTTCAAGGAGCGGATGGCGCTGCTCAAGGGCCTGGATGTCGGCGTACTCGACGAAATCGGTGCTTCCCTGCGCCTGACCGAAGGTGCCGAGAACTTGTTTGCCGAACTCAAGCGTCTGGGCTACAAGACAGCGATCCTGTCCGGCGGCTTCTCATACTTCGCCAAACAGGTTCAGGCGCGCCTGGGCATCGATTACGTGTTCGCCAACGAACTGGAAGTGGTCGATGGCAAGGTGACCGGCGTGGCCGTGGAGCCGATCGTCGATGCCCAGCGCAAGGCTGACTTGCTGCAACAGCTGGCCAGTGAAGAAGGCCTGCAGCTGGAACAGACCATCGCCGTGGGCGATGGCGCCAACGACCTGCCGATGCTGTCGCTGGCCGGCCTTGGCGTGGCCTTCCGTGCCAAGCCGCTGGTACGCCAGTCGGCCAAGCAGGCGATTTCCACCCTGGGCCTGGATGGCGTGTTGTACCTGCTGGGCCTGCGCGATCGCGACGGCCGTGGCTGATTCGCGGTAAAAAAAAAGGCCCTGCATGCGCATGCAGGGCCTTTTTATTCTCAGGGTCAAGCCTGGGCAGGACCCGCCAGGAGCTCACCCATGCGCACAGCGGAACCTGCGCCCAGGGTCTGTGCCCATTTCACCTGCTCAGGCCCGAACAGCACGATCGCGGTCGAGCCCAGCTTGAAGCGGCCCAGTTCGGCGCCTTTTTCCAGGTGGATCGGTGCACGGCTGCCTTCGTCGTAGCGGAAGGTCTTCAGCTCGCGCTTCGGCGGGGTGACCAGGCCAGCCCACACGGTTTCGATCGAAGCGACGATCATGGCACCCACCAGCACCACGGCCATCGGGCCGCGCTCGGTATCGAACAGGCACACTACGCGCTCGTTGCGGGCAAACAACTCAGGAACGTTTTCGGCCGTGGTCTGGTTGACCGAGAACAGGCGGCCTGGCACGTAGACCATTTCGCGAAGGGTGCCGGCCAGCGGCATGTGCACGCGGTGGTAGTCCTTCGGCGACAGGTAGATGGTGGCGAACTCGCCGCCCATGAACGGCGCGGCCAGTGCCGGGTCACCGCCGAGCAACTCGAGCGCGCTGAAGCTGTGGCCCTTGGCCTGAAAGATACGCCCGTGTTCGATCGGGCCCAGTTGGCTGACCGCACCATCGGCCGGGCAGAGGATGGCGCCCGGGGTTTCGTCGAGCGGGCGTGCACCGGGTTTCAGGGCGCGAGTGAAGAATGCGTTGAAGTGCTCGTAGGCGGTAAGGTCTTCGACCAGTGCTTCGCTCATGTTTACCTGGTAACGCTTGGCGAACCAGGCGGTGAAGGCGTTCTTGAACCAGCGCGCACGGCACTCGGCGACGCAGCCAGCCAGGCGCGACAGCAGATGGTGCGGCAGCAAGTACTGGCTGAGGATGAACAGACGGGATTTCATTGGGTTGATGGTCCTTGAACTTCGACAGGCGTGTCCGGGTGGTTGCCCCATTCGCTCCACGAACCGGCGTAGGCCTTGATGCGTGGGTAGCCGAGGGACTTGGCCACCAGGTAGGTGAAACCGGAGCGGCGGTGGGTCTGGCAGTGGGTGATGACTTCCTTGTCCGGCGTGATGCCCAGTTGTTGCAAGACTTCAGCGATGTCCTTGCGGATGCGTAGATGGTCGTTGAGGTCCATGCCGGCCGTCCACTCGAAATTGACGGCACCGGGAATGTGCCCGGCCTTGGCGGCCAGGACTTTTTCGCCGTTGAATTCCTGCGGGGCGCGGGCATCCCAGACTACCAGGTCGTCAGCGCCCAGGCGGCTTTGCAGGTACTCACGCGTGGCAGTCGGTTCGCCATGCAGTTGCAAGTGCACCGGGGCAGTGCCCGGCGTTGGCACGTCGGTGGAGAGCTTGTCCGCCGGCCAGGCCTGGATGCCGCCATTGAGGTAGTGGTAACGCGAATGGCCGATGACATCAAGCAGCCAGATGAAGCGCCCGGCCCAGCCGCCACCTTCGTCGTCGTATACCACGTAGACGGCATCGTCACGGTGGCCCAGTTCGCTGAACAGCTTTTCCAGGTCGCCCAGGGCCGGCAGCAGGCCGGGGGCCGGCGCCTGGCCGAGCTGGGTGCGCTTGCCTTCGACGAAGCGGGCGCCAGGGATGTGGCCGCTGACATAGCGGTTGGCGCTGCTCAGGTCGACCAGGATCAACTGGGGTGAATCCAGGCGCGGCAGCAGGTCTGTGGCTTCGATCACCAAAGGCAGGCTGGAAAAGTCAGTCATCCACGGTCTCCAGTGTGGAAAGAGGGGCGATTGTAGCGCAAGGCTCAGGCACCGCGGTTGGCGAACACCGCCAACGCACGCTCGATACATTGCGAAGTCTTGCCAAAGGCCTGCACGCTGACATCGGCCAGTGGCTTGCCGCCCTGGTCGGCCACGGCCAGCATCAGCACCTGGTCGCTGACTGCCAGCGACCGCAGCAGCAGATGCTCACTGCGGAACAGTGCCTGCAACGGTGCGGGTAGCAGTGCCGAGAACTGGGCGTGATTGTCGGGCGTCAGGCGCAACTGGCCGGCTTTGCTCATGAGCTTTTGCAACAGTTTATTCTCCGCCAGGGGCAAGTCCATGGCGGCGGCCTCCTGGGGCAGGCCGGCGGTCTGCTGCACGCGCAGGTGGTCGCTGGCACGGTCCAGCGTCAGGAGCATGATGCGCTGCATGCCACAGGCAAGCATGGCTTCGCGCGCCTGGGTGGCCAGGTGCACGGCGTTGGTGAACGGGCTGGGTTGCGCCAACAACGTCTGGCACAGCTTGCGCCAGCGGCCGAGGTCGTCGCTGGAAGGCGGTGGCGGCTTGAGCATGTCCGGGTGCGGGCGACGTTGCTGCCAAGGCCAGATCAGCGCTTCGGCCGGGTGGAACAGTGCATGCCTGGCATGACGCCGGGCGCTGGCGGCGGCTTGTTGGTGCACCTGCTGCTGCACGTCTTCCAGTGAGGTTTGCAGGTAAAGCGCGGTGAGCAACTGCCAGCGCAGCAAATGAGGGTTGTCCCAGCCGACCTGGGCAGCCAGCGCCAGGTTGTTGGCCAGCAGTACGGTGTTGGCTGGTTCGTTGAACCAGCGGCGCAAACCGGGCGCCTCGTCCAGGCGATGCTGCTGGTTGAGCAGGTCTTCTTCACGGGCGATGCTCAGTACCAAGGCCAATTGGTCGCGTTCTTCGAGCAGCAGGCGATAGCCTTGGGTCACCCACTTGGGTAGGCGCCAGTGTTCGGCCATCGCCTGGCACAGGGCGAAGATACGCACGCCGAACAGCTCCTGCTCCACATCGGCCGCGGTTTCGCCCTTGTGGATGACCCGTAGCTCCCAGGCGTCAAGCAGCTTGGGGTAGGCCAGGGCCAGTGGCCACAGCGGGGCGAGGAACAGCAGGCTGCCCCAGTGGATTTCCTGCCACAGGCGCGCCAGGCGGCTGGCGAAAAGACCGCTGGCCTGTTGTGCGGCATGCTGGCTGATCAACAGGAACTGGCGCAGCACAGGCGGGATGTCGTCTTCCGGTACGGCCGGCAGGCGCATCAGCAGTTCCCTGCTACGTGCCAGGCCCAGGCGGTTCAGGGCAATTTCCAGGCTTTCAGCCGGTTCGGCCTGGCTGGCGTTGGCGGGGTGGTTGGCCTCGCGCATCACTGACAGCACCAGGGCGGGACTGTCCTGCATCAGTTCGGCGATGTCGCGCAAGGAGCGGCGACTGTCGTTGATCGCGGCCATTACCCGGTCGTAACTCTGCTTGGGTACCGGTACGCGAACACCGTCCAGCAGCTTGACCCAGGCCTCTAGGGTACGCGGATTCTGAGTGGGCACCTTGGATTCCATTGGCATTTTGGCATCAGTCCGAACTGGCTTTTCGCTTTGAGTGGCTATAGTCTGGCGCAGTTCTGCCGATAAGTAGAAGAAGAGTTTTAAAGCTCCCGTCCCTCTCCCTGACCACGACAGCAAGTGCTTTGATCCTATGGCTAAAATTATCGGCATCATCGTCGTATTCGCGAGCGTGCTCGGCGGATATGTACTCTCCCACGGCAAGATCGCGGCGCTGATCCAGCCGTTCGAAGTGCTGATCATTGGCGGTGCAGCCTTTGGCGCCTTCATGCAGGCGAACCCCGGTTACATGACCGTGCATGTAATCAAGAAGTCGATGAAGATGTTCGGCTCTCGCTTCACCCATACGTTCTACCTGGAAGTGCTGGGCCTGGTGTACGAAATCCTCAACAAGAGCCGCCGCGAAGGCATGATGGCGATCGAGAGCGATATCGAAGACGCCGCCGCCAGCCCGATCTTTGCCAAGTACCCGGCAGTGCTGGGCGATGAGCGCATGACCGCGTTCATCTGCGACTACCTGCGCATCATGTCCACCGGCAACATGGCGCCCCATGAGCTCGAAGGCCTGTTCGACATGGAGCTGCTGAGCATGAAGGAAGAGCTCGAGCACCCGTCTCACGCCGTCAGCGGTATCGCCGATGGCATGCCCGGCTTCGGTATCGTCGCGGCGGTATTGGGTATCGTGGTGACCATGGCATCGCTGGGTGATGGTGACCAGAAGTCGATCGGCCTGCACGTGGGTGCGGCGCTGGTCGGTACCTTCTTCGGTATTCTCGCCGCCTATGGTTTCTTCGGCCCGCTGGCCAAGTGCCTTGAGCACGATGCCAAGGAAGAGCTCAATCTCTATGAGTCGATCAAGGCCTCGCTGGTGGCCTCGGCTTCCGGCATGCCGCCTTCGCTGGCCGTCGAGTTCGGGCGCAAGGTGCTGTATCCGAAGCATCGCCCAAGCTTCGCCGAGCTGGAACAAGCGGTTCGCGGTCGCTGAGTCATGGAGAACAATCAGCCGATAATCATCAAGCGCGTCAAGCGCTTCGGTGGCGGGCACCATGGCGGTGCCTGGAAGATCGCCTTCGCCGACTTTGCCACGGCGATGATGGCGTTCTTCCTGGTGCTGTGGCTGTTATCCACGGCTACGCCTGAGCAGAAGATCGCCATTGCCGGCTACTTCAAGGACCCGATCGGTTTTTCCGAGAGTGGCACGCCTTACGTCATCGACCTTGGCGGCTCGCCGCAGATGGCGCCGGAAAAGACCATCAACCCGGAAATGAAGTCCGAGCCTACGCCTGATACCAGCATCCAGCTGGACAAGGACCAGGTCGAGACCATGGCCGAACAGGTCGAGCGCGAGCGCCTCGAGCTGCTGTTGCAGGAGCTGCAGAACAAGGTCGAGGAAAACCCTCAGCTGCAGAAGTTCAAGGACCAGATCCTGTTCGAGATCACCCAGGACGGCCTGCGCATCCAGATCATGGATGCCGAGAACCGGCCGATGTTCGACATCGGCAGTGCGCGCCTGCAGCCGTATTTCGAAGACATCCTGCTGGCCATGGCCGACACCATCAAGGCGGTGCCGAACAAGATCAGCATCAGCGGCCACACCGATGCCAAGCCGTACTCCGGCACCGGCGATTTCGGTAACTGGGAGCTGTCGGCCAATCGCGCCAACGCCGCACGTCGAGCCCTGGTTGCCGGTGGCTACCCGGACGGCCAGGTGGCGCGGGTGGTGGGGTATGCCTCGTCGTCGCTGTTCGACCGCAAGAATCCGTTCAACCCGGTCAACCGCCGTATCGACATCATCGTGCTGACCAAGAAGGCGCAGCGCAACATCGAGGGTGAGCAAGGCGCGCCCGAGACGCCAGCGCAACCCGCTTCGCCTGCCGGTGCAGCGCCTGGGGCGGCGGCCCCGGCAGCCCCGGCGACAGGTGATGCTGCTGCCCAGGCGCCGATGCAGCCGCGTGAGCTGCGCCAGAAGCTGAATATCTTCGAGGATGGGACCTTGAAGATGGATGAGCAAAAGGATCAGTAGCACTGGGGGCACAGAGTGCCCTCAGGTGCCTCCAGGCGTGCAGATCAGAAGCTGTCTTCCGGCAGGCTGGCGATGATCGAGCGGTAGCTGTTCATCCGTTGTGGCTTGATACGGCCTTCTTCGAGTGCCTTGAGCAGCGCGCACCCCGGTTCGCGATCATGCTTGCAGTCGCGGAAGCGGCAGGTGCCGAACAAATCGCGAAACTCGATGAAGCCATCTTCCACGTCGTCGCGGCTGACATGGCCGAGGCCGAATTCGCGGATGCCCGGCGAGTCGATCAGGTCACCGCCGTTAGGGAAGTGATACAGGCGTGCCGTGGTGGTGGTGTGCTGGCCCTGGCCAGACCATTCGGACAGTTCGCCCACGCGGGTGCCGGCATCTGGCAGCAGGCTATTGACCAGCGACGACTTGCCCACCCCCGACTGGCCGACGAACACGCTGATGTGCCCGTCGAGCATCTGCTGCAGCCGTTGCATGCCGTCGCCGTGATGTGCGGAGACCTCCAGCAGCGGATAGCCCAGCTCGCGGTAGACCTCTAGCAGCGCATGCAGGCCAGGGCCGTTCTGGTCGTCGATCAGGTCAGCCTTGTTCAGCAGCAACAGCGGGCGGATGCCGGCGTGCTCGGCAGCCACCAGGTAACGGTCGATCAGGTTCGGGTGCGGCTCGGGTGCCGGGGCGAAGACGATCACGATCAGGTCGACGTTGGCCGCGACCGGCTTGAGCTGGCCGTGGTTGTTCGGCCGGCACAGTTCTGTGCTGCGCGGCATCTGCGCGACGATCACGCCGATGCCCTGGTTGCCAGCGCGCCAGACTACGCGGTCGCCAGTGACCAGCGCCGGCAGGTTGGCGCGCAGGTGGCAGCGAAATACCTGGCCGGCGGCTTCGCCGTCCTGGGCTTCTACCTCGACCTGCACACCGAAGTGGGCGATCACCAGGCCCAGTTGTTCCGGCCCCAGGTCCCCGCCTTCCAGCTCTTGCAGCACGTGCTGCTCGCGTTTGGCGGCGCGAGCGGCGCGTTCGTTCTGGATTTTTTCGATACGCCAGTTCTGGCGACGATTGAGCTGGCGTTTGGCCATGGACCTTCCAAGGTGGGGCAAGTTGAAAACGGCAGGCAGTTTAGCACGCCCGCTCGCAGACCATTCTGGTTACCTTTGCGCCGCGCATGCGCAGGCCGGCGTCGCTAGGCTAATATGACGGCCTATACGAGGAGCCCCTTCATGCAGAACCCACAGAACCTGATCTGGATCGATCTGGAAATGACCGGCCTGGATCCGGACCACGACGTCATCATCGAGATGGCCACCATCGTCACCGACAGCGAGCTGAACACCTTGGCCGAAGGCCCGGTCATCGCCATCCACCACAGTGACGAAGTACTGGCGCGCATGGACGACTGGAACACCCGCACCCACGGCGCCTCGGGCCTGACCCAGCGCGTGCGTGACAGCAAGATCAGCATGGCCGAAGCCGAAGCGCAGACCATCGCCTTCCTCGAACAATGGGTGCCCAAAGGCAAGTCGCCAATCTGCGGCAACAGCATCTGCCAGGATCGCCGCTTCCTCTACCGGCACATGCGCGGCCTGGAAAACTACTTCCACTATCGCAACCTTGATGTTTCCACCCTGAAGGAGCTGGCCGCGCGCTGGGCGCCGGATGTGCGTGACAGTTTCAAGAAGGGCAGCACCCACCTGGCGCTGGACGATATCCGCGAGTCGATCGCCGAACTGCGTCACTACCGCGAGCATTTCATCAAGGTATGAGCCGAAAGGGCGCAGATATTGTGCTTGCGCCCTCTTTTGGTGCCTCGGGCAACTGGTTAGACTGCGCGCCTTTTCCGTACGGACCCGCGCCATGTTGTTGATGCTCTACCTGATCGCCATCACCGCCGAAGCCATGACCGGTGCCCTGTCCGCCGGCCGTCGCGGCATGGACTGGTTTGGCGTCGTGCTGATCGCCTGCGTGACTGCCCTGGGTGGCGGCTCGGTGCGCGACGTGCTGCTTGGGCATTACCCGCTGACCTGGGTGAAGCACCCGGAATACCTGGTGCTCACCAGCTTTGCCGCGCTGCTGACGATTTTCATCGCGCCGATGATGCGCCGTTTGCGTTCGCTGTTCCTGGTGCTGGATGCCCTGGGCCTGGTGGCCTTCACCCTGATTGGCTGCATGACCGCGCTGGAGATGGGGCAGGGGATGCTGGTGGCATCGATCAGCGGGGTGATCACCGGGGTGTTTGGCGGGATCCTGCGGGATATCTTCTGTAACGACATTCCGTTGGTGTTCCGTCGCGAGCTGTATGCCAGTGTGTCGTTCGCGGCGGCGTGGTTCTACCTGGGTTGCGTTTACTTCAAGCTACCGGCGGAGCAGGCGATGCTGCTGACCTTGTTCGGCGGCTTCCTGGTGCGCTTGCTGGCGATCCGTTTCCATTGGGAAATGCCCAAGTTCCACTACAACGACCAGCAGTAGCCTTGATGCGATCCTGTGGGAGCGGGTTCACCCGCGAACACGGGCGAAGCCCGTGCCATCTGTCGCGGTGGTTTTTTCGCGGGTAAACCCGCACACAGGGGGAGATTGGCTATCAGAGCCCGTGCTGCGTCAGCGCCCATTCCACATGCTCGCGCACCAGCTCCGATTCGTCCTCCCGCCGCGCCTTCAGCGCCTCGATCACCGGAATCGTCGAAGGCGCATTGCCCAGCCCCACTGCCAGGTTGCGCAAAAACCGCTCATACCCCGCCCGCCGCAACGGCCCGCCCTCGGTCTTGCGCAGGAAGGTGCGCTCGTCCCACAGGAACATTTCAGCGAGGTCGGCATTCTCTAGCCCATGCCGCGGCTGGAAGTCTTGCTCCTGGCTGTAATTGGCAAAGCGGTTCCACGGGCAGATCACCTGGCAGTCATCGCAGCCAAACACGCGATTGCCCATCATCGAACGCAATTCCACAGGAATCGGCCCGCGCAACTCGATGGTCAGGTAAGAGATGCAGCGCCGAGCATCCAGCACGTAGGGGCCGACGAAAGCCTGGGTCGGGCAGATGTCCAGGCATGCCTGGCAGCGCCCGCAATGTTCACTGCCGTGCGCCTCGTCCACCGGCAGCGGCAGGTCGACGAACAGTTCGGCCAGGAAGAAGTAGCTGCCGGCCTTGCGGTTGAGCAGCAGGGTATTCTTGCCAATCCAGCCCAGCCCGGCTTGCTCGGCAATGGCCTTCTCCAGCACCGGGGCGCTGTCGACGAAGGCGCGGTAGCCGAACGGGCCGATCGCTTCCTGGATGCGGTCTGCCAGAAACTGCACGCGCTTGCGCACCAGCTTGTGGTAGTCGCGGCCCAGGGCGTAGCGCGACACGTAGGCCTTTTCCGGCTGGGCCAGGCGTTGTGCCATTTGCGTGTCGCCAGGGAGGTAGTCCATGCGCAGCGAGACCACGCGTACCGTGCCTGGAATCAGCTGGTCAGGGTGTGCGCGCTTGCTGCCATGGGCGCCGAGGTACTCCATTTCACCCTGGTAGCCGGCGTCGAGCCAGCGTTGCAGGTGCTGTTCATGTTCGCCAAGGTCGACCCCGGCGATACCAACGTGGGCAAAACCCAGCTCTTGGCCCCAGATCTTGATGGATTGGGCCAGTTGGGCGAGGTCAGGAGTACAGGCGGACATGGATAGGCAGGCAATACGGGCTCAGGTGCGTATAATTCTGCCAGACATTGGAGCCTTTGACCCCATGGCGCAGACCAAACACCCCAGCAATGCCCCGCAACTGCTCAGCAGTGTGACCGTCGCACACCTGCCGGCGCGTCATGCGCAGGTCCATAAAGGCGACTTCGGCCATGTGCTGGTCGTCGGTGGCGACCTGGGCACCGGCGGTGCCGTGCTGCTCAGTGCCGAGGCTGCGCTGCGCTGCGGTGCCGGGCTGGTCAGTGTGGCGACACGCCCGGAGCACGTGGTGGCCGGGCTGGCGCGCATGCCCGAGAGCATGTGCCTGGGGGTCGAGTCGGCCAATCAGTTGATCGGTGTGCTGGAGCGTGCTTCGGTGCTGGTGGTGGGCCCCGGTCTGGGCCAGGCCGCCTGGGGCCGCAGCCTGTTGTCTGCGGTGGCCAATGCCGAGCGGCCGCAGGTGTGGGATGCCGACGCCTTGAACCTGCTGGCACGCACGCCACTGGCGCTGCCCAGCGGCAGCATCCTCACCCCGCACCCGGGCGAGGCGGCGCGGCTGCTAGGCATATCCACCGAGGCAGTACAGGCTGATCGCCCAGGTGCGGCGCGCAAGCTGGCGCGCCGCTATGCCAGTGTCTGCGTGCTCAAGGGCGCCGGCACCCTGGTGGCGGCGCCGACTGGTGAACTGGCGTTGTGCGAGCGGGGGCATCCGGCGATGGCCGGTGCCGGGCTGGGCGACGTGCTGACCGGCGTGCTGGCGGCGTTGCTGGCCCAAGGGCTGGACGCCTGGAGCGCGGCGGGCCTGGGCGTATGGCTGCACGCCTGTGCAGGGGAGCGCCTGGGCGTCAAAGGTAGAGGCCTGGCAGCCAGTGATCTGGCGCCGGCCATTCGTGAGTTGTTGGAGGAGCATTCTGCGTGTCTGGCTTAACCCTGTTGCTGGCCGATGAAGCGGCCACGGTCGCTTTTGGCGCAAAACTGGCCGAGGTGACCGGCGGTCGCGGCGTGATTTTCCTGGAAGGCGACCTGGGGGCGGGCAAGACCACCCTCTCGCGTGGCCTGATTCGTGGGCTGGGCCATACTGGTGCAGTGAAAAGTCCGACGTTCACCGTGGTAGAACCCTACGAAATCGGTGAAGTGCGCGCTTTCCATTTCGACCTGTATCGCCTGGTCGATCCGGAAGAGCTGGAGTTCATGGGCATTCGTGACTATTTCGAGGGCGATCCACTGTGCCTGTTCGAATGGCCACAAAAGGGTGCGGGCGTTTTGCCAAAGCCCGACCTGACCATTACCATAAGCCCCCAAGCGAGCGGCCGCTCGCTTGACCTTACGCCGCAGGGGGCTCGCGGCGAGGCCTGGTGCATTGCACTGGCCGAACACTATAAACAGTAAGTGGGGTAGGTATGCGCATACGCGCACTGGTCGCTGTCGTTGGATTGCTGCTGACAGCGGTGGCCGTTGACGCTCTGGCCGTCACTCAAGTCAAGAGCGTGCGCCTGTGGCGCGCGCCGGACAACACGCGGTTGGTCTTCGATCTGTCCGGCCCCGTGCAGCATAGCGTCTTCACCCTCAGCGCACCCGATCGCCTGGTGATCGACATCAATGGCGCGACGTTGGCCGCGCCGCTGAACGTGTCGACCGCCAATACCCCGATCAGCAGCGTGCGCTCGGCCCAACGTACCCCTACCGACCTGCGTGTGGTGGTCGACCTGAAAAAGTCGGTCACGCCCAAGAGCTTTACCCTGGCGCCCAATGCCCAGTACGGCAACCGCTTGGTGGTCGACCTGTACGACCAGGAAGCCGACGCCATTGCCGCCACTGCACCGACCCCGCCGCCCACGCCGGTGCAGACCCCGGCAACCACGCCCGCAGTACCGGTGAGCCCGGCTCAGCCAGCAATCAAGTTGCCGCCGGTGCCGAGTGGCAAGCGTGACATCGTGGTCGCCATCGATGCCGGCCACGGCGGCGAAGACCCGGGTGCATCCGGCTCGCGTGGCCAGCACGAAAAAGACATCGTGCTGCAGATCGCCAAGGAGCTGCAGCGCCAGATCAACACCGAAAAGGGCTACCGCGCCGAGCTGACGCGCACCGGTGACTACTTCATCCCGCTGCGCAAGCGTACCGAGATCGCCCGCAAGAAGGGTGCCGACCTGTTCATCTCGATCCACGCCGACGCCGCACCGTCGCGCGCCGCCTTTGGCGCCTCGGTGTTCGCCCTGTCCGACCGTGGCGCAACGTCCGAGACCGCGCGCTGGCTGGCCGACACGGAAAACCGTTCCGACCTGATCGGTGGCGCCGGCAACGTCAGCCTCGACGACAAGGATCGTATGCTAGCGGGCGTGCTGCTTGACCTGTCGATGACGGCCACGTTGAGCTCCAGCCTGAACGTCGGGCAAAAGGTGCTCGGCAACATGGGGCGTGTGACCTCGCTGCACAAGCAACGGGTGGAACAGGCAGGCTTCATGGTACTGAAGTCGCCGGACATCCCGTCGATCCTTGTCGAAACCGGGTTCATCTCGAACAACAACGAGGCCGCCAAGCTGGCCACCGCCAGCCATCAGCAGGCCTTGGCGCGTTCGATTCATACCGGTGTGCGCCAGTACTTCCAGCAGAACCCGCCGCCAGGCACCTATATCGCCTGGCTGCGTGATAGCGGCAAGATTGCCCAGGGGCCGCGCGAGCACACGGTAAGGCCCGGGGAAACCCTGGCGATGCTCGCAGTGCGCTATCAGGTAAGCGTGACCAGCCTGCGCAGCGCCAACAGCCTCAAGACCGATGAGCTGAAGGTCGGCCAGCACCTCGACATTCCCGCTACCACGCTGGCTTCGCAATGAGTGGTGGTTCGCGCATCCAGCTGCTCAGCCCGCGGCTGGCTAACCAGATTGCCGCGGGCGAGGTCGTCGAGCGGCCGGCATCGGTGGCCAAGGAACTGCTGGAAAACAGCCTGGACTCCGGTGCCCGGCGCATTGACGTGGAGGTCGAGCAGGGCGGTGTGAAACTGCTCCGGGTGCGTGACGATGGCAGCGGCATTTCCGCCGATGACCTGCCGCTGGCCCTGGCCCGTCACGCCACCAGCAAGATTCGTGAACTGGAAGACCTTGAAGGCGTATTGAGCCTGGGCTTCCGGGGTGAGGCGCTGGCATCGATCAGCTCGGTGGCGCGCCTGACCCTCACGTCGCGCACCGCCAGCGCAAGCGAGGCCTGGCAGGTCGAGACAGAAGGCCGCGACATGACCCCGCGTGTGCAGCCCGCCGCGCATCCGGTCGGCACGTCGGTGGAAGTGCGCGACCTGTTCTTCAATACCCCGGCCCGCCGCAAGTTCCTCAAGGCCGAAAAGACCGAATTCGATCACCTGCAGGAAGTCATCCGCCGCCTGGCCCTGGCCCGCTTCGATGTCGGCTTCCATCTGCGCCACAACGGCAAGAGCATCCTCAGCCTGCATGAGGCGCATGACGAAGCTGCCCGTGCAAGGCGGGTGGGGGCGATTTGCGGCCCGGGTTTCATGGAGCAGGCGCTGCCCATCGACGTCGAGCGCAATGGCCTGAGACTGTGGGGCTGGGTCGGTCTGCCGACGTTCTCGCGCAGCCAGGCCGACTTGCAGTATTTCTTCGTCAATGGCCGTGCGGTGCGCGACAAACTGGTCGCCCATGCCGTGCGTCAGGCCTATCGCGATGTGCTGTTCAACGGCCGACACCCGACGTTCGTGCTGTTCCTAGAACTCGAGCCGAACGGCGTCGACGTCAACGTGCACCCGACCAAGCACGAAGTGCGCTTCCGTGAAGGCCGCTCGGTGCATGACTTCCTCTATGGCACGCTGCACCGTGCCTTGGCTGACGTGCGCCCTGAAGATCAGCTGGCCGCGCCTGCTGCCGTGCCTGAAGTGGTTCGCCCGACAGGGCTGCAAGCCGGCGAGTTCGGCCCGCAGGGTGAAATGCGCCTGGCCTCGCCAGTGCTCGAGCAGCCGCAGCGTTCCATTTCCAATGGCGGCAATGGCGCCGGGTACCAGTACCAGTACACCCCGCGCCCGGCGCAGCCGCTGCCGGTCGCCGAGTCCCAGGCGGTCTACCGCGAGTTCTACAAGCCACTGAACGATAGTGCGCCAGCTGCTTCGGCGCTGCCGGAAAGCCAAGGGGACATCCCGCCGCTGGGCTATGCCCTGGCGCAGCTCAAGGGCATCTATATTCTCGCCGAGAATGCCGTCGGCCTGGTGCTGGTGGACATGCACGCGGCCCACGAGCGCATCATGTACGAGCGCCTCAAGGTGGCGATGGCCAGCGAAGGCCTGAGCGGCCAGCCGCTGCTGGTGCCGGAAACCCTGGCATTGAGCCAGCGCGAGGCCGATTGTGCCGAGGAGCACGGCCAGTGGTTCCAGCGCCTGGGTTTCGAGCTGCAGCGCCTGGGCCCCGAGACGCTGGCGATCCGTCAGATTCCGGCGCTGCTCAAGCAGGCCGAGGCCAATCGCCTGGTTCAGGATGTGCTCGCCGACCTGATGGAGTACGGCACCAGCGACCGCATCCAGGCGCACCTCAACGAACTGCTTGGCACCATGGCCTGCCATGGCGCCGTTCGCGCCAACCGGCGCCTGGCCATTCCCGAGATGAACGCCCTGCTGCGCGACATGGAAAACACCGAGCGCAGCGGCCAGTGCAACCACGGCCGTCCGACCTGGACCCAGATGGGCCTGGACGACCTGGACAAACTATTCCTGCGCGGTCGATGAAATGAGCGGCAAACCCCCTGCGATATTCCTCATGGGCCCGACGGCGGCCGGCAAGACCGACCTCGCCATCGAGCTGACCAAGGTCCTGCCTTGCGAGCTGATCAGCGTTGATTCGGCGCTGGTCTATCGCGGCCTGGATATTGGTTCGGCCAAGCCTTCCAAAGCGATTCTGGCGGCTTACCCGCACCGGCTTATCGATATCCGTGACCCTGCTGAAAGCTACTCGGCCGCGCAGTTTCGCGCTGATGCCCTGGAAGCGATGGCCGATATCACTGCACGGGGCAAGATTCCGCTGCTGGTCGGTGGCACCATGCTGTATTACAAGGCGCTGACCGAAGGGCTGGCAGACATGCCGGCGGCCGATGCCGCCGTGCGCGCAGAACTCGAGGCCCAGGCCGCGGCGCTGGGCCTGGCCGAGTTGCACCGGCAATTGGCCGAGGTCGACCCCGAATCGGCGGCGCGCATTCACCCCAACGACCCACAGCGGCTGATTCGGGCGCTTGAGGTCTACCGGGTGAGTGGCGAGAGCATGACAGCCCATCGCCAGCGTCAATTCGCGGAAAGTAGCGCCGCAGACGCAGGCGCTGGCGGGCATTTGCCCTATACTGTCGCGAGTTTGGCGATTGCGCCTGCGGATCGTCACATTTTGCATAAGCGAATTGCGCTACGATTTTCGCAGATGCTGGAACAGGGCTTCGTCGATGAGGTCCGATCGTTGCGAGCCAGAAGTGACTTGCACGCCGGACTGCCGTCTATACGGGCAGTGGGTTATCGACAGGTCTGGGACTACCTCGACGGCAAGCTGACTGAGAATGAGATGCGTGAACGCGGTATCATTGCCACTCGACAGCTGGCCAAGCGGCAGTTCACCTGGTTGCGTGGCTGGCCTGGCGTGCAGTGGCTTGACAGCCTGGCCTGCGACAATCTGTCCCGCACCTTGAAATACCTTGGGGCGGTCTCCATATTGAGCTGAGTCCCTGCTGATTGCCGTCTATTCTTGCGAAGGGGCGGCCTGACTTATCAATTTTTCTGATTTTTCTATTTATCCTTACAGGAGTGCGGCATATGTCAAAAGGGCATTCGCTACAAGACCCTTACTTGAACCAACTGAGAAAAGAAAAGGTCCCGGTATCGATCTATCTGGTCAACGGGATCAAGCTGCAGGGCTCGATCGAATCCTTCGACCAGTTCGTGGTGCTGCTGAAGAACACCGTCAGCCAGATGGTCTACAAGCACGCCATTTCGACCGTGGTTCCTGCCCGTCCGGTTCGCCTGCCAAGCCCGTCCGATTCCGAACACGGCGACAGCGAGCCAGGCAACGCCTGATTAGGAGCCTGCATTGTTCTTTGAGCGCCACGGTGGTGGTGAGCGAGCGTTGCTCGTTCACTTGGAAGGTCAGAACCCTGAGGCGCGCGAAGACCCGCAGGAGTTTCAGGAACTGGCACTGTCGGCCGGAGCCGACATCGTCTCGTTGGCCACGGTAGCCAGGCATCAGCCTACGGCCAAATACCTGATTGGCAGCGGCAAGGTCGAAGAGTTGCGCGACCTGGTCAAAGCCGAGCAGGTAGACCTGGTGATTTTCAATCACACCCTCACGCCCAGTCAGGAGCGCAACCTCGAGCGAGTCTTCGAGTGTCGCGTGCTTGACCGTACCGGGCTGATCCTCGATATCTTCGCCCAGCGGGCGCGTACCCATGAAGGCAAGCTGCAGGTCGAACTGGCCCAGCTCGACCACATGAGCACGCGGCTGGTGCGCGGCTGGACCCACCTTGAGCGGCAGAAGGGGGGGATTGGTCTGCGTGGCCCGGGTGAAACCCAGCTGGAAACCGACCGCCGTCTGTTGCGGGTACGTATCCGCCAGATCAAGGGGCGCCTGGAAAAGGTGCGCAGCCAGCGTGAGCAGGCCCGTCGTGGCCGCAAGCGTGCGGATATCCCGTCGGTGTCGTTGGTCGGCTATACCAACGCTGGCAAGTCCACGCTGTTCAATGCCCTGACTCAATCCGAGGTCTACGCGGCGGACCAGTTGTTCGCCACCCTCGACCCGACCTTGCGCCGGCTCGAGTTGCCCGACCTGGGGCCGATCGTGCTGGCCGATACCGTGGGTTTCATTCGCCACCTGCCGCACAAGCTGGTCGAGGCATTTCGGGCTACGCTCGAAGAATCGAGCAACTCGGACCTGCTGCTGCATGTGATCGACGCCCATGAGCCAGAGCGCATGGAGCAGATCGAGCAAGTGCTGGCCGTGTTGGGCGAGATTGGTGCCGAAAGCTTGCCGATCCTTGAGGTCTATAACAAACTCGACCTGCTCGAAGATGTCGAGCCGCAGATCCAGCGCGATGCCGATGGCAAGCCGCAGCGGGTCTGGGTGTCGGCACGAGAAGGACGTGGCCTGGAGCTGGTCGGCCAGGCGATTGCCGAGTTGCTGGGGGATGATCTGTTTGTCGGTACCCTGTGCCTTGAGCAGCGTTTTGCCCGCTTGCGCGCGCAATTCTTTGCCCTGGGTGCCGTGCAGAGTGAAGAGCATGACGAAGAAGGGCGCAGCCTGCTGAGTGTTCGCCTGCCCAGGGTCGAGTTGAATCGCCTGGTCAGTCGTGAAGGCATGGAGCCGCAAGTGTTTGTCGAGCAACACACTTTGCAATAAATGCCCGGTGAGGTCGCCGGGCAGCAGTGGCAGGCATTCTGTAGCATTGGACGGCGCGCCGTGGGCGCGTCTTTGCTTTATCAGATGGAGAGCGCTATGGCTTGGAATGAGCCGGGTGGCAACTCGAACAATCAGGATCCCTGGGGCGGCCGTCGCGGTGGCGGCGGTGGTGGCGACAAGAAGGGTCCGCCGGATCTGGACGAGGCCTTCCGCAAGCTGCAGGACAGCCTGAACGGCATGTTCGGCAGTGGCAAGAAACGTGGCGGCGGTGACCGCAATGTCGGCAAGGGTGGCGGCTACGGCCTGCTGGGCATCGGCCTGGCGGTGCTCGCTGCAATCTGGCTGTACAGCGCCGTGTACGTGGTCGATGAGCAGGAGCAGGCCGTGGTGCTGCGCTTCGGCAAGTACTATGAGACGGTCGGTCCCGGCCTGAACATCTACTTCCCGCCAATTGATCGCAAGTACATGGAGAACGTCACGCGCGAGCGTGCCTACACCAAGCAGGGGCAGATGCTCACCGAAGACGAGAACATCGTCGAGGTGCCGCTGACCGTCCAGTACAAGATCAGCAACCTGCAGGACTTCGTGCTCAACGTCGACCAGCCAGAGGTCAGCCTGCAGCATGCGACCGACAGCGCCCTGCGCCACGTGGTGGGTTCCACCTCGATGGACCAGGTGCTGACCGAAGGCCGTGAGCAGATGGCCGTGGATATCCGCGAGCGCCTGCAGCGGTTCCTTGACAACTACCGCACCGGTATCACCGTCACCCAGGTCAACGTACAGAGCGCGGCAGCCCCGCGTGAAGTGCAGGAAGCCTTCGACGACGTGATCCGCGCCCGCGAAGATGAGCAGCGTGCCCGTAACCAGGCCGAGTCCTACGCCAATGGCGTGGTGCCGGAAGCCCGCGGTCAGGCCCAGCGCATCATCGAGGACGCCAACGGTTACCGCGACGAAGTCATCGCCCGCGCCAAGGGTGAGGCTGACCGCTTCAGCAAATTGGTCGGCGAGTACCGCAAGGCACCTGAAGTGACGCGTCAGCGCCTGTACCTGGAGACGATGCAAGAGGTCTACAGCAATTCCAGCAAGGTCCTGGTCACGGCCAAGGATGGGCAGAACAACCTGCTCTACCTGCCGCTGGACAAGATGGTCGAAGGCAGCCGTAACACGGCCGCGCCAGGCGCCAGCGTCAGCCCGTCGGTCAACGATGCGGCCACGCGTGCAGCGCAAGACCTGCAACAGCAACAGCCGCCACTGCGTACAAGGGAGAGCCGCTGATGAGCAACCGATCGCTGATCGCCCTGATCGCCGCCGTGGTTCTGGCCATTGTGGCCTGGAACAGCTTCTACATCGTGTCCCAGACCGAGCGTGCAGTGCTGCTGCGCTTCGGTAAGGTGGTCCAGGCGGATGTCCAGCCGGGCCTGCATGTGAAGATTCCGTACGTGAACCAGGTGCGCAAGTTCGACGCACGCCTGATGACCCTCGACGCCCCGACCCAGCGGTTCCTGACCCTGGAGAAGAAAGCGGTGATGGTCGACGCCTACGCCAAGTGGCGCGTCAAGGATGCCGAGCGCTTCTATACCGCCACTTCCGGCATGAAGCAGATTGCCGACGAGCGTCTGTCGCGTCGTCTGGAAAGCGGCCTGCGTGACCAGTTCGGTAAACGTACCCTGCACGAGGTGGTTTCCGGTGAACGTGACGCGTTGATGGCTGACATCACCGCATCGCTGAACCGCATGGCCAGCAAGGAGCTGGGTATCGAGGTCATCGACGTTCGCGTCAAGGCCATCGACCTGCCGAAGGAAGTCAACCGCAGCGTGTTCGACCGCATGAGTACCGAGCGTGAGCGCGAAGCCCGCGAGCACCGCGCCAAAGGTAACGAATTGGCCGAAGGTATTCGCGCCGATGCCGACCGCCAGCGCCGTGTACTGCTGGCCGAAGCCTACCGCGAAGCAGAAGAAACCCGCGGTGACGGCGATGCCCAGGCGGCCGCCATCTACGCCAAGGCCTATACCCAGGACGCCGATTTCTATGCGTTCTACCGTAGCCTGCAGGCGTACCGCGAAAGCTTCTCGAGCAAGAGCGACGTGCTGGTCCTGGACGCGAAGAACGAGTTCTTCCGCTACCTGGACAAGAGCAAACAGTGATGCTCAGGCCCTGATATTCATGCAGATGGCCCCCGCCTGGCAGCTAAAACACCAGGCGGGGTGCATCCTGTATGAAAAGGGGTGTATGATGAGGCAGCCGGGAAATTTCCCGGCTTTTTTGCGTCTGCAAGGTCTATTGGCAAAGCGCCAGTTGACGGTTTGGTCAGGTCGCAAGGCAATTTGAGGGTATCGGGTACGGTGGCTGCGCTGGGATCAGTGCTGCCCGCTGCTGTGCGCGATACCGGCTTTACTGACGGCTCGCCAGCTGGCAAGCCGCCCGGACCAGAGGGGAAATGGCGTAATGGCAACGGTAGACCGCTGGCTGCTGCCAGATGGCATCGAGGAAGTACTGCCACCTGAGGCTGCGCGTATCGAGATCGCGCGCCGCCAGGTGTTGGACCTGTTCCAGAGTTGGGGCTACGAACTGGTCGTCACCCCGCATATCGAGTACCTGGAGTCGCTGCTCACCGGCGCCGGCCAGGACCTGGACCAGCGCACCTTCAAGGTGGTCGACCCGCAGTCCGGTCGCCTGATGGGCTTCCGCGCCGACTTCACCCCGCAGGTCGCGCGCATCGACGCCCACACCCTGCGCCGTGAAGGCCCGAGCCGCCTGTGCTATGCCGGCAGCGTGCTGCACGCCCAGCCGCGTGCCCTGTCCACCTCGCGCAGCCCGATTCAGCTGGGTGCCGAGCTGTACGGCGACGCCAGCCCGACCAGCGATGTCGAAGTGATCAGCCTGATGCTCGCCACGCTGCAGCTGACGGACGTTGCCGACGTGCACATGGACCTTGGCCACGTCGGAATCTACCGCGGCCTGGCCCGTGCCGCCGGCCTGTCGGGCGCGGTCGAGCAGCAGTTGTTCGACGCCCTGCAGCGTAAATCGGTTGATGAAGTGCAGGCGCTGACTGCCGATTTGCCGAAGGACCTGGGCAACATGCTGCGCGCCCTGGTCGAGCTGTGCGGTGGCCGTGAAGTGCTGGCCGAAGCCCGTGTGCGCCTGGGCCGTGCCCCGGCCAGCGTATTGGCGGCGCTCGACGACCTGCTGGCGATCGCCGATCGCCTGGCGTCGCGCTTCCCGGACCTGCCGCTGTATTTCGACCTCGGCGAGCTGCGCGGCTATCACTATCACACCGGCGTGGTGTTCGCCGTGTTCGTCCCGGGCGAAGGTCAATCGATCGCCCAGGGCGGCCGCTATGACGACATCGGTGCCGACTTCGGCCGGGCACGCCCGGCCACCGGTTTCTCCACGGATTTGAAGACCCTGGTCACACTGGGGCGAGCGGAGGTCGTATTGCCAACTGGCGGCATCTGGATGCCGGACAGTGGCGACGCGGCCCTCTGGCAGCAGGTCTGCCAGTTGCGCAACGAGGGCCAGCGTGTGGTCCAGGCTCTGCCTGGCCAGCCGTTGAGTGCTGCTCTCGAGGCGGATTGTGATCGGCAATTGATTCAGCAAGACGGGCGCTGGCAGGTTCTGCCGCTGGCCCAGTGAGTTTCTGCGTCGGCAGTAGGCCGGCAACCAAGTTTGCGTGAATGAGGACCAATGTAATGGGTAAGAATGTCGTCGTCCTGGGCACCCAGTGGGGTGATGAGGGCAAAGGCAAGATCGTCGATCTGCTGACCGAACATGCTGCCGCCGTAGTGCGCTACCAAGGTGGCCACAACGCGGGCCACACCCTGGTGATCAACGGTGAGAAGACCGTTCTGCACCTGATTCCCTCGGGCATCCTGCGTGAAGGCGTACAGTGCCTGATCGGCAACGGCGTGGTCGTTGCGCCGGACGCCCTGATGCGTGAAATCACCAAGCTGGAAGAGAAGGGCGTACCGGTGCGCGAGCGCCTGCGCATCTCCCCGGCTGCGCCGCTGATCCTGTCGTACCACGTGGCCTTGGACCAGGCGCGTGAAAAAGCCCGTGGCGAAGCCAAGATCGGCACCACCGGCCGCGGCATCGGCCCAGCCTACGAAGACAAGGTCGCTCGCCGCGGCCTGCGCGTCGGCGACCTGTTCCACCGCGAGCGTTTCGCTGCCAAGCTGGGTGAGCTGCTGGATTACCACAACTTCCAGCTGGTGAATTACTACAAAGAGCCGGCCATCGACTTCCAGCAGACCCTGGACGAGTGCATGGCCTACGCTGAACAGCTCAAGCCGATGATGCTCGACGTGACCGCCGAGCTGCACAACCTGCGTCGCGCTGGCAAGGACATCATGTTCGAAGGCGCCCAGGGTTCGCTGCTGGACATCGACCACGGTACCTACCCGTACGTCACCAGCTCCAACACCACCGCTGGCGGTATATCCACCGGTTCTGGCGTGGGCCCGATGTACCTCGACTACATTCTGGGCATCACCAAGGCCTACACCACTCGCGTGGGTTCCGGTCCGTTCCCGACCGAACTGTTCGACGAGACCGGCGCTACCCTGGCCAAGCGTGGCCACGAGTTCGGTTCGACCACCGGCCGTGCCCGCCGTTGCGGCTGGTTCGATGCCGTCATCCTGCGTCGCGCCATCGACGTCAACAGCATCTCGGGCATCTGCCTGACCAAGCTGGACGTGCTGGATGGCCTGGAAACCATCAACATCTGCGTTGGCTACAAGAACGAGAACGGTGCCGTCATCGACGCCCCGTCCGATGCCGACAGCTACATCGGCCTGGAGCCGGTGTACGAAGAGATGCCAGGCTGGAGCGAATCCACCCTGGGCGTGAAAACCCTGGAAGAGCTGCCGCAGGCTGCGCGTGACTACATCAAGCGCATCGAAGAGCTGGTAGGCGCGCCGATTGATATCATTTCGACCGGCCCGGACCGCAACGAGACCATCGTCCTGCGTCATCCGTTCGCCTGATCTGCCCTCCAGGCTGATCTGACGCCGCGGTCCTGAAAGGGGCTGCGGCGTTTTCATTTGTGGCGCGTGCTGGCGGTATTGCTAGACCTTGGCACTTATCCCTGCTGTATACGGCACAACCCTTGCTGTAAGAAGTTTCTGTAGATGCCATCAAAATAGTGGCGCCAGAAAACACGAGGGTTACACCGTGTCTGCCATCCTTTCACTGTTACGAAGCCGCCTCTTGCGGCCTGTGTTTGTTGCCCTTGGTATCGCCCTTTTGGTGCAAGTGCTGGTGGCCGTTGCGCTGACCCGCAGCACCGTGACGGCTTTGGAGGCCGACCTAGGGGAGCGTCTGGGCAAAGACAGCCGCCAGCTCGCCAGCGAGCTGGAGCAGGCCGGGCAAGATGTGCGCGGGGGCCTGGAAAGCCTCTCCAGCAGCACCCGTCAGCGCTTGAGCGCGGGCCTTTCCACGCGGCTGCAGGACGAACAGCAGCAGTTGCGTGCCACCCTGGAGAAAAACCTCAAGGACTCGGCCAACGACATGGCCGAGCTGCTGGCCTCTGTCGCCCCGCGGGCGATCTGGGACAACGATGTGCCGATGCTCTCCGACTTCGCCCGCCGCGCCCAGCGCAACCCCAACGTGCTGTTCGTGATTTATGACGATGCCCAGGGCCAGCACCTGACCCGCTACCTGAACCGGCAGAACCCGATCAACCAGGCCTTGATCGAGAAGGGCCAGGGCGAGCGGGCGCTGGATAAGGTGCTCGATGCCGCGCGTCGCGATCCATCGGTATATTTCGTCGAAGCTTCCATCAATCCCAACGGTGCCGAGATCGGCAAAGTGCTGATGGGCGTTTCCACCGCTGGCGTTGATCAGGAACTCAAGGCCCTCGACCAACGTTTCAGCGCCCTGATCGCTAGTGGCGAGCAACTGGTGGGTGATAGCCTTGGCGCGGCCGCCGCCGACAGTGGTAAAGCCCTGCGTGAGCGTCTGGAGACTGCGCAGGCCAGCGCCACCGCAATGCAAGCCAACACTGCGCAGACCGTGCGCGATGCGGCTGCGGACCTGCGTTGGCGGATTGGCCTGGGCCTGGTGGTGGTCGGCCTGGGGGTGCTGCTGGTGGTCGCCGTGGTGCTGGGGCGCCGCGTGCTCAGCAAGCTGCGCCTGCTGATCGCTGCCCTCAACGATCTGGCTGCGGGTGAAGGCGACCTGACCAAGCGCGTGACCCTCGACAGCCGCGACGAGATCGGTGACATGGCGTCGGCGGTCAACCGCTTCGTCGACAAGCTGCAGCCCATCGTCCGCGAGGCCGGTGAGGTGGCCCAGCGTACCGGCGTCGAGATTGGCACCATGGCCCAGCGCAATGCCGGTGCCGATGCGGCGGCGGCCTTGCAGCGTGACGAAGTGGCCGCCAGCCTGCGCGACCTGTCGAGCATGGCTGACGAGGCCCAGGCCGAAAGCCATGCCATGCAGGCGGCGTTGCAGCAGGTGGTGGACATTCGCCAGGCAACCGATGAGAACAGTCGATCCTCGACGCAACTGGCGAGCCTGATCGAGAACCTGGCCGGGCAGGTTGAGGCCGGCTCGCAGGTGATCGAGCGCCTGGCCAAGCAGAGCGAGCAGATCGAAGTGGTGCTGACCGTCATCCATGGCATTGCCGAACAGACCAACCTGCTGGCCCTCAACGCCGCAATCGAAGCTGCTCGCGCTGGCGAGACGGGTCGCGGCTTTGCCGTGGTGGCCGATGAGGTGCGGGCGCTGGCAAGCAAGACCCAAAGCTCTACCGGCGACATCCAGGCGCACATTGCCGCGCTGCAGAAAGGTGCCAAGGAAGCGGTGGCGACCATCAGCCAGGCCGGGCTCAAGGCCAGTGAAGGGCTGTTGGTACTGCGCGATAACGAGCGCCGCCAGCAGTCGGTGCAGGCGGCAGTGGAGCAGGTGCACGCGGCCATCGGCCTGGCCACCCGTGCCGCCGAACAGCAGGCCCATGGTGCCCAGGCGGTGCGCGGCCGGGTGGAAAACATCCATGCCCAGGCCGAGCGTTCGGCCGAAGTGGTCATGCAGACCACGGCCAGCAGCAAGGTGCTGGACGACCTGGCGGCCCAATTGCGTGCCAGCCTGGGCCAGTTCCGCGCCTGATGGCCAACGGATGACTAACGCGCGTGGTGTATGATTCGTCCAGTAGATAGCTTATTGACATCGCTCAATCCGGATGTCGGCGAAATACAATAGACTCGCGCGCCACGCGAGCGGCACGTTGGCATGGATATGCTCGCGACTCAGGGAGAGACCGGTTATGCAATGGATGGGGGATGTGCTGTCTGCGGTTTTCGAAGCGGACGACGCGCGGGCGCTACTGGACAAGATTCAGATGGCCACGCGTACCTTGGGTTTCGATTATTGCGCCTATGGCCTGAAGGCGCCGCTTCCTGTCACCAACCCGCGGGTGACGTTGCTGAGCACCTACAGCCGCGCCTGGTGTGAACATTATCGGCGTTCGGATTACCTGCAGTCGGACCCGACCGTACGGCATTGCCAGCAGTCCACGACCCCTGTGGTCTGGGGGGACCGGATCTTTCACGATGCGCCACAGCTGTGGGACGACGCCCGGCAGATCGGCCTGCGCTACGGTTGGGCGCAATCCTGCCTGGATGGACGCAATGCCGGCGGCATGCTCACCCTGGCCCGCTCAGCCGAAGCGATAGGGGAGCGAGAGCTGCGCAGCAGCGAGATGAAGATGCGCTGGCTTGCCAATGTCGCTCATCAAGGCTTTTCCCGCTTGTTGTCCCCCAGCTGGCAACCCAATCCGTCCTCGCCGTTGACCTGCCGCGAGATCGAGGTCCTGCGCTGGGCGGCAGATGGCAAGACGCTGAGCGAGGTCGCGGATATCCTTTGCCTATCGGTGGAAACGGTGAAGTTCCACACCCGCAATGCCGCGGTGAAACTCGGGGCTGCCAACCGCACCGCGGCGGTCGCCAGGGCTGCTTTGCTGGGTTTGCTGGGCTGACAGCTGGGCGACCTGCCAAATAGTGGAGTTTTCTGCCGCCTGCGCATGAAGTCGAATACGCGTCCTTTCCCACTGGCATGAGGGCGCGACATTGGAGATCGTCATCGGTACACGGCAGCAACTGGGTGCTGCAAGGCTGGCGCAGATGGACAGTTACCGCTACCGCGTCTTCGTCGAAGCGCTGGGCTGGGACCTGCCCTGCGAGCCACACTGCGAACGCGATCAGTTCGACCACGAGCACACGCTTTACGTGCTGGCCTGCAATGGCCGGGGCGAGATCATCGGCACTGCGCGGCTGTTGCCGACCCACCGGCCCTATTTGCTGAAGGAGGTCTTCCCGCAGTTGATGGCGGGCCAGGCGCTACCGCAGAGCGCCGAGATCTGGGAGCTTTCCCGTTTTGCGGCTGTCGACCTTGCCGGCGATGGCCAGCGGGTGGCAGGCCAGTTCTCCTCCAGGATTGCCGTGCAGCTCATGGAGGCCGTGTTGCGTTGTGCTGCCGAGCAGGGGGCGCGGCAGCTGATTACCGTGTCGCCGCTCGGCATCGAGCGGCTGTTGCGACGGGCCGGCTACTGTGCGCGCCGTGCGGCGGCGCCGTTGCGTGTAGGCAGTCACTGGTTGTTCGCCTGCTGGATCGACCTGGCGACTCAGGACTACACAATAGGTGAGGTTACAAAGGGCCAGGGCTGTCGTTCAATGCACCGCGCTGCCTGACTCTGCCAATACGCGACAACCTCACAAGGATTTTGAACATGGACAATATTCTGGTCGTCATCGGTCACCCGGACCTCAGCACTTCTCGCGCCAATGCGGCCATTGTCGAGGCTCTGCGCGACAGGGCGGTGACCTTGCATCCGCTAAGCGCAGCCCTGGGCAGTGACGGCTTCGACATCGCCGCCGAGCAGAAACTGCTGTGCGCACACGAACGTATCGTGTTGCTGTTCCCGCTTTACTGGTATTCCTGCCCTGCATTGATGAAACGCTGGATCGACGAAGTGTTCACCCCAGGTTTCGCCTACGCTCGCGGCGGCGACAAGCTGCAGGACAAGGAATTCATGGTCGTGACCAGCGTCGGCGCGCCGGCCTCCGGTTACCGCGCGGGTGGTTTCAACCGGTTCACCCTGGATGAACTGCTGCGCCCGTTCCAGCAGACGGTAGCCTACGTCAAAGGGCGCTACCTGCCGCCGATCCCGCTGTACGAGTCGGTGTTCATCGCCGACGAGGCGCTGGACCTGGCTGCTCGCGAGATCGCCGACCAGATCACCAGCAACCAGGAATCGCCCGACGAGGCATACGAAAAATTGCTTCTCAAGGCCGAGCTGGCAGCCATTGCGCTGCTTCAGCAATGACGCCTGGCCGTGCCGTGCCTGAGCTTGCGGCTGCGCTCCCCGAGCAGGTGCGGCTGGTCGCTCCTGCCAGCCGTCTGGACTTCCTGCACAGCGCTGCCGTACAGCTGGCCTCGCCGGTGCAAGCGCTGGAGGCCTATTGCGCGATGACAGCGGACATTCCGCAATGGCTGGGCGCAGCCTTCCGGGTTCGCGATTTCATCTCACGCCGCTTCGGCGTTGCCGATATCCAGGGTTTCTCGCCACGCAGCCCTGAGCAGGTTCCGCGCATTGGCGAGCGCCTGGACTTTTTCACCGTGGAAGCGATCAGCGACCGCCAGCTGGTGCTGGCCTCGCGAGATACCCACCTGGCCGTGATGGTGAGCATGGACCTGGAGCCGGTTGACCAGGGCGTGCAGCGGCTGAGCGTGACTACCTCGGTGCAGTGCTTCAACGCCTTTGGGCGCTTGTACATGCTGCCGGTCGGCCCGGCCCATGGGCCTATCGTCAAGCGCATGCTGCGCAACGCGGTGGTGGCTTTTCCCGTCTAACCCTTTTAGGTGATCAACATGGATCGTCAATTACCGTTGACTCCGCAGGTGCTGCACAAGGGCACGGCGGAGGATGTATTGCTGTCTGGCTTTCAGGATATTTTGCCTGCCCGCCTCACACCGAGCGAAATGGGCCTGTTGCAAGGTGAGCTGGACGGCATCGGCCTGGCCGCGCTGGATCATGCCTACCGCCAGGATGCGTCGGGCGATTGGCTGCTCGCCAGCCTGCCGGTTGTGATCTGCGAGGCCGATTTCGCCGCGCTGGGCGGTTTCGAAATGAATGTGCAAGGTTTCTATGAGTGGCGTGACACTGCCTACCACCTTGCCGCGCCTTGGTTGCCGCGCCAGGTGGAATGCTACCTGCAACGGCACTTCGGCCTGCCAGCCGTGGACCCGGCCCAGGTGGCGCTACTGGCCGACCGGTTGCATGCCTTGCCCGGTTGGACGCGAGCCAACCTGTCGTCCTACGCGGTGATGAACGACACCAATAATTACTTTTTTTATAACAAGCCCCACGAGCATGTGCCGGGGCTGATGCTCATCGAAGTCGCCCGCCAGGCCATGTATCACTATTTTTACAGCCACTCTGGCTATCGGCGCGGCGATATTTCAATCTCGATCGAAGACCTCTCGGTCTCGTTCAACAGTTACACCGAGTCGACCTACGCCGTCGAGGTGGTGGTGCAACATAGCGCCGGGCAGAAGCGGCACCAGCCGCGTACCGTCGACAAGACGGCGATGTTCTACCAGAACGGCAACCTGGTCACTACGCTGCGGCTGCGCGGTAGCGCCATGAAGATGCCGCTTTTCAAGCGCATGCGCACGGTCAACTTTCCTGAGCATCACTGGTTTGCACCGTCAGACCGGGTGCTGCCACAGGTGTTGCTGTTCCTCAGCGACGGGACCAGCCGGGAGGGCCGACTGGCGCATCTGTCGCTGCGCGGCGTGCGTTTCAGTGCAGCGGCCCAGGGTAGTGACGCGACGGTGCAGCAGTTGTCGATCTACGTCAGGGACACCGGGTTTCTCAGCTTCCCTGTCGAAGTCTGCCAGGCTTCGCGGCAAGAGGGAGTGCAGCTGGCGGTATTCGCCAAGCTCGATCGCGCCACCCTGTCGACGCTCAAGGAGATCATCAAGTGCCACTGCTTCCACGAACCGCTGCTCGAGTATGCAGCGGCCGGGGCGAGCAATGACGGCCAGGTCATCCCCCAAAGCCGGCAGAGTGGTTAAGCGCATGGCCTCCGCTTACCCGCTGACACGCAAGCCCATCGACCTGGGCCGGCACCTGCAGCTGAAAAACCGCGTGTACTTCGCGCCGATGGGGATCGACCTTGGGCGAGAGGGTTGCCTGACCGATGAAATGTTCGGCTTCTACCGTGGCATCGTCGATGGCGGGTGCGCCATGGTGGTGCTGGCCAACTCGGCGGTCGATGCCTCCACGCGTTTGCATGCGGGCGGATTATGCCTGTATGACAACCGACACGCCGAGGCCCTGGAGCCGCTGATCGATTACGGCCGGCAACAGGCCTGCCCGGTGGTTGTTCAGTTGCAGCACTACGGCGCGCAGGGCGATCGCGCCCGCAGCGGCGGCGTGCTGCTGGCGCCGAGCCGCCTTGCGCCTGGCCGCAGCCGCCCCGGTATTCGCGTAGCGACCCATGAGGACATACGCGCGGTCTGCAGGCAGTTCGCCCATGCTGCGCAGCTGGCCCGCCGGGCCGGTGCGCGGGCGGTGCAGTTGCAGGCTTCGAACGGGTATCTGCTGAGCAGTTTCCTCTCGCCGTACAGCAACCGCCGCACCGACCGCTATGGAGGGTCACCCTTGCGCCGTGCGCGCTTGCTTCTGGAGGTGATCGAGGCGGTTGCCGAGGCGACCCAGGGCGAAGTCGACATCTCGGTTCGTCTTGGCATCGATGATTGCCTGGGCGAAAAGGGGCAGCAGCCAGCCCTGCTCGAACAGGTCGTGCCGGCCTTGCAAAGGGCGGGTGTCAGCGCGCTGATGTGCTCCGCAGCGATCCGGGAAACCTTCCACTACATGCTCAAGGCCGACCCCAGAGTTCACGCCTTGCTGGTCCACGGCGTGCGGCACATACGCGAGCTCACCTCGTTGCCGGTGGGCTTCGCCGGGTTCACCGGATCGCTCGCGCAGGCCGAGGCCTTGCTCGAGCTGGGTGTCGCCGATCTGGTTGGCATGAGCCGGGCGCTGTTTGCCGACAACGACCTGGTCAACAAGTCACTGGCCGGCAAGCCGGGCAGCGTCAACGCCTGCCGCTTCGATGGCAACTGTTTCCGCGACAAGAGCAACCCGCAGCTGGACCGTGTGTATTGCTGCGTGAACGAGAAGTACAAGCGACCCGCATCGGTTCGATATGACTAAGGAGAGTGCAATGCTGTTCGAGGGAAAGATCATCGCTGTAACAGGAGGGACGAACGGCATCGGCCTGGTCGTGGCTCAACGGCTGGTGAGCGAGGGCGCCCGTGTGGTGGTGCTGGGGCGCAGTCTGGAAAAGGGCCGGGCGGCACTGCAACTGCTGGGCGAGCGGGCCGCGTTCATTGCCTGTGACGTGGCTGATGCAGCCACCGTGCGAGACGCGTTCGGCGACATCGAGGTGCGCTTCGGCGGGCTGGATCACGCTGTCAACGCAGCAGGTGTTACCGCGCCCTATGCGGCTGTGGCCGACCTGCAGGTGGAGGACTGGGACCGGGTGATGCGGATCAACCTGCACGGACCGCTTTATTGCTTGCAGCAGCAGCTGCGCCTGGTAGCCAGGCAGGCGGGGGGTGCCATCGTCAATGTTTCATCCTGCGCTGGCGTGATGGCCATGCCCAATCAGGCCGCCTACGTCGCCAGCAAGACCGCGTTGAACGCCCTGACGCAGGTCGCAGCGATGGAAAATGCCAGGGATCGTGACGGCCGTCATGCAGTGCGTATCAACGCCGTGGCGCCTGGGCCGATTCTCGGTGGCATGAATTCGCCCGAGCGGCTGGCGGCCAGCCCTGCCAATACCCAGCGCAAAATAAATGCCACGGCCATGAAACGCTTCGGCCAAGCCGACGAAGTCGCTGATGCGGTGTTGTTCCTGCTGGGCGCGAACGCTTCGTATATCACCGGCAGTGTGCTGAGTGTCGATGGTGGTTATCACATCGGCAAGTTCGAATGAGGCTGGCATGAATCACGTATTCATCAGTGGGGTCAGCACGGGTATCGGTCACGCGCTGGCGGCCTTGCACCTGGAGCGCGGCGATGAGGTGTGGGGTGTTTCGCGCCATGCGCCCGTGGACCTGATGCACAAGGCCGGTTTTCATTACCGGGCACTGGACCTTTGCGCGCCTTCGGGATCGGAGGCCGCCCTGCAGGTATTTCTCGGCGAAACCTGTTTTGACACCGTGTACCTCAACGCCGGGACCTTTGGTGCCGCGCCGGAATTGGCCTGCAACACCCCGGTGGAGGCCTTCCGCGCGGTCATGGAGCTGAACGTAGTGGCAGTCAAGTGGATGCTTGACCTGCTGTTGACGCGCACGACGCAGCCACGCCAGGTGGTGTTCTCGGCATCGGTGTCGGGCATCCGACAGCGTGCCGGGATGCTTTCCTACAGTGTGTCAAAAGCGGCGCTCAATGCGCTGGCCAAGGTCTACCACCTGGAAAATCCTCAGGTGTTCTTCGCCGTCCTCGGCCTCTGCAATGTCGATACCCGGGTCGCCCACACCATCCTGGAGGCGGATGAGCGCTTCCCCGAACTGGTCGCCCTGCGCGAGCGTGCTGCACAGCCTGGCTACGTTGTCAGCGCCCAGGCCCGCGCACGGCATATCCTCGCCTTGCTTGCCCAGCGCCACGCGCTGGCGCTGCAGTCGGGGCAATTCTACGAAGTCAGGCAGCTTCTCGAGCAGTTACACATGGAGGTTTGAACAGCATGAACCCGTCTCGTTACGCAAATATCGTCCGTGTCGGTGCGGCATACGACATCCTCGCCACCTTGCCATTCGCCATTCCATTGGTTGCGGGGTGGTGCCTGCGGGCCTTCGCCGACCTTGATGCCTGGCTGGGTCTGGGTACCGCGTTCGCCACGCTGGATGCCACTTCGCTGTTCTTCATCAACCTGGGGGCCTTGGCGTATGTGGCGTGGGGCGTTGCCCGCTGGCGCCAGCCGACGGCCAGCAATGGCCAGTTGAACGCGGGCTTGCGCCTGTTGGTGATCGGGCTGCAGCTGTTCGCCCTGAGCCAGGGTGCCACACCGATCCTCTGGGGGCTGGCGGCGGTGCTGTTGCTGCTGGCCGTGCTTGAGCTGCGTGCCCCGTCAGGCGCCGCGGGTGGGGCAGGTGAGCGCACAGTGTTCTCGCGCCAGGCCGGTGACCTGCGCCCCGGCAGGCGCGCAGGTCATGCCTTGTTCAGGTACATCCGCGTGGTCAATAGGTACACCGGCAACCCCGACACCACGATCAGCAGCGCCGCATAAGGCGCCGCTGCCGCGAACTCGACGTTGGCGGTATGCGCCCAGACTTCAGTAGCCAGCGTGGTCATGCCGGTCGGGCTGAGCAGCAGGGTCGCGGTGAGTTCCTTCATGGCGTCGAGGAACACCAGGGCGAAGGCTGCCGCCAAGGCCGGGAAGATGATCGGCAAGGTCACCCGGCAGAACGCCGCAAAGCTGCTGGCGCCCAAGGTGCGGGCTGCTTCCTCGAGGGTTGGCGACGCCTTGTTCAGTGCCGTGCGCACCGGCGCCTGGGCCAGTGGCAGGAACAGCAGCGCGTAGGCCAGCAGCAACAGCGCGGTGGTCTGGTACAGCGCCGGCACGTAATGCAGCGAGAACACCACCAGGGTCAGCGCGATCACCAGGCCGGGCAAGGCGTGCAGCAGGTACGGCAGGCGTTCGGCCCACAATGCCAGGCGCCCTTTGTAGCGCACCACCAGGAAGCTCACCGGGAGCGCCAGCAGCACGCAGAAGCCTGCACCACCCAGCGACACCGACAGCGAAGTCAGCAGCGCTTTGCTGATCGCCGCCACCGGGAAGGCGGCCGACGAACCCACGCTCAGCCAGTAACCCAGCATGGCCAGGGGAATGCCGCTGCCGAGAATCGCCAGGCCCAGGCAGAACAGTTGCGCCACCGGCATCCAGCCGCGCAGCCGCACCGGTTGCCCGCGACGCGCCACGCCCTGGCCGATGCGCACATGACGGGCCTTGCCGCGCACGCGCAGTTCCAGCCACAACATCAGCAGGCACAGCGCGAGCAGCACGGCCGAAAGCATGGCCGCGTTGGCGTTGCTGAATTCCAGCTCGAATTGCTGGTAGATCGCCGTGGTGAAGGTCTGCAGACCAAGGATCGACAAGGCGCCGAACTCGACCAGCATGTGCAATGCAATCAGCAGTGCGCCGCCGAGCATCGACGGCCACAGCAGCGGCAGGGTGATCTTGCGGAACACGCCCCAGCGGCTGTAGCCCAAGGTGCGTGCCGACTCTTCAAGCGACGTGTCGAGGTTGCGCAGGGTTGCCGCCACCGGCAGGAACACCAGCGGGTACTTGGACAGTGCCATGACCAGAATCGCACCGCCCAAGCCTTCGAAGTCCGAGCTCAGCGATACCCAGGTGAAGCTGCTGACGAACGACGGCACCGCAAACGGCAGGCACAGCACCACGCCCCACAGCCGGCGGCCTGGCAGGTTGCTGCGCTCCAGTAGCCAAGCCAGGGCCAGGCCAACCACCATGCACGCCAGCGTCACTCCGGCCATCAGCATCAGGGTGTTGCGCATCAGCCCCCAGACGAATGGGCGCCAGAGCAGATGCAGGGCCTCGCGCCAGCCGGCCTCCCAGGCTTTCATGGCGACGTACAGCAGTGGCAGCAAGCTCATCGCCACCAGGAACAGCACAGGCAGCAGCACCCAGATCGAGGGGCGCTTGCGGCGCGGCACGTAACGTACCGGCACCGGCTCGGACAGGGCGGCAGTCATCAGAGCAGACCGACCTCGCGTTCAAGCTCGATCGCTTCTTCGGCATTGCCCAGGTCGGCTGGCGAGATTTTCGGCGGGCGCAGGTCCTCGAACGGCTTCAGGCCACGGTCGGAGACCATGCCCTTGTGCAGCGGGTACTCGGCGGTAGTCTGGGTGATCACGCGCTGGCCTTCTTCACTGGCCATCCAGTTGAGCAAGGCCTGGGCTTCCTTCGGATGCTTGCTGGCCTTGACCGCAGCTGCGCCGGAGATGGTCACCAGGTTGCCGGCGTCGCCGTCGGCCAGGTAGTACAGCTTGGAGTCGAGCTTGCCGCGCTCGCGCTCCAAGGCATACCAGTAGTAGTTGTTGACCAGTACGGCGGCGACTTCGCCTTTTTCCACGGCCTTGAGGGCGACCATGTTGTTGGTGTAGGTCTTGCCGAAGGCTTTCAGGCCAGTCAGCCATTCTTCGGTGGCTTCACGCCCGTGCATCTTCAGGATGGCTACAGCCTGCTCCTGGAATGCGCCACTGGTGGGCACGTAGCCGACGCGGCCTTCCCACTCAGGGCCGGCGAAGTCCATCACGGTGGTCGGCAGGTCTTTCTCGTCGACTTTCTTCGGGTTGTACACCACCACGCGGGTGCGGGCGGTCACGCCCATCCAGGTGCCGTTGGCGCCCACGTATTCCTTGGGCAGCATGTTCAGCGTGGCGTCGTCGATCTTCGCCAGCAGGCCCAGTTCGCCCAGGTTGTTCAGTGGCGGGGACTCTTCGGTATAGATGATGTCGGCCGGCGAGCGGTCGCCTTCTTCGATGATCTGGCTGGCCAGCTGGTTGCTGCTGCCCTTGCGGATATTGATATGGATACCGGTCTTGGCCTCATAGGCCTTGGCGATGGCTTCGCCGATTTCCTTGTGCTGGCCGTTGTACATGGTCAGCGTGACCGGTTCATCTGCCAGGGCGGCCGGAGCGCCGATCACCAGGCTCAGAACTGCGGCAGCCAGTGTACGCATCAGCGGTTGCGGGCGGATCGTCATGCGGGTACTTCCTCGCTTACGGCTACATATTCGGAAACAATGGTAAACGAAATCGTTTCTCAAGTGGCCGGGTGACGAGAAATTCATGGGCGGATCGCCTCGGGCCTTTTTGCGCCTGTGAGATCGAGCGCCGCCCGCGCGGCGCATCGCGGATAAATCCGCTCCTACATTTGTTGCAACGTGCCGAACCTGTTACGCCATGGTCGCCTGCCTTGGTGCATGTCTTGAGTCTTGCAAATCGCTGACAACCATGGCCTCACAGGCATGGCCACGTTGCAACAACTGTAGGAGCGGATTCATCCGCGATGCGCCGCGCGGGCGGCGCTCGATTTCATAGGCGCCACAGCTGTCCCGCCAGGCGAGGAGGGCGATTAAAAATCGCAGGCAAGAAAAAACCCACTAGCAAGCTAGTGGGTTTTTGTATGGTGCCCAGGAGAAGACTCGAACTTCCACGACCGTTAAGTCACTGATACCTGAAACCAGCGCGTCTACCAATTCCGCCACCTGGGCAAAGCTTTACATCATCTGGAGAAGGCGACTATCGTTCGCTTTCACACAGTAGTAACAGATCCTTGGTCATCTGTTACTAGAAAATTTTGGTGCCCAGGAGAAGACTCGAACTTCCACGACCTTGCGGTCACTGATACCTGAAACCAGCGCGTCTACCAATTCCGCCACCTGGGCACACATTCGAGATTAAAAGATGCTTTACAGCGCCGTTCATCTCTACTACAACTTCGGGCTTGTCCGTCGTTGTGGTGCGCACTATACGGACGGTCCTGGGGGCTGTAAACCCCCCAAGCGAAAAAAATTTCAAAAAATTCAACTTGTTGATTCCGAAGGCCTATTGCTCCTCTCTATACACTGCAGCGGGGGCTGTCCAAGGCTGACATTTCCGGTTTCAATACACACATGCCAGAATTCCTATCTATATACCCCAAGGTGAACCCCTTCTGATGGCCGATTGGCAATCCCTCGATCCCGAGGCCGCTCGCGAAGCGGAAAAATACGACAACCCCATTCCCAGCCGTGAGCTGATCCTGCAGCGCCTCGCCGACCGTGGCGAACCGGCCGCGCGCGAGGAGCTGGCGGCAGAGTTCGGTCTTTATGAAGAAGACCAGATCGAAGCCCTGCGCCGCCGCCTGCGTGCCATGGAGCGTGACGGCCAGCTTATCTATACCCGGCGCGGCACTTATGCCCCGGTAGACAAGCTGGACCTGATCTGTGGCCGTGTCTCTGGTCACCGTGACGGCTTTGGCTTCCTTATCCCCGATGACGGCAGCGAAGACCTGTTCCTCAGCCCGTCGCAGATGCGCCTGGTGTTCGACGGCGACCGCGGCCTGGCCCGTGTCTCGGGCGTCGACCGTCGTGGTCGTCGCGAAGGCGTGCTGGTCGAGGTCATCTCCCGGGCGCATGAAAGTGTGGTCGGCCGCTACTTCGAAGAAGGCGGCATCGGCTACGTGACCCCGGACAATCCGAAGATTCAGCAGGAAGTGCTGGTGACGGCCGGGCGTAACGGTGGCGCCAAGATTGGCCAGTTCGTCGAAATCAAGATCACCCACTGGCCTACGCCGCGCTTCCAGCCACAGGGTGATGTGGTCGAGGTGATCGGCAACTACATGGCCCCGGGCATGGAAATCGACGTCGCCCTGCGCAGCTATGACATTCCTCATGTCTGGCCCAACGATGTGGTCAAGGAAGCGCGCAAGTTCCGCTCCGAAGTCGAAGAGAAGGACAAAGAGAAGCGCATCGACCTGCGCCACCTGCCGTTCGTCACCATCGACGGCGAGGATGCCCGCGACTTCGATGACGCCGTCTATTGCGAACCGTTGGGCAAGCTGCGCATGTTCTCTGGCGGCTGGCGCCTGTACGTGGCGATCGCCGACGTCTCCAGCTACGTGCGCCTGGGCTCGGCCCTGGACAACGAAGCCCAGCAGCGCGGCAACTCGGTGTATTTCCCCGAGCGCGTGGTGCCGATGCTTCCCGAGGAGCTGTCCAACGGCCTGTGCTCGCTGAACCCGCATGTCGATCGCCTGGCCATGGTCTGCGAAATGACCATGAACAAAGCCGGCCAGATGGTCGACTACCAGTTCTACGAAGGGGTGATCCATTCCCATGCCCGCCTGACCTACAACAAGGTCAGCAGCATGCTCGAGCATGCGCGTACCCGTGAGGGCAAGGCGCTGCGCGAGGAGTACAAGGAAGTCCTGCCGCACCTCAAGAACCTGTACAACCTGTACAAGGTGCTGCTGGATGCCCGTCATGCCCGGGGTGCCATCGATTTCGAGACCCAGGAAACCCGTATCATCTTCGGTGACGAGCGCAAGATCGCGGAAATCCGCCCGACCGTGCGCAACGATGCCCACAAGCTGATCGAGGAATGCATGCTGGCGGCCAACGTCGCCACCGCAGCGTTCCTGCAGAAGCATGAAGTGCCTGCCCTTTACCGTGTGCACGACGGCCCGCCGCCCGAGCGCCTGGAAAAACTGCGCGCCTTCCTCGGTGAACTGGGCCTGACCCTGCACAAGGGCAAGGACCCTTCGCCGAAGGACTACCAGGCATTGCTGGCGAGCATTGCCGGGCGCCCGGATTTCCACCTGATCCAGACCGTGATGCTGCGCTCGCTGAGCCAGGCGGTGTACAGCACCGACAACAACGGCCACTTCGGCTTGAACTACGAGGCGTACACCCACTTCACCTCGCCGATCCGCCGTTACCCGGACCTGCTGGTGCACCGCGCCATCCGCAGCATCATCCGCTCCAAGGTCGATACCCCGCACGTCAAGCGCGCAGGCGCCATGAGTATTCCCAAGGCGCGCATCTACCCGTATGACGTGAATGCGCTCGACCAGCTCGGTGAGCAGTGCTCGATGACCGAGCGCCGGGCGGATGAAGCCACCCGTGACGTGGTCAACTGGCTCAAGTGCGAGTTCATGAAGGATCGCGTGGGCGAGACCTTCCCAGGTGTGATTACTGCGGTGACCGGTTTCGGCCTGTTCGTCGAGCTGACCGACATCTATGTGGAAGGCCTGGTGCATGTCAGTGCGCTGCCCGGCGACTACTACCACTTCGATCCGGTGCACCACCGCCTGTCGGGCGAGCGTACCGGGCGCAGCTTCCGTCTGGGCGACACCATCGAGGTCAAGGTCATGCGCGTCGACCTCGACGAGCGCAAGATCGACTTCGAAGTTTCCGAGCAGCAGCTCAGTGCGCCGATCGGTCGCAAGGGCCGTGGTGCTGCTGCGCCAGTCGCCGGGAAGTCCGAGCCAGCGGTCGAGGCCAAGGCCACGCCGAAGCCACGCAGCCGCAAGAGCGAAACCGCCGAAGCGTACTTCCCGAAAGACGCCGTGCAGCGTAACGCCGAAGTGCGCAAGAGCCGTGAAATGAAGAAGGCGCTGATGAGCGAGGCGCGCAGCGGCGGCCACGCCAGCAGCAAGTCGGAGAAGGGCGGCAAGCCGTCCGGCAAGCCGACCAAGCACCGTAAAGGCCCGTCGAAGTCCGGCGCGCCACGCAAGAGCAAGAACAAGTCATGAGTCAGTTGGAAAAGATCTACGGCGTGCACGCCGTGCAGGCATTGCTGCAACACCATCCGAAGCGGGTCAAGCAGATCTGGCTGTCGGAAGGGCGTAGCGAGCCACGCATACAGGCGTTGCTGGAACTGGCCGCGGAGAACCGCGTGCCGGTCGGCCAGGCCGAGCGCCGTGAGCTGGATGCCTGGGTCGAGGGCGTGCACCAGGGGGTGGTTGCCGAGGTCAGCCCGAGCCAGGTGTGGGGCGAGTTGATGCTTGAAGAGCTGCTCGAGCGCAGCGAAACGCCGCCGCTGATACTGGTGCTCGATGGCGTGACCGACCCGCACAATCTTGGCGCTTGCCTGCGCACCGCCGATGCGGCCGGTGCCACGGCGGTGATCGTGCCCAAGGACAAGTCGGCAACCCTGACGCCGGTCGTGCGCAAGGTGGCCTGCGGCGCGGCCGAAGTGATTCCACTGGTGGCCGTGACCAACCTGGCGCGCACCCTGGAGAAACTGCAGCAACGTGGCTTGTGGGTGGTTGGCACGGCTGGCGAAGCTGAGCAGGAGATCTACCAGCAGGACCTGACCGGCCCGTTGGTGATGATCATGGGGGCGGAAGGCAAGGGCATGCGCCGGCTGACCCGGGAACATTGCGATTTCCTGGTGAAACTGCCGATGAGCGGTAGCGTCAGCAGCCTGAACGTGTCGGTGGCGACAGGCGTCTGCCTGTTCGAGGCTGTGCGCCAGCGTCAGGCCAAACGCTGATCTTCAGCCTGTACCGGCCCCTTCGCGGGTTCACCCGCGAAGGGGCCGGTAGCTTGTGAATATGTTTCAGGCTGTTCAAATAATCGCCAATCACCTTGCTTGTGCGTCCTGCCTTCTCTACAATTGCGCCCCTTGCCGAGCTGGCAGGCGCATATGTGCCTCCCCTCCGTGCAAGACATACAGTGTCATTCACTCCTTGTCTGACCAGATTCGCTGGCAGACTACTAACCCGTAAGGAGCATTCATGCGTCATTACGAAATCATCTTCCTGGTTCACCCGGACCAGAGCGAGCAAGTCGGCGGCATGGTTGAGCGTTACACCAAGCTGATCGAAGAAGATGGCGGCAAGATCCACCGCCTGGAAGACTGGGGCCGTCGTCAACTGGCCTACGCAATCAACAATGTTCACAAGGCTCACTACGTGATGCTGAACGTTGAGTGCACCGGCAAGGCCCTGGCCGAGCTGGAAGACAACTTCCGCTACAACGATGCCGTTATCCGTAACCTCGTCATCCGTCGCGACGAAGCCGTAACCGGCCAGTCCGAGATGCTGAAGGCTGAAGAAAACCGCAGCGAGCGCCGTGAGCGTCGTGAGCGTCCTGAGCATGCTGAATCCGCCGACGGCGACGACAGCAATGACAGCGACTCCAGCGATAACGCTGACGAGTAATCCACGGACCTTTAGAGGAGCCTATTAAATGGCACGTTTCTTCCGTCGTCGTAAATTCTGCCGCTTCACTGCTGAAGACGTGAAAGAGATCGACTTCAAAGATCTCAACACCCTGAAAGCTTACGTATCCGAAACCGGCAAGATCGTTCCAAGCCGTATCACCGGTACCAAAGCTCGTTATCAGCGTCAGCTGGCTACCGCTATCAAGCGCGCCCGCTTCCTGGCCCTGCTGCCCTACACCGACAGCCACGGCCGCTGAGACCGGGTCGTCGACAAGCAGTAAGGGATTAGCATGCGAGCGTTAGCAAGTTTCATCATGCGCGGTCGTGTGCAGGCCACCCTGGTGGTGGTCATCAGCGCGGTACTGCCGCTGCTGTTCTGGTTGAGTGCCGCTGCCGGCAGCCTTGTGCTGCTGCGGCGTGGGTTCAAGGATGCTTCAACGGTCATCGCCGGCGGCCTGCTGGCCGGGCTGGCCGTGTGGTTGATGGGCGATCCGATCACCTTCCTGGTGATCGCCGGTGCCCTGGGCCTGGCCGCGCTGTTGCGCGCCGAGCATCCCTGGAGCCGTGTGCTGGTCGCCAGTGCCGTGTTTGCCGTGGTTTTCAGCCTCGTGCTCGACATGGCATTGGCACAGACCTTCGATGTGCTGGCCAAGGCGTTTGCCGAAGCCATGCCGAAAATCGAAGGGGAGCCGGTGCTCTCCGGTGAGCTGATCCGCCCTGTGCTGGTCGCTTCCACAGCAGTGACGGTGCAGTTGTTCAGCGTGTTGGCCCTGGTGCTGGCGCGTTATTGGCAGGCAGCGTTGTACAACCCTGGAGGCTTCGGTCGCGAGTTTCGCGAACTGAGGTTGCCAAAACAGACCATGGCGGTCTTGGTGGCAGTGATGGTGGTGGCTCCGTTTATCGGGTCGCAGTTCATCATCCTGGCATCGGCGTCGAGCCTGGTACTGGTGCTGGCTGGCATCGCCTTGATGCACGGCCTCGTGGCACAGGGGCGACTGGCCGGTTTCTGGCTGGTGGGCATGTACGTGACGTTGCCGTTGATCATGCAGCTGATTTACCCGTTGCTGATGGTCCTGGCCATTGTCGACAGCCTGATTGATTTTCGCGGTCGCAAGTCCCCTCCGGGGAAAGACTCCGCGAACGGTGAAGGTTAAAAGTTAAGAGGTTTTACCAAATGGAACTGATCCTGCTGGAAAAAGTCGCTAACCTGGGCAACCTGGGCGACAAAGTTAAAGTTAAGGCTGGTTACGGCCGTAACTTCCTGCTGCCATTCGGCAAGGCCACCGTTGCCAACGCCGCCAACCTGGCTGCGTTCGAAGAGCGTCGCGCCGAGCTGGAAAAAGCAGCTGCTGAGCGTAAAGCTTCGGCTGAAAGCCGTGCTGCCCAACTGGCCGAGCTGGAAGTGACCATCACTGCCACCGCTGGCGACGAAGGCAAGCTGTTCGGTTCGATCGGCACCCACGACATCGCTGACGCCCTGACCGCCTCCGGCGTTGAAGTGGCTAAAGCTGAAGTTCGTCTGCCGAACGGCACCATCCGTCAGGTTGGCGAATACGACGTAGCCGTGCACCTGCACAGCGACGTTGAAGCCACCGTACGTGTGGTCGTCGTAGCTGCCTAAGCTGCGCTGACTGGTGGTCCCTCACGGGATAGCCGGTTAACATCGGGCACGGTCCTGTTTACTCAGGCCGTGCCCTTTGTCTTTTTCATCCTCCAGAATTTTTTCGTGGCCATGAACGAGATCACCAACTCCGAACAGCTCGACCTGCAAACCGCTGCCCTGAAGGTGCCGCCGCATTCCATCGAGGCCGAACAGGCCGTGCTCGGTGGCCTCATGCTGGACAACAACGCCTGGGAGCGAGTACTGGACCAGGTCTCGGATGGCGATTTCTATCGGCATGACCACCGCCTGATCTTCCGTGCCGTGCACAAGTTGGCCGACGCCAACCAGCCATTCGACGTGGTGACCCTGCACGAGCAGCTGGACAAGGAAGGCCTTTCGTCACAGGTTGGCGGCCTGGCATACCTGGCGGAACTGGCCAAGAACACCCCCTCGGTGGCCAACATCAAGGCCTACGCCGCGATCATTCGCGAGCGGGCGACCCTGCGCCAGCTGATCAGCATCAGTACCGATATCGCCGACAACGCCTTCAACCCGCAAGGGCGCAATGCCGAGGAAATCCTCGATGATGCCGAGCGGCAGATCTTCCAGATCGCCGAGGCGCGGCCTAAAACCGGTGGCCCGGTGGGGGTCAACGAACTGCTGACCATGGCCATCGATCGCATCGACACGCTGTTCAACTCCGACAGCGACATCACGGGCGTATCCACCGGCTTCACCGACCTCGACGAGAAGACCAGCGGCCTGCAGCCGGCCGACCTGATCATCGTCGCCGGCCGACCGTCGATGGGTAAGACCACCTTCGCCATGAACCTGGTGGAAAACGCCGTACTGCGTACCGACAAGGCGGTATTGGTGTTCTCCCTCGAGATGCCAGGTGAATCGCTGATCATGCGTATGCTCTCGTCCCTGGGCCGCATCGACCAGACCAAGGTGCGTTCCGGCCAGCTGGATGACGACGACTGGCCGCGCCTGACCTCGGCGGTCAACCTGCTGAACGATCGCAAACTGTTCATCGACGACACCGCCGGTATCAGCCCCTCGGAAATGCGTGCGCGTACCCGCCGCCTGGCCCGTGAGCACGGCGAGATCGCCATGATCATGGTCGACTACCTTCAGCTGATGCAGATTCCGGGTTCGGCCGGTGACAACCGGACCAACGAGATTTCCGAGATCTCCCGTTCCCTCAAGGCCCTGGCCAAGGAATTCAACTGCCCGGTGATTGCCCTGTCGCAGCTGAACCGCTCCCTGGAACAGCGCCCGAACAAACGCCCGGTCAACTCCGACTTGCGTGAATCCGGGGCGATCGAGCAGGACGCCGACGTGATCATGTTCGTGTACCGGGATGAGGTGTACCACCCTGAGACCGAGCACAAGGGCGTGGCGGAAATCATCATCGGCAAGCAGCGTAACGGCCCCATCGGCTTTGTGCGCCTGGCTTTCATCGGCAAGTACACCCGCTTCGAGAACCTCGCACCGGGCATGTACAACTTCGACGACGACGAATAACGGTCGCGCTGCTACAGATAGTCCGCTGAGTTAGCAAGGGTCTGTGGAAGGGGCCGCAAGCTCTGCGTTATGAGCGCTCTTCGCGCGTGCTTGGCTGACTATCCGCCCGTCATTCATGGTTATGACCCGATCAAAACGTGACAGGGCGCTCTGATCATGGGTTACGCAAAGCAAGCCTCTGCCTTGGAATGCTTCGAACAATAAATCCCAGGTGCGCTCAGCTGTCACAGCATCGAGGCCGGCTGTGGGTTCATCAAAGAAATTGAATTCCCCTGGCTGGTTCAGTACGCGTAGCAACGTGAGTCTGCGTGCCTCGCCACCTGAGATGGATTCTGCGCGTGCATCCAGATCAAGCTCGTACCAGTCTTTGCTTAGGCCAAGTCGCTCAAGCCAGCGCTCTATCTGAGCCCGATCATGAGCATGCTCGAACAGAACCGCACGGGGCAGCGGGCCGGGTATGAAGTGCGCGTCTTGAGGGCAGAGTCGCAGATGACTGAACTGCTCACAAGCATCGAGCGCAGCTAGGCACCTGCCGTGTAATTGAACATGATTGCGCAACTCAAATACGGTTCCCGCCAGCGCATGTAGAAGTGTCGACTTGCCACATCCGCTGGGTCCGATCAGCGCGACCCGCTCTCCCTTGTGTACCACCAAGGGGTCTTTGAGCTGCAGTTGTGCTGTATTCCGAGTGTTTAGCTGGCAAGGGGCGATGCGAAGCTCTGCGTCTGTATCGTAGGGCTCGGTTTCGTCAGAAAGTGTCGAGCCGAACACGGGCAGTTGAAGCCAGTTTTCGAGTTTGCGTTTGTCGAGCCGAAACTGGTCAAGTAATCGCCAGGCCTCAGCTACTTGTGCAACGCCCGCCAGCAACCCGCTCACCAAGGTGAAGAGCGCGACGAGTTCGCCCAGACTCAACAGTGGTGTTGCCTGAGACTGATCGTACATGCCCCACATCAGCAAACCGCCGCTACCCAGGCCAATGAACAGAGTGCGCAAGCCCTGAACCCAGCCTCCACTATGGGCTACCCGCACGGCTGATTCGGCGTAGTCCGAGAGTGTCTGGTTGACCGGAAGCATCGCCGCATCCTCGGCCTGCTCCAGCTTGACCGTTTCCGCGCTGGCGAAAGTATCTACCCATTGCTCAGCAAGTTCGTCCTCCCTCTCATTTACTGCCTCGATCTGTGGTCGGCGCCAGCGCACAAGACGATTATTGGCCCACAGATATGCCAGGCTCAGAGGGATAAGGCCGATCAATACCGAAGTGGCCCCCAGGTATGCGAAGAGTGTAGTCAGCACTGCAGCTTCAGCTAAGACTGGCCATGCCGAGCCAATCAGAAAGCCTAGCCACCGCTCTTGTGCGGTAATGCCTCTATCCAGCACCTTCACCAGTGCTCCTCCATGGAGTTGTCCATAAGCCTCGAAGCGTTTGTCCAACAGCGCTCGGCACCAACGGATGGAGAGTTGCTTCACTCGTTCCTGGCAGAGCCGAGCAAGGCACCAGGCTTGCAAAGGGGTCATTGAGGCTTGCAGCGCGATAAGACATATGAAAGCTCCGAGCAAAAGCTGGGAGGAGGCGGTCGAGGTGGATAAATTGTCAATGATGTCGGCGAGGATAAGAGCAGGAACAACGGTTGCGATTTTCAGGACCAAAGTCGCGCTCAAGGCGGCGAAGACTCCACGATAGATATGCATATCATTGCCTTTCGGTTTTGAATGCGCTCTGTGGTGCGACTGGAATACCTGATCTGATCAGGTGAAATCGCTCCAGCCCAGGTATGAAAACCTGCACAACCGTAGCGAGATTCGGATGCTCATAAAGTGTGCGATAGAAGGCGGACTTGTTCTGTTTTTCCAGATTGACGAGTGTGCGCTTGACTTGTCCTCGTACGCTGAGCTCGGTGCGCGGTGGATGACGCGTGGGTACGGCATACGTAGGGCAGGGATTTATAAGTGGGGCCAATCGGACTGAGTGAGCAAGCATTTTTTCAGCTGCGAGGTCTTCGTTTTTCTCTGTAGGACCGTAAAGCTGCTCGCATTGAATCTGTTCCGTTACGGCGCGGCACAGTGCAATGGATGGGCTGACGGAACTGCCGGAGCCTACGCTGCTGAGTGAGCCTTCTTTTCTGGCAGGAGAGATGGCAATGCAAAACGCCACCTCGTAGAAATCATGGGTCAAGAATATTTCAAGCCTCTTTGCGTGACGAAGAAGCTCTGTGTCATGGGCGAAGGTCTCTTCCAAAAATGAATTGGAAGGACGATAAAGGTCCGGCGGGGAGGTCAGGCCGCAAAGGGAGAGGTAGAAAACTGAAAGCGCGTGCCGTTCGATTGCTTCATTGATGGCGTGTAGCAGAGCCTCGTTCTCAGTGCAGCCGAGCGCCATGCCAGAGTTGGTGGCATATTTGGAAAGGAAACCAGCCGCTGTCTTCTCGATCTGATCAATGTTCGTGGATGAAGGGGCCATCAGTATTGCTGGTATTTTTATCTCGTCGTAGCTGTTTAGAGCTTGAAGAGCGAAGCAGGGTATTTCGCAGTCCGGCGGGATGGAGTTGAGTAGCCAGTCCTCAAATGGGGCTATTGACTTCAAGATTTGGTCACTGTCGAACGTGGCAGGAGTAATGCAATCGACAAAATAATGCTCCAGGCTTTCGGCAAGTGCGCCTAGCTCACAGTGCTCTCCCTTTCCAGCTCCGCAAGAGACCTCTCTATAAGCTTTGTCGTATAGCTGGCAGGTGGCGACCATTCCATTTTTGGTTAATAGCCTTATTTTCGCGCTTAAGCCTAATCGGTGATGTAATCTTGTCAGGCGGTTGTAGGCTTCCTCTGGATTTAGTTCGCGCTCGGTAATCATGTTGTTCTCCTTGACGTGACCAGAAGGGGTTGAGGCCCCTTCTGGTTTAACGCTTACAGCAGGTTGAGGAAGTCGATCTCAGACTCGGTGAACACGTAGCTCACTGCGCGAGGGATCTGCAGGGTGTTGATTTCAGAACGACGACGTCCCGTGGTTTCTACTCCTTTCAAGTTGATGTGGTCGCGCTTTACTGCGCAAGGAAGTTTTATCACTTGAACTTTTGTCTGCTCAAGTTATTTGGCGGGTTTGGGGCGGTAAGTTTGCGTAGGAAATATTTCGTATGGCTGAAGTACAGTTCCTACAAAGTTGCAGGCGGCAGAAAAACTATTATGGAAAAGAATCGCTTAGCTTTTAATGTGGGTAGAAGTGGGTACATATTTTGTAAAGAATGAGAGGATCCCTTTCGCTTTGCAGGCCTGAGCGGGGCAGAGGGCCATTAGCCATCTGGTCTTTTTTGCCACCTCCCAAACGTCGGCAAGCTCACCAAATCCCACGAATCCAGTCGGATTTGGTCAAAATTTGTGCTATATTCCGCGCCCGCGATTTCCCTGCACACCAGAACCGGTCACTGACATGCAAGCAGCCAAACCACTCTACGACTATCCCAAGTACTGGGCCGAATGCTTCGGGCCAGCACCTTTCCTGCCGATGAGCAGGGAGGAGATGGATCTGCTCGGCTGGGATTCCTGCGACATCATCATCGTGACCGGTGATGCCTACGTCGACCACCCTTCGTTCGGCATGGCCATCATCGGCCGTCTGCTGGAAGCCCAGGGCTTCCGCGTGGGCATCATCGCCCAGCCGAACTGGCAGTCGAAAGACGACTTCATGAAGCTTGGCGAGCCGAACCTGTTCTTCGGCGTGGCCGCCGGCAACATGGACTCGATGATCAACCGCTACACCGCGGACAAGAAAATCCGTTCCGACGACGCCTACACCCCCGGCGGGTTGGCCGGCAGCCGTCCGGATCGCGCCAGCCTGGTGTACAGCCAGCGCTGCAAGGAAGCCTACAAGCACGTGCCGATCGTGCTCGGCGGCATCGAAGCTTCGCTGCGCCGCATCGCCCACTACGACTACTGGCAGGACAAGGTCCGCCATTCGATCCTGATCGACGCCAGCGCCGACATCCTGCTGTTCGGCAACGCCGAACGTGCGGTGGTCGAAGTGGCCCAGCGCCTGTCCAATGGCGAGAAGATCGAAACCATCACCGACGTACGCGGTACCGCCTTCGTGCGCCGTGACACGCCGCAAGGCTGGTACGAGATCGACTCGACCCGTATCGACCGCCCAGGCCGCGTCGACAAGATCATCAACCCGTACGTGAACACCCAGGACACCCAGGCCTGCGCCATCGAGCAGGCCAAGGGCGAACAGGAAGACCCGAACGAAGCCAAGGTGGTGCAGATCCTCGACAGCCCGAGCGTGACCCGGGAAAAGTCGGTGATCCGCCTGCCATCGTTCGAGAAGGTGCGTAACGACCCTGTGCTCTATGCTCACGCCAACCGCGTGCTGCACCTGGAAACCAACCCAGGCAACGCCCGCGCCCTGGTGCAGAAGCACGGTGAAGTGGATGTGTGGTTCAACCCGCCACCCATTCCGATGAGCACCGAGGAAATGGACTACGTATTCGGCATGCCCTATGCCCGCGTGCCGCACCCGGCCTACGGCAAGGAGCGCATCCCGGCCTACGAGATGATCCGTTTCTCGGTGAACATCATGCGTGGCTGCTTCGGTGGCTGCACCTTCTGCTCGATCACCGAGCACGAAGGCCGCATCATCCAGAACCGTTCCCACGAGTCGATCCTCAACGAGATCGAAGAGATGCGTGACAAGGTCCCGGGCTTCACCGGCGTGGTCTCCGACCTCGGCGGCCCGACCGCCAACATGTACCGCATCGCCTGCAAGAGCCACGACATCGAGAAGCACTGCCGCAAGCCGTCCTGTGTGTTCCCGGGCATCTGCGAGAACCTCAACACCGACCACAGCTCGTTGATCGAGCTGTACCGCAAGGCCCGCGCCTTGCCGGGTGTGAAGAAGATCCTGATCGCCTCGGGCCTGCGCTACGACCTGGCGGTGGAATCGCCGGAGTACGTCAAGGAGCTGGTCACCCACCACGTTGGCGGCTACCTGAAGATTGCTCCGGAGCATACCGAGCGTGGCCCGCTGGACAAGATGATGAAGCCGGGCATCGGCACCTATGACCGCTTCAAGCGCATGTTCGAGAAGTTCTCCAAGGAGGCGGGCAAGGAACAGTACCTGATCCCCTACTTCATCGCCGCGCACCCGGGCACCACCGACGAAGACATGATGAACCTGGCCCTGTGGCTCAAGGGCAACGGCTTCCGTGCCGACCAGGTGCAAGCGTTCTACCCGTCGCCGATGGCGTCGGCCACGGCCATGTACCACTCGGGCAAGAACCCGCTGCGCAAGGTCACGTACAAGAGCGAAGGGGTGGAGATCGTCAAGAGCGACGAACAGCGACGCCTGCACAAGGCGTTCCTGCGCTATCACGATCCGAAGGGCTGGCCGATGCTGCGTGAAGCGCTGCAGCGCATGGGCCGTGCCGACCTGATCGGGCCGGGGAAGCACCAGCTGATCCCGCTGCACCAGCCGCAGACCGACACTTACCAGAGCGCGCGCCGCAAGAACTCGACCCCGGCTGGCAGCCACAAGGTGGGCAAGGATCAGAAGATCCTCACCCAGCACACCGGCCTGCCACCGCGGGGCAGTGATGGCAGCAAGCCGTGGGACAAGCGTGAAAAGGCCAAGGCCGAAGCGTTCGCCCGCAACCAGCAGGCGGCCAAAGAGCGCAAGGAAGCGGCCAAGGGTGGTGGCGGCAAGGGCAAGAAGCCGCGTCAGCCGGTAATCCCGCGCTAACCTCCAGGCTGAATACAGCACCCTGTGGGAGCGGGTTCACTCGCGAATGCTGTGGTAACTCCACCATCGCATTCGCGGGTAAACCCGCTCCCGCAAGGTTAGGTGTTCAGTCATCAATCGAGATCAGTCAGGCTGCTTGTCGACCCACTTCGGCAAAACCGGCGACTCGAACCGCTCCATCCCGTCCAGCAGCTCGTCCGCCTGCTGCGCCAGCAGCAACATGGCCCGATGCTGCGGCCGCACGAAACCTTCTTCGACGATATGGTCGAGGAACCCGCCGAGCTTCTCATAGAAGCCATTCACATCGAGCAGCCCCAGCGGCTTGGCGTGATAACCCAGTTGCCCCCAGGTCCACACCTCGAACAGCTCCTCCAGCGTACCCAGGCCGCCCGGCAGGGCGATGAAGGCGTCGCTCAGCGCGGCCATGCGTGCCTTGCGCGCGTGCATGCCGTCGACCACTTCCAGGCGACTCAAGCCTTTGTGGCCGATCTCTGCGTTCATCAGGCTTTGCGGGATGATCCCGATGACTTCGCCGCCAGCCGCCATGGCCGCGTCGGCGACGGTGCCCATCAGGCCGACCGCGCCACCACCGTAGACCAGGCTCAGGCCGCGGCGGGCGATGGCTTGGCCCAGCGCGATGGCCGCCTCACGGTAGGCGGGGTTGGCGCCGATACTGGCGCCACAGAACACACAAACGGAACGTACAGACATCGTGTTTCTCCAGTCATAACGCTGACAGGGTAAAGCGAATGGTCTGACGTCTCCAATGCTGGTTTCACTCCGGACGGGCGAATTCGCAGCTGGCACCCGTGGCCCCGTGGGCATAGGCGGCGAGCAGGCTGTTCATGAAACTTGAAAGGGTCATTGCGATTGCTCCTAAATGAGAGGTTGTCCCATCGTCCATTAAAAGGGCATGATGTGCCCTTAGATTGGTTGTATACAATCAATTGAACAATTCTACTGGCTGGCCACTTGACACCCCCTTGACCCATATCAGCAGGGGGTAGAACGGTTTCAGGCAGTCTCGCAATTGATAAAACCCTGCCAAGGAGATTCATGATGTTTGCGAAAGCTGTAGCGGTATCCCTGCTGACCCTCGCCAGCGCTTCTGTCTTCGCAGCCGAGTGCTCGGTAACTGTCGACTCGACCGATCAGATGTCCTTCAACACCAAGGAGATCGTCGTCGACAAGAGCTGCAAGGCATTCACCGTCAACCTGACTCACTCCGGCAACCTGCCGAAGAACGTCATGGGCCACAACGTGGTCATCAGCAAGGAAGCTGACATGCAGCCGATCGCCACCGACGGCCTGGCCGCCGGGATCGAAAAGAACTACCTGAAGGACGGGGATGAGCGCGTCATCGCCCACACCAAGATCATTGGTGCAGGTGAAAAAGACTCGCTGACGTTTGATGTGGCCAAGCTGGTTGCTGGCACAGATTACGGCTTCTTCTGCTCGTTCCCGGGCCACATCTCGATGATGAAAGGCAAGGTCGTCGTCAAGTAATCAGAGCCTGACGCCGAACCCTGTGGGAGCGGGTTTACCCGCGAATGCTTTGGTGAATCCACCATTGCATTCGCGGGTAAACCCGCTCCCACAGGTCCTTCTACAGCCTGATCAAGGGGCGAACGGCAGTTCGCGCTTGTGTTGGGTCTTGCGGTAGGTGGCGACGATGATGTCGAACGCTGCCTGATCCACCGGTTGCCCATGCAGGAAGGCATCGATCTGCTGGTAGGTCACGCCATGGGACGCTTCGTCCGGCTTGCCTGGCTCCAGGTCTTCCAGGTCGGCAGTCGGCACCTTCTCCACCAGCGACTCCGGCGCGCCGAAGCTGCGTGCGATCGCCCGCACCTGATTCTTCACCAACCCGCTGAGCGGCGCCAGGTCGCAAGCGCCGTCACCGAACTTGGTAAAGAAGCCCATCACCGCCTCGGCGGCATGGTCGGTACCGATCACCAGGCCTGCGCGCGCGCCGGCGATGGTGTACTGGGCGACCATGCGGGTGCGGGCCTTGACGTTGCCGACCACGAAGTCCACCAGGGTCGGCGAGCCGTTCTTCAATTCCGCCACTTCAGCCGCCAACGCACGCACGGCCGGGGCGATGTCCACGGTGTGCACTTCATCGGCCTTGATCACCTCGAGGCAGGCCTGCGCGTCGTGCTCGTCATGCTGCACCTGGTACGGCAGGCGCACGGCGATGAAGGTGTAGGCCTGGTCGCCGGTTTCGGCACGCAGCTCGTTGATGGCGCGCTGGGCGAGCAGGGCGGCGGTCAGCGAATCGACGCCGCCGCTGATGCCCAGCACCAGGGTCTTGAGCCGGGCATTGGCCAGGCAGTCCTTGATGAACGCCACGCGCCGGGCGACTTCGGCCTCGAGCGCAGCGGCGTCGGCGAACGGCGGCTGTACTTTCAGCGCCTGGGCAATTTCCTGCTGAACCGCTTGCATGGGTTACTCCTTGCTGGGGACTTTGAATACGTGACGCATGTAGGCGACGAAGTTGTCGTCACGGCACTGGGTCTTGGCGGCCTCGTCCGAGATCTTCGCCACCGGCGAGCCGTTGCAGTCGGTCATTTTAAGCACGATGTTCATGGGCGCCACACCAGGGATGTCACAGGTGAGGTTGGTGCCGATACCGAAGCTGACATTGATGCGACCGCGCAGGGCACGGAAGATTTCCAGTGAGCGGGTCAGGTTGAGGCCATCGGAGAACACCAGGGTCTTGGTCATCGGGTCGATACCCAGCTTCTGGTAATGGGCGATGGCCTTTTCCGCCCAGGCCACCGGCTCGCCCGAGTCATGGCGCAAGCCGTCGAACAGCTTGGCGAAGTACAAGTCGAAATCGTTGAGGAAGGCATCCATGGTGATGCAGTCGGTCAGGGCGATGCCGAGCAGGCCACGGTACTCGCGGACCCAGCAGTCCAGTGCGGCGATCTGGCTGTCGATCAGGCGCGGGCCGAGCTGCTGGTGGGCCATGATCCACTCGTGGGCCATGGTGCCCAGCGGCTTGATATCCAGTTTCCAGGCCAGGTCGACATTGCTGGTGCCGACGAAGCGGCCCGGGAAGTCGTCGCGCAGCACCCGCACCACGTCCTCCTGCACACGGCTGGAAAAACGCCTGCGGGTACCGAAGTCGGCCACCTGCAGCTCGGCCAGCTCGTCGTCGCTGGCGTTGGCGCGCAACCAGTCGAACTTGCGGTACAGCTGATCACGGGCGTCGGCCAGGCGCATGCGCGGGTGCAGATGGCGGTTGCGCACTTCGCTGATAATGGCCAGCAGCGGCACTTCGAACAGGATCACGTGCAGCCATGGGCCTTTCAGGCGCAGGAACAGCTGCTCGTTGTCGATGCCAAGGCGCACATAGCGCAGGTTGAAGCGGAACAGGCGCAGAAAGCGCAGGAAGTCGGGCTTGAGGAAGCTGATGCGTTCGAGGAAGGCCGGCTGGCCATCATCCAGCGTCAGGTCGCTGAGCCGTTCCAGCTGATGGCGAATTTCGCCAAGGTAGGGGCGCAAGTCCTCGCCGTTGCGGCAGCGGAATTCCCATTCGACATCGGCGTCTGGGTAGTTGTGTAGCACGCCCTGCATCATGGTGAGCTTGTAGAAGTCGGTGTCGAGCAGGTTGTGCACGATGCGCTCGGCGAATGCGCTCTCGCTCATCAAAGGGGGCTCCGGAAACGGCGAATGGTGGACATTGTGCCAGTCTTTTCGGTCCTGTTGTGTCTGCGCCGGCCTCTGTACAGGCCTTAACAGCCAAAACAGGAGACTTTTCCGTGCACCAGCTAGCCTTCAAACAGTGCTGCCTGTAGCAGTCGCGCACCAGCGGTGTGCACTTCGGTGACGTCCACTGTTACAGGGCGGTTGCACGTAAACACTTGCCAGGGTTGCAATGATGGCACTCGATGGTTGCTCCTTGTCTGTACGGGTGGTGGCGCCTGCCGCGTGGCAGACGGTTGCACGCTCAATAAAGGAAAGGCCGTCGGTCGCTTGAGGGCGACCTTTACAGTGTGTTTTCCCGGAAGACAAAACCAATGGCACGGCCCTTGCTCTGAGCACAGGGCTGAGAAGTTGTAGTGCCAACCAAAAAAAACTCTAGGAGCACCACCTCATGTCGCAGACGTTTTACAAGAAAGGTTTCCTGGCTCTGGCCGTAGCTACGGCACTGGGTGTTTCTTCGTATGTTCAGGCCGACGTCAAGATCGGCGTCGCAGGCCCCATGACCGGGGCCAACGCAGCGTTTGGCGAGCAGTACATGAAAGGTGCGCAGGCAGCGGCCGACAAGATCAACGCCGCCGGTGGCGTGAATGGCGAGAAGATCGTCCTGGTGAAGGGCGATGACGCCTGCGAGCCAAAGCAGGCCGTGGCCGTGGCCAACCGCCTGGTCGACCAGGACAAGGTGATCGGCGTGGTCGGGCACTTTTGCTCTTCCAACACCATCCCGGCTTCCGAGGTGTATGACGAAGCTGGCGTGATCGCCATCACCCCAGGCTCCACCAACCCGCAAGTGACCGAGCGCGGCCTTTCCGCCATGTTCCGTATGTGCGGCCGTGATGACCAGCAGGGCATCGTCGCTGGCGACTACATCGTCGACGTGCTCAAGGGCAAGAAGGTCGCGGTGCTGCACGACAAGGACACCTATGGCCAGGGCCTGGCCGATGCGACCAAGGCACAGTTGGAGAAGCGTGGCGTCAAGCCGGTGCTGTATGAAGGCCTGACCCGTGGCGAGAAAGACTTCAGCGCCGTGGTTACCAAGATCCGTGCGGCGGGTGCCGACGTGGTCTACTTCGGTGGCCTGCACCCGGAAGCCGGCCCGCTGGTGCGCCAGCTGCGCGAGCAGGGCCTGAAGGACGTCAAGTTCATGTCCGATGACGGCATCGTCACCGACGAACTGGTGTCCACCGCCGGTGGCGCCCAGTATGTCGATGGCGTCTACATGACCTTCGGCGCCGACCCGCGCCTGCTGCCGGACAGCAAGGCGGTGGTGGAAGAGTTCCGCAAGGCCGGCACCGAGCCTGAAGGTTACACCCTGTACGCCTACGCTTCGCTGCAGGCGTTGGCCGCCGCGTTCAACGGCGCCAAGTCGAACAAGGGCGAAGACGCCGCCAAGTGGCTCAAGGCCAACCCGGTCAAGACCGTGATGGGCGAGAAGAAGTGGGACAGCAAGGGTGACCTGACCGTCTCCGACTACGTGGTCTACCAGTGGGACAAGGACGGCAAGTACCACCAGCTGGAAAAACAAAAATAATAACGGCAGCTAGCCCGGACGCCGGTCCGGGCCATTGCCCCTGCGGTACCTGTCCTTATTTGGAGACCTGCACGGTTCTGCGCTGCCAGTCCCGCTTCATCCGTGGCATCTGGTAGTCACTGCGCGTGCAGTCTCGCTCAGGTGAGATTGCGTTATGGATGGTATTTTCCTGCAGCAACTGGTCAACGGCCTGACCCTCGGGTCGGTCTATGGCCTGATCGCCATCGGCTACACAATGGTCTATGGCATCATCGGCATGATCAACTTCGCGCACGGCGAGGTGTACATGATCTCCGCGTACCTCGCGGCGATCAGCCTGGCATTGCTGGCTTACTTCGGTATCGAGTCGTTCCCCCTGCTGATGCTGGGCACGCTGTTGTTCACCATCGTCGTCACCGGCGTGTATGGCTTCACCATCGAGCGCATCGCCTACAAACCCCTGCGCAACTCCACCCGCCTGGCACCGCTGATCAGTGCCATCGGTATCTCGCTGATCCTGCAGAACTACGCACAGATCAGCCAGGGTGCCCGCCAGCAAGGCGTGCCGACCCTGCTCGAAGGCGCCATGCGCATCGAGGTCGGCACCGGCTTCGTGCAACTGACCTACACCAAGATCTTCATCCTGGTGGCGGCGTTCGTCGGCATGGGCCTGCTGACCTACGTGATCAAGTACACCAAGCTCGGCCGCATGTGCCGCGCCACCCAGCAAGACCGCAAAATGGCCTCGATCCTCGGCATCAACACTGACCGGGTCATCTCCTACGTGTTCGTCATCGGTGCGGTCATGGCCGCGCTGGCCGGCGTGCTGATCACCCTCAACTACGGCACCTTCGACTTCTACGCGGGCTTCATCATCGGTATCAAGGCGTTCACTGCCGCCGTACTGGGCGGCATCGGTTCGCTGCCTGGCGCCATGCTCGGCGGGATCATCCTGGGGATTTCCGAGTCGCTGTTCTCTGGCCTGATCAACTCCGACTACAAGGACGTGTTCAGCTTCTCGCTGCTGGTGATGATCCTTATCTTCCGCCCACAAGGCCTGCTGGGTCGCCCGCTCGTGGCTAAGGTGTGAACATGTCGATTGCCAAGATTGCCTCTGCCTCCGAAACCCAAGGTTTCGATATCAAACGCAGCCTGCTGGAGACCATCGTCGCCGGCCTGCTGGCGCTCATCGTCTTCGGCCCGATCGTCGGCGTGGTGCTCGACGGCTACACCTTCAACGCCGAACCACGCCGTGTGGCGTGGCTGGTCGGCGGGGTGATGCTCGGGCGCTTCCTGCTCAGCCTCTTCGTGCAGACCGCCGCCGGCCGGCGCATGCTCGAAGGCTTCGACAGCGGTGGGTCGGGCGTGCACGTCAACGCCCCGGACTACAAGTCGCGGTTGCGCTACATCATCCCGGCGCTGGTGGTGATCGCCATCATCTTCCCGGTTTTTGCCAACAAGTACCTGCTGACCGTGGTCATCCTCGGCCTCATCTACGTGCTGCTGGGCCTGGGCCTGAACATCGTGGTCGGCCTGGCCGGCTTGCTCGACCTGGGCTATGTGGCGTTCTATGCCATCGGTGCCTACGGCCTGGCGCTGGGTTACCAGTACCTCGGCCTGGGCTTCTGGAGCGTGCTGCCGCTGGCGGCCATCGCCGCAGCGCTGGCGGGGTGCATACTCGGCTTCCCGGTGTTGCGAATGCACGGTGACTACCTGGCTATCGTGACCCTGGGCTTCGGCGAGATCATCCGCCTGGTGTTGAACAACTGGCTGTCGTTCACCGGTGGCCCGAACGGCATGCCGGCCCCGTCGCCGACCTTCTTCGGCCTGGAATTTGGCCGCAGGGCCAAGGACGGAGGGGTGCCGATCCATGAGTTCCTCGGCATCGACTACAACGCCAACCTCAAGTTCGTGTTCATCTACGTCGTGCTGTTCATCGTCGTGCTGGCGGTGCTGTACATCAAGCACCGGTTGACCCGCATGCCTGTGGGCCGTGCCTGGGAAGCACTGCGCGAAGACGAGATCGCCTGCCGTTCGATGGGGCTGAATCACGTGCTGGTCAAGCTCTCGGCGTTCACCCTCGGTGCTTCCACCGCGGGCCTTGCGGGGGTGTTCTTTGCCACCTACCAGGGCTTCGTCAACCCGTCGTCGTTCACCTTCTTCGAATCGGCACTGATCCTGGCCATCGTCGTGCTCGGCGGTATGGGCTCGACAGTCGGTGTGGTGATCGCCGCCTTCGTGCTGACCGTGGCGCCGGAGCTGCTGCGCAGCTTCTCGGAATACCGTGTGCTGCTGTTCGGCGTGCTGATGGTGCTGATGATGATCTGGCGACCGCGTGGGCTGATCCGCATCAGCCGTACCGGTGTGACCCCGCGTAAAGGAGTGGCGCCATGAGCGACGAAATCATTCTCTCGGTCGAAAACCTGATGATGCAGTTCGGCGGCATCAAGGCGCTCAGCGACGTCAGCCTCAAGGTCAGGCGCAACCAGATCTTCGCCCTGATCGGCCCCAACGGTGCAGGCAAGACCACCGTGTTCAACTGCCTGACCGGCTTCTACAAGGCCAGTGGCGGGCGTATCGAGCTGAATGTGCGCGGCAGCCGCACCAACGTCATCCAGTTGCTTGGCGAGCGCTTCCAGGCTGCGGATTTCGGATCGCCTGCGCGCTTTGCCAGCCGCCTGTACTACAAGATGTTCGGCGGTACCCACCTGGTCAACCGCGCCGGCCTGGCACGGACCTTCCAGAACATTCGCCTGTTCAAGGAAATGTCGGTGGTGGAAAACCTGCTGGTGGCCCAGCACATGTGGGTCAACCGCAACTTGCTGGCCGGGGTGCTCAACACCAAGGCCTATCGCAAGGCCGAAAGCGACGCCCTGGACCATGCGTTCTACTGGCTGGAAGTGGTCGACCTGGTCGACTGCGCCAACCGCCTGGCTGGCGAACTGTCGTACGGCCAGCAGCGCCGCCTGGAAATCGCCCGGGCCATGTGCACACGGCCGAAGATCATCTGCCTGGACGAGCCGGCTGCCGGCCTCAACCCGCAGGAAACCGAAGCCCTGAGCCGGATGATCCGCGTGCTGCGTGACGAGCACGACATCACCGTGGTGCTGATCGAACACGACATGGGCATGGTCATGAGCATTTCCGACCATATCGTCGTGCTCGACCACGGCAACGTGATCGCCGAAGGCGCGCCGCAGGATATCCGCCACAACCCGACGGTGATCGCCGCCTATCTGGGTGCAGACGAAGAGGAACTGGTATGAGTGCACCCATTCTCGAACTGAAGGAACTGGACGTCTTCTACGGGCCGATCCAGGCGCTGAAAAAGGTCTCGATGCACATCAACGAAGGCGAGACGGTGAGCCTGATCGGTGCCAACGGCGCCGGCAAGTCGACCCTGCTGATGTCGATCTTCGGCCAGCCGCGGGCAGCGGCGGGGCATATCGTCTACCGGGGCACCGACATCACCCGCAAGTCGTCGCACTACATTGCCTCCAATGGCATCGCCCAATCGCCGGAAGGGCGCCGGGTGTTTCCCGACATGACGGTTGAAGAGAACCTGATGATGGGCACCATCCCCATCGGCGACAAATATGCCGCTGAAGACATGCAGCGCATGTTCGAGCTGTTCCCGCGCCTGAAGGAGCGGCGCAACCAGCGGGCCATGACCATGTCCGGTGGCGAGCAGCAGATGCTGGCCATTGCCCGGGCGCTGATGAGCCGGCCGAAGCTGTTGCTGCTGGACGAGCCATCGTTGGGGCTGGCGCCGATCGTGGTCAAGCAGATCTTCGCGACCCTGCGCGAACTGGCCAAGAGCGGGATGACCATCTTCCTGGTGGAGCAGAACGCGAACCATGCGCTGAAGTTGTCGGACCGGGCGTATGTGATGGTCAACGGGCAGATCCGCATGAGCGGGACGGGGCAGGAGCTGCTGGTCAACGAAGAAGTCAGGAACGCGTACCTGGGCGGGCACTGAGTCGGAACCGGGGGCTGCAACGCAGCCCCCAGCTCCAATGTGGACAACTTGTCGCATATCTTTCTCGAGCCACTCTACGATCCCCTCGCAAGCCCTTGTTTCCACAGGTCGATTTTTTTCCACGATTAATGTGGAACCGCCTGTGGAAAACAGGGTGGCATCTCGCGCAGTCCCTTTATTTACAAGGCCTGCGAGGCTCTGGTCATAATTTGATCAGCTAGTCTCGGTGGCTGTTTTTTTCGGCATTTCTCCACAGGCCAAACCCTGGAAACTGCACTTGATTGCCTGTGGATAACTCTGTGAAAAAGCATTGGACAGTCCGCTGCAGACGGCATGCTTGAAAGCGTTGCGCCATCACCGAAAAGATATCCACCGACTGCAAGGCGCTGAAAGGGTTCCGCGCAGTGGACAAGTTGCCCCCAATCCGTGGGGAAAGCCTTGTGGATAACATGCGCATAGCTGGCGCCGAGCCGTCTGCCACAAGGGTTTGCCACATATGAACAAAAAATGAACAGCGGCCTGAACGGCTTGCTGCCAGCGTCCGGCGCGGGCATGCTGCAAGGCTGTCGATGACAACCTACCGTGAGGAACAGAGCATGACGTCCACCGTATTCATCACTGGCGCCACTTCCGGCTTTGGCGAGGCCACCGCCCGCCGTTTCGCCGAGGCCGGCTGGAAGCTGGTGCTCACCGGCCGTCGCAAGGAACGCCTGGATGCCCTGTGCGCCGAGCTGTCGGCCAAGACCGAAGTGCACGGCTTGGCCGTCGATGTGCGTGATCGCAAGGCCATGGAGCAGGCCATCGCCAGCCTGCCGGCCGGTTTCGACAAGCTGCGCGGCCTGGTCAACAACGCCGGCCTGGCGCTGGGTGTGGACGCTGCGCAGAACTGCAGCCTGGACGACTGGGAAACCATGGTCGACACCAACATCAAGGGCCTGATGTATACCACCCATATGCTGCTGCCACGCCTGATCGCCTATGGTCGCGGCGCGTCGATCCTCAACGTCGGTTCCGTGGCGGGCAACTACCCCTACCCGGGCAGTAACGTGTATGGCGGCACCAAGGCCTTCGTCGGCCAGTTCTCGCTGAGCCTGCGCTGCGACCTGCGCGGCACGGGTGTGAGGGTGAGCAACATCGAGCCGGGCCTGTGCGAGAGCGAGTTCTCGCTGGTGCGCAACAATGGTGACCAGGCCAAGTACGACGCCACCTACGCGGGCGCCGAGCCAATCCAGCCGCAGGACATCGCCGAGACCATCTTCTGGATCCTCAATCAGCCGGCGCACATCAACATCAACAGCCTCGAACTGATGCCGGTGCGCCAGGATTTCGCGGGGCTGTCGATCGACCGCTCCACCAGGGGATGATCCGAGGGCCCTGCGACAGGGGAGGTGTCAGCTCAGGCGCTGCAAACCTTCCAGGCAGGTAGCAAGGTGATAAGGCGTAGTCGAAGGCATGTCATGCCGGCTCACCGCCCCTTCACCATCCCGGCACTCATACCAGCCACCGGCATGCAGAAACTGCTGTTCCATCGCCTTCAACTGGACCAGCAGTTTCGCCTCATTGCCCGAGCGCAACACCAGCGCCCGCAGGTATTCCGCCTGTGCCCAGATCCGCTGGGTCGCATCGAGCACATTGCCTTCCACATCGAGCATGGCCAGCACCGCCGCATTGTTGACCCCGCACAGCTCCGCATAGCCGAAGGCCCGCTCGATGGAGGCATGAAGTGCGGTCCCGCGCAGCAGCGGCGAGGTTTTCAGCAGGTAGAACCATTCGAACTGATGCCCCGGCTCGAACCAGTTATCCACAGCGCCTCGTGGCTTCTCCAGCATCAGCCCGTGCTGCGGCTCGATGAAGTGTTCCTGCAGGGCTGTGCACAGTTGCAGCAGCGACTGCTGCACGTGCTCGTCCTCGCGTACCGCCAGCACCTGCAGGAAGGCCTCGGCCAGGTGCATCTGCGGGTTCTGCAGCGGGCCGCTGCCGAGGTCGGCCCAGTCTTCGCCAAGGCTGGCCTCATACAGGCCGTCATCCCGGGCGAACTGCCCGTCGATCACTTCCAGGGCGGCATTGAGGGTGGCTTCCACCAGCCCTTCGCCGACCTTGCCCCAGTAGTGCGCGCAGGCGAACACGATGAAGGCGTGGGTGTACAGGTCCTTGCGCCGGTCCAGCGGATTGCCCTCGGCGTCGATGCTGTAGAACCAGCCGCCATGCTCGGCATCGTGGAAGTGCTTCTGCAACGAACGGAACAGCGCCGCCGCCCGCTCGGCCGCCCCCGGTTGCTCGATACGGCTGCTGAACAGGTACAGCTGACGGGCACAGGCCATGGCCCGGTAGCGCTGTACCGGCAACGGACGGTGCCGGGCGTCCAGGGCCTCATAGGGCAGGGCCATGTCGGCGTTCCAGCCCGGGCCTTGCCACAGCGGCACGATGCGTTCGGCGAAGTGCTGGTTGAAGCGGGCCAGTTCGGGCTGGTTGGGGTGGGGGTTGGGCATGTTGGCGCTCGTCGCATTCGGGCAGGGCGCCATGGTAGCAGAACTAGGCTTGCGGGTTGCCCAGCCCTTGCCAGTGGCGCGCGCCGACGAAGATGAAGCGCAATTGCTGGGTGATCTTTTCCTGGGCGCTCAGTGCTTGTGGATAACCCGGCCCCGGGCTGTCGATCAGTTCCGGCAGGGTGGCGAACACAGTCTTTACCACCAGGTCGGCCATCACCGCCAGCGCGGCGGAGTCCAGGTGTTGCCAGCGCTTCATCCGCGCAAGGTCCGTGGCCAGGTCGTCGCTGATGTCCTGACGCAGGCGGGCGATGGCCTGGCGCACGGCTTGCGAGCCGCCGTATTGCTCGCGGGCCAGGAACAGGAACTGGGCGCGGTGGGCGGCGACCACATCGAGGAAGATGCGCACGGAAGCATCGGTGATGCCACCAAGCTCGAATTCGTTTTGCCGCACCAGGCGGATGGTCTGGCGGAATGTGGCGTCGACTTCGGCGACCAGCGCCAGGCCCAAGGCGTCCATGTCGGAAAAGTGCCGATAGAAACCGGTAGGCACGATGCCTGCCGCCTTGGCCACTTCGCGCAGGCTCACGCTGCCAAAGCCACGGCCGCTCTCCATGAGCTGGCAGGCGGCGTCCAGCAGGGCCTGGCGAGTCTGTAGCTTCTGTTCGGCGCGCGGCAGCATGGGGCTGGCTTCTGTGACGGTGAGGCTGGGCACTCTAGATAAAAAAACGAAGCCCGGTCAATGGACCGGGCTGGGAGGTGAGCAAGCGGTGTGACAGAGATTGTTCTTTTCGGCCATGGCGATCAGCTCACATGGCTGAGTTCGACCAGACGGTCCGAGCCACCTTCGGCTACACGGCCAGAGCGTTCGATCAGACGATCGGAGCCACCCTCGGCTACACGACCGGAGCGCTCAATCAGGCGATCGGAGCCACCTTCGGCTACACGACCGGAGCGTTCGATCAGACGATCAGAGCCACCTTCGGCTACACGGCCAGAGCGCTCGATCAGACGATCAGAGCCACCTTCGGCTACACGGCCAGAGCGCTCGATCAGACGATCGGAGCCACCTTCGGCTACACGGCCAGAGCGTTCGATCAGGCGATCGGAGCCACCTTCGGCGACAGTTTTGAGCGGTTGGGCGATGTCAGCAGCGCTGGAACGCGATTCGGCGGTCAGGTGCTGGTCGGCAGCTGGCAGAGCGAAGGCGTTGGCCGCAAGGATCGACAGGGTCAGGGTCAGCAGGGTGCGTTTCATGATTCGGTGCTCCTCTCGGGGGCTGGAAAGTGGGTACGAAGCCAATGCTACGCCCGGTGACGCCAGAGAGAAGTTCATACGGGTAATGGTAACAATCGACGGTATTGATAGCTTCGGCGGAAGGCTCTATCTCAGGTGTTTGAGGGTGTGTTGCGGCTATTTGCCGGTACTGTTTCGAGGCGCCGGAATGCCTGGGGTAAGCGCAAGAGCCGAGCAAGAAACCCGACAAAAACTCGCTATGATGGCCGTCTGCGATAAAACCCAGCGGGTTTTCATCAGTCCGAGATACTGAGTGCCACCGTTACGCCTGCTTTGTGCCATGCCGTCAGGAGAACCACGCAATGACGCGTCCCGCCAGAATTTTCGTCTGGACCCTAACCACCTTGTTCACCCTGCTGGCGATCCTGGTGGTGATCATCGCTACCTTCGACTGGAACCGCGTCAAGCCGCTACTCAACGAGAAGGTCTCCGAGGCCTTGCACCGGCCGTTCGCGATCAATGGCAACCTCGCCGTGCACTGGCGCACCGAGCCGGAAGAAGGCGGCTGGCGCGCCTGGGTGCCGTGGCCGCACTTCATTGCCGAAGACCTGACCCTGGGCAACCCCGACTGGCTCAAAGAGCCGCAGATGGTCGGCCTGGAGCGCGTGGAGTTCCGCCTGGCGCCGTTGCCACTGGTATTCCAGCGCATCAGCATCCCGCGCATCGACCTGACCAGACCCACCGCCAGCCTTACGCGCCTGGCTGATGGCCGCGCCAACTGGACGTTCGACTTCGGGCCCAAGGACGAGAACGAGGAGCCGTCCAGCTGGCAGCTGGACATCGGCGCCATCGGCTTTGACCAAGGCAATGTCAGCTTCGATGACCAGACGTTGAAAACCAGCATGAAGGTGCAGATCGACCCGCTGGGCAAACCGATCCCGTTCAGTGAAATCGTCGGCAAGGCCAGTGCCGAAAAGGCCGGCGGCGCGCAGGATTATGCATTCGGGCTCAAGGCTCAAGGCCGCTACAAAGGCCAGCCGGTGTCCGGCACCGGCAAGATCGGCGGCCTGCTGGCGCTGCAAGACGCCAGCCAGCCCTTCCCGCTGCAGGCCGATGTACACATTGCCGATACCCACGTCGTGCTCGCCGGTACCCTGACCGACCCGCGCAACCTCGGCGCGCTGGACCTGCGCCTGCGCCTGTCCGGTGCCAGCCTGGGCAACCTCTACCCGCTGACCGGCGTGACGCTGCCCGACACCCCCGCCTATTCGACCGACGGCCGGCTCAGCGCCAACCTGCATGCCGCCGAAGGCGCGACCTTCAATTACCAGGGCTTCAACGGCAAGATCGGCGACAGCGACATCCATGGCGACCTGGCCTTCGTCGCCAGCCAGCCACGCCCCAAGCTCTCCGGCAACCTGGTGTCCAACCAGTTGCTGTTCAAGGACCTGGCCCCGCTGATCGGTGCCGACTCCAACACCGAGCAGAAGGCACGCGGCGGTGCGAGCAAACAGCCGGCCGACAAGGTGCTGCCGGTAGAAGAGTTCCGCACCGAGCGCTGGCGGGCCATGGACGCCGACGTTACCTTTGCCGGCAAGCGCATCGTGCACAGCGAAAAGCTGCCATTCAACGACCTGTCCGCCCACGTGATCCTCGACGATGGCCTGCTGCGCCTGGAGCCGCTGCGCTTTGGCGTAGCCGGTGGCAGCCTGGCTTCCAACATTCGCCTGGATGGCCGCAATGTGCCGCTGCAGGGGCGGGCGCAGCTGACAGCCCGTGGCTTTAAGCTCAAAGAGCTGTTCCCCACTTTTGCGCCGATGCAGACCAGTTTCGGCGAGTTGAACGGCGATGCCGACATCAGTGGGCGTGGCAACTCGGTGGCGGCCTTGCTGGGCACGGCCAATGGCAACCTGCGCATGTTGATCAACGATGGCGCCATCAGCCGCAGCCTGATGGAGATCGCCGGGCTGAATGTCGGCAACTATGTGGTCGGCAAACTGTTTGGTGACGAAGACGTGAAGATCAACTGTGCGGCGGCCGATGTCGGGATCAAGGACGGGCTGGCGACCACGCGCTTGTTCATCTTCGACACCGAGAACGCGATCATCTACATCAACGGTACGGCCAATTTTGCCAGTGAGCAGCTGGACCTGAAGATCACCCCGGAATCCAAGGGGCTGCGCTTGTTCTCGCTGCGCTCGCCGCTGTACGTGCGCGGGCCGTTTGCCAAGCCGAGTGCCGGGGTGCAGGCGGTGCCGCTGGCGCTGCGCGGGGCGGGGATGGTGGCGTTGGGGGTGGTGGCCGGGCCGGCTGCCGGGTTGCTGGCACTGGTAGCGCCCAGCAGCGGTGACGAGCCCAACCAGTGCACGCCGCTGCTGCAGCAGATGAAAGCCGGCAAGGCGCCGGCTGCGGTGAAAAAGCAGAAATAACTTGGGGCCGCACAGCGGCCCCAGCGATCAAAGCCCCTGAAGCAGATCGGACATGTCGTCCGCGTGCTCTTCTTCCTGGGCCAGGATGTCTTCGAAGATCCGGCGGGTTGTGGGGTCTTTATCGCCAATGTACTGGATGATCTCGCGATAGCTGTCGATGGCAATCCGCTCTGCCACCAAGTCTTCGAGCACCATCTCTTTCAACGAGTTGCCCGCCACATACTGAGCGTGGGAGTTCTTGCTGAGGTTGTCCGGGTTGAAGTCCGGCTCGCCGCCCAGCTGCACGATGCGTTCGGCCAGTTTGTCGGCATGTTCGGCTTCCTGGTTCGCATGCTCCAGGAACTCGCTGGCCGCTACGCTGGCCTTGATCCCGCTGGCCATGAAGTAATGGCGCTTGTAGCGCAGCACGCAGACCAGCTCGGTGGCCAGCGATTCGTTGAGCAGGCGCAGGATTTCCTGGCGGTCGGCGTGGTAGCCCTCGGTCACCGCCCCTTGCTCGACATGCTGACGGGCACGCTCGCGCAGGGTTTGCACATCGGTCAGTTCAACGTTGCTCATGGTTGTCTCCAATCAGATCAGGTCGGTTGGTCACGGTAGGCGGGAAGCTCAAGCGCCGTGGGCGGCTTTGCTGTCCTCTTCTCGTTGCTTGCAAGTCTTGAAGCCCTTGGCATCGACATGGCCGGTGGCGTCGAAGCGCACGTAGTACGGCTGCTGGTGGCCGTCGCGGTTGAGGATGTAGTCGTTGCAGGTCCCGCCGTGTGGCAGGTCGATCACGTTCGACGGGCTGCCGCCGATGGCGATGACCTTCTGCATGGTCATGCCGTTTTCTACCTGCTTGACCAGCGGTTCGTCGCGGAAGGTGACGTAGTCCACGGGGTTTTCCGGGCGGTTGCTGCAGCCGGCCAGGGCCGCGCTTGCCAGAAGGATTGCCAGGGTCTGCTTGTACATGGTCCCGCTCCTTGCAAAGGGTCTGTTTGGCTTGGAACCCTGCGCAGCGCCAGGAGTTCGATTGCGATGGTCATCGAAGCGGCGCTACTGTTGGCTGTCGTCCACGGAAAGGGGCTCAAGCCATGCAGCAGGAGTTGGCCACGCGATACCCGTTGGTGCTGGTGCCGGGCATGCTCGGATTTGTCCGGGTGCTGCTCTATCCATACTGGTTCGGCATCGTGCCGGCACTGCGCAAGGGCGGCGCCCAGGTGTTCCCGGTGCAGGTCTCGCCGGTGCATTCCAATGAGGTGCGCGGAGAGCAGTTGCTGGCGATCATCGAAGACATCTGCCAGCGCACTGGCGCTGCCAAGGTCAACCTCATCGGCCACAGCCAGGGGGCGCTCAACGCACGCTATGCCGCGGCCAAGCGGCCGGATCGGGTCGCCTCGGTCACTTCGGTGGCGGGGCCCAACCATGGCTCGGAACTGGCCGATCACCTTGAGCGCTCGGCGCCTGGGGATTCACCCCAGGGGCGTGTGCTCAAGGCCATCCTGCATGGCCTGGCGGTGTTGCTGGTATGGCTGGAAACCGGCTGGCGGCGCGACCCGCTGCCGGTCGACGTGCATGCTTCGCATCAGGCCCTGACCAGCGCCGGCGTGGCGCTGTTCAACCAGGCTTATCCACAGGGGCTGCCGGAAACCTGGGGTGGGGAAGGGGCACATCAAGTGAATGGGGTGCGCTACTACTCCTGGTCCGGCACTTTGCAACCGGGGCAGACCGACCAGGGGCGCAACCGCTTCGACGGCAGCAGCTATTTCTGCCGGCTGTTCGCGCGCAGTTTCGTCAGGGAAAAGGGCCATTGCGACGGCATGGTCGGGCGCTTCAGCTCGCACCTGGGGCAGGTGATCGGTGATGACTTCCCGCTCGATCACCTGGACATCGTCAACCAGTCGCTAGGCGCCGTGGGCAAGGGGGCCGAGCCGCTGCGGCTGTTCACCGAACATGCGGCGCGGCTCAAGGCAGCCGGTCTCTAGCTGCGTACCGGCGTGGCTGAATGGCCCCGGCCAAGGTCATCATGACGGCCCATGCCCAGGCAAAATGTAAGAAACCTTGTCTACACTCAGGCACATGTCCGTGCATCGGGCGCGGAGTCAAGGAGACCACTCCATGAAAATGCTGCACATGCCCTTGCTGGTGTTGGCTGTGTTGTTCAGTGCGCAAGGATTTGCCGCCAACACGGCGCAACAGGAAAAGATGAAAACCTGCAACGCCGATGCCACAGCCAAGGCGCTCAAGGGCGATGAGCGCAAAGCGTTCATGAGCGCCTGCCTGAAGAAGGACGTACCGCAGTCGCAGCAGGAAAAGATGAAAACCTGCAACGCCGACGCCAGTACCAAGGCGCTCAAGGGTGACGAACGCAAGGCGTTCATGAGCGACTGCCTGAAGAAGAAGTGACCTGTGCCTATGCCTGTGTGCTGAAGGCTGGCAGACTGCGGGCATTCCTGCCGTCTGCCGTCGAGGCTGTATGACTTTCACCCCCCGCCAGATCACCCTGGCCAGCCTGATCATTGTCATGGCCGGCCTGCTGCTAGCTCTGCCCCTGAAGTTGCTGCCCAGCCTGCTGGCCGGCCTGTTGGTGTTCGAGCTGGTGAACATGCTCACCCCGCGCCTGCAACCGCTGATCGCCGGGCAGCGTGCGCGCTGGCTGGCGGTGGCGCTGTTGGGGGTGCTGGTGGTCAGCGTCCTGACCCTGCTGATTGCCGGTGCCTTCAGCTTCCTGCTGCACGAGGCTGAGAACCCCGGGGCCTCGCTGGACAAGTTCATGACCTTGGTCGAACGCGCCCGCAGCCAGCTGCCACCGTTCATCGAGGCCTACCTGCCGGCCAGTGCGGCGGAGTTCAAGGTGGCCATCGGTGACTGGATCAAGAGCCACCTGAGCGACCTGCAGCTGGTGGGCAAGGGCATGGCGCACATGTTCGTGACGCTGCTGATCGGCATGATCCTCGGCGCCATCATCGCCCTGCAGCGCATCCCCGACCTTTCCCGGCGCAAGCCCCTGGCGGCGGCCTTGTTCGAGCGGCTGAACCTGCTGGTCCAGGCGTTTCGCAACATTGTCTTCGCGCAGATCAAGATCTCGATGCTCAACACCGCGTTCACCGGGATCTTCCTCGCCGTGGTGATGCCGTCATTCGGCGTGCACCTGCCGCTGACCAAGACACTGATCGTGCTGACCTTCCTGCTCGGGCTGCTGCCGGTCATTGGCAACCTGATGTCCAACACCCTGATCACCATTGTCGGCATGTCGTTGTCGATCTGGGTGGCGGCGGCGGCGCTGGGCTATCTGATCGTGATCCACAAGGTCGAGTATTTCCTCAACGCGAAGATCGTCGGTGGGCAGATCAGTGCCAAGGCTTGGGAGCTGTTGCTGGCGATGCTGGTGTTCGAGGCGGCATTCGGGCTGCCCGGAGTGGTGGCAGGGCCGGTCTATTACGCCTACCTGAAGAGTGAGCTCAAGCGGGCCGAGCTGGTGTGATCAATCTGTACCGGCCCTATCGCGGGTAAACCCGCGAAAGGGCCGGTACAGGTATTAAAAGAACGATCAGGCAGCGCCGTAGCGCTTGCGGGCCTCAATGGCCAGCCCGCTACCGATGCTGCCAAAGATGTTGCCTTCCACATGCCGTGCATTCGGCAGCATCGCCGACACGCTGTTGCGCAGTGCCGGAATTCCGCTGGAACCACCGGTGAAGAACACCGTATCCACCTGACCCGCGCTCACGCCAGCCTTGGCCAGCAACTCGGTCACGCTGCCGCGCACGCGTTCCAGCAGCCCTTCGATGGCCTCCTCGAACAGCACCCGGGTCAGGTCCACGCCGAGCTCGCGCTCGATACGGCCAAGGTCGACGCGGCGGCTGTCCTGCTCGGTCAGCTCGATCTTGCTGGCTTCCACTTCCATCGCCAGCCAGTGCCCGGCGCGCTCCTCGATCAGCTTGAACAGGCGATCGATGCCCAGGGTGTCTTCGATGTCGTAGCGCATGCTGCCCAGTGCCAGCTGCGACTTCTGCGAGTACAGGGCGTTGATGGTGTGCCAGGTGGCCAGGTTCAGGTGGTAGCTGGTCGGCATCAGCGCGCCGCTCTTCATCCGGCTGCCGTAGCCGAACAGAGGCATCACGCCCTGCAGGCTCAGCTGCTTGTCGAAGTCGGTACCGCCAATGTGCACGCCGCCAGTGGCGAGGATGTCGCTCTGGCGCTCGGCGACCCGATGGCGTTCGGGCGACAGGCGGATCAGGGTAAAGTCCGAGGTACCACCGCCGATATCGACGATGAGCACCAGCTCTTCGGCGCTGATGCCCGACTCGTAGTCGAACGCTGCGGCAATCGGCTCATACTGGAATGACACGTCCTTGAAGCCGATCTTGCGCGCCACCTCGGCCAGGGTGTCCTCGGCCTCCTGGTCGGCGGCCGGGTCTTCGTCGACGAAGAACACCGGGCGGCCCAGCACCACCTGCTCGAATTCACGGCCTGCGGCAGCTTCGGCACGCTTTTTCAGCTCGCCGATGAACATGCCCAGCAGATCCTTGAACGGCAGGGCGCTGCCCAGCACGCTGGTGTCGTGCTTGATCAGCTTGGAGCCCAGCAAGCTCTTGAGCGAGCGCATGAGGCGGCCTTCGTAGCCTTCCAGGTACTCCTGCAGCGCCAGGCGACCGTACACCGGGCGACGCTCCTCGATGTTGAAGAACACCACCGAGGGCAGGGTGATCTTGCCGTCTTCCAGGGCGATCAGCGACGAGGCGCCCTCGCGGTGCCAGCCGACCGTGGAGTTGGAGGTGCCGAAGTCGATGCCCAGGGCGCGGGCCGGCGATACGTCAGACATGGGAAAAGGCTTCCGGAGGCAAAACGGCCGCGCAGTGTATGCGAGTTGGCTACAGAATCAAGACCGATCGTCTGCCTTGAGGCAACCCCAAGCGCACTTGAAAGGCTATGCTTGGGCCCTATCTTCAGATGCAACACGAAAATTCACACTGGTGATCCATAGATGGACTTCAAAGACTACTACAAGATACTCGGCGTAGAGCCCACGGCGGACGAGAAGGCGATCAAGGCCGCGTACCGCAAGCTGGCGCGCAAGTATCACCCTGACGTCAGCAAGGAACGCGACGCCGAGGAGAAATTCAAGGAGGCCAACGAGGCCTACGAGGTGCTGGGTGACGCTCAAAAGCGCGCCGAGTTCGACGAAATCCGCAAGTATGGCGGCCAGCATGGCCGGCCGTTCCAGGCGCCCCCGGGCTGGCAGAGCCGTGGCGGTGCGGGTGGTGCTGGCGGTGGTTTCGAAGGCGGCGACTTCTCCGACTTCTTCAGCTCGATCTTCGGTGCTCGCGGCGGTAACCCGTTCGGTGGCGGCGGCCGGCAACAACAACGCAGTGCCGGCAGGCGGGGGCAGGACGTGGAACTTGAACTGGCGATCTTCCTGGAAGAAACCCTCAGCAAGGAATCCAAGCAGATCAGTTTCCAGGTGCCGCAGACCAACGCGGCGGGCCAGCGCACCGGGTTCACCACCAAGACCCTGAACGTGAAGATCCCCGCCGGGGTCACCGACGGCGAGCGCATCCGCCTCAAGGGCCAGGGTGCCCCGGGTATTGGCGGGGGGGCCAACGGCGACCTGTTCCTGACCGTGCGCATGGCGCCGCACCCGCTGTTCGATGTCGAAGGCCATGACCTGATCATCACCGTGCCACTGGCGCCATGGGAGGCTGCCCTGGGCACCAAGGTGGCGGTGCCGACCCTGACCGGCAAGATCAACCTGACCATCCGCCCCGACAGCCAGAGCGGCCAGCGCCTGCGGGTGCCGGGCATGGGCCTGGCGAACAAGAACGGCGAGCGCGGCAACCTCTACGCGCAGCTGAAGGTGGTGATGCCGCCGGCATCCGACGCGGCCACCCGTGAACTGTGGACCCAGCTTTCCGAGAAAGCGGCGTTCGACCCGAGGACACAATGGAGTAAATGATCATGAGTAGCACCCTGATCGTTCAACTGGACATGCGTACCCTGTGTCAGGAAGCCGATATCACGGCTGACTGCGTGATCGAGATCGTCGAGCACGGCATTGTCGAACCTTCCGGGCGATCGCCGGAGGACTGGTTGTTCGACGATCAGGCGCCGCTATTGGCCAAGCGCGCGGCGAAGTTGCACAAGGAGCTGGAACTGGAGTGGGAAGGGGTGGCGCTGGCGCTGGATCTGCTGCAGGAGGTGCAGCAACTGCGCAGCGAGAACAGCATGCTGCGCCAGCGGCTGGGTAGATTCATCCAGATGTAAGGTATGCAGGCCCGGCCTCTTCGTGGGTTCACCCGCGAAGAGGCCAGTACAGGCAAAATCAAATTCAGCTTGGCTCCGCCCCCGGGTTCAGCACCAGCTGCATGAAGGTCAGGTCCAGCCAGCGGCCGAACTTCACCCCCACCTGTGGCATCTGCCCGGTCACCACGAAGCCCAGCCGCTCATGCAGGCGCACCGAGGCGGCATTGCCGCTTTCGATGGCTGCAACCATCATATGCTTGCCGCAGCCACGCGCGCGCTCGATCAGCGCTGCCATAAGCACCGGGCCCAGGCCCTTGCCACGCTGGTCGCCGCGCACATACACCGAGTGTTCCACGGTCAGGCGGAAGCCTTCGAACGGCCGCCAGTCACCAAACGACGCATAACCCAGCACGCCGGTGTCATCCACGGCCACCAGGATCGGGTAACCCTGCTGCGCCCGTGCTGCGAACCAGGCCTGGCGGTTGGCCAGATCGACCGGGTTCTCGTTCCAGATCGCCGTGGTGTTGCGCACGGCGTCGTTGTAGATGTCGAGGATGCCCGGCACGTCGGTGGCCAGGGCATCGCGGATTTCGTAACTCATGACAGCGTCTCGCAGGGTCTTTGGGTGCAGATTAAATGGTTACCAGCCCCCGCACACCTTCGGCTTGCATGTTTTCACCGCGGCCACGCTGGATGATCTCGCCCCGGGCCATGACCAGGTACTGGTCGGCCAGTTCTTCGGCGAAGTCGTAGAACTGCTCGACCAGCAGGATGGCCATGTCGCCGCGTTCGGCCAGACGGCGGATCACCGCGCCGATTTCCTTGATCACCGAGGGCTGAATACCTTCGGTCGGTTCGTCGAGAATGAGCAACCGCGGGCGGCTGGCCAGGGCCCGGCCAATGGCCAGTTGCTGCTGCTGGCCACCGGACAGGTCGCCGCCGCGGCGTTGCTTCATCTGCTCCAGCACCGGGAACAGTTCGTAGATGAAAGCAGGTACTTCCCGAGCCTCGCGGGCCGGGAAGCGTGACAGGCCCATCAGCAGGTTTTCCTCGACAGTCAGTCGCGGGAAGATCTCGCGGCCTTGGGGCACGTAGGCGATCCCGGCATGCACCCGCTGCTGAGGCTTGAGTGTGGTGATCGTTTTGCCTTCCCACTCGATGTTGCCTTCGCGGGCCGGCACCAGCCCCATCAGGCAGCGCAGCAAGGTGGTCTTGCCCACGCCGTTGCGGCCCAACAGGCAGGTGACTTCGCCGACCTTGGCTTCGAAGGACAGGCCGCGGAGGATGTGGCTGCCGCCGTAGTACTGATGTAGGGTGTCGATTTTCAGCATGTCTTGTCCTTGGTATTGATCAGCGACCCAGGTAAACCTCGACCACCCGCTCATCCGCCTGCACCTGCTCCAGCGACCCTTCCGCCAGCACGCTGCCCTGGTGCAGCACGGTGACATGGTCGGCAATGCTGCCGACGAAGCCCATGTCATGCTCAACCACCATCAGCGAATGCTTGCCGGCCAGGCCCTTGAACAGTTCGGCGGTGAACTCGGTCTCGGCATCGGTCATGCCCGCCACCGGTTCATCCAGCAACAGCAGTTGTGGTTCCTGCACCAGCAGCATGCCGATCTCGAGGAACTGCTTCTGCCCGTGCGACAGCAGGCCCGCCTGGCGCTGGGCCAAGGGCAGCAGGCGCAAGGTGGCCAGCACGTCCTCGATGCGCTGGCGCTGATCGCCGCTCAGGCGCGCGGGCAGGCTGGCCCACACGGACTTGTCGGTCTTCAACGCCAGCTCCAGGTTCTCGAACACGGTCAGTGCTTCGAACACCGTGGGCTTCTGGAACTTGCGGCCGATGCCGGCCTGGGCGATCTGGTATTCGCTCATGCGGGTCAGGTCGAGGGTGTCGCCGAAGAAGGCGCTGCCGGTGTCGGGGCGGGTCTTGCCGGTGATCACGTCCATCATCGTGGTCTTGCCGGCGCCGTTGGGGCCGATGATGCAGCGCAACTCGCCGACGCCGATGTACAGGTTCAGCGCATTGAGGGCCTTGAAGCCGTCGAAGCTGACGCTGATGTCCTCCAGGCTCAGTACCGTGCCGTGGCGGGTGTCGAGGCCGGCCTTGCGGCTATGCCCCAGGCCGATTGCCTCGCGGCCGCTGCCGAGGGTGTCGAACACAGGTTCCAGCATGAATTCCGGGTGGACCGGGGGCACGCCTCTCATGGCTGGCTCCTTTTCTTCAACAGGCCGACCACGCCCTTGGGCAGGTACAGGGTGACGAGAATGAACAGCGCACCGAGGAAGAACAGCCAGAACTCGGGGAACGCCACGGTGAACCAGCTCTTCATGCCATTGACCAGGCCGGCACCGAGCAGTGGGCCGATCAGCGTGCCACGCCCGCCCAGCGCTACCCACACGGCGGCTTCGATGGAATTGGTCGGCGACATCTCGCTGGGGTTGATGATGCCCACCTGTGGCACATACAGCGCACCGGCCAGCCCACACAGCACGGCGCTGAGCACCCATACCAGCAGCTTGAAGCCGCGCGGGTCGTAGCCACAGAACATCAAGCGGTTTTCGGCATCGCGCACGGCGGTGAGCAGGCGGCCGAATTTGCTCCGGGTCAGGCGCCAGCACAGGTACAGGCTGGCCAGGAGCAGGCCGACGGTGAGCAGGAACAGCACCGCGCGGGTACCCTGCGCAGCGATGTCGAAGCCCAGGATGGTGCGGAAGCTGGTGAAGCCGTTGTTGCCGCCGAAGCCTGTTTCGTTGCGGAAGAACAGCAGCATGCCGGCGAAGGTCAGCGCCTGGGTCATGATCGAGAAATACACGCCCTTGATCCGTGAGCGGAAGGCGAACCAGCCGAACACCAGCGCCAGCAGGCCGGGGGCCAGTATCACCAGGCACAGGGCCCAGGCGAAATGCTGGGTGCCGGCCCAGTACCACGGCAGTTCGGTCCACGACAGGAAGGTCATGAACCCCGGCAGGCCGTCACCGGCCGCCTGGCGCATCAGGTACATGCCCATGGCGTAGCCGCCGAGGGCGAAGAACAGGCCGTGGCCCAGCGACAGCAGCCCGGCATAGCCCCAGACCAGGTCCAGGGCCAGGGCGACGATGGCGTAGCACAGGATCTTGCCCACCAGGGTGAGGGTGTAGGCCGAGACCTGCAGTGCGTGGCCCGCCGGCAGCAGTGACAGCAGCGGCAGGGCCACCAACAACAGGACGACGACCGCGCCGATGGCCAGCGACAGCCGTGGCCCGGCTTTTTGCGTAGCGGTGACAAGCAGTGGCTGGTTCATCAGTCGATTACCCGTCCCTTGAGGGCGAACAGGCCTTGCGGGCGCTTCTGGATGAACAGAATGATCAACGCAAGGATGAGGATCTTGCCGAGTACTGCACCGATCTGCGGCTCCAGCAGTTTGTTGGCGATGCCGAGGCCGAACGCTGCCCAGAGGCTGCCGGCCAGTTGCCCGACACCGCCGAGCACCACCACCAGGAACGAGTCGATGATGTAGCTCTGGCCCAGGTCCGGGCCGACGTTGCCGACCTGGCTCAGGGCCACGCCACCCAGGCCGGCGATGCCTGAGCCGAGGCCGAAGGCGAGCATGTCGACGCGCCCGGTGGAGACGCCGCAGCAGGCTGCCATGTTGCGGTTCTGGGTGACCGCGCGCACGTTCAGGCCCAGGCGTGTACGGTTGAGCAGCAGCCAGGTGAGCAGCACCACCGCCAGGGCGAAGCCGATGATCACCAGGCGGTTGTACGGCAGCACCAGGTTCGGCAGCAACTGAATGCCGCCGGACAGCCAGGCCGGGTTGCTGACTTCGACGTTCTGCGCGCCGAACAGCAGGCGGATGGCCTGGATCAGGATCAGGCTGATGCCCCAGGTCGCCAGCAGGGTTTCCAGCGGGCGCCCGTAGAGATGGCGGATCACCGTGCGCTCCAGGGCCATGCCGACCCCGGCGCTGACCGTAAAGGCTACCGGCAAGGCAATCAGCGGGTAGAACTCGATGGCGCCGGGGGCGTAGCGTTGCAATAGTACCTGGACCATATAGGTGCTGTAGGCGCCGAGCATGAGCATCTCGCCGTGGGCCATGTTGATCACCCCGAGCAGGCCGAAGGTGATCGCCAGGCCCAGTGCGGCCAGCAGCAGGATCGAGCCCAGCGACAGGCCGCTGAAGGCCTGGCCGAGCAGCTCGCCGACCAACAGCTTGCGCTTGACCTGGGCGAGGCTGGTTTCAGCGGCAGTGCGTACGCCCGGATCGCTTTCTGCGCCGGGCTGCAGCAAGGCTTCGAGGCGGGTGCGGGCCAGCGGGTCGCCGGTTTCGCCGAGCAGGCGCACCGCAGCCAGGCGCACGGCTGGCTCGCTGGCGCCCAGTTGCAGGTTGGCCAGGGCCAGGCCGAGGGCAGCGTGCACGGCGGCGTCCGGCTCACTGGCGAAGCGCCGGTCGAGGAAGGCCATCTGCGCTGGCTGCGCGCTCTTTTGCAGTTGCTGGGCAGCGGCCAGGCGCGTGGCGCTGTCATCGCTGAGCAACTGATGGCTGGCCAGGGCATTGTCGATCAGGCTGCGCAGGCGGTTGTTCAGGCGCACCTTGCGGGTGTCATCGGTGGCGATACGGCCCTGGCGCAGGTTGTCCAGCAGCGGCAGGCGCGCGGCATCGGGTTGTGCCGCCCAGCCTTCGAGCAGTTGGGCCTGCTCGGCGGGCTTGGCGGTAAGGAAGTATTCGCCCTCGCTGGCCTGGGTTGCCAGGGGGATCAGCAGAAGCAGGGTGAGCAGCAGTCTGAGCATGCGGGCAATCCTGGAAATCGGCGGTGGATTCATCGCGGATAAATCCGCTCCTACAAAAACCTGTAGGAGCGGATTTATCCGCGAAAGGGCTGCAAAGCAGCCCCAATGCACTCAGTTACCTTTCACCGCATAGTCCGGCCGCTTGTCGTTCCCTGGAATGAACGGGCTCCAAGGTTGTGCCCGCAGCGGCTGCTCGGTTTCCCACACGACGCTGAACTGCCCGTCATCCTGGATCTCGCCGATCATTACCGGCTTGTGCAGGTGGTGGTTGGTCTTGTCCATGGTCAGGGTGAAGCCCGACGGTGCCTTGAAGGTCTGCCCGGCCAGTGCCTCGCGCACCTTGTCGACGTCGGTGGACTTGGCCTTCTCGGCGGCCTGGGCCCACATGTGGATGCCCACGTAGGTGGCTTCCATCGGGTCGTTGGTCACGGCCTTGTCGGCGCCCGGCAGGCCCTTGGCCTTGGCGTAGGCCTTCCAGTCGGCGACGAACTTCTGGTTGACCGGGTTATCCACCGACTCGAAGTAGTTCCATGCCGCCAGGTGGCCTACCAGCGGTTTGGTGTCGATGCCGCGCAGCTCTTCTTCACCCACCGAGAAGGCCACCACCGGCACTTCGGTGGCTTTCAGGCCCTGGTTGGCCAGTTCCTTGTAGAACGGCACGTTGGAATCGCCGTTGACGGTAGAGATGACCGCCGTCTTGCCGCCGGCGGAGAACTTCTTGATGTTGGCGACGATGGTCTGGTAATCGGCATGGCCGAACGGGGTGTAGACCTCTTCGATGTCCTTGTCGGCCACGCCCTTGCTGTGCAGGAAGGCGCGCAGGATCTTGTTGGTGGTGCGCGGGTACACGTAGTCGGTCCCCAGCAGGAAGAAGCGCTTGGCGCTGCCGCCGTCTTCGCTCATCAGGTACTCGACTGCCGGGATGGCCTGCTGGTTGGGCGCCGCGCCGGTGTAGAACACGTTCGGCGACATCTCTTCACCTTCGTACTGCACCGGGTAGAACAGCAGGCCGTTGAGCTCCTCGAACACCGGCAGCACCGACTTGCGCGACACCGAGGTCCAGCAGCCGAACACCACCGCGACCTTGTCCTGGGTCAGCAGCTGGCGGCTTTTTTCAGCGAACAGCGGCCAGTTGGAGGCCGGGTCGACCACCACCGGCTCGAGCATCTTGCCGTTTACACCGCCTTTGGCGTTGATCTCGTCGATGGTCATCAGCGCCATGTCCTTGAGCGACGTCTCGGAAATCGCCATGGTCCCGGACAGCGAGTGCAGGATGCCGACCTTGATGGTCTCGGCGGCCTGGATGCTCCAGCTCAGGCCCATGGCGGCAATGGATGCGCTGAGGGTAAAGGCCTTGATCAGACTGCGACGCTTCATGTGCTCTCTCTCCGCTGAGTTTTTTATCGTGTTGGCCAAGCGGGGAGGGGCGTTGCAAGGGGTGTGCCTAGCGGCGGAAGGTGCGTAGTAGAGGGGTTGTGCGAGGTGTTGGGGCGTTTGCAAGGTCCAGCTTGGTGCTTGTTGGTTTCGTGTGCACAGGATTGGGGCCGCTGTGCGGCCCCTTGCTGAGTCAGCCGTTACGCACAGCCGAGCGCGGATGACGACGACTACGCACGAACTGGTAGGTCACCGCCAGCAGCAGGAACCAGACCGGCGTCACCACCAGCGCCGAGCGGGTGTCGGCCTCCAGGCTCAGCAGCACCAGGATGAAGGCGAAGAACGCCAGGCACACGTAGCACATGAAGCGCCCGCCCGGCATCTTGTACTTCGACGCCTGGTGCAGCGTATCGCTTTGCGTGCGGTACTTCAGGTAAGACAGCAGGATCAGCGTCCAGACGAACATGAACAGTACTGCCGACACCGTGGTCACCAAGGTGAATGCTTCGATCACGTTCGGCACCAGGTAGATCAGCACCGCACCCAGCAGCAGGCAGGTGCAGGAGAAATACAGGCCGTTGGCCGGCACCGAGCGGCTCGACAATTTCTCGAACGCCTTGGGCGCATCGCCTTCCTGGGACAGGCCATAGAGCATGCGGCTGGTGGAGAACACACCACTGTTGGCCGACGAGGCCGCCGAGGTCAGCACCACGAAGTTGATGATGCTCGCCGCTGCTGGCAGGCCGGCCAGCACGAACAGTTCCACGAACGGGCTCTTGCCCGGTACCACGTCGCGCCATGGGGTGACCGCCATGATCGCGATCAGCGCCAGCACGTAGAACACGATGATGCGGACCGGAATCGAGTTGATCGCCCGCGGCAGGGTGCGCTCGGGGTTCTTCGCCTCAGCCGCAGTGGTGCCCACCAGTTCGATGCCGACGAACGCGAACACGGCGATCTGGAAGCCGGCGAAGAAGCCCATCAGGCCGTTGGGGAACATGCCGCCGTCATTCCACAGGTTGGCCAGTTGTGCAGTGCGCCCGCTCGGTGAGGTGAAGCCGGTGATGACCATGTAAAGGCCGGTGGCCACCAGGCCGAGGATGGCGACGATCTTGACCAGGGCGAACCAGAACTCCAGCTCGCCGAACATCTTTACCGTCACCAGGTTCAGCGACAGCAACAGGCCTACGCAGGTCAGCGCCGGTATCCACTGCGGCAGGTCGGGGAACCAGAACTGCGTATAGGCAGCGATGGCGACCACGTCGGCGATGCCGGTGACCACCCAGCAGAACCAGTAGGTCCAGCCGGTGAAGTAGCCGGCCCAGGGGCCGAGCAGGTCGGCGGAGAAGTCGATGAACGACTTGTAGTTGAGGTTCGACAGCAGCAGTTCGCCCATGGCGCGCATGACGAAGAACAGCATGAAGCCGATGATCATGTAGACGAAGATGATCGATGGCCCGGCCAGGCTGATGGTCTTGCCCGAGCCCATGAACAGACCGGTGCCGATGGCACCACCGATGGCGATCAGCTGGATATGGCGGTTGGTCAGGTTGCGCTGCAGATGTGGCTCATCTGGCGCGGTGGGAGAAGTGTGCGTCATCAAGCGGCATTCCCTTGAAAGGTCAGTCTTCTTGTCAGAGGTAGCCGGTTAGGCTAACACGCTCGTGCCAGATCGGGGCGCGACAGATCGACTCGACTTTTCTGTCGGAGCGGCCTTGCGTCGCGATGGGGGCGCAAAGCGCCCCCCGGCGATCTAAGCCTGAGCCAGCATCCGACGGCGCCTCACCACCAGGCTATCCACCACCCACATCGCCACCATCGACACCCCCACCAACGGGAACATCACGCCCAGCACCAGCATCACTCCCACCGCCATCTTCCAGCGCGGCAGGTCATGGCGCAGCGGCGGCACGCCCAGGCCACCCGCGGGCCGGCGTTTCCACCACATCACCAGGCCGCTCACCGAGCCCAGCAGGATCATCAGGCACACCAGCAGGATGATGATCTGGTTCAGCGCACCGAACATCTTGCCCTCATGCAGCATCACGCCCAGCTCGGTAGCCCGGGCCACCGGGCTGTAGTCCTGCCAGCGCACATCGGCCAGCACCTTGCCGGTGTACTGGTCGACATGCAGAGTGGCGTCGTTGCGCGGGTCGTCGGCGAAAACGGCGATGGTGTACACGCCTTCGGCCGTGGTCGGTGCGGTGATGCTGTAGCCCGGCTCGACCTGGCGCGCCGTGGCGATGTCTTCCACCTGTTGCAGGCTGACCTGTGGCGCAGCCGGCGCACTGTCCGTCATGTGGTGCCCGGCATGCTCGGCATGGGCGCCGGATTGCGGCATCGGCGTATTCTCCATCGCCCAAGGCACGGTCTGGCGGTGGGCGCTGTTCAGCTCGCGGGCCTGCTGGTCCGACTTGGGCACGTCATTCCACATCGCCGCCGGAAAGCGGTTCCACAGATCGGCGTACTGCTTGCCCCACATGCCGGTCCAGGTCATGCCACTGACCAGCATCAGCAACAGCAGGGCAGAACCCCAGAACCCGGTCACCGCATGCAGGTCGCGCCAGAACACGCGACCTTTGGCCGCGAAGCGTGGCCACAGCACACCAGCACCGTTGCGCCCGCGTGGCCACCACAGGTACAGGCCAGACACCACCAGCACGATGCCCCAGCCGGCGGCCAGCTCCACCAGGCGGTCACCGACCGTGCCGACCATCAGTTCGCCGTGCAGGGCGCGGGCGATGGCCTGCAGGTTCTGCTTGCCGTCCTGCTCGCCAAGGATCTTGCCGCTGTACGGGTCGACGAACACGTTCAGCTCGCGGCCGCCGTCATGCACCACGAACTGCGCGCTGCGCTCGGCATTGATCGGCGGCAGGTACTGGCCGACATGGCCGTTCGGGTAGGCTTGGCGCACTTCGGCCAGCAGCGTGTCGGCGCCCTGTCGATGATGCCCTGCTTCGACCACCATCAGGTCGCGGTACAGCAGCGGGTCGAGCTGCGGCTTGAACAGGTAGATGATCCCGGTGAGTGCCAGCAGGATCATGAAAGGGGCGACGAACAGCCCGGCATAGAAGTGCCAGCGCCAAGCCAGGTTGTAGAAGGAAACACGTGTTCCGCTCATGGGAACCTCCTGTTTGACCAGCTGAGGGGCGCGACCGAAGCCGCGCCCGTTGTTGTTGTCAGAAGCTGAAATCGACCTTGGTCCAGAAGGTCCTGCCTGGCTCGTTCACCGGCTGTGGATCAGTGGCCGGGTAGCCGAACCCGGCATTCCCGGCCAGGTTCAGGTGCTCGGCGTAGGTCTTGTCGAACAAGTTGTCGACCCCTGCGCTGAGCTTGAGGTTGCGGTTCACCTTGTAGGCGCCGTTGAGCGAGAACACGCCGAAGCCGGCGCTCTTGTCGAAGTCCTTGCCGACCACGTTGCCCTGGTTTTCGGCGATGCGGTGCTGCGCCGCCACCAGGCGCCACAGCGCACCAGCGCTCCAGCTGTCGCGGCTGTAGGTCAGGCCCAGGCGGCTTTCCAGCGGCGGCATCTGAGGCAGTGCCTTGCCGTCGCTGCTGTTCTTGCCCCAGGCGTAGGCCAGGGTGGCATCAGCCTTCCAGCGCTCGGTGAGCTTGTAGGCCGCGCCCAGTTCGCCGCCCATGATGCGGGCGTCGATGTTCTGTGCCTGGGAGCTGCTCATGCCCATCATCCCGGTGCGGTAGTCGAACAGGATGTAGTCACGAATTTGCCCGACATAGCCCGAAGCCCAGGCGTCCAGGCGCTCGTCGCGGTACTGGATGCCGAAGTCGAGCTGGGTGGTCTTCTCAGGCTTGATGCTGTCGAAGGCATTCACCGAGCCGGCAGGGCCCTGGTCCGGGGAGAACAGTTCCCAGTAGTCCGGGAAGCGCTGGGCGTGGCCGAGGCCGATGTAGCTGGTGGCCGGCAGCGCTGCCAGGTCGTGCTCGTAGCGGATGAAACCGCTGGGCAGCGTATCGGCGCGGGTGTCGCCGTTGGTGGTGCTGTCATCCCGGAAGTCGCGGGCCGAGGCGCGGTCCAGGCGGGCGCCAGTGATCAGCCGGTCTTCGCCGGTGGCGTACCAGGTCAGTTCGCCGAACGCACCGTAGTTGTGGAAATCGGCATCCTTTTCCCAAGGTTTGTCCTTGTAGGTGTCGATACCCATGGCACTGCGTGCGCGGTGCTCGTTGGTCTGCGCGTCGATGCCGCTGACCAGTTGCACGTCGGCCCAGCGCCAGGTGGCCTTGATGCGTGCACCCAAGGTGCGGCGGTCGACGGCGGCGGCCATGGGGCCGGCCATCATGCCGGTGCCCGAGGGTGTGCGCAGGCTGTAGTTGTCCATCACGTGGTCGGCGTAGTTGTAGTAGACCTGCGTCTCGACCTTGTCGAGCACATCGCCGAGGTTGGACTTTTCAAAGCGCAGGCCCAGGCTTTCGCGCTTGAACTGCGCGCCGTCCATGCCACGGCCGGCATAGCGTGCCTCGCCGTCACCCTTGCCCGCAGTGAGTTCGAGCAGTGTGTCCTGGTCGGGCGTCCAGCCCAGCGCCACGTCGCCGTTCCATTTTTCCCAGCGCGAAGGCACGGTGTTGCCGTTGCCATCCTGGTAATCGTCCGAGTGCGACTGGTTGCCGACGAAGCGCGCATAGCCCTGGCGGTTGCCGGCTGCGGCATCGAGCACCTTGTCGAAGCGGCCGTTGGAGCCGGCCAGCAGGCTGGCATTGACCCGGCTGCCGAGAGCGCCGAACTGCTCCGGCTCGCGTTCGAAGAGGATGGTGCCCGCCGAGCCGCCTGGCCCCCAGATCACGCTTTGCGGGCCTTTGATCACGGTCAGGCGGTCGTAGGTTTCCGGGGCGATGTAGGAGGTCGGGGCGTCCATGCGGTTGGGGCAGGCGCCGAGCATCACGCCGCCGTTGGTGAGGATGTTCAGGCGCGAGCCGAACATGCCGCGCAACACCGGGTCGCCGTTGGTGCCGCCAGCGCGGATAGCCGAGAAGCCTGGAATGGTCTTCAGATAGTCGGCACCATCGCTGGCCGGCACGGGTTGGCGCGGGTCCTTGGGGTTGGTGACCACGGTCAGCGGCGAACTTGGTGCGAGCGCGGTGATCACCGTCGGGCTCAGCTCGGCGTCGGGGCCTTCATGGCCAGGGGCGGCAGCCAGCGCCACGGGCGCGAGCAGCGAGCCGCACAGCGCGGCGAATGTGCCTCGCAGGGAGGGGGCTAAAACAGGGGTGCAGCCGGACATAATGATTCCAGTCGATCAGTCATGAGTGTGCGCGAAGCCTCCTGGCTCCGGGCGATAACGGGGTTTCAGACGCTGATCGAAAGAGGCGGCGCGCGGCTGCGCGCACCGGGGAACACAGCCTGCCGGGCATGGCCCTGGCGCGTAGAGGCGGGAAGGGTGGTGGGGGGATTTGCACTGGCGACGCTGAGCGGGCTGAGGGTTTGCGGCAAGGCCGGGCAGTTGAACAGCAGGCTGCAGTAGCCGCATTTTTCCCACATCACGTGCAACTGGCCATCGTCGCCGTGGCCGTGATGGGTATCGCCGCTCGCAGGCATGGACATCGACATGTCCATCGGCATGCCCATGCCGGCGTGGTGGTCCATCGGCATCGACTGGGAAATCAGCGGGCCGATGAAGATCATCCACATGGCGAACAGGCTCAGCCAGCCGCCACCGACGCGCCTGCGTTCAGGGCGGGTGGTACGGCTGAAGCTGTTGCGCGGCAGGCTCATGTTGGCGAGCGCCTGTCAGCGGGCGTCAGTGCGCGTGTTCGTGAGCCTGGGGCTGGTCTGCCGGTGCCTGTTTCTGTACGGCGACGTCGACGGTGAGGTCACCTGCTTTCTCGAAGTGCAGGGTCAGCGGGAAGCGCTTGCCGTCGGTAAGCAGGCTGCGGTCCTTGGGCTGCATCAGCATCACGTGATAAGCGCTGGGGGCGAACACCAGGTCTTTGCCAGCGGGCACTGCCACGCTTTGTACCTGCTGCATCTTCATTGCGCCGCTGGCGCTCATGGCGTGCTCATGCAGTTGCACATCATCGCTGATCGGGCTGTCGACACTGAGCAGACGGTCATCGGCCTTGCCGTTGTTGTGCACGACGAAATAGGCGGCGACGTTGGGGGCGTTGGGCGGCAGTTGCAGCGACCACGGGTGAGCGATGTGCAGGTCGCCCACGCTGTATTCATGGGCGTTGGCGTAGGCGCCGGGCAGCAACAGGGCAGCCAGTACAAGAGCTTGCTTGAGCATGGTGTGTCTCCGATCAGTGAGGTTCAGGCTGACAGCATGAAGAACTCAGACCAGCGGAGAGGCGCGGGGATTGAGCGCAGGCCAGAGTTGGCGCGGCGTCGGTTGGTAATTGGCGGGTGGTGCCTGGCGCCCGGCCAACAGCGTCGGCGGGTTGTGCAGTTGCGGCGGATAACCCGGCAGCGCCAGCAGCGGTGCAGTGCCCGAACAGCACCAGCAGTGCTGCATGTTGGCGTGCTGGTCACTTTGCGTGCCGAGGTCGATCTTGGCCAGCGCCTGGACATCGGCCTTGGTCTTGCCGGCCACGCTGGAACAGAAAGCCCCCCACAGCAGCTGCTCGGCCGGGCCCTTGGGCGCGGCTGAAGACAGCGGCATGGCCAGCAGGTTGAACAGCACTGCAAGGCAGGCTATCCAGGCAATGTGCCGACGTGGGGGCATGGAGAGATCCGGTCAGGAATCGTGGGCGGTATTGTAAGGCGGAGTATAGGTAAAAATGGTGGGGTGTGGTGAAGTGACGCAGGCCCGGGCGGTTCGGGGCTGCAAGACAGCCCCGGCAGACTCAGGCCTTGTTGCGGCCCAGCAGGCCACGCACGGTTTCCTGCAGGTCCGCTGGCAGCACCACGACCTTGGCATTGCTGCTGTTGGCCAGGTTCTCCATGGCCCCTACATAACGCTCGCCAAGCAGGTACATGGCCGGTACGGTCTCGTTACCCACTGCTTCCTTGACCAGCGAGATCGCCCGCGCCGAAGCCTCGGCCAGGTTGATCTGTGCCTCGGCATCCAGCTTGGCAGATTGCAAGCGCGCCTCGGCTTCGAGGATTGCCGCCTGCTTGGCACCTTCGGCGCGGGTCACGTCGGCTTTACGTTCACGCTCGGCGGCCGCCTGGCGCTCCATGGCCAGTTGCATGTTCTGCGATGGCTTGATGTCCTGGATCTCCACCGAGCGCACGGTCACGCCCCAGTCTTCGGTCTGCTCGGACATCGCTTCACGTAGACGCGCCTTGATCTGTTCGCGGCTGGACAGCGCTTCGTCCAGGTCCATCGCACCGACGATGGCGCGCAGCGAGGTCATGGTCAGGCTGGTGACGGCAAAGGAGAAGTTCTGCACACCATAGGAGGCCTTCTGCGGGTCGACCACCTTGGCGAAGCACAGTGCGTTGGCGACGATCACTGCGTTGTCCCTGGTGATGATTTCCTGCTCCTGCACGTCGAGGATGATGTCCTTGGTCGGCAGGCGGTAGGCGACCACGTCCATGTACGGGATGACGATGTTCAGGCCAGGTTTGAGGGTGCTGTGGTAGCGGCCCAGGCGCTCGACGATCCACTCCTCGCCTTGGGGGACGATACGCACGCCCTTGAACACGGTGATCAGGACGAACAGGGCGATGGCGCCGACAACGATGAGGCTGGTCATGATGCAAACTTCCTTTTAGATGCCAATTCAGGCCCGGACGACCCGGGCGGTGTTGCCTTCGATGGCGACGAGCCGCACACGCTCGCCTGCCGGGATGTCGCTGTCGGCGACGCAGGTCCATTCCTCGTTGCCGAGCAGCGGTTTCTGGAAACGCACGCGGCCTTTCTGGAAGGGCGAGACGCTGCTGGTCAGCAGCCCGACCTCACCGATCACGCTGTCTGCGGTCCAGCGCACGTCCGGTTGCTTGCGCTTGAACAGCTTGAACCAGAGGAACGTGGTCACCGAGGAAAACACCACCCACAGCAGCACCTGCATGTCGAGTTGCAGGGCGGGGGCGGCCAGGGCGATGAGCGAGACCAGCACGGCACCGATGCCGAACCAGATGATGAAGAACGTGGGCAGGACCAGTTCGAGCAGGATCAGGCCGATACCGAAGACCAGCCAGATCCACCATTGCATTTCCATATGGGGGGACGCCTTCCAGAGAGGAGGGCGTAAGTCTAAGGCAGTGTTGCGGCACAAGGCCACTTCATGGGTCGAAGGAAAAGTCTGAAAGCGCTGTAGTCAATTGGGCAGGGGATAGGAATGCTCGATCCACCTGAGGTAATGCCGGGCGTTTCAATATCAACACCGGCACGCCGCGTTCCCGTGCTACCTCCAGCTTAGGCTCGGTTGCCACGCTGCCGCTGTTCTTGCTCACCAGCACATCGATGCGACAACGCTCGAACAGTGCCCGCTCATCCTCTATCTGAAACGGCCCACGTGCACCGATCACCTCACAACGCTCATTACCCGCACAGGCTTCGAGTGCGCGCAAGGTCCAGAACTGCTCCGGCGGAATCTCGGCGAGGTGTTGCAGTGGCTCGCGGCCAAGCGTGAACAACGGCCGCTTGAACGGCTTGAGCGCCTCGATCAGCCCTGCCCAGTCTTCCACTTCATGCCAGGCGTCGCCCGGCTGTGCCTGCCAGGCCGGGCGGCGCAAGGCCCAGCAGGGAATGCCGGCCGCCCGTGCGGCGCTGGCAGCGTTGCGGCTGATCTGCGCCGCATAGGGGTGGGTGGCGTCGATCAGCAGGGTAATGCCGGCTTCACGCAGGTAAGCGGCCAGACCGTCGGCCCCCCCATAGCCACCGACCCGCACCTGGCAAGTGAGGTCCTGCGGCACGCGGCCGATGCCGGCCAGGCTGTAGACGTGCTCGGGGCCGAGCTGGCGGGCGATGGCCAAGGCTTCGGTGACGCCACCGAGCAGCAGGATTCGGCGGTTCATTGCACACCTGCCTTGCCCACGATGCCGCCCTGGCGGTCGATGGCAAACACTTCGACGTGCACCTGAGCCGGCACCACGCTGCGGGCAAAAGCCAGGGCATGGGCGCACACTGCGTCGCCCAGGGCGATACCGGCGGCATGTGCCAGGGCCAGCGCCTGCTGGCTGGTATTGGCGGCGATGATGGCCGCCTGCAGCCCCGCGTCGGCACCGATGTCAGCGGCCCAGCCTGCCAGCTGCGGCAGGTCGATGCTGGAGTGGCGGCTGTGCAGGTCCATGTGGCCGGCAGCCAGCTTGCTGATCTTGCCGAACCCACCGCACAGGGTCAGGCGTGGCACCGGTACCTTGCGTACGTGCTTGAGCACGGCGCCGACGAAGTCGCCCATCTCGATCAGGGCGATTTCCGGCAAGTTGTAGACGCGGCGCATGGTGTCTTCACTGGCGTTGCCGGTGCAGGCGGCGATGTGGGTATAGCCGTTGGTGTGGGCCACGTCGATACCCTGGTGGATCGAGGCGATATACGCCGAGCAGGAAAAGGGCCGGACGATGCCGCTGGTGCCGAGGATCGACAGCCCACCGAGGATGCCCAGGCGCGGGTTCATGGTCTTCAGTGCCAGCGCTTCCCCGCCTTGCACATTGACCGTGACCTCGAAGCCGCCCGGGTAGCCGCAATCATCGGCCAGCTGCTGCAAGTGCTCGCTGATCATCCGCCGTGGCACTGGATTGATGGCCGGCTCACCGACTGCCAGCACCAGGCCGGGGCGGGTGACGGTCCCCACGCCCTGGCCTGCGACGAAGCGTATGCCGGGCTGCGGCTGCAAGCGGATCTGGCTGTAGAGCAGGGCGCCGTGGGTAACGTCCGGGTCGTCGCCGGCATCCTTGAGTGTGCCCGCCTCGGCACGCTCGCCGACCAGGCGGCAGAACTCGAGGCGCATCTGCACCACCTTGCCCTTGGGCAGGGTGATGCTCACCGCGTCGTCGCACTGGCCGGTCAGCAGCAATTTGGCGGCGGCAAGGCTGGTGGCGGTGGCGCAGCTGCCGGTGGTCAGGCCACTGCGCAGGGGCGCGGGCTGCTCGTGGGTCTCTTCACGCATCGAAGGGCTTTACCAGGTCGAGCACGGTGATCGGCAGCGCCTGGCGCCAGGTGTCGAAGGCGCCCAACGGCTGGGCCTGGGCGACATGGATACGGGTCAGTTCGCCACCGTGTTGTTCACGGAAGTGCGCCAGGGCCAGCTCGCTTTGCAGGGTCACGGCATTGGCCACCAGCCGCCCACCGGGGCGCAAGCGTTCCCAGCACAGCGGCAATACGCCTTCGCGGGTCACGCCGCCACCAATGAAAATGGCGTCCGGGCGTTCCAGCCCGGCCAAAGCGTCGGGTGCCTTGCCGCGAACCAGCTGAAGGCCTGGCACGCCGAGGACATCGCGGTTGTATTCGATGAAGCCCTGGCGGTTTTCGTCGGCTTCGATGGCGAGGGTGCGGCAGGCAGGGTGAGCACGCATCCATTCGATGCCGATCGAGCCACAGCCGGCACCGACATCCCATAGCAACTCACCGGGCTGCGGCGCCAGGCGCGCCAGGGTGATGGCACGCACATCGCGCTTGGTCAGCTGGCCGTCATGGCGGAAGGCGCTGTCTGGCAGCCCGGGCACACGTGACAGCGGCATGGCATTCGGGCTGATCAGGCACTCGATGGCGACCAGGTTGAGGGCGGCGATTTCGCGGTGGGGCCAGTCATCGGCGGTGCCGCACAGATGACGCTCGGCTGCGCCACCAAGGTGTTCCAGCACATGCAGGCGGCTGGGCCCGAAACCGCGCTCGCGCAACAGTGCGGCGATGGCCGCAGGGCTGTCGCCGTCATTGCTCAGCACCAGCAGGCGCTGGCCGCTGAAGAGCTGGGCATTGAGCGTCGCCAACGGGCGTGCGACCACGGACACCACCTGCACGTCCTGCAGTGGCCAGCCCAGGCGGGCAGCAGCCAGGGCACAGGAAGAAGGCATCGACAGCACCTGCATTTCCGCGGCCGGTACCTGCCGCGCCAGGCTGGCGCCGACGCCAAAGAACATCGGGTCGCCGCTGGCCAGTACGCAGACCGGCTCACCGCGCAGGGCCAGTACCGGGGCGAGCGAAAACGGGCTCGGCCAGTCTTGCCGCTCGGCGCCGATGCAGCGCGGCAGCAGGGCCAGCTGGCGCGGGCTGCCGATGATCCGCGAGGCACCCAGCAGGGCGCGCCGGGCCTGTTTGCCCAAGCCACTGAAGCCGTCTTCGCCGATGCCTACTACTGTCAGCCAGGGGGTCATGTGTTTCGTTCCGCCATTGTTGGGGCCTGGGGATCCTGTGGGAGCGGGTTTACCCGCGAAGAGGGCGACGCGGTCCTGAATTTCTGCCCGATCGCAGTCAATGCTCGACCACCGGCTTTTCATGCCGCCGGACAAAGCAGGCATAATACCGCGCCTTCTACACTCAAGCGCACTTTCAGCGATTGCCGGACGCCCCTTTGACGCCAGCCAACACGCCCCTAGCATCTCCCCGTCCCTCGGCCTGCCCGGGGTTGTGGCGCATCGTCAGCGCCCGTGACGGTGGCATCTGCCGCATCAAGCTGCCCGGCGGCCTGCTGCTGGCCGACCAGGCAGACGCGGTGGCAGCGGCAGCCGAGCGTTTCGCCGCTGGCGTGATCGAGGCCACCAACCGCGGCAACCTGCAGATCCGCGGCATCGGCAGCGATCATGCCGGGCTGGTCGAAAGCCTGCTGGCCGCCGGCCTCGGTCCGCGTGACGCAGCCAGCGACGACGTGCGCAACCTGATGCTCAGCCCGCTGGCCGGCCATGACCCGTCGATGCTGCTGGATGTCCGCCCCCTGGCCGGGCGGATCCTCGAGCTGCTGCAAGGCACGCCGCGCTTCCATGAGCTGTCGGCCAAGTTCGCCGTGCAGCTGGACGGTGGTGAGGGCGTGGCGATGCTCGAACACCCGCACGACCTGTGGCTTTCGGCACTGCGCCTGGAGCAGCGCGACTGGCTGGCGTTCGGCCTGGCCAGCTGCCCGGCCGATGGCCAGGTGCTGGGCGCGGTGCCGCTGGAGCAGGGGCTGGCGCTGGTGCGTGCGGTGCTCGATCGCTTTCTCGACCTGGCCAGCCCGGAGCAGTCGCGCATGCGGCAATTGCTGCAAGGCTACCCGGTCGAGGACTTCATCAACGGCCTTGGCCTGCACATGCGCCGCGATGCGGCGGTGCTCAGGTGGCAACGTCACGTGTGCGAACAGCCTTGGCTGGGTGCCGTGGCCCAGCTGAATGGCATGGCGTTGGGCGTCGCGCCGCCGCTGGGCCGCCTGTCGCCCGCCATGTTGCGCGGTGCTGCCCGGGTAGCCCGGCAATGGGGGGATGGCAGCCTGCGCCTGAGCCCCTGGCAAAGCCTGATGCTGACCAACATCAGCGCTGCCGGCCTCGAACAGGCCCGTACCGAGCTGTCGGCGCTGGGCTTGCTCTGCCAAGTGGATGATCCCTTGGTGCGCGTGGTTGCCTGCACCGGCAGCAGCGGCTGCGCCAAGGCTCTGGCCGAGACCAAGGCGGACGCTGTCGAGCTGGCGGCGATGCTGGGCAGTGGCGCGCCCGGCAGCGTGCACCTGTCCGGCTGCCCCCGTTCCTGCGCCGTGGCCCATGTTGCCCCGGCTACGCTGCTGGCCCGTTCACCGGGCCGCTATGACCTGTATCTGCGTGACGCGCACCTGCCGGGCCTGGGTGCCCTGCGCGCCACCGACCTTACCTTGAATGAAGCAGGCGCCATGCTCGCCCTGCCGACGGAGCACCTTGATGATTGACTACATCCGCGATGGTCAGGAGATCTATCGCAATTCCTTCCGGATCATCCGCGAGGAAGCCCGGCTCGAGCGGATTCCCGCAGACCTGGAAAAACTCGCCGTGCGCGTGATCCATGCCTGCGGCATGGTCGAGGCCATCGATGGCCTGCAGTTCTCCGAAGGTGCCGGCCGCGCCGGTCGTGAAGCCTTGGCCAATGGCGCACCGATCCTTTGCGACGCACACATGGTCGCCGAAGGCATCACCCGCGCACGCTTGCCCGCCAACAACCCGGTGATCTGCACCTTGCGCGACCCTAGCGTGCCAGGCCTGGCCAAGGAGGCCGGCAACACCCGCTCCGCCGTGGCCCTGGAGCTGTGGCGCCCGCACCTGGAGGGCAGCGTGGTGGTGATCGGCAATGCCCCGACGGCGCTGTTCTACCTGCTGGAGATGATCGATGCCGGGGCGCCCAAACCCGCCCTGATCCTCGGCTTCCCGGTCGGCTTCGTCGGTGCCGCCGAGTCCAAGGCGATGCTCGCCGCCGACAGCCGCGGCGTGCCGTTCGTGATCATGCAAGGCCGCCTGGGCGGCAGCGCAATGGCCGCTGCCGCGGTCAACGCCCTGGCCACGGAGGTAGAGTGATGGCACCGCGCGGACGACTGCTGGGGCTGGGCGTAGGCCCTGGCGACCCTGAACTGATCACCGTCAAGGCCCTGCGCCTGCTACGCGAGGCGCCGGTGGTGGCGTATTTCGTGGCCAAGGGCAAGCGCGGCAACGCCTTCGGCATCATCGAGGCCCACCTGCAAGCCGAGCAGACCCTGCTGCCGCTGGTGTACCCGGTCACGACCGAGGCACTGCCGGCGCCGCTGTCCTACGAACAGGTGATCAGCGATTTCTACGATGAAGCGGCCGTGCAGGTGGCCGAGCACCTGGATGCCGGCCGTGACGTGGCGGTGATCTGCGAAGGTGACCCGTTCTTCTACGGCTCCTACATGTACCTGCACGACCGGCTTGCCCAACAGCATGAGGCCGAAGTGGTCCCGGGCGTCTGTTCGATGCTCGGTGGCGCCTCGGTGCTGGGCGCGCCGCTGGTGTACCGTAACCAGAGCCTGTCGGTACTGTCGGGCGTGCTGCCGGCCGAAGAGCTCAAGCGTCGCCTGGCAGATGCCGATGCGGCGGTGATCATGAAGCTGGGCCGCAACTTCCCCAAGGTGCGCCAGGTACTCGCCGAACTCGGCCTGGACGGGCGTGCGCTGTACGTCGAGCGAGCCACCATGGCCAACCAGAAGATCGTGCCGCTGGATGACGTGGATCCACAGTCTTCGCCGTACTTCTCGCTGATCATCGTACCGGGGGAAAAATGGCAGGGCTGAACAGGCAACAGGCACCGGCCATCGTCATCCTTGGAGCGGGGAGCCTGGCCACGGCGCAGCGCATCCAGCAGCGTTATCCACAGGCGACCGTCTACGGCCTGCGCGGTCGGGTCGAGGGCGCCGATCAGTATTACGACGGATTTGCCGACACCCTGCGCATGCTCTACCAGCAGGCCACCCCGATCATCGCGCTGTGTGCTGCCGGCATCGTCATCCGCAGCCTGGCCAGCCTGCTCGATGAGAAAGGAGCGGAGCCGCCCGTGCTGGCCGTCGCCGAGGACGGTAGCGCAGTGGTGCCGTTGTTGGGTGGTCTGAGCGGGGTCAACCTCATGGCGCGCGAACTTGGCGAGACCCTGGGGGTGGCTGCAGCGATCACCACCAGTGGTGAATTGCGCTTCGGCACCTGCCTGCTCAACCCGCCCGAGGGCTATGCCCTGGCGGACCTCGAGCAGGGCAAGCGCTTTGTCTCCGACCTGCTGGCCGGCGAAAGCGTGCGTGTCGAGGGTGATGCCCCCTGGCTTGCGCAGGCGCAACTGCCAGCCAGCGACACCGCCCGGCGCACCATCCACGTTGGCTGTGACGTGCGCGTGGCCAGCCGTGACGAGCTGCTGATCCACCCACGCTCGGTGGTGGTGGCGCTCGCCGCAGGCGGGCCCGGCCTGGCTGAACAGGTACGTGGCGCCTTGCGTGAGGCCGGCATTGCCGAGCCCTCGCTGGCGTGTCTGCTGGTCGCCGAGCAGGCGATGGCCGAGCCGTTGTTGCACGAGGCCGCCGCAGAACTGGGCGTCGTGCTGCGCTTCGCGGCCATGAACGGCACCTTGGCCAGCATGGCGGCCGAGGCTTTGCCCGAGGCGCGCCTGGTCGAGCAGTCTGGCCTGGTCATCGCTGCGGCGCCGTTGCCGGTCGATACGGCACGTTTGGGGCGCAAGCGCGGTCGCCTGGCAGTGATCGGCCTTGGCCCAGGGGCGGCCGAGCTGATGGTGCCGGCGGTGAAAGCCGAGCTTGCGCGGGCCGAGGACATCCTCGGCTACGAGACCTACGTGCGCATGGCCGGGCCGTTCCGTGACGATCAGGTGCAGCACTGCACCGACAACCGGGAAGAGATGCAGCGTGCCCGGCATGCCTTCGAGCTGGCGGCCCAGGGCCGTTCGGTGGTGGTGGTGTCGTCGGGCGACCCTGGTGTGTTCGCCATGGCCGCAGCGGTGCTCGAAGCCCTGCACGAGTCTTGCGACCCTGCCTGGCACCGTGTCGACCTGGAGATCCTGCCTGGGGTATCGGCTTCGCTGGCAACCGCCGCGCAAGCTGGCGCGCCGTTGGGGCATGACTTCTGCGTGATGTCGCTGTCTGACAACCTCAAACCCTGGTCGATCATCGAAAAACGCCTGGACCTGGCGGCCCAGGCGGACCTGGTGCTGGCCTTCTACAACCCGATTTCCAGGTCCAGGCCGCATCAGCTTGGCACGGCACTGGAGATCGTGCGCCGGCACCGGGATGGGCAGACGCCGGTGGTGTTGGGGCGCGATATCGGCCGGCCGGGGCAGACGCTGAGGGTGGTGAGCTTGGCCGAGCTGACGCCGGAGATGGTCGACATGCGCACCATGGTGCTGGTCGGTTCCTCCACGACCTGTACCTTCGACCGTGCCAGTGGCGGGCAATGGGTCTACACCCCGCGTTGGTACCCCGCCGCGCCCTGAACCTGAGGGCTAACCGACCAGGTAGCCCTTGATCCCGGTAAAGATGATCTGCGCCGCCAGGGCGCAGACGAACAGCCCCATCAGGCGGCTGACGATCTGCAGGCCCTGGTCACCGAGCAGTTTTTCAATGCCGTGCGAGAGGTACAACACCAGGCCGACGGTGAAGCTGGCCAGTGCGATGCTGACAATGGCCAGCAGCTTGTCGTCCCAGTGCGGTTGGCCCACGCCCATCACCAGCAGTGCCCCGATGGTGCCTGGGCCTACGGTGAGCGGGATGGTGAGTGGCACGATGGTCACGTCCTGCTGCACGTTGTCGGCCTGCACAGCCGGTTTGCCCTGGGCCATGCCCAGCGCCGAGATGAACAGTACGCTGCCTGCACCAATGCGGAAGGCGTCGGCGGTGATACCGAAAATACCGAAGATCACCCTGCCGAACAGGTACAGCAGGACGCTGGCCACCAGCGCGGCAAAGGCGACCTTCCAGGCCAGCTGTTTGCGCTCTTTGCTGGAGTGGCCTCGGGTCAGGCTGATGAAGCATGACAGCACGAAGAACGGGCTGTAGAGCACCAGCATCTTCAGGTAGACACTGAACAAGTCATGCAGCATGGGATGATCCTTGAGGGATAAGGGTGGCGTGCAGGAGCGACCCGTCTGGTTACGAGCTGTGCGCCGGATCAGCTTTCGCTTCGCGCTGATTGGCCCAGTACTGGATCAACTCGCGCAACTGTGACAGCTCCACCGGCTTGGCCATGTGGCCGTCCATGCCGGCCAGCCGTGCGCGCTCCTTGTGCTCAGCCAGTATATGCGCGGTCAGCGCCACCACCGGGGTGCGCTGACGCTGGTTGGTGGTTTCCCAGGCACGCAACTGCTGGGTCGCGGAGAAACCGTCCAGCACCGGCATTTCGCAGTCCATCAACACCAGGTCGTAACGCTGCGCCTTCATCGCCTGCAAGGCCTCTTCGCCGTTGCTGGCGGTGTCCGGCTCCAGGTTGAGTTTGCCGAGCATGCCGCGGATGACCTTGGTCGAGATACTGTTGTCTTCGGCCACCAGCACACGGAAGTCGCTCGGCAACTCAAGTGAGCCCTGCGCGCCAGGCAGCGCAGCCGGCACCCCCTGATCGCGGCCACGCTGGGCCAGTTCTTCGGCCAGGGTGGTCTTGAGCGTATAGCCGGCAACCGGCTTGGCAAGGATGCGCTTGATCCCGGCATTGCGCGCGATGACCTTGCTGGGCGCGTTGCTGATGCCGGTGAGCATGACCACCAGGATGTCGTGGTTCAGGCTCGGGTCTTCCTTGATCTTGGCCGCCAGCTGCATGCCAGTCATGCCCGGCATGTTCTGGTCCAGCAACACCGCGTCGAAATAGTCGCGAAGGTGCGCCTTGGTCCGCAGCAGGGCCAGCGCCTCCTTGCCGGATGGCACCGCGCTGACATTCATGCCCCATGCGCTGCACTGCTGCACTAGGACTTTGCGGCAGGTGTCGTTGTCGTCGACCACCAGGACCCGGGCGTCGCGTAACGGGCCGTCCAGGTCTGCCGGCGGCTGCTCCAGACGTGATGGATCGAGCGGCAAGGTCAGCCACAGGGTATTGCCCATGCTGGTGCTGCTCTTGATGCCGAACTCGCCTTGCATCAGGCCGATCAGCTGCTTGGCGATGACCAGCCCGAGGTGGCCGCCAAGCTTGTTGCTGGAAAGGAAGTGGTGGCTGTGCAGCTCGGCCTGCAGCAAGGCCTCGCGCTCGGCCGCAGGCAGCGGCTCGCCACTGTCCTGCACGGCAATGCGCAGGCGTGGGATTTCACCGCGCTGATCCAGCGCTACCACCAGCAGGATTTCGCCCTGGGAGGTGTTCTTCAGGGCATTTTCCAGCAGGCTCGACAAGGCTTGGCGCAGGCGTGTCGGGTCACCGCTGATGACCCGCGGCACCTGCGGCTGGGTGAAACTGATCAGCTCGATATTCTGCTGCTCGGCCTTGGCGCGGAAAATGTTCAGGCAGTCTTCGATCAGGGCGTTGAGGTCGAACTGCACGTCATCCAGTTCGATCTGCCGCGATTCCAGTTTGGAAATGTCGAGAATCTCATTGATCAGCGTCAGCAGCTCGTTGCCGGCGCTGTGGATGGTCTGTACATAGTCGCGCTGCTTGACCGACAGTGGCGTGCCGAGCAACAGCTCGGTCATGCCCAGGACACCGTTCATGGGGGTACGGATTTCGTGGCTGATCTTGGCCAGGAACTCGGCCTTGGCGTTGATTTCGGCATCGCTTGCCGCCAGCGCACGGCTGGCGCGGAAACGTTCTTCGCTGATGCGCCGCAGGCGCTCACTGACGGCCAGGTTGAGCAGCAGGCCGCTGACCACGGTCATGCCGAGGAGGATGCACAGCAGCCACGGCGTCGAGGTGCGGGTCAGGCCGAGCAGGGCGGGCAGCAGCACCAGGCCGCCAAGGTTGAACACCAGCATGGCGACGCTGAACAGCCGTGCCGGCGCATAGCCCTTGTACCAGTGGTAGCTGCTGGCTATCAGCATGGTCACGCTGCCGAGTGCCAGCAGGGCATAGGTCATCAGGTTGAGCGGCAAGGTATCGACAAACAGCAGGATCAGCCCGCTGACCGCTGCGACCAGCATTTCACCCTGCAGCAGGCGGTTGAGCCGCGGTGAGTTGCAGGGAGAGAAGAAATGCTGGGTGAAATACAGCCCCGACAGCCCGGCCAGAACCAGGGTCAGGTAGGCCGCCGGGGTTTGCGCGCTGTGCCACAGGTGCCACCACGGGCCGCTGAGGTTGAGCAGGATCAGGCCGCTGAGCAGCATCAGCCCGTGGTACAGGGCAAGATACAGGGTGGTGCTGGAGCGGGTGTAGATGAAGCGGATCAGGTTATGCAGGATGAGCATCACCAGGCCACCGAACAGCATGCCGAACAGCAGGGGTTGGCCATGGTCGGAGGCGGCTACCGCTGCGGGCTCCAGGCTTATCGCCGGGCGCAGCTGGTGTTCCGAGACCAGACGCAGGTAGATGTCCAGCGCGTGCGGGCTGTTGGGCAAGGGTAATACATGGTCGCTGCCGCGCAGGGTCGGGCTGCCGTTACCGGCCTGGCGGCCATGGTGCAGCTGGCGCAGCAGCCTGTCGCCATCGAGGGCGTACAGATCGAGGCGCGACAGGTCGGGAGCGAAGATGCGCAGCAGTTGCTCCTGGTCACCCGGTTCCAGGTGGTAGTGCAACCACAGCGCCTGTTCAGCCGGTGCGGCATCGAGTTCGCCAAGGGTGATAGGGCTGAACTGGCTGCGATAGCGATCGGAGCGCACGTCGCTCAACTGCAGGTTGGCCTGTTCGTCGAGCAGAACGGACCAGCCTCCGCCCTGTTCGGCCGAAGCCGGCAACAGGCAGAGCAGGGTCAGCAAGCTGACGATCAGAGCTGTGGCAATCCGAAGCCGACGCACTACGAGATCCCTTCCTAGCCGATGTGCCAGATACTAACTATGCGCGGCGCGCCAAGGCGAAGGCAAGGCCCCCGTGGGGCCCTGTCGACGAGCCGGATGCCGCAGGCACAAGGCGCTGCGGCACTCCGGTACAAGTTACTGCTGGTGCTCACCGCGCTCGCGGGCGATAGCCCGGTAGCCGATGTCGGTGCGGTAGAAGCTGCCGTTCCAGCTCACTTCCTTGGCCAGGCGGTAGGCCTGCTGCTGGGCATCGGCGACGCTGGCACCCATGGCGGTCGCGCAGAGCACACGGCCGCCGTTGGTGACAACCTGACCGTCCTTGAGCGAAGTACCGGCATGGAACACCTTGCCTTCGATCTTGGCCGCAGCCTCCAGGCCGTTGATCACGTCGCCCTTGGCGTAGTCACCCGGGTAACCGCCGGCAGCCAGCACCACGCCCAGGCTCGGGCGCGGGTCCCACTGCGCTTCGACCTTGTCCAGCGCCTTGGCGAAGGCGGCTTCGACCAGCAGCACCAGGCTCGACTCCAGGCGCAGCATGACTGGCTGGGTCTCAGGGTCGCCGAAGCGGCAATTGAACTCGATGACCTTGGGGTTGCCCGCCTTGTCGATCATCAGGCCGGCATACAGGAAGCCTGTGTAGACGTTGCCTTCTTCGGCCATGCCACGCACGGTCGGCCAGATCACCTGGTCCATCACGCGCTGGTGTACGTCCGGAGTTACCACCGGGGCAGGGGAGTAGGCGCCCATGCCGCCGGTGTTCGGGCCGGTATCCTGATCGCCGACGCGCTTGTGGTCCTGGCTGGTGGCCATGGGCAGCACGTTGTGGCCGTCGACCATGACGATGAAGCTGGCTTCCTCGCCGTCGAGGAACTCTTCGATGACCACGCGCGAACCGGCCTCGCCGAAGGCATTGCCGGCCAGCATGTCACGCACGGCGGCTTCGGCTTCTGCCAGGGTCATGGCGACGATCACGCCCTTGCCTGCGGCCAGGCCGTCGGCTTTGATCACGATCGGGGCACCCTTTTCCTGCAGGTAGGCCAGGGCTGGCTCGATCTCGGTGAAGTTCTGGTAGTCGGCGGTCGGGATCTTGTGACGTGCCAGGAAATCCTTGGTGAAGGCCTTGGAGCCCTCCAGCTGGGCCGCGCCCTTGGTCGGACCGAAGCAGTCCAGGCCACGGCTGCGGAACAGGTCGACCACGCCGATCACCAACGGCGCTTCCGGGCCGACGATGGTCAGGTCGACGTTCTTTTCGGCGAAGTCGGCCAGTTGCTCCAGCGCGCACACGTCGATGGCGACGTTCTCGCATTTCGGCTCGATGGCCGTGCCGGCATTGCCCGGGGCAACGAAGACTTTTTCGACGCGCGGGTCCTGGGCGACTTTCCAGGCCAGGGCGTGCTCACGGCCGCCGCTGCCGATGATCAAAACTTTCATGTCAAAACCTCGAAATCTGTCGAGCGAGAGGCCTCGCCTCACGCTGTACGAGGTCGCAATGAAGCAGGTAGATGCAAGGCGGGGCCGGTTCCGATGAGCGGAGTTGCCTTCTGGCAATGAGCATCAGCGGAACCGGCCCCAACGCAGCAGATGCCTGCTTCAGTGCGGCCGATTGCCGTAAATCAGTGGCGGAAGTGGCGCATACCGGTGAACACCATCGCGATGCCGGCTTCGTCGGCAGCGGCGATGACTTCGGCATCACGCATCGAACCACCCGGCTGGATCACGGCGCTGATACCCACTTTAGCCGCGTTGTCGATGCCATCACGGAACGGGAAGAACGCGTCCGACGCCATCACCGCGCCCTGTACCTGCAGGCCAGCATGCTCGGCCTTGATGGCGGCGATGCGGGCGGAGTTGACGCGGCTCATCTGGCCGGCGCCGACACCGATGGTCTGGCGCTGCTTGGCGTAGACGATGGCGTTGGACTTGACGAACTTGGCCACTTTCCAGGCAAACACCAGATCGTGGATCTCTTGTTCGGTCGGGGCACGCTTGGTGACGATCTTCAGGTCATCTGCGGTGATCATGCCGATATCGCGGCTTTGCACCAGCAGGCCACCGTTGACGCGCTTGAAGTCCCAACCGGCAGCGCGCTCGGCTGGCCACTCGCCGCACTCCAGCAGACGCACGTTCTGCTTGGCCGCTACCACGTCGCGGGCCGCCTGGGAGATTTTCGGCGCGATGATCACTTCGACGAACTGGCGGTCGACGATGGCTTGGGCGGTTTCGCCGTCCAGCTCGCGGTTGAAGGCGATGATGCCGCCGAATGCCGACTCGGTGTCGGTGGCGTAGGCCAGGTCGTAGGCCTTGCGGATGCCGCCTTCGTCTTCAGGCACAACGGCCACGCCGCACGGGTTGGCGTGCTTGACGATGACGCAGGCTGGCTTGACGAAGCTCTTCACGCACTCCAGCGCGGCGTCGGTGTCGGCCACGTTGTTGAACGACAGTTCCTTGCCTTGCAGCTGCACGGCGGTGGAAATGCTGGCTTCGCCTTTCTTCGCTTCAACGTAGAACGCCGCGCTCTGGTGCGGGTTCTCGCCGTAGCGCATTTCCTGGGCCTTGACGAACTGGCTGTTGAAGGTACGCGGGAACTCGCTGCGTGCTTCGGTGCTCAGGGTGTCCTTCGCCTGGTCGATGGTGCCCATGTAGTTGGCAATCATGCCGTCGTAGGCAGCAGTGTGTTCGAACGCCTTGAGCATCAGGTCGAAGCGCTGGGCGTAGGTCAGGCCGCCGGCCTTCAGGCCTTCCAGCACGCCGGCGTAGTCGCTGGCGTTGACCACGATGGCGACATCCTTGTGGTTCTTGGCAGCCGAACGGACCATGGTCGGGCCGCCGATGTCGATGTTCTCGATGGCGGTCGGCAAGTCACAGCCTGGCTTGGAAATGGTGGCTTCGAACGGGTACAGGTTGACCGCAACCAGGTCGATCGGCTTGATGCCGTGCTCGTTCATGATGGCGTCGTCGATGCCGCGACGGCCAAGGATGCCACCGTGGATCTTCGGATGCAGGGTCTTGACCCGGCCATCCATCATTTCGGCGAAGCCAGTGTAGTCGGCCACTTCCACCGCGTTCACGCCGTTGTCCTTGAGCAGCTTGTAGGTGCCGCCGGTGGACAGGATCTCGACACCGAGCTGTTGCAGCTCACGGGCGAATTCGAGGATACCGGTCTTGTCGGAGACGCTGATCAGGGCGCGGCGGACTGGCAGGCGGGTAGTCTGGTCGGTCATTTCGGGTTCCAATAACGCGGTGGAGTCAGCAAAAAAGGCGTCTCTTCGCAGAGGCCGCCTTTTTTGATTGGGATTCTGGCTTACAACAAGTCGTACTGCTTGAGCTTCTTGCGCAGGGTGCCACGGTTGAGGCCAAGCATCTCGCTGGCCTTGGTCTGGTTGCCCTTCACGTAGTTCATCACGCTTTCGAGCAGGGGCGCCTCGACTTCGGAGAGCACCAGGTTGTACACGTCGGTGACGGTCGCGCCTTCCAGGTGTGCGAAGTAGTTGTGCAGCGCCTTCTCGACGCTGTCGCGAAGGGTCTGGCCCTCTTCGCTCGGCGTGTTGAGGTGCTGTTTGAGGTTGGCGTTGTCGCTCACGGGCGTTGTTCCACTCACTAATGTCTCGGTCATCATCGTCATGCGGCCACCCCTTGTCCGTCCTCTGTCTCAAGGCTCTGTCGACGTTCACTGAAAAACTCGCGAACGTTGGCGCACTGCGCTTGTGTGTCTTCCAAAGCGTTGAACCGGGCGCGAAACTCCTTGCCGCCGGGTCGTGTTGCCAGGTACCAGCCCACGTGCTTGCGGGCGATACGTACGCCCATCACATCGCCATAGAAGGCATGCAGCGCGGCCAGGTGCTCTAGCAGGATGCGTTCCACTTCGTCCAACTGCGGGGCCGGCAAATGCTGGCCAGTCCCCAGAAAATGTTCGATCTCGCGAAAGATCCATGGCCGCCCCTGGGCAGCCCGGCCAATCAGCAGGCCGTCGACCCCGGTGGCATCCAGCACCGCCCGGGCCTTTTCTGGCGAAGTGATATCGCCATTGGCAAAAACCGGGATCGATACCGCCTGCTTGATGGCAGCGATGGTGTCGTATTCGGCTTCGCCGGTATACAGGTCAGCGCGTGTGCGGCCATGCACCGCCAGCGCCTGGATGCCAGCCTGTTCGGCGATCTTCGCCACGTTCAGGCCGTTCTTGTTCGCCCGGTCCCAGCCGGTGCGGATTTTCAGGGTCACGGGGACATCCACCGCGCCGACCACGGCGTGGAGGATTTCGGCGACCAGGTCTTCATCTCTCAATAAAGCAGAGCCTGCAGCTTTGTTGCAGACTTTTTTTGCCGGACAGCCCATGTTGATATCGATGATCTGCGCACCTGCCTCGACATTGGCCCGGGCCGCCGCGGCCATCATCTGCGCATCACCACCGGCGATCTGTACCGAGCGTGGCTCGGGATCACCCTCATGGATGCGGCGCAGGCTGGACTTGCGGCTGTTCCACAGGCTCATGTCGCTGCTGACCATCTCCGACACCACCATGCCGGCGCCCAAGCGCTTGCAAAGTGTCCGGAAAGGCTGGTCCGTGACCCCGGCCATGGGTGCGAGGATCAGGTTGTTGCGTAGTGTGTATGGGCCGATGCGTACCGCCGACATAGGTGTTCCCTGTTGTGGGGCCGAATCATGGGAGTCCGAAAAAGGGTTGGCATGATACCCGCTCTCGGTGACCGGATAAAGAAGGATTTGGATAAATTCTGTACAGCTGTCGGCTTATGTCTTTTGCTTTGGTCAGCGCGCCCCATGTGCTGGCGGGCTTATTCCGGGGAGCGGAAGCTGAGGCTGTAGTTCACGGCCTTGGGGCCCGGGTCGAGGATGTCCAGGGCGATGTGGATCGGCGTCTGGCTCGGCATTTCGCCGCGCCCGGCCAGTTCGCCCGACAGGTATTCGCTGGGTTTGAACCGACGGCTGGCGATCAGCTGGCCGTTGAGGTCGGCGAAGCGCAGCTCCAGCAGCGGGAACGGTTGGGCGAACGGTGCGCGGTTGTAGATGATCGCATCGACGATCAGGGCGCCCTTGAAATCCGGGTGGCTGCGCACCACCAGGTTGCTGCTCTTGATCCGGCCGATATCGACGCGGGTCGGCACCTGGCAGCCGAGCATCGGGCACAGTTGCTGGAAGATCGGGCGGTACTGGTCCTGGCGGGCTAGTTCGTCGAAGTGGAACCACACGTACTGGAATGCCAGCAGGCCAGCGGCCAGCAGGGTCAGGAAGCTCCACAACAGGCGCTTGCCCCAGTTGGGCCGGGGTTTTTCCCACCCCAGTTGCAGCGGGTCGTCGACGACATCGACCAGCGGTTCCTTGCGTGACGGGCGCTCTGGCTTGGCGGCGAAGCCCGGCTCCAGGCGCTCACCGGGCAGCGGCTCGAGCGGGTCGTCATCGCGGGCCGACAAATGCAGGTCGGTGTCGTCGTCATCACGGGCACTCAAGCCTTTTTCGTGAATGACATCGTCATCGTGTTCGTCGAAGCGTTGCTTGGGCTCTGGCTCTGCAGCGCGCTGCGCAAGCGGTTCGTCGTCAAGCTCCAGGTCCAGGTTGCCACCCAGGGTGGGCTCGGTGCGATCACCCGGCTCCGGCTCCCCGGGCTGTTCGTCCAGCAGCACCGGCGCCGGGTCATCGGCCGCAAGCGGCTCATGGCGGTCGTCGGTCGCGGTGCCGAACAGTTCATCAGCATGCTCGTCGGCAACCGGCTCGTCGCGACGGGCCTGTAGCGCAGCGCCCTTGCTGTCCGGGCGCGGCTCAGCAGGCTCGCCACGGCGTTCGAGGCGGGCAAGTTCCTGGTCCAGATCGAGCTCATCCAGCGCCTGGGCGGTGACGGCCCAGTCGTCTTTCTCGACCGCAGGCGGTTCGCTGGCGACCGGCTCAGGCACCGCGACCGGTTCGACGACTGCGGGCGGTGGTGTCTGTGGGGCGACACCGGCTGCGGCGCGGTTCTGCTCCAGCAGCTGCTTGGCCGCATTGAACACCTGCAGGCAGTGACCGCAGCGCACGACACCGCGAGCAACGCTCAACTGGTGATGGGTGACGCGAAAGCTGGTCTGGCAATGCGGGCACTGGGTGACGAAACTGTCGGTCATGCGGCGATCCGGGAGCTGTGCAGTGAATTATTCTAGGCCCGCTTAGCGGCGCCGACCACTGATGCGCACCCAGCCGTCGCGTACGACGATCGGGTCCAGGTCGAAGTCGGCAGTGTAGGCGGCAGCCACCTCCACACCTTGTTCGGCGAGGATGCCCGACAGGGCCAGCAGGCCACCTGGGCGGACCAGGCCGGACAGCTGCGGCGCCAGCGACACCAGCGGGCCGGCGAGAATGTTGGCGACCAGCACGTCGGCCTGCATCGCCGGCATCTGCTCGGGCAGGTACAGCGCCAGCTTGTCGTCGGCGATGCCGTTGCGCTGGGCGTTGTCACGCGAGGCTTCGATGGCCTGCACGTCGATGTCGGTACCGACGGCCTCGCGCGCGCCCAGCAGCAGGGCGGCGATGGCGAGGATGCCCGAGCCGCAGCCGAAGTCCAGTACCTGAGTGCCTTGCAGCTGCTGACCGTCGAGCCATTCCAGGCACAGCGCGGTGGTCGGGTGGGTACCGGTGCCAAAGGCCAGGCCTGGGTCGAGCAACAGGTTGACCGCGTCCTGTTCGGGGGCCTCGTGCCAGCTCGGCACGATCCACAGGCGCTGGCCAAAGCGCATTGGCTGGAAGCCGTCCATCCAGCTGCGTTCCCAGTCCTGGTCCTCGATCACCTCGGCCTGGTGCTCGGGCAGCTCGGCGCCGGTCAGCAAGCGCAGGTGGGCGAATACCGCTTCCGGCTCGGCGTCGGCTTCGAACAGTGCCAGCAAGTGAGTATGCGACCACAGCGGGGTGGTGTTGAGGTCGGGTTCGAAGATCGGCTGGTCTTCGGCATCCATGAACGTGACCGATACGGCGCCCACTTCGAGCAGGGCGTCTTCGTAGGTTTCGGCTTGTTCCGGGCTGATGGCCAGGCGTACTTGCAGCCAAGGCATGGCGGGCACCTTTGGTAAATCTGACAGGGGCAGCCCGAGGCTGCGCGAAGCCTGGCAGTTTACGCGAGTGCGGGGGGTTTGTAGAGCAGGGGCGGCTGACCGCGTCGCCTTCTTCGCGGGCACACCCGCTCCCACAGGTTATCCAAGGTCTTCAAGGTCAGGAGATCCTGTGGGAGCGGGCTTGCCGGCGAAGAGGCCGGAACAGACAGTTGAAAGGGTCAGTGCTTGCTCAGGAACTCCAGCACCCGCTGGTTCACCTGGTCCGCCGCCTCCATCTGCACCATGTGCCCGACGCCTGGCACTACCAGCACCTCGGCTTCGACCCCTTCGGCATGCGCCGCCGGAATGATCGCGTCCTCGGCCCCCCAGATCACCAGCGTCGGATGCTGCCCGAGCACGCCACGCAGGTCATGCCGCTGACGGTCACCGTCGGCCAGCGCCGAACCCAGTTGGCGCAAGGCTTGATCCACGCCTTCCAGGCGCTTGAACTTGAGCATGTCCTCGAGCATCTGCCGGGTCACCAGCCCCGGGTCGGCGAACAGTTGCACCATCTGCGGCTTCAGCGCGTTGCGGTTGGCCGCGGCGACGAAGCCTTGCAGGTACTGGCCATTGATTGCCTCGCCCAGCCCGGCACTGGCCACCAGGCACAGGCTCGCCACCCGCTGTGGCGCCAGGCGAGCCACGTTCAGGCAGACCGCGCCACCCATGGAGTGCCCGGCCAGGTGGGCCTTGGCGATGCCCAGATGGTCGAGCAGGGCCAGCACGGTTTCGCTCAGTTCATCCAGGTCACCTTTGTCGAGGGCCTTGGCCGACTCGCCATGCCCCGGCAGGTCCAGGGCGACCACCCGTCGCTCGGCCGCCAGTGCCGGGTGGTTGAACAGCCAGTTGTTGAGATCGCCGCCAAAGCCGTGCACCAGCACCAGCGGCGTGCCACCGTCACCCAGTTCGAACCAGCGCAGCAGGCGCCCGCCCACCTCGGCTTTCTGTGGTGCTGGCCCCTGGGCCTGGTCGGCGCTGCCTTGGGCGACGAACTCGGCCTGGAAACGTTGCACCACGGCGTCGATTTCTGCCTCTTCGGCTTCACCGTCCACCACCACGGCCAGCAGCGCGCCGACCGGCAGGGTTTCGTCGGGTCGCGCCACCTGGCGGCGCAGCACGCCGCTGAACGGCGCCTCGACGCTGCTGCTGATCTTGTCGGTTTCGACATCCAGCACTTCGTCGCCCTTGCTGATTTCATCCCCCTCTTGCTTGAGCCAGGCATCGACCCGGCCCTCGGTCATCGACAGGCCCCACTTGGGCATGGTCAGGGTATGGATCTGGCTCATGCGGCACTCCTTGCAGCTTCGATGACCTTGCGCACCGCTGCTTCGACCTTCGCGGCATCAGGGATGTACAAGTCCTCCAAGGCATCGGAGAACGGCACCGGGGTGTGCGGCGCGGTAACCATCTCGATCGGGCCCTTGAGCGCGGCGAAGGCCTTTTGCGCGACCAGTGCACTGATGTCGGTGGCCATCGAGCAGCGCGGGTTGGCTTCGTCGATCACCACCAGGCGACCGGTCTTTTCCACGCTTTCGAGAATGCTGTCCTCGTCCAGCGGGCTGGTGGTGCGCAAGTCCAGTACTTCGCAGTCGATGCCTTGGCGGGCCAGGTTGTTTGCCGCTTCCATGGCCACGTGGACCATGCGTCCATAGGTCACCAGGGTCACGTCTTCGCCATCGCGCAGGAAATTGGCTTCGCCGAATGGCACGGTATACACCTCTTCTGGTACCTCGCCTTGCATGCTGTAGAGCAGCTTGTGCTCGCAGAAGATCACCGGGTCGTTGTCGCGGATCGCCTGGATGAGCAGGCCTTTGGCGTCATAGGGTGAAGCTGGGCAGACCACCTTCAGGCCGGGGATGTGCGTCCATAGGGAGGTTAGCATCTGCGAGTGCTGGGCCGCGGCGCGCAGGCCGGCGCCGTACATGGTGCGCATCACCAGCGGGGTGACCGCCTTGCCGCCAAACATGTAGCGGAATTTGGCGGCCTGGTTGAGGATCTGGTCCAGGCAGCAGCCGGCGAAGTCGACGAACATCAGCTCGCACACCGGGCGCAGGCCCTGGGTGGCGGCACCGACTGCGGCACCGACGTAGCCGATTTCCGACAGCGGCGCATCCAGTACCCGCCCCGGGAACTGGTGGTAAAGGCCTTTGGTGACGCCGAGCACGCCGCCCCACGCGTCGTCTTCACCGGGGGCGCCGGCGCCACCGGCAACGTCTTCGCCGATGATGAACACGCTGCTGTCGCGGCGCATTTCCTGGGCCAGGGCTTCGTTGATGGCCTGCTGGTAGCTGATTTTTCTAGCCATGGTGGTTCTCCTGTTGTTCTTGTTGTCCGGGCTCAGGGGTAGCTGACGTAGACGTCGGTAAGCAGGTCGGCGGGCTGCGGCTTGGGATCGGCCTTGGCGCGGCGCACGGCGTCCTCGATCAGGTCATCGACGCGGGCGTCGATGGCGTCAAGTTGCGCCGCCTGCAGCAGGCCGGCACGGGTGGTCTTGTTGCGGAACTGCAGCAGGCAGTCGCGGGACTCGCGCAGGTTCTTCACTTCATCGGGGGCGCGGTAGGTCTGGGCATCGCCTTCGAAGTGGCCGTAGTAGCGGCTCAGCTTGACCTCGATCAGCGACGGGCCTTGCCCTGAACGGGCGCGCTCGATGGCGGCGCCGGCAGCCTCGTGCACGGCAAAGAAGTCGAAGCCGTCGATGGTCACCCCTGGCATGCCGAAGCCGGCGGCGCGGTCGGCGATGTGGTCGCAGGCCACCGACCAGGTAGAGGCGGTGGCTTCGGCGTAGCCGTTGTTCTCGGCGACGAAGATGCATGGCAGGTTCATGATCGAAGCCAGGTTCATCGCCTCGAACACCGCGCCTTCGTTGGAGGCACCATCGCCGAAGAAAGCCACGGCCACGTTGTCATTGCCTTTTATCCTGGCCGCCAGGGCGGCACCGGCCACCAGGGGCGCACCGGCACCGACGATGCCGTTGGCACCGAGCATGCCTTTTTCCAGGTCGGCGATGTGCATCGAACCGCCCTTGCCGCCGCACACGCCGGTCTTCTTGCCGTAGATCTCGGCCATCATCCCGTACACATCGACGCCCTTGGCGATGCAGTGTCCGTGGCCGCGGTGGGTCGAGGCGATGCAGTCGCTGTCGCGCAGGTGCGCCATGACCCCGGCGGCGGAGGCTTCTTCACCGGCATACAGGTGGACGAAGCCGGGTATCTCGCCCGTGGCGAATTCCACGTGCAGGCGTTCTTCAAAGGCGCGGATGGTGCGCATCACTTCGTAGGCATGCAGCAATTGCTCTGAACTGAGGTGAGTGGACATCTTGTTGTTCTCCAGGGTTGTCTCAACACGGGGTTGCAGGGTGCAGCCGATGGCCGCGTGGGACGGCCAGCAGGTGATGACGGGCGGCATGGGCCAGCACGGCCTCCACGTCGACGGTCAGCGGGCCTTGCAGGTCGAGGGTGATGGTCGGGGTGTCGTGTTCGGCGAACTCGATCTCGCGTTCACCATCCAGGGCCAGGGTGCCGGCGGCGAGGCTCAGGCGGTGCGCTACCCCCGGGCTGAGCATGCCGCTGGCGGTGATGCCGCAGCCTTGCAGCAGGCCGGGGGCCAGTGGCGCGAGCAAGGCCTGGTCGGCACCGGGGTTCAGCCGTACCCAGGCGCCGCAGGGTTCATGGCGAGCCACCGGTTGCCACAGGCCGCAGAGCGCTGACAGGCCAATGGCGTGGGGCTCGGCGAAGCAGGCGAAGACTTCGCTGAGGTCTTCGCTGCGACTCAGCGCGCGGGCACCGATGAAACGTTGTGGCGACACCGCCACTTCGACCAGTGCCCATTCACACAACCGTTGCTGCGGCACTTTCACCAGCAACCGCTTGTTGCGGCGCAGGCCGATGCTGGCCGCAACCAGGCCGCTCGCGAGCAAACCGCCAGCAAGGCCGGCGCTGGTGGCTTCGCGCAGTTCCGGGAAGGCGTTGTTGGTGCCCGTGGACAGGGTGAGCAGCGGGGTGTCTCCAGCCTCGGACGCCACGGCCTTGTGCGTGCCGTCGCCGCCCAGAACGGCAATCATTGCCACGCCACGCTCGACCATGTGCCGGGTGGCCAGGCGGGTATCGCTGACGGTTTGGGTCAGTGGCAGGTCGAGCAGTGCCAGGCGCGGCCAGTGCTGGTCCTGCGATACGGGGCCAAGGCTGGCCTTGAGCACGGCGGCGGCGATGCCGGTCATGTCGATGGGCAGCAGCACCTCGGCCACCCCGGTGGCACCGAAGGCGGCTAGCAGGCGCTGGATGACCGAGGCCTTGTCGGTGCTGGAGTAGAGCCCGGCGTTACTGGTCAGGCGGCGCAGGTCGCGGCCGGAAGCAGGGTTGGCAATGATCCCGATGGTCGGAGCGGGATGCGGCATGGCACACCTCGTGTTCTTGTTTGCCTAGGCTTGAGCAAGCGGGATGCCAGCTTTCCAGATAGGTGCTGGATAGCCCGTGGCAGAAAGCCTGGAGGGCTAAAGGGCCAGGCTGCCGTTGCCCCTTGTCTGAGACGCTGCGTGCCAGTATTGCCGGGTGTTTGCCCGGAGCTGAGACGCGGCGTCTCAAGCCCGCCGGTAATCACACGGCGCTTGTCTGCACAGGCCGTCAGGCGCTTAATGGCCGCACAACGACAAGAACAAACAGGAACCGGAGGCCTCATGCTTGCCGCGAACTCCCGAGCCCATGTCGATTGCGTCAGCCGGGTGCTGAAGAACGCCGGCCGCCTGCCCCAGGCGCCGGTGCCGCCGCTGATCCTCGATTCCTGGCGCCGTTCCATGGAGCTGTACCGTCTTGACCCTGGGTCCCAGCAAGGGCCGCGCATTCTTTCCCAGAGCCTGCTCAACGAGTGCCGCGAACGCGCCGAACTGTTCCTGCGCATTGCCAGCGATGCGGTGGCCCGTTTGCATGCACGGGTGCGTGGTGCCGACTATTGCGTGCTGCTGACCGATGCGCTGGGGCGCACCATCGATTACCGGGTCGAATCTGCCATTCGCAACGACTGCCGCAAGGCCGGGTTGTATCTGGGCACCTGCTGGTCGGAAGGCGAGGAGGGCACGTGCGGCGTGGCGGCGGTATTGACCAGCCAGGCGCCGGTCACTGTGCACAAGCGCGATCACTTTCGCGCCGCGTTCATCGGCCTGACCTGCACGGCGGCGCCGGTGTTCGACCCGCAGGGCGGGCTGCTCGGCGTAGTGGATGTGTCCGCCCTGCAATCGCCTGACGATCGTCGCAGCCAGCACCTGATCCTGCAGCTGGTGGAACAGACTGCACGGGAGATCGAAAACGCCTTTTTCATGCACAGCGCCCAAGGCCACTGGGTGATGCGCGCCCACGGCACGCCGGGTTATGTGGAGAGCCAGCCTGACTACCTGCTGGCCTGGGACGCCGACGGCCGCCTGCAGGCGATCAACAGCCTGGCCCGCGCGCGTTTGCTGGCGCAGCACGGGCGCTTGCCTGAACACATCGGTGAGCTGTTCGACATGGGCCAGCTGCGCCGCGCCAACGAGGCCTCGGCCCAGCGCCTGCCAGGGTGGGGCGGGTTGTACGGGCGGGTCAGTGCGCCCCAGCGACGGGGCCGGGTGCAACCCTTGCAGCCAACACAGGATGCGCGCATCGAGCAGCACCTGCGGTTGGCCACACGGGTCAAGGATTGCCACCTGGCGGTGCTGGTGCAGGGCGAGACCGGGGCCGGCAAGGAAGTCTTCGCCCGCCAGTTGCATCAGCAGAGCCAGCGCCGTGACGGGCCGTTCGTCACCTTGAACTGTGCCGCCATCCCCGAGAGCCTGATCGAGAGCGAACTGTTCGGTTATGTCGCCGGGGCGTTTACCGGTGCGTCGAGCAAAGGCATGCAGGGGCTGCTGCAGCAGGCCGATGGCGGCACCTTGTTCCTCGACGAGATTGGCGACATGCCGCTGAACCTGCAGACCCGCCTGCTGCGGGTGCTGGCCGAAGGTGAAGTGGCGCCGCTGGGGGCTGCGCGGCGAGAGCGGGTGGATATCCAGGTGATCTGTGCGACTCATCGCGACCTGGCCACGATGGTGAGTGAAGGGCGTTTTCGTGAGGATCTGTATTTCCGCTTGGCCAATGCCCGGTTTGAGTTGCCGCCACTAAGGGAGCGGGAGGATCGGTTGGGCTTGATTCATCAGTTGCTGGCTGAGGAGGCCGAGGCTTGCGGGGTTGAGGTGATGCTGGCCGACGATGCGTTGCAGGCGCTGCTCGTGTATCGCTGGCCGGGGAATTTGCGCCAGCTGCGGCAGGTACTGCGTTATGCCTGTGCAGTCAGCGAAGGTGGGCAGGTCTGCCTGGAAAATCTGCCGCAGGAGGTGCGGGGTGATGCCGTGCCTGTGGCTGATGCCGGGGTATCGAGCCCGGCCCGGCAGTTGCTGCTCGATGCCCTGATACGGCACCGCTGGATACCGTCGGAAGCGGCGCGGGCCTTGGGGATATCGCGGGCGACCTTGTATCGGCGGGTGCATGAGCACCGGATCGAGATGCCGCGGATGAAAGGGTAGGGCCAGACAGGCAATAAAAAACCCCGGCGCTGAGCCGGGGTTCTTTTGCATCACGCTAACGCGATCACTCCTGGTTGGCCAGTTTGTGCTCGAGGTAGTGGATGTTCACGCCGCCTTTGCAGAAACCTTCATCACGCACCAGGTCGCGGTGCAGCGGGATGTTGGTCTTGATGCCGTCGACGACGATCTCGTCAAGGGCATTGCGCATGCGCGCCATGGCTTCGTCACGGTCTTTGCCGTAGGTGATCAGCTTGCCGATCAGCGAGTCGTAGTTCGGCGGAACCGAATAGCCGCTGTACAGGTGCGAATCGACGCGTACGCCGTTGCCGCCCGGAGCGTGGAAGTGTTTGACCTTGCCTGGGCTCGGGATGAACTTCTTCGGGTCTTCGGCGTTGATCCGGCACTCCAGCGAGTGGCCACGGATGACCACGTCTTCCTGGCGGTACGACAGCTTGTTGCCAGCGGCGATGCTCAGCATCTCCTTGACGATGTCGATACCGGTGACCATCTCCGACACCGGGTGCTCAACCTGCACGCGGGTGTTCATCTCGATGAAGTAGAAACGGCCGTTCTCGTACAGGAATTCGAAAGTACCGGCACCGCGGTAGCCGATCTCGATGCACGCATCGACGCAACGCTTGAAGACTTCCTGGCGGGCCTTCTCGTCGATACCCGGGGCCGGGGCTTCTTCCAGTACCTTCTGGTGGCGGCGCTGCAGCGAGCAGTCACGGTCGCCCAGGTGGATGGCGTTGCCCTGGCCGTCGGACAGGACCTGAACTTCCACGTGACGTGGGTTGGTCAGGAACTTCTCGAGGTAGACCATCGGGTTGCCGAAGGCAGCACCGGCTTCGGTACGGGTGAGTTTGGCCGAGGCAATCAGGTCCTCTTCCTTGTGCACCACGCGCATGCCGCGACCACCACCGCCACCGGCGGCCTTGATGATCACCGGGTAACCGACGTCACGGGCGATCGCCAGGGCGACCTCTTCGTCTTCCGGCAGTGGGCCATCGGAGCCCGGTACGGTTGGCACGCCCGACTTGATCATCGCGTCCTTGGCCGAAACCTTGTCGCCCATCAGGCGAATGGTGTCAGCTTTCGGGCCGATGAAGGCGAAACCGGACTTTTCCACCTGCTCGGCGAAATCGGCGTTTTCCGCGAGGAAGCCATAACCCGGGTGGATCGCAGTGGCGCCGGTGACTTCGGCGGCAGCGATGATCGCCGGGATGTGCAGGTAGGAATCCTTGGACGATGCAGGGCCGATGCAGACCGACTCGTCTGCCAGGCCCAGGTGCATCAGTTCACGGTCGGCCGTGGAGTGCACGGCGACGGTCTTGATGCCCAGCTCTTTGCAGGCACGCAGGATGCGCAGGGCAATTTCCCCACGGTTGGCGATCAGGACTTTTTCGAGCTTCCCAGACATCGTTGGCTCTCCGCGATTCAAACGATGGTGAACAGCGGCTGGTCGAACTCAACCGGCTGGCCGTCTTCCACCAGGATGGCGTCGATGACACCGCCAACATCGGCTTCGATGTGGTTCATCATCTTCATGGCTTCGACGATGCACAGGGTGTCGCCTTTCTTCACGGTCTGGCCAACTTCCGCGAAGTTCGGCGAGGTCGGCGAAGGCTTGCGGTAGAAGGTACCGACCATTGGCGAACGGATCACGGTGCCTTTGAGGGCAGGGGCGGCAGCAGCGGTTTCGGCGGCAGGCGCAGCGGCGGCAACCGGAGCAGCGGCAGGTGCGGCAGCCATCGGCGCAGGTGCGTAGAACTGCTGGGCAGCCGGGGTCTTGCTGTGGCGGCTGATACGGACCGACTCTTCGCCTTCCTTGATCTCCAGCTCGTCGATGCCAGACTCTTCCAGCAGCTCGATCAGTTTCTTGACTTTACGGATATCCATTAATCATCAACTCCCAAAGGTTCGGTCAGGGGGCGAAATTTAAAAACGTATCTGAACGTTTCTCTGCAACCCCGGCCCACTGAGGCCAGGGTTTTCGTTATCAGGGCTGTGCGTTGGCAGCCAGTTGCTCCAGCGCGGATTCCAGGGCCAGGCGATAACCGCTGGCGCCCAGGCCGCAGATCACTCCTACGGCAACATCTGAAAAGTAGGAGTGGTGACGGAACGGTTCGCGTTTGTGCACGTTAGACAGGTGCACTTCGATGAATGGGATGCTCACCGCGAGCAATGCGTCACGTAATGCGACGCTTGTGTGGGTGAAAGCAGCCGGATTGATCAGGATGAAGTCGACACCCTCGTTGCGTGCGGCATGAATACGCTCGATGAGTTCGTACTCGGCATTGCTCTGCAGGTACTGCAAATGGTGGCCCGCGGCACGGGCGCGCTGTTCCAGGTCCTGGTTGATCTGGGCCAGGGTCACGGCACCGTAGTGGCCCGGTTCGCGAGTCCCGAGCAGGTTCAGGTTGGGGCCGTGAAGCACCAGTAGGGTTGCCATCTGCGGTTTCCTTGGATTTGTAGGGCAATTCGACACAGCGCGGCGAGTGTGCCGCAAAGCGACAGCAAGTGTCCAGTTCCCGGCAATAGCCAGCACGTTGCCCGAGGTTCGCGCGAAGTATGTGACCAAATATTTAAATCTGGTCACTCCTTTGGAGAAATTTCCCGGCACGCGGGAAGTTATAGACCGAGTTTGCCGCGAACGCGCGTTAGAATTTGCGCAAATTCCCCGGCGTTTATCTCGCCAACGACCCGATCGCTGGTCATTTCGCTGCCGTTCGCCGCAAAGAACAGCAGCGCCGGCGGCCCGAACAGTTGATAGCGGTCAAGCAGCGTGCGCTGCTCGGCGCTGCTTTCGGTGATGTCGAAGCGCAGCAGTTTGAAGGCGCCCAGTTGCCCTTGAACCTGCGGCGCATTGAGCACGTCGTGTTCGATCACCTTGCAACTGATGCACCAGTCGGCGTACCAGTCCAGCAGCACCGGTTGGCCAGCGGCCTTGGCCTCGGCCAGGGCGGCGTCCAGTGCGGCCGGGGTGGTGACGGTTTGCCAGGCATCGGCCTTGGGTGCTGCACCGCTGACTGTGGCGGCGGCGGGGGGCGGCAATGGGCGCAGCGGGTCGCCCTGGCCGCTCAGCGCACCGTACCAGCAGGCCAACGCATACACCAGCAGCGCCAGGCCCACCAATTGAGCCAGGCGCTGGCGGGGTGGCTTGACCACGAATTCCAGTGCACCGAGGAACAGCGCCACGCCAGCCGCCAGCAAGCCGACCAGCAACAAGGTCGCCGGCCCCGGCAGCACGCGGCTGAGCAAACCGATGGCCAGGCCCAGCAGCAACACGCCGATCGCGTTTTTCACGGTATTCAGCCAAGGGCCGCTCTTCGGCAACCAGGCTGCTCCACCGGTGGCAATCATGAGCAAGGGGGCGCCCATGCCCAGGCCCAGGGCGAACAGCTTGAGCGCACCGCCCAAGGCATCGCCGCTGGCGCTGATGTACAACAAGGCCCCGGCCAGCGGCGCCGATACGCAGGGTGAGACCAGCAGGCTGGAGAGCACACCGAGAATTGCCGCACCCAGCAGCGAGCCGCCCCGGGTGTGGTTGGCGACGTTGTTGAGGCGGTTACTCAGGGCTTGGGGCAACTTGAGTTCGAACAGGCCGAACATGGCCAGGGCGAACACCACGAAGAACAACGCGAACGGCACCAGTACCCAGGCAGACTGCAGGCGTGCTTGCAGGTTCAGGCCGGCGCCGAACAGGCCCATCAGCGCGCCGAGCACGGCGAAGCTGGCGGCCATCGGCAGCACGTAGGCCAGCGACAGTGAGAGGCCGCGCAGGCCACCGACCTGGCCACGCAGGACCACGCCAGAAAGGATCGGCAGCATCGGCAGCACGCAAGGGGTGAAGGTCAGGCCGACCCCGGCGAGAAAGAACAGCAGCAGTGACTTCCAGCTCCAGCCCTGTTCGCTACCTGCCGGCAGGGCCGCGCCAGCCGCGCCGCCTTCGCCATCAATAGTCAGGCGCACGGTTTCCGGGGGGTAACACAGACCCTTGTCGGCGCAGCCCTGGTAACCCACCAGCAACGTGAAGGCACGGGCGTCGGTACGGGGGATCTCGATGTCGAGCACGCCGTGGTAGACCTCGACGTCGCCGAAGAACTCGTCGTGCTTGGCTTCACCCTTGGGGATGTTCGGCGTGCCCAGGGCGATGTCCGCCGGTTCCGTGCGGAAGTGGAAGCGATGGCGGTAGAGGTAGTAACCGTCGGTGGCGACGAAACGCAGCTTGAGGGTCTGCGCATCGGCCTGCACCAGGCTGAGCTTGAAGGCTTCATGCACTGGCAGGAAGTCGGCACTGTTGGACAGCGAAGCGGCGCCGAGGGTGGCGCTGGGGCGGTTGTCGAGCAGGCCCGAGGCGAAAGCAGGGCTGGCCAGCAGCAGGAACAGCAGGAAAAACAGGCGGCGCATGGCGGACTCGCGAGGTGGAACGTGCCCGCATGATAACGGAGTTGGCGAAGGTTGAAAGGGATGGCGACACAAGGCCGCTCCTACATGGATAGCGTATGCATGCTAGACCCTGAAGGCCCGCACGGCCTTGCTCAGCTCCGCGCCCAGGTCCAGCAGTTGCTCACCCTGCTCACGCCCTTCGCCAATGCGCTGCAGGTTGTCTTCACCCAACGCGTGAATCCGCTCGCTGTGATCGCGAATCTCGCTCACCGCACCACTCTGTTGCGCGGTGACGTCGGCAATGCGTACCGCCGTATCGGCGATCGTGCGGATCGCGCTGACGATCTCGTCCAGCGCGCCATCGGCGGCCTGGGCCTGGTTGGCGGTGGCTTCGGCGTGTTCGAGCTGGGTGCGCATGCCGGCCACCGACTCCCGCGCCGCCTGCTGCAGGCGGTCGATGAGTGCCTGGATCTCGCCGGTAGCCCCCGTGGTGCGCTGCGCCAGTGAGCGCACCTCGTCGGCCACCACGGCGAAGCCACGGCCCATCTCGCCCGCACGAGCGGCCTCGATGGCGGCATTCAATGCCAGCAGGTTGGTCTGTTCGGCGATGGCACGAATCACCGTCAACACCCCACCGATGGTGGCCGATTCCTCGGCCAGCTGTTCGATCATCCGCGCGTTGCCCTGCACCTCGTCGACCAGCGCCCGCAGCCCCGAGAGGCTCTGGCCGATCACCGCCTGGCCCTGTTCCACCGCACGCCCGGCATCGCGGCTGGCATCGGCGGCGGAGCTGGCGTCGCCGGCCACTTGCTGGATGGTCGCTTCCAGCTCGCCCAGCGCATCGCGAATCTGCCCGGTGTCGCCGGCCTGGCGCTCGGCGCCGTCGTGCAGGGCGGCGCTCATGCCGGCCAGGGCGTGGCTGCTGCCGGCGACCTGCTCGGCGTTGTGGCGAATGGTGCCGACCAGTTCCACCAGGTAGTGACGCAGGCGGTTGAGCGATTCCTGTATGTCGTGCAGCTCGCGGTTGGTCTTGCCCAGCACGACAGGCGCGGCAAAGTTGCCTTCGGCCCAGCGCGACAGGGCCGGTGCCAGGCTGGTCAGGGTGCGGGCCAGGCGCCGTTGCAAGGTGTCGATGAGCAGGGCGATGAGCAGGATCATGCCGATCATCAGCCCCTGCATGCTGCGCACTTCGCTGGCAATCTTGGCGTGCTGGCCGCGTACTTGCGGCTCCAGGCTGGCGATGGCCTGTTGCACGGCTTCCAGCCGCTGGTTGGTGCTGGCAGCCAGCGCGGTGCGGCGCTCGATTTGCTCGCGGGTGCGTTGCAGTTCGGCGGGGTAGCGGTTGAGCAGGCTTAGCAACTCGCGCTTGAGGCCGATCGCCACGTCTTCCTGTTGCCCATTGGCCTGGGACTCCAGGCCCATCATGGCAGCGAAGTCGTCGGCGCTGGATTCGGCGGCGCGGGTCACGCCCAGCAGTGGCAGGCCGTCGATGATTTGCGCCTGGTTGCGGATCAGTTGCAGTTCGCGCTCGACTTCGTCGGCCAGTTCGGCGCGGCCGCTGCTGACCAGTTTGTCCCGGGCCAGCGACAGCCGGCCCAGGTGCACGCTGGCGTCGAGCAAGGGCAGCAGGTAGCGGTTGGCTTCGTTGCTGCCGCTGTCGCGGGCATAGGTGGTCAGCTGTTCGAAGTTGGCCCCCAGCTCGCGCTCGGCCTGCAGCAGCAGCGCCTGCGGGTCGCCGGCCAGCTTGCCGGCGGCTAGCAGTTCGTTGGCGGTGAAGGCCTGCAGGGTGCCCAGGCTCGGGCGCAGCTTGCTGGCGAGTGCTGGCGGCCAGTCGGTCAATGAAGCTTCGAGCTGCTTGTTGGCCTCCACGGCTGCGGCGTGGCGCAAGGCGTCGCCACTGCCCAGGTAAGCCTGGACATTGCGCACAGCCTGGTTCTGAAACTGCTGCGACAGGCCCAGGTAGCGCTCCATCAACTGATAGGGTCGCTCCAGGGCGCGTTGCGACCACCACAAGGTCGCACCCAGGGCGATGCAGACGGTCACCAGCAACAGGGTGTTGAAATTGGTCAGCCACTTCAGGCGCATAGCCGCGAACTTCCTGCGGGGGAGTCGAGAGATAGGTGCCTGAGTTTATGGCGAATTTGTTACCAGGTGATGACGATGATGGCGTTGAGCTATTGCCTGTGACGGTTACGGTTCGACCCGGACCACGCAGTTACGCCCGGCATGCTTGGCTCGGTACAACGCCTCGTCCGCCGTGCTGGCCATGCTCAGCGCATCCAGCTCATCCTGCAGTTGCACGACCCCGGCACTGAAGGTGCATCGCAGATCTTCCGGCTGCGCCGGGTAGAGGATCTCGGCAAAGCGCCGGCGAATCTCGTCCAGCACCTTGTACGCGGCTTCCAGCGAGGTGTTGGGCATGACGATGGCGAACTCCTCGCCACCATAGCGGCCGATGAAGTCGGTCTTGCGCAGGCGTTGTTTGAGGAACAGCGCCAGGCTCTTGATCACCCGGTCGCCCATTGGGTGGCCGTGGCGGTCGTTGATTTTCTTGAAGTGGTCGATGTCGAGCATGGCGAAGCTCAGCGGTTGCCGCTCGCGGCGGGCGCGGTAGCTGCAGTCTTCGAGCAGTTGCAGGATGTGCGTGTGGTTGTACAGCCCGGTCAGGCTGTCGCGGACCATGCGGGCCTTGAGGTGGCGGGCGCGGGCGGCGCGGTTGCGCACGGTGGTGATCAGGTGCCGCGACCTTACTGGTTTGGTCAGGAAGTCGTCGCCGCCCTCGCTCATCGCGTCGAGCTGTTTGTCCAGGTCGTCCTCGGCGGACAGGTAGATGATCGGCAGGCTCACGTAACGGTCATTGTGCCGGATCACCTTGGCCAGTTCCGGGCCCGAGCACGTCGGCATGTAGAGGTCGAGGATGATCAGGTCGGGCTGGAAGTCGGCGAGCTCGACCATGGCGCGGATCGGGTCGTTCAGGCTGCGGGTCAGCATCCCGGCACTGGCCAGTACCCGCTCGGTATGCAGGGCCTGGGCGCGGGAGTCGTCGACTATCAGCACGCGCAAGGGGTCTTGCTGTGCGTGGCTGGTCATGGCTTCGAGCTTTTCCAGCAGGCTGGAGGCTTCCAGGGTACCGGTCAAAAACGCCTGGCCGCCGGCGCGCACTGCCGCCAGGCGGGTCGGCGTATCGGCCTCGTGGAGGCTGAAGAACAGCAAGGGTATGGGTTGCGCCTGGCCCCGTTGCGCCAGCGCGGCCAATGGCAAGCCAGCACCGGGGCCGGTGAAGTCGACATCCATGACGATGGCGGCTGGAGGCTGCTCGGCCAGCGATGCCAGAAACGCATTGGCGCAGGGCTGCGGCTGCGCGCTCAAACCGAAGAACTCCAGTTGCTGGGCGAGGCGCTCGGCACGCTCATGGTCGTGCAGCAGCAGGTAGACCGGTTTGCGTGCAGCGGGCAGCTCCAGCTGGTCGGGCTGGTCGTCATGGCGCAGGCGCGTGCGCGACAGGCGCTGCAACAGCTGTTCGAGCTCCTGCGACAGGCGCTCCTGGCTCGGCTCCGCGGCTTGGGTCATGTCCTGGCTACTTGTTAGTGGGCTATGCAGGTTCAATGATGGCTCTATGCTAGCACCACTTTTTCCCCTCGTACGTGCGCCGCATCAACAAAGGCTGGCGGACGAATATTCAGTTACTGACTCATTGGTCGCTTATGCGTACGGCGGTGTCTGCTTTATAGTGCTGCGACGTGGGCTTGCCGTGGCACCCTGGCGCTGGCCTGTGGTCCAAGCCCTGAACCGTCGTGACTGATTAAGGACAACGCCATGCTGGACTGGAAAAACCGCGAGGCCAAAGCCGAGCCCCGCGAGCGTGTGGATGGCCGCGGCGCCGCAGCCCGTAGCTACCTTGGCGGGCTTTGGAGCCGAGCCCTGGGGACCCTCATCGGGTTGTACCTGCTGGTCTGCATCGGCCTGGGCTGGTACTGGAGCCAGGAGCCGAAGCTGTTCCCGGTACAGCAGAATGCCCAGGCCGCCGCCGAGCGCAGCGGCCAGCAGATGGTAGTCGGCTACACCACCATCGAAACCCTCAAGACCGTGGCTGGGACCTTGCTGAACAAGCCGGGCGGGTACATTTCCAACGACCGCTTCCCGCCGGGCCTGTGGATGGACAACATGCCGAGCTGGGAGTACGGCGTGCTGGTGCAGGTGCGTGACCTGTCCCGTGCCCTGCGCAAGGATTTTGCCCGTTCGCAATCGCAGTCCACCGAAGATGCCGACCTGGCCAAGGCCGAGCCGCGCTTCAACTTCGATAACAAGAGCTGGATCCTGCCTTCGAGCGAGTCGGAGTTCGAAGAGGGCATCAAGTCGCTGACGCGTTACCAGACCCGCCTGGCCGCTGGCGACAAGGGCGCGATCTTCTATACCCGTGCCGACAACCTGAACAACTGGCTGGGTGACGTGGCCACCCGTCTGGGTTCGCTGTCGCAGCGCCTGTCGGCCAGTGTCGGGCGGGTCAAGCTCAACACCACGCTGAAGACCGAGTCGGTCGTTGCCGGCCAGGCGCCACAGGTGGATGAAGAGCTGGTGGAAACCCCATGGCTGCAGATCGACAACGTCTTCTACGAAGCCCGTGGCCAGGCCTGGGCGCTGTCGCACCTGCTGCGCGCCATCGAAGTCGACTTCGCCGACGTGCTGGCGAAGAAGAACGCCACCGTCAGCGTGCGCCAGATCATCCGTGAGCTGGAAGCCTCGCAGGAACCGTTGTGGAGCCCGATGGTGCTCAATGGCAGCGGCTTCGGCATGTGGGCCAACCACTCGCTGGTCATGGCCAACTACATTTCCCGGGCCAACGCTGCCGTCATCGACCTGCGTCAGCTGCTGTCGCAGGGTTGAGCATGGCCATCAGCGCCGACGAGGCCGCCCACCGGGCGGCTTCCGACCGTGAACTGGTCACTTGGGTCGACGAAGCCGACCAGGTGCTTGGCGCGCTGCCCAGGGCCGAGCTGCGCGAGCGTGGCCTGATCGGCCGCTGCACGTTCATCCTATTGTTCAACAGTGCCGGCGAGCTGTGCGTGCACCGGCGGGCCCTGAGCAAGGCGCTGTACCCGGGGTATTGGGACGTGGCGGCCGGTGGCATGGTGACGGCAGGGGAGGCCTATGACGATTCGGCTGCCCGCGAGCTGGCCGAGGAACTGGGGATCGAAGGTGTCGAACTGCGCTTTCATGAGCGGTTCTATTTCGATATGCCGGACAACCACCTGTGGTGCGCGGTGTATTCTGCCGTATCGGATGCCCCCCTGCGTTTGCAGCCTGAGGAAGTGATCGAGGCGAAATTCGTCAGCCTTGAGCAGGCCGAGCAAGACAGCCTGATAAAGCCGTATTGCCCGGACTCGCTGGCGGCGTTGCAGCGCTACAAGGCCAGCCAGGTATAGTTTTTTGGCTGTCCCGGCCTTTTCGCGGGCACGCCCGCTCCCACAGGTACAGCGCCGGTCTCAAGTACGGCACAGCCCTTGTGGGAGCGGGCGTGCCCGCGAATAGTCGCAAAACATTCGCAAAATGGCGCATTCCAGTACTTAGCAAGGGCCTGATTTATCGTTACACTGCGCGCCCTTTTCGGGCTGCCGCAAGATCGTTCGGCAGTAGCGCCGCCCCTGCCAGAGTGGGGCTTCGCGGTCGGGCCCAACCCCTGGGGTCGACCAGTTTTTGTCCTCAGCACAGAGGAACAAAAGTGGCCAAGAAAGCTTCTTCCTTCGCCGCCCTTGGCGGTCTCGTTTACTCCACCGATGCCGGTCGGCACTGCCCCGACTGTGGCCAGCCGGTGGACGCCTGCACCTGCAAGCAGCACGTCATCCCTGAAGGTGACGGCATCGCCCGTGTGCGTCGTGAAAGCAAAGGCCGTGGCGGCAAGACCGTGACGACCGTCACCGGCGTGCCGCTGCCGCTCGACCAGCTCAAGGAGCTGGCCACCACTCTCAAGCGTCGCTGCGGTACAGGCGGTGCGCTGAAGGATGGGGTCATCGAGATCCAGGGCGACCATGTCGAGCTGCTGATCGCCGAGCTGATCAAGCAGGGCTTCAAGGCGAAAAAGTCCGGCGGCTGATACGCCCAGGCGATTTTTTGCCCAACGCTTTCTAAACTCGTTCCGGTGATCTGGGTCTACCCAGGGCACGGACGATTCGTCATTTTCGGCTTTTACACTGCGCCCGCCTCCTTGCGGGGCAGTGTCTTCGACTTATCTATAGGGGACTTCAATGTCCGTACGACGCACACGCAAAGACGATGGTAGCCAATGGACCGTGGCCGACAGCCGCAGTGTTTACGGCATCCGCCATTGGGGCGCTGGTTATTTCGCCATCAATGAAGCCGGGCGCGTCGAAGTGCGCCCCAACGGCCCAGGCAGCGCGCCGATCGACCTGTTCGAGCAGGTCGACGAGCTGCGCCAGAGCGGCCTGTCGCTGCCGCTGCTGGTGCGCTTCCCCGACATCCTGCAGGACCGCGTGCGCCAGCTGACCGGTGCCTTCGATGCCAATATCGCGCGCCTGGAATACCAGAGCCAGTACACCGCGCTGTACCCGATCAAGGTCAACCAGCAGGAAGCGGTGGTGGAAAACATCATCGCCACGCAGGACGTCTCGATCGGCCTTGAAGCCGGTTCCAAGCCTGAGCTGCTGGCGGTGCTGGCGCTGGCGCCGAAAGGCGGCACCATCGTCTGCAACGGCTACAAGGACCGCGAGTTCATCCGCCTGGCGCTGATGGGCCAGAAGCTCGGCCATAACGTGTTCATCGTCATCGAGAAAGAGTCGGAAGTGGCGCTGGTGATCGATGAAGCCGCCGATCTCAAGGTCAAGCCGCAGGTAGGCCTGCGCGTGCGCCTGTCGTCGCTGGCGTCGAGCAAGTGGGCCGACACCGGGGGCGAGAAATCCAAGTTCGGTTTGTCTGCCGCCCAGCTGATCTCGGTGGTGCAGCGCTTCCGCGATGCGGGCCTGGACCAGGGCATCCGCCTGCTGCACTTCCACATGGGTTCGCAGATCGCCAACCTGGCCGACTACCAGCACGGTTTCAAGGAAGCCATCCGCTACTACGGCGAGCTGCGTGCGCTGGGCCTGCCGGTCGACCACATCGACGTCGGCGGTGGCCTGGGTGTGGACTACGACGGTACCCACTCGCGTAACGCCAGTTCGATCAACTACGACATGGACGACTACGCCGGCGTGGTGGTGGGCATGCTCAAGGAGTTCTGCGACGCGCAGGGCTTGCCGCACCCGCACATCTTCTCCGAGAGCGGCCGTTCGCTGACCGCGCACCACGCGATGCTGGTGATCCAGGTGACCGACGTCGAGAAGCACAACGACGACGTGCCAACCATCGACAACAAGGAAGCCCTGCCGGAAACCGTGCAATGGCTGGTCGACCTGCTGGGCCCGACCGATATCGAAATGGTCACCGAAACCTACTGGCGCGCCACCCACTACATGGGCGATGTGGCGGCGCAGTATGCCGATGGCAAGATCAGCCTGGCCGAAAAGGCCCTGGCCGAGCAGTGCTACTTCGCCGTGTGCCGCCGCCTGCACAACTCGCTGAAGGCCCGCCAGCGCTCGCACCGCCAGGTACTTGACGAGCTCAACGACAAGCTGGCCGACAAGTACATCTGCAACTTCTCGGTGTTCCAGAGCCTGCCGGACACCTGGGCCATCGGCCAGGTACTGCCGATCATCCCGCTGCACCGCCTGGACGAAGAGCCGATGCGCCGTGCGGTACTGCAGGACCTGACCTGCGACTCCGACGGCAAGATCAACCAGTACGTCGACGAGCAGAGCATCGAGACCAGCATGCCGGTGCATGCGGTCAAAGAGGGCGAGGATTACTTGCTGGGCGTGTTCCTGGTCGGTGCCTACCAGGAAATCCTGGGCGACATGCACAACCTGTTCGGTGACACCGACTCGGTGAACATCTACCAAAACGCCGATGGCAGCGTGTACCACGCCGGTATCGAGACCCATGACACCATCGAAGACATGCTGCGCTACGTGCATCTGTCGCCGGAGGAGTTGATGACGCATTACCGAGACAAGGTGGCCAGCGCCAAGATCACTGCGCGTGAGCGGACCCAGTTCCTCGATGCGCTGCGTCTTGGTCTGACGCGTTCTTCCTACCTCTCCTCGTGATCGCCGAGGCCGCTCCTGCAAAAGCTGTATGGCTTTTCTTGTGGGAGCGGCCTTGCCGGGGCGCCGGACCGGTCGGAAAGGGCCGCAAGGCGGCCCCTTCTTTTTCTATTTTGGGTGAGCTGTTGCCGTGAGCTCGATAGTGATTGGCACAACAGCACCATTCTCTTTGAGAATCGATGTGCTCGAATAGCTGTACACCGTATCCTGAGTTCGGGCCGCTACTTTCAAACCGTCCACGTGCTCTATCGCGCCAGATTGCCGTGTCACCAGGAAGGGTGTGAGTTTCTTGAGATTCGGTAGCACCTGCTCCTCTTGCTGAGTTTTTTCAGCCACAAAGTACAAATAAATCAGCGGCACTGTCGCGCCCCCGTCATTACTTAGCACTTCATAGACTGCGCTGTGTTTGCCAATAGGGGTGACAGAAACAATCTTGGTCAATACAGGTTTGGAGTCTGAGGTGAGAATCCACAGGGCTTGACCGAGGGCGAGCAGAAGCAGGGCTGCTATCAGCCATTTAGTAGCCGAACGTCTTCGCATATCTGATACCTGCTTTGATCCATTCCTGATCTTCGGGATCGTCACCATAAGGCGGGTCCCCCCACCACGAGCCAAATGTAGAGTTACTGGTGCCAGCACGGCTTTGCGCCCACCCGGCGCCTCTCAACAAGAATTCTTCCGAGAGACCAGCAGCAGTTCCGGTTGCGCCGTAATTGAAATTGCCCAAGGCCTCATACTCCCTTCCTTGTTGTTTGTAATCCCAGTCACCTCGATTTCGAACCTTGGAATAGAACCACGATATTAGAAAGCCGGTTCCGCCATTTTTGAAGTAATGACGCTCACGACTGGCAGCATGCATGTTGCTGATTACACAGACGCCAGAAGGTGCGGGTGGTGGGTACATGATGGCTCCTTGCTCATCGCATAGCTATGGTGATTACCCCTCTGTGGGCAAAGGTCTTTTTTTTGCCTTGAGCAATCTAGTGCAGTCAACTGAGCAATTCTTTCATATTGTGTTCTGCTGCCCTATCCACTTGCCTTGCAGGTTCAACTTCCACCCAACCCACCCCAACGTCACCGCCCGCAACGCCATGAACCCGAGAAAGGCCAACCACAACCCATGGTTGCCAAACCCGCTCATGATCGCACCCAAGGGCAGCGCAATCAGCACCGACAGCACCATCGTGTTACGCATCTCCCGTGCCCGGGTGGCGCCGATGAACAGTCCGTCGAGCAGGTAGCTCCACACCGCGATCAACGGCAGCAGCGCCAGATACGGCAGGTACGGGTAAGCCGCCGTCCGCACGCCATCGATATTGGTCTGCAAGTCGATGAACAGGTGCCCGCCCAGCAGGAAAAGGCCGGCAAACCCCAGGCTGGTGATCAACGACCAACCACAGGCCACCACCAGCGAGCGGCGTAAGGTATCCCGGTCCCGCGCACCAATGGCATGCCCGCACAGCGCCTCCACGGCGTGCGCCAGGCCATCGAGGGCGTAGGCGGTGAGCAGCAGCCCGTTGAGCAGCAGGGCGTTGGCCGCCACCGTAGCTTCACCCAGCCGTGCGCCCTGCACGGTGATCAGCAGGAACACCAGCTGCAACGCCAGGCTGCGCAGGAAAATGTCGCGGTTCACCGCCAGCAATGGCCGCCACGCCTGCCAGCGCTTGAGCGCAGCCCAGGCGATCTGCCCGGGGTAGGCACGAAGCGCTGGGCGGGTCAGGGCCAGGCCGAGCAGGGCAGCGCACCATTCGGCGACCACCGAGGCCCGTGCCGAACCCAGCACGCCCCAGTTCAGGCCCAGCACGAACCACAGGTTGAGGGCGATGTTCAGCAGGTTGGTGGTCAGCAGAATCGCCAGTGGCGCTCGAGCGTTCTGGGTGCCAAGGAACCAGCCGACCAGCGCATAACTGGCGAGCGCTGCCGGCAGGCCGAGCAACCGAGTATGGAAGAAGCCTTCGGTGGCTTGCTGCAACGCCTCGCTCGGTTGCATGGCGTGCAGTGCCAGCTGACTGAAGGGCAGGGCAAGGAGGCCGATCAGTAGCGCGAAGGCCACGGCCAGCAGCAGCCCCTGCACCAGTACCTGGCGCAGCGCCGTGCCGTCGGCACGCCCGGCGGCCTGTGCCGCGAAGCCAGTGGAGCCCATGCGCAGGAAGCCCATCAGGCCGACCATGAAAGTGAACAGCGTGGCGCCCACTGCCACCGCGCCGAGCTGGTGGGCGTGGGGCAGGTGGCCGATCACGGTGCTGTCGACCAAGGCCACCAGCGGTACCGAAATGTTGGAGAGGATCATCGGCGCGGCCAGCGCCCATACCCTGCGGTGGGTGGGGCGGTGCTGCCAGTCGGTGGTCAGTTGCGACATTGCAATTCCTGAGGCTGTGGGGCGCGAAGCGGCCCCAGGGTTCGGCTGGTCACAGTGTACCGGCCGGGCAACCAATCTGCGCGAACATGGTCTCACTTGCCGCATCGACGAAAGCCCCGGACGCGCCGTTGCGCTATAGTTGCTGCCCTTACGTACACGCTGCCAAAGAGTTACCACTCCATGCTCAACAAAGGATTGTTGCTGGCCTGCGCGCTGGCCCTGCTCAGTGCCTGTGATTCCTCGACGCCGGACAAGCCCGCGTCCCCCGAAAAACCGGCTGCAAGCGCTGCGGTCGAGGCCCCCGCGGCCAAGCGAGAAGACCCTGCCGTCCTCGCCAAACGCTATGAGGGGCGCGAGCTCAGCGTGCTGGACGTCTCTGAAGTGCAACTCGATGGCGCCAGTACCCTGTCGATCAGCTTCTCGGCGCCGCTGGACGCCAAGCAGGACTTCGCCGCCAAGGTGCACCTGGTCGATACGGTCAAAGGCAAGGTCGATGGCGCCTGGGAACTCTCCGACAACCAGATGGAATTGCGCCTGCGCCACCTCGAGCCGCAGCGCAAGCTGGTGCTGACCGTCGACAAGGGCCTGCTGGCCGTCAACGGCAACAAGCTCGACAGTGAATCCGTGAGCCGCCTGGAAACCCGTGACATGCAGGCCACTGTCGGCTTTGCCAGCCGCGGTTCGTTACTGCCCACGCGCCTGGCCGAAGGCCTGCCGGTGATCGCGTTGAACGTGCCGAAGGTCGATGTCGAGTTCTTCCGGGTCAAGCCAGAGATGCTCTCGACCTTCCTCGCCAACTGGGGCCGCAACAGCAGCCTGTACTACTACCAGTCCAAGGAAACCCTGGACATGGCCGAGCTGGTCTACAGCGGCCGCTTCGACCTGAACCCGGCGCGCAACACCCGCGAGACCGTGCTGCTGCCGATTGCAGGCATCAAGCCGCTGCAGGAGCCCGGTGTGTACCTGGCAGTGATGCGCGCCTCGGGTACCTATGACTATTCACAGCCGGCGACGCTGTTCACCCTCAGCGACATCGGCGTGTCCGCCCACCGCTACCGTGACCGCCTGGATGTGTTCGCCCAGGCCCTGGAAGGCGGCAAGGCGCTCAAGGACGTCAACCTCGAATTGCATGACGACAAGGGCAAGCTGCTGGCCCAGGCCAGGACCGATGGCGCCGGCCATGCCCAACTGCCGATCACCGCCAAGGCCGATACGCTGATCGCTACCCAGGGCGTGCACACCACCCTGCTGCGGCTGAACACCGCGGCCCTGGACCTGGCCGAGTTCGACATCACCGGCCCTCAGGCCAACCCGCTGCAATTCTTCATCTTCGGCCCGCGCGACCTCTACCGCCCGGGTGAAACGGTGCTGCTCAACGGCTTGCTGCGCGACCAGGATGGCAAGCCGGTGAAGGCCCAGCCGGTCAGCGTCGAGGTGCGCCGCCCGGATGAACAGGTCAGCCGCAAGTTCGTCTGGGAAGCTGACGCCAGTGGTCTGTATCAATACCAGTTGCAGCTGGCCACGGAGGCGCCGACTGGCCGCTGGCAACTGCTGCTCGACCTGGGTGGCGGGCGCAAGCAGGTTTATGAGTTCCTGGTCGAAGACTTCCTCCCCGAGCGCCTGGCGCTTGAGCTCAAGGGCAGCGATACGCCGCTGTCGCCCGAGGAGGATGCGCGCATCCAGGTCAATGGCCGCTACCTCTACGGTGCGCCTGCCGCTGGCAATCGCCTGAGTGGCCAAGCCTATGTGCGCCCGCTGCGTGAAGCGGTGCCAGCGCTGCCGGGTTACCAGTTCGGCTCCGTGACCGAAACCGAATTGGCCCAGGACCTGGAACTCGACGAAGTTACCCTCGACCAGGCCGGCAAAGCAGTGGTCGATATCGAGAGCCATTGGGCCGAAGCACGCTCGCCGTTGCAGTTGACCGTGCAGGCCAGCCTGCAGGAATCCGGCGGCCGGCCAATCACCCGCCGCCTCGAGCAGCCGATCTGGCCTGCCGAGCGCCTGCCCGGCCTGCGCGGCCTGTTCGACGGCGAAGAAACCGACAGCGACGGCCCGGTCGAATTCGAAGTTCTCGTGGCCGACCGCAAAGGCAACAAGCTCGCCGCCAATGACCTGAAGGTGCGACTGATCCGTGAGCGTCGCGACTACTACTGGAACTACTCGCAGAGCGATGGCTGGAGCTACGACTACAACGAAAAATTCCTCACCCAGAGCGAGGAGACGGTCAGCGTCAAGGCCGGCTCCACTGCAAAATTGAGCTTCCAGGTGGAATGGGGCCCGTACCGGGTCGAGGTGGAAGACCCTGAGACCGGGCTGGTTTCCAGCGAGCGCTTCTGGGCCGGTTACCGCGCCCAGGACAACGCCGAAGGCGGCGCGGTGCGGCCCGACCAGGTGAAGCTGGCGCTGGACAAGCCGGCCTATGCCGACGGTGCCACCGCCAAGGTCACCGTGACCCCGCCTGCGGCCGGCAGTGGCTACCTGATGATCGAGTCCAGCGATGGCCCGCTGTGGTGGCAGGAAATCGAGGTGCCCGCCGAGGGCAAGACCTTCGATGTGCAACTGGACAAACAATGGGCGCGCCACGACCTGTACATCAGCGCGCTGGTGATCCGCCCGGGTGAACGCAAGGCCAATGCCACGCCCAAGCGCGCCGTCGGCGTGCTGCACCTGCCGCTGGCGCGGGCCGAGCGCAAGCTGGCGGTCAGCCTGCAGGCGCCTGAGAAGATGCGGCCCAAGCAGCCGCTGACGGTAAAGATCAAGGCCGCCAATGCCGATGGCAGCGTGCCGAAGCAGGTGCACGTGTTGCTGTCCGCAGTCGACGTGGGCATCCTCAACATCACCGACTTCAAGACCCCCGACCCGTTCGCCAGCCTGTTCGGCCGCAAGGCCTACGGTGCCGACCAGCTGGACATCTACGGCCAGCTGATCGAGGCCGGCCAGGGCCGTTTGGCCAGCCTGGCCTTCGGCGGTGACGCGGCGATGGCGAAGGGGGGCAAGCGCCCTAACACCACGGTGACCATCGTTGCCCAGCAAAGCCTGCCGGTGACCCTGAACGACCAGGGCGAAGGCGAGGCAAGCGTGGATATTCCCGATTTCAATGGCGAGTTGCGGCTGATGGCCCAGGCCTGGACCGACGAGCACTTCGGCATGGCCGAAGGCAAGACGGTGGTGGCCGCGCCGCTGATCGCCGAGCTGTCGGCGCCGCGCTTCCTGGCGGGTGGTGACCGCACCAGCCTGGCGCTGGACCTGGCCAACCTGTCGGGGCGTGCCCAGCAGTTGAATGTCGAGATCCTTGCCGAGGGCCAGTTGAGCCTGACGGCCAGCGCCCAGCAGGCTGTCGCCCTGGCCGAAGGCCAGCGCAGCACGCTGCTCATCCCGGTACAGGCCCAGGGTGGCCTGGGGCAGGGCAAGGTGCGGGTGCGGGTCAATGGCCTGCAACTGCCGGGCGAACCGGCAAACACCTTCGAACGCGAATGGACGTTGGGCGTGCGCCCGGCCTACCCGGCGCTGCTCAAGCATTACCGTGTGGCCCTCAAGGACCAGCCATGGACCCTGCCGGAAAGCGACCTGGCCGCCTTCGAGCCAGCCGGCCTTGAAGCCAGCCTGGCGCTGTCGAGCCGCCCGCCACTGAACCTCGCCGAGCAGATCCGCGCCCTCGAAGCCTACCCTTACGGCTGCCTGGAGCAGACCACCAGCGGCCTCTACCCGTCGCTGTACGCTGATGCCGAAAGCCTCAAACGCCTGGGCATCAAGGGCGAGCCGGCCGAGGTGCGCAAGCGCAAGATCGAGATGGGCATCGAGCACCTGCTGGGCATGCAGCGCTACAACGGCAGCTTCGGCCTGTGGAGCTCGGACAGTGAAGAGGAATACTGGCTGACCGCCTATGTCACCGACTTCCTGTTGCGTGCCCGCGACCAAGGCTACGGCGTGCCGGCCGAGGCCTTGAAGAAGGCCAACGAACGCCTGTTGCGCTACCTCCAGGAACGTAATCTGATCGAAGTCGACTACAGCGAAAATGCCGAGCACACCCGCTTTGCCGTACAGGCCTATGCTGCGCTGGTGCTGTCGCGCAGCCAGCAGGCACCGCTGGGTGCCCTGCGCAGCCTGTTCGAGCGCCGTGCCGATGCCCGCTCCGGCCTGCCGCTGGTGCAACTGGCAGTAGCGCTGGACGCCATGGGCGACAAGCCGCGTGCCGGGCAGGCGCTGCAGGCGGGCCTGGGCATCAGCCGCAGCAAGGGCTGGATGGCCGACTACGGCAGCAGCCTGCGCGACCAGGCGCTGATCCTGGCGCTGCTGCAGGAAAGCAAGCTGGCCAGCAACCAGGTCGACCAGCGCCTGTTCGCCCTGTCGGACGAGCTGGCGGCCAACCGTTGGCTGTCGACCCAGGAGCGCAATGCCTTGTACCTGGCCGGCCGGGGGCTGCTGGGCAAGCCGGAAGCGCCGTGGAAGGCACGCCTGGACAGTGCCGGTGAGGTGCGTGAGTTCAATAATGTCGAGGCGGGCATGAAGCTCGAGGGGCCGTTGCTGGCCTCACCTCTGACTGTGCAGAACGAGGGCAGCGAAACGCTCTACCAGCAACTGACCCTGTCGGGCTATCCACGCCAGGCGCCTGCTACCGGTGGCAACGGCATGGAGATTCGCCGCGACTACCTGGGCATGAATGGCCAGCCGCTGGACCTGCATAACCTGCGCAGCGGCGACCTGGTGCTGGTGCACCTGGCGCTCAAGAGCAGCGATCGCGTGCCGGATGCATTGGTGGTTGACCTGCTGCCTGCTGGCCTGGAACTGGAGAACCAGAACCTGGCCCAGAGCGCTGCCAGCCTGGACAACGCCAGCAGCGCGGTGAAGCAGTGGCGCGAGTCGATGCAGAACGCCAGCGTGGTGCATCAGGAGTACCGTGATGACCGCTACGTGGCGGCCCTCAAGCTCGACGGCTATGGCACCACGCACCTGTTGTACCTGGCGCGTGCGGTGACCCCGGGCACCTACCGGGTGCCGCCGCCACAAGTGGAGTCGATGTATCGGCCGAACCTGCAGGCCGTGGGGGACGGGCAAGGGGAGATGACTGTAAAAGCCCGCTAAGCACCTGCCTTGCACGGACTATGTGGGAGCGGCCTTGTGTCGCGAAAGGGCCGCAAAGCGGCCCCGGCATTTCAAGCTACGGAGCTGAGATCCTGGGGCTGCTGCGCAGCCCTTTCGCGACACAAGGCCGCCCCACAGGTCCGCGCCGGGCAGTTCAATGTCAGTGAATCACCCAGCTCATCACCCACAGCCCCAGCATCAGCCAGATGATCCCGAGGATGATCGAAGCACGCATGAAGGCGCGGATCGCCGAGTACAGCAGCATCAGGCCGATGATCAGGGCGAGGATGCTGAGCAGCGAGGTGTCCATGCCCAACGTGCGTGCCAGGCCATCGATGAAATTGCCCCCGGCGTTGGCCAGCAGGTTGAACAGGCCGCTCAAGGCGTCGACGATGAAGCGGATCACCGACCCCAGTGCCTGGCCAAGCCACTCGAAAAAACCTTCTACATGCATAGTTGCTTCCTGATGAACGAATCGGCACGTTTGCCGTTCCCAAGCCTTTGGCCACTACCTGGCCAGGTCGGTTCCCGATGCCAAGCTTAGCGCGGCCGCGTACCCGAGCGGGAAGGCTTGTGCGTGCTGCCGCGGTCAGCATCCTGATGTTGCTCGGCCTGTTGTGGCTGGCCGACCGCATCTGGCCGCTGCCGTTGCCGGGCAATGACCTGGCAAGGGTGGTGCTGGCTGAAGACGGCACTCCATTGTGGCGCTTTGCCGATGCCGATGGGGTGTGGCGCTATCCGGTCAGCCCGGAGGATGTTTCACCGCTTTACCTGCAGGCCCTGTTGACCTACGAAGACCGCTGGTTCTACCACCACCCAGGGGTCAACCCGCTGGCGTTGGCGCGGGCGGTCTGGCTCAACCTGCGCGGTGGGCGGGTAGTGTCTGGCGGCAGCACGTTGTCGATGCAGGTTGCCCGACTGCTCGACCCGCATGATCGGACCTTGGCCGGCAAGCTGCGGCAGCTGTGGCGCACCGTCCAGCTGGAGTGGCACCTGTCCAAGCGCGAGATCCTGCAGATCTACCTGAACCGTGCCCCGTTCGGCGGGACCTTGCAGGGCGTGGCAGCGGCCAGCTGGGCTTACCTGGGCAAGTCGCCGCAGCAGCTCACACCCGCCGAAGCCGCACTGCTGGCCGTGCTGCCGCAGGCACCGAGCCGCTTGCGCCCGGACCGCCACCCGGCCCGTGCCCAACGCGCCCGCGACAAGGTGTTGCAGCGCCTGGACGAGTACCAGGTGTGGCCGGCGCAACAGATCAAGGAGGCGGCTGAAGAGCCATTGCTGCTGGCCCCGCGTCAGGAACCTGCGCTTGCTCCGCTGCTGGCGCGGCGGCTGTACACCGCTGACAGCCCGACGTTGATTCGCACCACCCTCGACGCCTCGTTGCAACGGCGTCTGGAAGACCTGTTGCTGGGGTGGCGTGCGCGCTTGCCGGAGCGCACCTCGGCGGCGATCCTGGTGGTCGAGGCACAAACCATGGCGGTACGCGCCTACCTGGGCTCGATCGACCTGAACGACGAGCGCCGTTTTGGCCATGTCGACATGGTCCGCTCATTACGCTCGCCGGGTTCGACGCTCAAGCCGTTTCTTTACGGCCTGGCCATGGATGATGGCCTGATTCATTCCGAATCGCTGTTGCAGGATGTGCCGCGGCGCTACGGCGACTATCGCCCCGGCAATTTCTCGATGGGCTTCAGCGGCCCGGTCTCTGCCAGTTCGGCGCTGGCGCTGTCGCTCAACCTGCCAGCGGTGCAATTGCTCGAAGCCTATGGCCCCAAGCGCTTCGCCGCACAGTTACGCATGGCCGGCGTGCCGTTGGCGCTGCCGCCGTTGGCCGAGCCCAACCTGGCATTGATTCTGGGCGGAGCCGGCAGCCGCCTGGAGGACCTGGTCGGCGGTTATGCGGCGCTGGCCCGGGGTGGCAACAGTGCGCAGGTACGCCTGCAACCGCAGGATCCCTTGCTGGAGCGCCAATTGATGTCGCCAGGCGCGGCCTGGATCATCCGGCGCATCCTCAGTGGCCAGGCGCGGCCCGACCGCGACCCGCATGCCGAACTGGTACAGCGCCCACAACTGGCCTGGAAGACCGGCACCAGCTATGGCTTCCGCGATGCCTGGTCGATCGGCGTCGGGCCGCGCTACCTGATCGGTGTCTGGATCGGTCGCCCTGATGGCACGCCCGTGCCCGGGCAGTTCGGCCTGGCCTCGGCGGCGCCGCTGATGCTGCAAGTGCATGACCTGCTGAGCAACCGCGACAGCCAGCGAGGCATCCGGGTGCCAGTGGAGCGCGTGCCGGACAGTGTCGGGGTGGCGGCCATCTGCTGGCCGCTGGGCCAGCCCATGAACCGGCAGGACCCGAACTGTCGGCGCCAGCGCTTTGCCTGGACCCTCGATGGCACCACGCCTCCCACCTTGCAGGCCGCCGACCAGCCGCTCGGCCTGGGGCTGCGCGAAAGCATCTGGGTCAATGCCCAGGGCCTGCGCGTGGATGGCAGTTGCCCCGGGGCCAAGGCGCTCGACATCGCGTTGTGGCCAGCGCCGCTGGAGCCTTGGTTGCCACGCGTCGAGCGGCGTGCGGCGCGGCTGCCGGCGGTGGACCCGAGCTGCCCGCCCCAGGTACCGGCCAGTGCGCCGCCGCTGTCCATCGTCGGCGTGCGCCCCGGCGACCACCTGCGGCGCCCGGCCTCCAGCAGTGAACCCTTGCAATTGCAGGTGTCTGCCCTCGGCGGTGGCGGGCGGCGCTGGTGGTTCCTCAACGGCCAGCCGCTGGGCGAAAGCGAAGGGCAGGGCAGCATGCTGGTGCGCTTCGACCAGGCCGGGCAGTTCGAACTCAGTGCCTTGGACGAAAGTGGAGAAACGGCGCGGGTGGCGTTCCAGGTCAACGAGTAGGGTTCGACGTTTACCAGGGCAACACCTACGCTTGCATGTGACGGGTGAGGCCGGCGACGCCCCGGTACCCAAGGGATTGTGGAGTGACCTATGCGTCTTCTGCTGATGCCCCTGCTGCTTTCGCCCTGGGCCAGTCAGCTGTTCGCCGAGCCATTGCCGGTGTTTCTCGACGGCCATGAATACGAGCGCCGCCTGCCCAGCGCGAACCTGCCGATCGAGGCCTACCGCCCCCTTGCCGCGGACCTGCACCTGGCGCCGCCCAGGAGCGCGACCGAAGCGCAGCCATTGTCGACGCGTTTCGTGCTGCACAAGGTGCGCTTCGAGGGTGGGACGGTCTACCCGCTGAGCGACTTGCGCGAGCATTACCAACCCTTGATTGGCCGAGAAGTGAGTGTTGGCGAGCTGCAGCAGTTCACCGAGCGCCTGACCCAGCGCTACCAGCGCGACGGCTACCTGCTATCGCAGGCCTACCTGCCTGATCAGGATTTTGTCGATGGCCGTGTGCATGTCGTGCTGGTCGAGGGGTATGTCCACGACGTTCGACGGGAAGGGGATATCGGGCCTGCTGGCGCTTACCTCGACCAACTGCTGGAACGCTTGCGGGCGGATCGCCCGTTGACCCAGGCGACGCTCAGCCGCTTCATCGGCCTGGCTCAGCACATCCCCGGTGTGACGTTGCAGGCTGACCTGAGCCAGGCGGCGCACAGTGATGGGGCCGCGCAGCTTACCGTGCGGGCCTGGCGCAAGCCCTTCGATATGGAAGTGGCGTTCAGCGATGGCAGCCGTGACGGCCCGCAGGGGCTGTTCAAGGTGTCCAGCTATGCCCTGACGCGTTTTGCCGAGCAGTTGACGGCCAGCGTGCTGCTGCCACCGGGTGATGACCACAGCCATTACCAGCGTCTGGATTACAGTCAGCACCTGGATGCACAAGGTAGCCAACTGCTGCTTTCAGAGGCTCGCTACCGCAGCGAGCCGGGCACGCCGGTCCGTCTGGAGCATGGTGCGCAACTTTTCCAGAAGATAGAAAGCGAGCGTTATGCCATCGGGCTTGGCCAGCCGGTGATCGTCACGGCCGATGAATGGCTGGCGGTCACAGGGCAAGTCTATTCGGTCACTGAGCATATCGATGACCTTTCTGGTGACCATGGACGCAGCGACACTTACGTGCGAGCGCTGTCGTTCGAAGGCGATTGGCGCAAGGTCGAGCCTGGGCGGCTGCGCATGGTCAGCGCCGGCGTGTATCAGGGGCTGGATTATCTGGGCGCACGCAGCGATGCCGATTACGACATGGACTTTTTGCGCTTTCGCGTGGCCGGGTTGCAGAGCGACCAGCTGCTGCAGGGCTGGCAAGGCGTGCTGTCAGGCGCCTTGTACTGGACCGATGACCGGCTGCCTGACAGTGAGCATGCGGTCTTCGGCGGGCAGCGTTTCGGTCATGGCTATCCGCAGGACCAGGCGGCGGGTGACAAGGGCTGGGGTGTCGCCTACGAGCTGAACTACAGCATTACGCCTGGCGCTGGCTGGCTGCGGCTGGTGCAGCCGTATGCACTGCTGGACGCTGCGCAGGCCTGGTACAACGGTGGGCCATTCGAAGATGCCAGGATGCGTTCCGTGGCGTTGGGTGTGCGGCTGGGAGAGGGGCGGCACGGCAATGTGGCGCTGGAGGTGGCCAAGCCACTGGCCGACGTGGCCTTGGACAGCATGAGCAGAAGCCCACGCTGGACGGTGAGCTTCAGCTACCGGTTGGAGTGAATCCAGGCGATACCGGCCTCATGAAACGCCTGGGAAACGCTTAGTGCGTGGTAAACCGCTGGTGTACAGGAGACGAACTTGGCGTCAACGCCAACGCCAGTTGGGTGCGGTTGTGCATGTGGGTCAACCGCAAAACCTGCGACACATACAGCTTTACGGTGTTCTCGGTGATCCCCAGTTCGCAGGCAATCTGGTAGTTGGTCTTGCCCTTGCTCACCAGCCGGGCGACCTCCAGTTGCCGCGGAGACAGCTTCTCGAACGCTGCCGGTAGCTCGCCTTCAGACTCTTCGACGACATCGGTGGCGCGGCGGTGGACGCCCTGGCCTCGAGCCTTTTCCAGGTCCTGATACAGCTCGTCGATGGAACCGGCCAGGTCCTGCAGGCGTTGGTTGAGGTTGCCCAGGTCCTGCAGATTGGATCTGCGCTCCAGCAGCACTTGCTCCTGGCGGCGCACGCCTTCGAGCAGTTCGTCGAAGTCCATGGGCTTCTGGTAGTAATCGGCGAAACCTTCACGCAGGGCACGGATCACGTCCTGCTTGTCGGCGCGCCCGGTGAGCATGATGGCTTCGAACATGCGCTGGCGCCCGGCAATGTCCTTCAGCGCATGCATAAGCTCGATGCCATCGCGATTGGGCATGTGCAGGTCGCACAACACCAGGCCAATCGCTTCGTCGGCACTGAACCGTTCGATGGCTTCATCGGTGGAGTGGGCCGCAACGCAAGGGTGGCCCTGGGACAGAAGGAATTCACACAATTGCTCGACGATCAGCGGCTGGTCATCCACCACCAGAACTTTCACTTCACTCAATGACTTGGTCACGATCAACTCCCTGTTCGTAAATGACCCCGGCTCCCGAGCCAGACGCTCTGGCAGCTTAAAAATAGACGCTGCCTGCGATTTTGTACAAGTTTTGTACAACTGATCGGACCATGGGAATGCTCATTGGATCCATACGGCAGTGAGTAAAAAACCCGCCAGCACGTAAGGCACGAACACTTGTTTGTCGCCCATCTGTTCAGTGAGTGTGGCCAGGCGCTTCTTTACCTTGGGGTTGAGCAGCGTCCACAGCCGCCTGCGGGTCAGCAACCAGAGCACCACGCTGACCCCGGCTCCGATGAAGGTGCCGAGCACGTATTGCGGGCTGGTAGCAAGCGCCAGCGCCCCCATCAGCTTGACGTCGTCGGCGCCGAAGCGGCCCAGCATGTAGCCTGGCAGCGTCAGCAGCATGACAATGGCCAGGGCCCAGCCGGCGTCGCTGGCGTCGGCGCCGATCCAGGTGTGGCCCGTGGCAAACAGCCAGACCAGCGCGCCAGCAGCGAAACCCAGGGTCAGCATGTTGGCGATCTGGCGTTCGCGGATATCTTGTTCGGTGCACAAGGCAAGCCACATCAGGAGAACAATGCTTTGCATCGGCAGGCCGCCTTTTCCATTCGTTGAACACTTCTACCCGATCAGTCAGGTTTCCTAATCAGGGTAGACGCGATCTGACGAACGGGCATGTTCGGCTGGCAAAAAGGTCGTTGCAGGAGCTGCCTCGTGTCGCGAAAAGGGCCGCAAGGCGGCCCTCTGCGATTGGCTTACTTGACCCGGCCCGGTGGGTAGTTGCCGAGTACCTGGGCAACGGTCTTCTGAATGGCACTGTTACGCTCGTCGGGGCTGGGCGGGTAGCTGTTCATGATCTGTTCGGCACTACCGCGCCAGACCAGCTTGCCGTCACGGCCATCGAACAGGTCGATCTGGATGGTGGCGACCTTGTAGTCGACACTGCGGGTTTCGTTGTACATCGGCCCGCCCCAATAGCCGTTCCAGTAGCCGCCCCAGGCCCCGCCATAGTTGGTGGTGATCTGCTGCTGGCGTTGTTCGACGATCAGGTAGGCACGGACGGTGACGTCAGGCCGGGCATTGCCCTGGGCTGGACGCAGGCCACGCTGGTCGAGCTGGTCGGCGACTGCGGCACGGATGCGCTGTTCGGTCAGGTCGCTCTTGATGCGTGGATCATCCGGACGATATTGCAGGCCCGGTTCCTGCCATGCCCAGCTGCGGTAGGCGGCGAAATCGCGGCTGGCATCGAAATCCTGCTGAACGTTGTTGCTGGAGCAGGCGGCCAGCAGCAGCGCGAATGACAGTAGAACGAGGCGGCGCAACATGATGGTTCTCCGTTAGGCGTTAACTGGGAGGATAGCCGCTGAGCGCCTTGCGAACCGATTCGCGCAGGGCGGTCTCGCGATCGCGCGGCGAGCTTTTTTCACTGCCGCTTTCAGCGCTGGCGCTCCACACCGGCTGGCCGTTGCGGGCATCGAACAGGTCGATGCGCACCACCATCACCTCCACTTCGTAGGTGCGTACGACCGGCACGCTGCCGTAAGCGCCGTAACCATTGCGGTAGCCGCCGAAACCGACGCTACCGTAGGGGTACGGGCCGTAGTAAGGGTCGTAATAGTCATAGTCGCGCACCTGGCGCAGGCGCCGTTCCAGGCGCATGTCGGCGCTCACCAGCAGGTCGCCGGTGGCGCCGCGAGCAGGGCGCAGGCCATGTTGGTCGAGGGCACCGCTGACGGCGTCGGCGATTTGGGCCGGGTCGGCGTCGGCATTGCCGCTTGGCAGCTGGCCGCCGCGCCAGCTCCAGCTGCGGTAGTGGCCATAGTCACGCGCTAGCGCCGGGTAGGCACTGGCGTCGAAGGTGTTGGCCGCTTGTGGCGGGGCCGGCGGCAGCGGGCGGCTGCTGGCCACGTAGGGGTTGCTGGCCTGACAGGCGGCCAGGGCGAGCGGCAGCAGGGCCAGGCACAACAGACGGTACGGCATGTATCCCTCCCGGAGGGCGCAATCAGCGGGGGCGGCACATCCAGTGCAGGTAGCGGCCGAGCCCGGCAAAACTTGGGTGACGGCGGTGGGCCAGCTCCATCTCCAGCAGGTCGAGCAACTCGGCCTTGTCCTGGAATTCTTTGGGCATGTAGTCATGGAATACGCGCACGCCGCTCTCGCTTTCAACGTGCCACACCCCTTCAAGTTGCGCCTTCAGTTCCCTTGGATCAAGCGGTTTTTGCGGGGTCAGGCTTTGCTTTTCACCTTCCAGGCGGTTGCTGCGCAGCTTGCGAAAATGGCCCTTGAGCAAGTTGCGGTAGACCAGCGCATCGCGGTTGTAGAACGCCAGCGACAGCCAGCCCGCCGGGCTGGTCAGCTGGTGCAGTACTGGCAGGATGCTCTGTGGTTCGGCCAGCCATTCCAGCACAGCGTGGCAGAGCACCAGGTCATAGGGCTCGGTGAGCTGGCCAAGCAGCTCTTGCCAGGGCGCCTGGATGAAGGTTGCCGATTGGCCCGCTTCTGCAAAGCGTGCCCGGGCGCCCTCCAGCATCGGTGCAGCGGGTTCGGCCAGCGTTACATCGTGCCCGCGCTGGGCCAGCCACAAGGCCATGTGACCCAGGCCGGCACCGATGTCGAGCACCCGCAATGGGCGGTCGGGCAGCGCGTCGGCCAGGTCGGCCTGGAGTACGGCCAGGCGAATGGCACCTTTGGCACCGCCATAGATCTTTTCGGCAAAGCGTGTGGCCAGTTGGTCGAAGTGGCGGTCGTTCATCGTGCGAAACGCCTCTCGCTATCGGCCAGCTTGGCGCGCACCACCTGCTCCATGTCCAGGCCCAGCTCGCTGCACAGCAGCAACAGGTAGAGGATTACGTCGCCGACTTCCTGGCCGGCGTGGGCCAGCTGGTCGGCGGTCAGCTGGCGTGATTGGTCCTCGCTCAGCCATTGGAATATTTCCACCAGCTCGGCCATTTCCACGCTGGCCGCCATGGCCAGGTTCTTCGGGCTGTGGAAGCCGCGCCAGTCATTGTTGTCGCGGATCTGATGCAGGCGTTCGGTGAGTTCTTGCAGGTTCATCTGGGTCTCCTAATGCCGCATAGCTTCTGCGCAGGCCCGATGCAAAGCAAGTGCAATCAGGGCGCTAGAGCACGGCCCAGCGCCCGACCATATGCAATACCCCACCCTGGCCGTCCAGCCTCAGTTCACCCGCCGGCCCCGCCTCGCTGGCGCTCAGGACAACCTCCGATGGCAAGCGCACCGGTTTGCGGAAGTCCACCGCGAAGCGATAGCCACTGTTTGGCATGTGCGTGCGCAGGGCTGCCAACGCCATGGCATTGCTCCACATGCCATGGGCGATGGCCTTGGGGAAGCCAAACAGGCGAGCGCTGACCGCGCTCAGGTGAATCGGGTTGTAGTCGCCACAGACCTTGGCGTAGCGCCGGCCGATATCACCGTCGGCATACCAGCGGGTGACTTCCGGCAGGGCCTCGGGCTCGGTTACCTCGTTTTCGTCGAACGGTCCCTCCAGCTTCAGGCCACGCACCAGCATGCGGCTGGTTTCACGCCAGAGCACGCCCAAGCCATCCTCGGCTTCGGTGACCAGGTCGAAGGTACCGCCCTTGGCATGGGCCTGCAGATTGTCGGCATACACCGCAAAGCGCAGCCCGTCGATACCACCCAGCGGGCGGAGCACGTCGATGCGGTTGTGCAGGTGCACCAGCCCGAGCAGCGGGAAAGGGAAGTCGTGGGCGGTCAGCAGTTGCAACTGAAGGGTGAAGGCCATTACGTGTGGGTAAGTGCCAGGCAAGCGGCCATCGTCGGTGAAATGGCAGAGCCGGCGATAGGCCGCGAGGTTGCCGGGCTGCACACGGATGAAGCTGCGCAGACCGCCGGCGGGCAGGGTAACGCCGCTGATCTTGCGTTTGCTGGCGGCGCGCAGGTAGAGGCTGGCGCGTGAGTCGGGGCTGTGCAGGTCTAGCCATTGGCGGCTCATGTTCAGGCCCCCATCAAGGCCTGGCCGCAGACGCGCAGCACTTGGCCGTTGACCGCGCCAGAGCCGGGTTGACTGAGCCAGGCGATGGCTTCGGCGACGTCTTGCGGGTGCCCGCCCTGGCCCAGTGAACTCAGGCGCCGCCCGGCCTCGCGCAGGCCAATGGGCATGGCGGCGGTCATGTGGGTTTCGATGAAACCAGGCGCCACCGCATTGATGCTGCCGCCGCGCTCGGCAAGTTTCGCCGCCCAGGCCTCGGCGAAGCCGATCAGGCCGGCCTTGCTCGCGGCGTAGTTGGCCTGGCCGCGGTTGCCGGCGATGCCGCTGACCGACGCCAGCAGGGTAATACGTGCCTTGTCGTCCAGCGCACCCGCGTCATACAAGGCTTGGGTCAGTACCTGCGGGGCCTTGAGGTTGACTGCCAGTACCGCGTCCCAGTATTCCGGGGTCATGTTGGCCAGGGTCTTGTCGCGGGTGATGCCAGCGTTGTGCACGACGATATCGATACCCTCGGGCAGGGCTTCGAGCAGTTTCGCGGCGGCATCGCTGGCGCAAATGTCCAGGCCCAAGGCCTTGCCACCCAGACGTGCGGCGAGGGCGTCGAGTTCCTGCTGGGCCTGGGGCACGTCGAGCAGCATCACCTCGGCGCCATCACGCGCCAGCGTTTCGGCGATGGCGGCGCCGATGCCGCGTGCAGCGCCCGTGACCAGCGCGCGACGGCCACCGAGCGGGCGGGTCCAGTCTTCGACCTGACTGGCGCAGGCCTGCAGGCGCAGAACCTGGCCGGAAACAAAGGCACTCTTGGGTGACAGGAAGAAGCGCAAGGCCCCTTCGAGCTCAGCTTCAGCGCCCGTTGCCACATACAACAACTGCGCCGTAGCGCCGTTGCGCAGCTCTTTTGCCAGTGAGCGGCTGAAGCCTTCCAGGGCGCGCTGGGCGACGCTGGCCAGCGGGTCGTCGAGGGATTCAGGCGCACGTCCAAGGATCACCACGTGGGCACACGGGGCGAGGCTGCGCAGCAGGGGCTGGAAGAATTCGCGCAATTGTTTCAACTGGTCGCTGTCGGACAGATGGCTGGCGTCGAACACCACGGCCTTGAGCTTCGGCCCCAGGCCGGCGACCCAAGCGGGGGCCTGCAAACCGTCGCCATTGAAGCTGAACAACGCTTCGGTCAGGCGCGGGGCGATGGCCTCGACCTGATTCGCCAGGGGCCCGCCACCCAGCACCAGCGCGCCCTCCACCGGACGCAGGCGGCCCGCCTGCCAGCGCTCCAGCGGCGCTGGGCGCGGCAGGCCAAGGGCATCGACGAGGCGGCGCCCGAGGTGGGAGTTGGCAAAGCCGAGATAGCGATCGCTCATGTGCGGGTCTCCAGAAGGCAAGCTTGCAAGTGTGGACCAAGTTTGTGGCAAGGTCGTTCGAATGCGGCAAAAACACCTAGGCTGTACGGATCAAATTGTTTCAGGAGGAGCAAACGCATGCGTTCAACTCGCCGGGTCGCGATCCTGGGCGGCAACCGTATCCCTTTCGCCCGCTCCAACGGCGCCTACGCCACCGCCAGCAACCAGGCGATGCTGACCGCTGCCCTGGAGGGTCTGATCGAGCGTTATCGCCTGCACGGGTTGCGCCTGGGCGAAGTGGTGGCCGGGGCGGTACTCAAGCACTCGCGTGACATGAGCCTGACCCGGGAGTGCGTGCTCGGTTCGCGCCTGTCGCCGCAGACGCCGGCCTACGATATCCAGCAGGCCTGTGGCACGGGCCTGGAAGCGGCGCTGCTGGTGGCCAACAAGATTGCCCTCGGGCAGATCGACAGCGGTATCGCCGGTGGCGTCGACACCACGTCCGATGCCCCGATCGGCGTCAATGAGGGGCTGCGGCGCATCCTCCTGCAAGCCAATCGCGGCAAGGCCCTGGCTGAGCGACTCAAGCCGTTCCTGCAATTGCGCCCGGGCCATCTGAAACCCGAACTGCCGCGCAATGGCGAACCGCGTACCGGCCTGTCGATGGGCGAGCATTGCGAACGCATGGCGCAAAGCTGGGGGATTGACCGCGCCGACCAGGACGCGCTGACGCTGCACAGCCACCAGCGCTTGGCGGCCTCATACAGCGAAGGCTGGCAGGATGACCTGTTGACGCCCTTCCTTGGCCTCTCGCGGGACAACAACCTGCGTACTGACCTGACTCTGGAGCAACTGGCCAAGCTCAAGCCGTCCTTCGACCGCAGTGGGCTGGGCACGTTGACGCCGGGCAACTCCACGCCGCTGACCGATGGCGCCTCGATGGTGCTGCTTGGCAGCGAGCAATGGGCTCAACAGCAGGGGCTGCCAGTACTGGCCTACCTGATCGATGGCGAAACCGCCGCAGTGGACTTCGTCACCGGCCGCGAAGGGCTGCTGATGGCCCCGGTGTACGCAGTACCGCGCCTGCTGGCACGCAATGGCCTGACCTTGCAGGACTTCGACTACTACGAAATCCACGAAGCCTTTGCGGCCCAGGTGCTGTGCACCCTCAAGGCCTGGGAGGATGCCGGGTACTGCCGGGAGAAGCTGGGGCTTGAGGCACCGCTTGGCGCCATCGATCGCAGCAAGCTCAACGTCAAAGGCAGCTCGTTGGCGGCAGGCCACCCGTTCGCCGCGACCGGTGGGCGGATCTTGGCCAACCTGGCGAAGTTGCTGGCAAAAGCGGGGAAAGGACGTGGCTTGATCTCCATCTGCGCTGCGGGCGGGCAAGGGGTGACGGTGATCGTCGAGCGTTGAACGAGGGGCGGTGCCGATCTCTGTTAGGCTTGTCTGCTCAGAACTACAAGAATTCGCTATGCAGACGATCGGACATCCGCGTGCCATTCCTGCCCTGGAGCAGTTGCCCCGGCCACTCTATGCCCGCGCCGAAAGCCTTGGCGCGGGGTCCTGGACCACTCGCCACAGCCATGACTGGGTGCAGTTTTCCTATGCCATCAGCGGCGTATTGGGGGTGTATACCGACGATGGCAGCTACTTCGCCCCACCGCAGTGGGGCGTGTGGATACCGGCCGATGCCGAACATGAAGTGGTTACCTCCGGGCAGGCTGAAATGCGCAGCCTGTACATCCGCCGTGATGCCTGCCCCTGGGCACCGGCGCACTGCCGGGTCCTGGAAGTGACAGCGCTGGCGCGGGAATTGATCAAGCAGTTTTGCCTGTTCCCGGCGGAATACGCCGAGGGTGACAGTGCCGAAGGCCGCCTGGTGGCCGTGTTGCTCGATCAGTTGCGCACCTTGCCCGAGGTGGGGTTCTCGCTGCCGTTGCCGCGGCACCCCGGGTTGCTGGCGCTGTGCAACGGGCTGATCGCCGCGCCGGACCAGGTGCAGACCTTGCAGCAGTGGGCGGTGCAGTTGGGATGCTCGGAAAAGACCTTGATGCGGCTGTTCCAGCGCGAGACCGGGTTGAGTTTTCGCAACTGGCGCCAGCGGATGCGGCTACTGTCATCGCTGGCGTTGCTGGAGGCGGGGGAGAGTGTGACCGATGCCGCGCTGGGTTGTGGCTATGATTCGACCTCGGCGTACATCGCGGCCTTCAAGCAGTTGTTCGGGGCGACTCCCGGGGAATTGAGGCTTTGATGTTGCCTGACCCGGCCTCTTCGCGGGCTCGCCCGCTCCCACAAAGTCCGTGCTACGCCGATCAAAGTGGGAGCGGGCGAGCCCTCGAAGAGGCCGGGTCAGGTGGGTTCAAGTGCGGAAGCGACGCACCAGCGAGTCCAGTTCATTGGACAGCCCGGCCAGGCTCTCGGAGTCCTGACGCGCCGCCTGGGCCAGTTCCGCCACCAACTGCGCATCGCCATGAATCTGGCTGATATGGCGGTTGATGTCCTCGGCCACCTGGTGCTGCTCTTCCGCCGCCGTGGCGATCTGCGTGTTCATGTCACGAATGATATCCACCGACTCGCGAATCTGCCCGAAACTGTCACGGGCCAAGCCTATGCGGCTGACCGACTGCTGCGACACTTCAATGCTGGCATGCATCTGCTCGGCTACCTCGGCGGTGCGGCTGGCCAGGTTGCCTAGCAAACCATCGATTTCCGCGGTGGAGTCGGCCGTGCGCTTGGCCAATGCCCGCACCTCGTCGGCCACCACGGCAAAGCCCCGGCCCTGTTCACCGGCCCGGGCCGCTTCGATGGCTGCGTTGAGTGCCAGCAGGTTGGTCTGCTCGGCAATCGAGCGAATGGTGCCGAGGATTGACTGGATGGCGTTGCTGTCGCGCTCCAGTTGCTGGATCGACTGGGCCGACTGTTCGATCTCCTGGCTGAGGCGGTCGACGCTGTTGACGGCCGCGTCGATCTGCTGCTGGCCTTCGCGGGCTTGCTGCTGGCCGCTGTCGGCCGACTGTGCGGCCTGGCTGCAAGAGCGGGCGACTTCGTTGGCGGTGGCGACCATTTCGTGGAACGCGGTGGAGACCATGTCCACTGCTTCTCGCTGGCGCCCGGCAGCCTCGGCCATGTCACTGGAAACCCGGGTGGAGCTGCTGGAAGTGCTGAGGATCTTGCTGGCGGCCGAGCCGATATGCTGGATGAGGCTGCGGATGGCGCCCAGGAACTGGTTGAACCAGTTGGCCAGTTGCGCGGTTTCGTCGCGCCCGCGCACGTCGAGGTTGCGGGTCAGGTCGCCTTCGCCCTGGGCAATGTCTTCCAGGCCGCTGGTGACGCTGTTGATCGGGCGCACGATGAGTTTGGCGAAGGCGGTGCCGACCACCGCGAACAGCGCCGCCAGTACCAGGGCGATGGCGCCGATCAGCCAAGTCAGGCGGGTGGTGGTCTGCATCACTTCGCCCTGCTGGATGAGGCCGATGAAGGTCCAGCCGAGTTTTTCGTCGGGGTAGACGTTGGCCATGTAACGCTCGCCGTTGATCTCGACCTCGACCAGGCCCTTGCCGGCCTTGGCCAGTTCGGCGTAGCCCTCGCCGAAGCTGGCCAGCTGCTTGAAGTTGTGGCTGGCGTCGCGTGGGTCGACCATCACGTTGCCGTTGTTTTCCACCAGCATCAGGTAGCCGCTTTCGCCCAGCTTGATCTGCTTGACGATCTCGGTCAGGCCCTTGAGCGACACGTCGATGTTGACTACACCACCGGGGTTGCCGAGCTGGTTGGCCACGGCGCGCACGGTGCTGATCAGCACGGCATCGTCGGCAGCCCAGTAATAGGCGCCGGTGCGCACGGTCTTGCCAGGGTTGGCCATGGCCAGCTGGTACCAGGGACGCGGGCGCGGGTCATAGTTGACGAACTTCTGCCCGGCGGGCCAGCCGACGTAGCCGCCGTCATTCACCCCGTAGGCGACGTAGGCATAGCCAGGGTGGGTTTCTGCCAGGCGTGTGAAAAATGCCAGCAGTTGCTTGTCCTGATCGCCCAGCTCGTAGGACGGGTTGGCGCTCATGAACTTGTTCAGGTTGTTACCCGTGGCCGCCACCATCGGTTGCGAGGCCAGGTAATCGACATTCTGGTCGATGCCCTGGAAGAAGATGTTCATCGCGTTGCTGACCTGGCGGATTTCCCGGCTGCTGCTGTCGAGGAAACCGTCACGCGCTTCGCCGCGCAGGTTGATGACCACCAAGGTGGCTACGAGGACGATGGGCAAGCCCGCGATGATCGCGAAGGCCCATGTCAGTTTCTGTTTGATGTTCATCGACGCTCCCGGGGTTTGTTTTTTTTGCACGCGAGGCAGGTAGCCACTGCATCGGCAGCATCCGGGGAATTTTTAGTGAAAGTGCCCGTATTTATTGGGCGAAGTCGCATTTGGCGACTATTCGGTCGGCTTTAGGCTAATATGGCATACCAAAGGTGTGCGACGTGCCGATCCGAGCACGCCGCACGCTTTCAATGGCAGCAGCCTGCGCCGTTGGCCAGGTCCTTCAGAATCGGGCAGTCCGGGCGGTCATCCCCCTGGCAGTGGGCAACCAGATCGCCCAGCGTGTCACGCAGGCTCACCAGCTCCTCGATACGCCGGTTCAGCCCATCGATGTGCTGCATGGCCAGCGCCTTGACGTCGGCGCTGGCACGGCCGCGGTCCTGCCACAAGGTCAGCAGCTTGCCCACTTCTTCCAGGGAAAACCCGAGGTCACGGGAGCGCTTGATGAAGGCCAGGCTGTGCAAGTCTTCGGCCTGGTACACGCGGTAGCCGCTGTCGCTGCGGGTAGCCGGCTTGAGCAGGCCGATGGATTCGTAATAGCGGATCATCTTGGTGCTGAGCCCGCTGCGGCGGGCGGCCTGGCCAATGTTCATCGGGCCTCCTGCGAGGTGCTGGTGGGTTTCCAGGTCTTCAGCCACAGGGCATTGCTGACCACGCTGACGCTGGACAGCGCCATGGCGGCGCCGGCCAGTACCGGGTTGAGATAGCCAAGAGCGGCCAGGGGAATGCCGATCAGGTTGTAGATGAAGGCCCAGAACAGATTCTGACGGATTTTTGCATAGGTCTTGCGGCTGATCTCCAGCGCGGCGGGCACCAGCAGTGGGTCACCGCGCATCAGGGTGATGGCGGCAGCCTGCATGGCCACGTCAGTGCCGCCGCCCATGGCGATGCCGATGTCGGCAGCGGCCAGGGCCGGGGCATCGTTGATGCCGTCGCCGACCATCGCCACCACACCGTTGTTTTTCAGGGTGGCCACGGTGGCGGCCTTGTCGGCCGGCAGTACTTCGGCGTGCACGTCGTCAATGCCAAGGGCATCGGCCACCACCTTGGCACTTCCGCGGTTGTCGCCGGTCAGCAGGTGGCTGCTGATGTGGCGGGCGTGCAGGGCAGCGATGGCCTGCTCGGCGCCCGGTTTGAGGCTATCGCCAAAGGCGAACAGGCCGAGCACGCGAGGCGCCGTACCGCGCTCGATGAGCCACGACAAGGTACGGCCTTCGGCTTCCCAGGCTTGAGCGCTGGCTGCCAGTGCGCCGGGTTGCAGGCCGCTTTCGTCGAGCAGCCGGCGATTGCCCAGCGCCAGCTCGCGGCTTTCCACACGCCCGGCAATACCGCGACCGGTAAGCGACTGGCTGTCAGTGACGGCGGGTACTTCGAGGCCTTGCTCGGCGCAGGCATCCAGTACCGCCTTGGCCAAAGGGTGTTCGCTGCCGCGCTGCAGGGCACCGGCCAGGCGGTGCAGGTCGGCGCCATCTCCGTCCAGTGCCTGGCTGTGGACGATGCGCGGGCTGCCGGAGGTGAGGGTGCCGGTCTTGTCGAACACCACGCGGTTGACCGCATGGGCCCGCTCCAGCGCTTCGGCGTCCTTGATCAGGATGCCGTGGCGGGCGGCCACACCGGTGCCGGCCATGATCGCTGCTGGCGTGGCCAGGCCCAGGGCACAGGGGCAGGCGATGACCAGCACGGCGACCGCATTGATCAGCGCAGTCCCCAGCGGTGCACCCGCCAGCCACCAGCCAACCAAGGTGAGCAATGCCAGCACCAGCACGGCGGGCACGAACACCTGGCTGACGCGATCGACCAGTTTCTGGATCGGTGCCTTGGCGGCTTGTGCGTCCTCTACCAGACGGATGATACGCGCCAGCACGGTTTCCGTACCCAGTGCCTGAGTACGCACCAGCAGCCTGCCTTCGCCGTTGATGGCACCGCCGGTGACACTGTCGCCAGGTTGCTTGGGGACCGGCAGGCTCTCACCGCTGATCAATGCTTCGTCGGCATGGCTGCTGCCTTCCTCCACCGTACCGTCGACCGGGAAGCGCTCGCCGGGCTTGACCAGAACCAGGTCACCAAGGCGCAGTTGGGCAATTGCCACGTCTTCTTCGCGGCCGTCGATGACGCGCACGGCACGTTCCGGGCGCAGGGCTTCGAGGGCGCGAATGGCACTGGCGGTCTGGCGCTTGGCCCGGCTTTCGAGGTACTTGCCCAGCAATACCAGGGCAATGACTACCGCCGAGGCCTCGAAGTAAAGGTGGGGGGCCATTCCGGCCGGGGCCTTGGCCCATTGGTACAGGCTCAGGCCGTACCCTGCGCTGGTGCCCAGTGCGACCAGCAGGTCCATGTTGCCGGCACCGGCCCGCACGGCTTTGTAGGCGGCCTTATAGAAGCGTGCGCCGAGAATGAACTGCACCGGGGTGGCCAGCGCGAACTGTGCCCAGGCAGGCAGCATCCAGTGCAGGCCGAATGGCTGCACCAGCATCGGCAGCACCAATGGCAGGGCCAGCAACAGCGCGGCAGCGACGGCCAGACGCTCATTGCGCAGGCGCCGTTGGGCATCGTGGTGATCATCTTTGGCCGCTTGCGGCAGACTGGCGCCGTAGCCGGCTTTTTCGACAGTGGCGATCAACAGCTGGTCATCGAGCGCCTCCAGCACTTCAAGGTAGGCTCGCTCGCTGGCCAGGTTGACGCTGACCTGTTCCACCCCCGCCAGTTTGCCGAGGGCGCGCTCGACGCGGCCGACGCAGCTGGCGCAGGTCATGCCGCTGATCTGCAGCTCCACGGTTCGGGTGGGTACGCCATAGCCCGCGCCGCGCACGGCTTCGACCAGGGCTGGCAGGCTGTCGGCCGGGGCCTGGACCCTGGCTTGTTCGGTGGCGAGGTTGACGCTGACCTGGTCAGCGCCGCTGACTTTCTGCAAGGCGCGCTCGACACGGCCCGCACAGCTGGCGCAGGTCATGCCGGAGATCGGCAGGTTGAACGTGGTAGATGCGGGCATGGCTCTCCTCCTTGGCAGGGCTGGAGCATCAGCATCAACCTTGCCACGCGGGGAAGGTCAATAGCCCAGGCCGGCTCGCTTCAGTTCAAGGCCCTGTTGGCCCATGGCGATGCGGTACTTGCTGATCTGGCCTGCTTGCAGGTTGAGCCGCGTGCTGCGTTGGTCCTCGATACCGGGGGCACACCCTGGCATCTGCCCGGGCAACAGGCGCAGACGAACATCGATCGGGCCGGGCGGCAGGTTGAAGGAAGTGGACTGTTCCTGGAAGACGCGCCCTGAGAGCTGATCGTTGAGGTACACGCCGATTTCGCAGCTCGTGGCCACTTCCAGGCGTTCCCGGGAAATGATCAGCACGCTGTAGTCCGAGTTGCCCTCGGCGCTGGCCGGCGGCACGGCCGTCAGTGCGGCCAACAGCCCGACAACGCCCACTGCTGTCCTGAACATGAAGAATCTCCTGCTTGCACGAATCGTCAAAGGCGCAGCTTGGCCGAGGTCCGCACGGATTTCCAGCCCGGCCGTTTCACGCAGAACTTGACCTTGCCCCGATGGCAAGCTTGAAACTGGGTAAAACCCTGAAGGAGGTGGTCCCCATGCAAGTGTTCAATGTTCAAGGCATGACCTGTGGCCATTGCATGAAAGCCGTGACGCGTGCGGTACAGGAGCAGGATGCGCAGGCCATCGTGGAAGTCGATCTGCCTGGCCAGCAAGTGCGGGTGCAAAGCTCGCTGGCCTCGGAGCAGGTATTGGCGGCTATTCGTGCGGAAGGCTACCAGGCTGAAGTGGCCTGAACCGAGGGGCCGCACTGCGGCCCTGTTTTGTTGCAAATGTTTTCATGCTGAGGGCCGCTCCTACAGGTAGACTTGGCAGCTTGCTTAGCCTGCTATGGATTCCTGATGAACCTGCGAATGGTCCTGATCCTGGGCGCACTGAGTGCGTTCGGGCCCTTGGCGATCGACTTTTACCTGCCCGCCTTCCCGGCCATGGCGCAGGCGTTTGCCACCGATGAAAAACATGTACAGGCCACCCTGGCGGCCTATTTCCTCGGCCTGTCGATCGGCCAACTGGCCTATGGGCCGGTGGCGGACCGCTTCGGCCGACGCAAGCCGCTGTTGTTCGGCGTGGCGCTGTTCACCCTGGCCTCACTGGCCTGTGCTTACGCCCCCAACCTCGACACCTTGATCGTGGCGCGCTTTGTCCAGGCGCTTGGCGGCTGCGCTGGCATGGTCCTGTCGCGGGCCATCGTCAGTGACAAGTGCGACCCGGTGGCATCGGCCAAGGTGTTCTCGCAGTTGATGCTGGTGATGGGCCTGGCCCCCATTCTTGCGCCGATGCTGGGCGGGGTCCTGGTGAACCTGGCCGGTTGGCAGTCGATTTTCCTGGCGCTGAGCCTGTTCAGTGCGGCCAGTCTGCTGGCGGTAAGCCTGGGCCTGCCGGAAAGCCTGCCGGCCAACATGCCGCGCCAGCCGCTGTCAGGTGCATTGCGTCAGTACCTGCGGTTGTTGACTGATCGTGTGTTCATCGGCCATGCCTTGACCGGCGGTATCGCCATTGCCGGGATGTTCGCCTACATCGCCGGTTCACCTTTCGTATTCATCAAACTCTATGGTGTACCCGCAGAGCACTATGGCTGGCTGTTCGGTACCAACGCGGCCGGTTTCATTCTGGTCGCCCAGGTCAACGCGCGCCTGCTGGCCAAGCGAGGCCCGGCATTCCTGTTGGTACGGGCGGTCTGGCTGTACTTGGCAGCAGGCCTGGTATTGCTTGGCGTGGCAGCCCTGCGCCCGGCGCAGTTGTGGCCATTGCTGGTACCGCTGTTCGTCTGCATTGCCAGCCTGGGGTGCATCATCCCCAATGCGTCGGCCTGCGCCATGAGTGGCCAGGGCGCACGGGCAGGCAGTGCTTCGGCATTGATGGGTTGCCTGCAATTCAGCGTCGCGGCCGGTGCGGCCTCGCTGGTCGGCGTGCTGCATGATGGCAGTGCCGTGCCCATGACGTTGGTGATCAGCCTGTGCGGGGCACTGGTGGTCAGTGTCGCGCTGTTGACCCGGCGTTTGCAGGCCAAGCGTCCAGCATGAGCGGGTGAGGTGCCTGCAGGCGGGTTTCCAGGGTGGCGACGAAGGCACGTGCTTCTGCCTCGCTGCGGAAACTCACCACATGCTGGTCCAGCCTCACCTGCCACGGGCAGTCAGGGTTGCGGCTCGACGCACTGACGACAATTTTCACTGCGGCATACCTCCGATCGGGGGAGAGCGAATCAAGTTTAGCGCTGGAGTCTCCTGGCGCCATGACTTGGATGGATGTCCTGACTGGCGGTCTGGGCACCATTCGCTATGGCCTGTCCGACGTTTCCAGTGGACATGCCTGGGTTGATGAGGAAGCTTCGCTTTGATTTGCGCTATTTGAGGAAGTGCGCTGTCAGCAGAGTCGTTCTCCTCGTTGGGCCATCCTTCCTCATGCCCTGTATTTTCCCTTCTGTACCACGTCTTGGCGACTTTGACTGATGTAAGGGTTGCCCCACCCAACGCCTGATGAGTCTGCCTGAGCATGCGCAGGGCTGCCGGGAGGGCCGTTGGTGCGGCTTATACTGGCGCCTTGGCAGTTTGCTTGAGAGGCGATCAGCGTAGCCAACGCTGGCCTTTGGAAACCAGACGTGATCATGCGGGGAGATACAGGGACATGAATGCAGTCAGCAGTATCAGTCAGATTGCCGGCCTGATGGCCGACCCCAAGCGTAGCGCAATGTTGTGGGCGCTAATCGATGGCACACCGCGGCCGACCGATGAATTGGCGATGATGGCCGGGCTGAGCTCGTCTTCAGCATGTGCTCACCTGTCGTTGCTGTCTTCGGCTGGCCTGCTCAGGCTGGAGGCACGCGGGCGCAAGCGCTACTTCCGACTCGCCACACCTCAGGTGGGCGTAGCCGTCGAAGCGTTGGCCAGCGTCCAGTTGGCGTCGGCGAAAGGGCGACGCACAGAGGTGCTGCAGTTGCCCATGTCGATGCGCAGGGCGCGTCGATGTGGCGATCACCTGGGTGGGGAGCTGGCAGGCGAGTTGTACCACCGGCTGGTGGTGGCGGGCTGGCTGGAGGGCAACGAGCGGGAGCTGATGGTCAGCGAGGAGGGGCGAACACAGTTGGCCGCCATAGGCGTTTACATAGACGCACTGGCTACCGGGCAGCAGCGCGGTTGTGTGATTTGCCACTGCAATGAGTGGAGCGACCAAGGGCCACACATGGGTGGCAGCCTTGGTCAGGCATTGCTCAAACTGTTTCTGCAGTCTGGCTGGATTCGCGAGCCTGAAGGCACGCGGGTACTACAGATATCCGCCGAGGGCGTGCAGCAGATCAACCGTATTGCCCGCGTAACGACCTTGCAGGTCGGTTGACGCATCAGACCAGGCGAGCATCCAGGCTGTTTTGCGCCAGTCGACGGGCCTGGTCTTCGGTCATGCCCAGGTGAGTGTGCAGAGCATGGAAGTTCTCGGTGACGTAACCGCCGAAGTAGGCAGGGTCGTCCGAGTTCACCGTCACCTTCACGCCACGCTCGAGCATGTCGAGGATGTTGTGCTGGCTCATGTGGTCGAACACGCAGAGCTTGGTGTTAGACAACGGGCAGACGGTGAGCGGGATCTGCTCGTCGATGATGCGTTGCATCAGGCGTTCGTCTTCGATGGCGCGTACACCGTGGTCGATACGCTTGATCTTGAGCAGGTCGAGGGCTTCCCAGATGTACTCGGGTGGGCCTTCCTCACCGGCGTGGGCAACGGCCACGAAGCCTTCGCTGCGGGCACGGTCGAATACCCGCTGGAACTTGCTGGGTGGGTGGCCCATTTCCGAACTGTCCAGGCCGACGGCAATGAACGCGTCGCGGAAGGGCAGCGCTTGGTCGAGGGTTTTTTGCGCCTCGTCTTCGCTCAGGTGGCGCAGGAAGCTCAGGATCAGGCCGCTGCTGATACCCAGTTGCTCGCGACCGTCTTTCAACGCCTGGTTGATGCCGTTGAGCACGACCTCGAACGGGATGCCACGGTCGGTGTGGGTCTGCGGGTCGAAGAACGGTTCGGTATGGACCACATTCTGCGCCTTGCAGCGTTGCAGGTAAGCCCAGGTCAGGTCGTAGAAGTCCTGTTCGGTGCGCAGCACGTCTGCGCCTTGGTAATACAGGTCGAGAAACTCCTGGAGGTTGTTGAACGCATAGGCGCCACGAAGGGTTTCCACGTCGTTCCATGGCAGGGCGATCTTGTTGCGCTCGGCCAGGGTGAACAACAGCTCGGGTTCCAGCGAGCCTTCAAGGTGCAGGTGCAGTTCTGCCTTGGGCAGGGCATTCAGCCAGTCATACATAAGGAGGGCGTCTCGAATCAGGTACGGTTGCCGCCATTCTACAGGGCCTGGCCGGGCATTGCGCCCGGCCGGTCGGTATTCACCTCACCAGGTGAGTGATTCGCCTTTGTAGTTGATGAAGCGCAGGCCACCGTGTCCGCTTTGCGCCTTGATCTGTTCGAGCATGCCACGGGTGCTGGTGAGCACGTCGATCTCGGCGTTTTCGCCACCCATGTCGGTCTTCACCCAGCCCGGGTGCATGGCCAGTACGCACAGGTCGGGGCGCTGCAGATCGACCACGAAACTGTTGATCATCGAATTGAGCGCGGCCTTGCTGGCCTTGTACAGGCAGATCTCGCCACCGTCGGGGATGGTCACGCTGCCGAGGATCGAACTCATGAACGCGAGCACACCACTGCCTTCGCGTACCTGGCCGGCCAGGCGCCGGGCGACGCGGATCGGGGCCACGGCATTGGTCATGAACAGATCACCAATGGCCTGAGAGTTTACGGTCTCCAGGTCTTGCGGCAGGGGCCCCATGACCCCGGCGTTGATGAAGACCAAGTCGAACAGCTGGCCTTGCAGGCGTTGCTGGAGGCCATCGAGCTGGGTGGTGTCGTTCATTTCCAGTTGCTCGATGCGCACGCCGGGAACATCGGCCAGGGCGCCTGGCTGTTGAGGGTTACGCACGGTTGCAACAATGTTCCAGCCGTCTTCGTGCAGGCGTTGTACCAGGCCCAGGCCGAGACCGCGGGAAGCGCCGATGATGAGGGCAGTTCTGGAGGATGCCATAGGAACATTCCTTTATCGGTGTAGGAAAAGGAATTGAGCATACTGCAGAGTTCGGACGTATGCCTCGCCTGCTTCACGATTGGCTAAAAAATGTACAAGTGCGTCTGGCCTTGAGCGGGCGGGTGTCTGGCTTGTTGGCTAACGGGTTATCCACAGGCTCGTCCACAGTAAATGTGTGCAAGCGCCACGACCGGGGTTGTGCAGTCTGGCAGACACATTGGGGATAACTTCTGAAGACTCAGTCGCTTACTGCTGTCATGAAACAGTGATCAAAATATGATCAACGGCCTTGAGGCCTTGCAGCGCTTGGCCTGTATCGGAGTGCCCCAAGCTTATCCACAGGCCGGCCCACAGTAGATGTGGGCAACCTCAGCGTGTCTCGAGGAGAATTCGGCCCCGGCTCAGGTCCGCCAGTTGCTGTTGCAATACGGCCAGGCACGCTTCGCCCACAGCGATATGCAGGTCGACGCCATTGGCGGTGAATTGCTCGTCGAGCACCAGGCCATCCACTTCTGCCAGGCGCAGTTTCACCAGAGCCAGTTCGCTGAAGGTACAACTGCAGGTGTACTCGCTGCGCTGGACCAGCAGGCGCTTGGGCGCTTGCTGCAGGCACTTGTTGGCGCCACCGCCATAGGCGCGCGCCAGCCCGCCGGTGCCCAGCTGGATACCGCCGTACCAGCGAATCACCAGCACCACGACCTGGTCGCAGTCCTGTGCTTCGATGGCCGCCAGGATCGGCCTTCCGGCAGTACCGCCCGGTTCGCCATCGTCATTGCTGCGGTATTGCCCGCCTATTTTCCATGCCCAGCAGTTGTGGGTGGCGGCCAAGTCACTGTGGCGCTCGATGAAGCTCATCGCCTCGGCGGCACTGTTGATCGGGCTGGCCAGGGTGATGAAGCGGCTCTTGCGGATTTCCTCGCGAAATTCGCAGAGGTCGAGCAGGGTAGAAGGCATAGATGAACGTCAGGCACTCGGCTTTATGCCGCACCCCTTGAGAATGATGTGGATAAGGTTGTTGCTGGCATCTTCCATGTCTTGCTTGGTCAGGCGGCTGCGGCCGGTAACCTGGCAGATCTGGGTGGCAAAGTCGGCATAGTGCTGGGTGCTGCCCCAGAGCAGGAAGATCAGATGCACCGGGTCGACCGGATCCATCTTGCCGGCGTCCATCCAGGACTGGAACACGGCGGCCCGCCCGCGGAACCATTCGCGGTAGTCGGCGCTGAAATACTCGGTCAGGCAGGTGCCACCGCTGATCACCTCCATCGCGAAGATGCGCGAGGCCTGCGGGTTGCGCCGGGAGAACTCCATCTTGGTGCGGATGTACTGGCTCAGCGCTTCGCCTGGGTCGTCATCGACGCTCAGGGCATTGAAGGTGCTGTCCCACAGCTCGATGATGTTGCTCAGCACGGCGATATAGAGGCCGAGCTTGTTGGTGAAGTAGTAATGCAGGTTGGCCTTGGGCAAGCCGGCTTTCAGCGCGATGGTGTTCATGCTGGTGCCTTTGAACCCATGGCGGGCGAATTCGTCTTCGGCGGCCTGGATGATGGCCTGTTCGTTCTTCTGGCGGATGCGGCCGGCGGGCTTGCCAGAGGCGGCGAGGCGATGCGCAGGGACTTCTAGGGTCATGGACGATTCCGGACAGGTCTGTGGCAACGAATGTCGGACAAGATTACCTGCCTGTGCTGGCGTGACAAGCCTTAGCGTCAGAAGCTGGCATCAACGTGTCGCAGCCAGGCTTTCCAGGAAGCTTTCCAGTACCAGGTTCGGTCGCCGCCCTTTGCGCGTCACCCAGCTCAGGCTCAGGTCATAGAAGCGTTGCGCAGGCTTGAGTGCACGCAGGCGGCCTTGTTGAACCCAGAACGTGGCGTAGTGGTCGGGCAGGTAGCCGATATAGCGCCCGGTGAGGATCAGGAACGCCATGCCTTCGCGGTCCGAGGCACTGGCAGTGCAGTTGAGCGCCTGGTAGTGCGCCTGGATTTCCGCAGGCAGGCGGAAGGTTGGCGCAATCGCTTCCTGGCTGTTGAGGCGGTCATCGTCGATCTGCTGGTTGTCGGCGTAGAACAAGGGGTGGCCAACCGCGCAGTAGAGCTGTGACCGTTCGCTGTACAGGGGTTGGTATTCCAGGCCGGACAGCGGGCTGGTCTGGGGGACCACACCGACATGCAGGCTGCCGTCCAGTACCCCTTGCTCCACCTGGCTGGGGGCGATCATGCGGATCTGGATGCGCACATCCGGGCCGCGGTCCTTGAGTTCGGCCAAGGCATGGGTGATGCGCATATGCGGCAGGGTGACCAGGTTGTCGGTAAGGCCGATGTTCAGCTCGCCGCGCAAGTGCTGGTGCAGGCCGTTGACCTCGGTACGGAAGGTTTCCAGGGCACTGAGCAGCTGCAATGCCGAGTGATAGACCTCGCGGCCTTCCTCGGTCAGCGAGAAACCGGCACGACCACGCTGACACAAGCGCAGGCCCAGGCGTTGCTCCAGGTCGTTCATCTGCTGGCTGATGGCCGAGCGGCCAATCCCCAGCACGTTCTCCGCAGCGGAAAAACCGCCACATTCAACCACGCTTCGGTAGATTTTCAGCAGGCGGATGTCGAAATCGCTCACTTGTGCGAGAGGGTCGGGTCGTCTGCTCATATGTTTAGTCTTGCGCTACCTGAAGATTAGAAATGTAGGCTTTTTCAGACTTTATCCGCGTGCGAATTTAGCTGCAACAACATCCATCGTTGCCTAATCGTCTTCCGAGGAACCGCCGATGAACATGCCTGAAACCGCAACCGCGGGCATCGCCAGCCAGCTGAAGCTGGATGCCCACTGGATGCCCTACACCGCCAACCGTAACTTCCAGCGCGACCCGCGCCTGATCGTGGCGGCCCAAGGCAACTACCTGGTCGATGACAAGGGGCGCAAGATCTTCGACGCCCTGTCTGGCCTGTGGACCTGCGGCGCCGGGCATACCCGCAAGGAAATCACCGAAGCGGTCGCACGCCAGGTCGGTACACTCGATTATTCCCCGGCGTTCCAGTTCGGCCACCCGCTGTCCTTCCAGCTGGCCGAGAAGATCGCCGAGCTGACCCCGGGCGACTTGAACCACGTCTTCTATACCAACTCCGGCTCCGAGTGCTGCGACACTGCGCTGAAGATGGTGCGTGCCTACTGGCGCCTGAAAGGCCAGGCCACCAAGACCAAGATCATCGGCCGTGCCCGTGGTTATCACGGCGTGAACATTGCCGGCACCAGCCTGGGTGGCGTCAACGGTAACCGCAAGATGTTCGGCCAGTTGCTGGACGTCGACCACCTGCCGCACACCGTGCTGCCCGCTAACGCCTTCTCCAAAGGCCTGCCGGAAGAGGGCGGTATCGCCCTGGCGGACGAAATGCTCAAGCTGATCGAGTTGCACGACGCCTCGAACATCGCAGCGGTGATCGTCGAGCCTTTGGCGGGTTCTGCCGGCGTGCTGCCGCCGCCGAAGGGCTACTTGAAGCGCCTGCGTGAAATCTGCTCCCAGCACAACATCCTGCTGATCTTCGACGAAGTGATCACAGGCTTTGGCCGTATGGGCGCCATGACTGGTTCCGAGGCCTTTGGTGTCACCCCTGACCTGATGTGCATCGCCAAGCAGGTCACCAACGGTGCCATCCCGATGGGTGCGGTCATCGCCACCCGTGAGATCTACCAGACCTTCATGAACCAGCCGACGCCGGAATATGCGGTGGAATTCCCCCACGGCTACACCTACTCGGCGCACCCGGTAGCCTGCGCCGCCGGTCTTGCCGCGCTCGATCTGTTGCAGAAGGAGAGCCTGGTGCAGTCGGCTGCCGAACTGGCACCGCACTTCGAGAAGCTGCTGCATGGCGTGAAGGGCACCAAGAACATCGTCGACATCCGTAACTACGGCCTGGCCGGCGCGATCCAGATCGCCGCCCGCGATGGCGATGCCATCGTGCGTCCTTACGAAGCCGCCATGAAGCTGTGGCAAGCCGGCTTCTATGTGCGCTTCGGTGGCGACACCCTGCAGTTCGGCCCAACCTTCAATACCCAGCCGCAGGAACTGGACCGCCTGTTCGACGCGGTCGGCGAAACCCTGAACCAGATCGACTGATCCTTCCGCTTTTGACGCAGGGCGCGTGAACCATCACGCGCCTGCCTCAACTTTCTTTACCTGGAGTTTTGCATGAGCATTGTTCAGCACCTGATTCACGGCGAACTGGTTACCAAGGGTGAGCGCACCGCCGATGTCTTCAACCCGTCCACCGGTCAGGCAGTGCGCAAGGTCGAACTGGCTAGCCGCGCGACCGTGCAGCAAGCCATTGATTCGGCCAAGGCTGCCTTCCCCGCCTGGCGCAACACCCCACCGGCCAAGCGCGCCCAGGTGATGTTCCGCTTCAAGCAACTGCTGGAGCAAAACGAAGCCCGCATCTCGCAGATGATCAGCGAAGAGCATGGCAAGACCCTCGAAGACGCGGCCGGCGAACTGAAGCGTGGCATCGAGAACGTCGAGTTCGCCTGTGCGGCGCCGGAAGTGCTGAAAGGCGAGTACAGCCGCAACGTCGGGCCGAACATCGACGCCTGGTCTGACTTCCAGCCACTGGGTGTGGTCGCTGGCATCACGCCCTTCAACTTCCCGGCCATGGTACCGCTGTGGATGTACCCGCTGGCCATTGCCTGCGGTAACGCCTTCATTCTCAAACCATCCGAGCGTGACCCGAGTTCGACCCTGTTCATCGCTCAGTTGCTGCTGGAGGCTGGCCTGCCCAAGGGCATTCTCAATGTGGTGCATGGTGACAAGGAAGCGGTGGATGCACTGATCGAAGCGCCGGAAGTGAAAGCGCTGAGTTTTGTCGGTTCGACTCCGATTGCCGAATACATCTATGCCGAAGGCACCAAGCGTGGCAAGCGCGTACAGGCCCTGGGCGGTGCGAAGAACCACGCGGTGTTGATGCCTGATGCCGACCTGGACAATGCGGTCAGCGCGCTGATGGGCGCTGCCTACGGTTCGTGTGGCGAGCGCTGCATGGCGATCTCGGTGGCCGTTTGCGTGGGTGACCAGGTTGCCGATGCGCTGATCGCCAAGCTGGAGCCACAAATCAAGGCGCTGAAGATTGGTGCTGGCACTTCCTGCGGCCTGGACATGGGCCCGCTGGTGACTGCTGCTGCCCGTGACAAGGTTGTCGGTTACATCGACGACGGCATTGCCGCTGGCGCCAAGCTGGTGGTGGATGGTCGTGGCTTGCGTGTAACGGGTAATGAAGACGGCTACTTTGTTGGCGGCACGCTGTTCGACAACGTGACTCCGGAAATGCGCATCTATAAAGAAGAGATCTTCGGCCCAGTGCTGTGCGTGGTGCGTGTGAACAGCCTGGAGCAGGCCATGCAGCTGATCAACGATCACGAGTATGGCAACGGTACCTGCATCTTCACCCGTGACGGTGAAGCGGCTCGCCTGTTCTGTGACGAAATCGAAGTGGGCATGGTCGGCGTCAACGTACCGCTGCCGGTACCGGTTGCGTACCACAGCTTCGGTGGCTGGAAGCGTTCGCTGTTCGGCGACCTGCATGCCTATGGCCCGGACGGTGTGCGCTTCTATACCCGCCGCAAGGCGATCACTCAGCGTTGGCCGCAGCGTTCCAGCCATGAGGCCTCGCAGTTTGCGTTCCCTAGCTTGTAAGGGATGAAACAAAGCGGGGAGGCCGACAGGCCTCCTTGCTTTGTTTTCAGCGATATTAAAGTTTCTTGAAATAAAGGTTGACGCGCTTTCGAATCCCCTTATAATGCGCCCCACTTCCAGCGACATCGGAACGACAAACTCCTTGAAATTCAACGAGTTAGACGATTCGGCAGGTGCTGGAAGGGCTTCGGTCAAATGATCGATAGCGGTTGAGATGAAGGTTGACAGCGGTTTTAAACGCTGTATTATTCGCCTCCCGCTACGAGAGATCGCGGCGAGCCAAGTGTTTGAAGCTAAACGAGTTTCTCGCAAAAAACTTCAAAATAAACGCTTGACAGGCTCTGAGGAAAGCGTAGAATGCGCGCCTCG